>CAZYBE010000012.1:0-89887 GCA_964645765.1 uncultured Eubacteriales bacterium
CGTCATTGAGCAAATGAAAGAGAGAAGCAGAGAGAAGAATCTTTTTTTTCATAACGAAAAATAAAGGGATTTATACTAAACGTAACATCCTTTGTCAATTTGAGGGCTCAGGCTGGGTGGTTCGAAAACACGCAGGCTTTGCCCCTGCGAGGCAAAGCCTGCTCGGTTTCAGGCTTCGCTCTCCTCTCCCTTCGGTCGAGGAACCATGCCCGCTCAGCCTTCAAACGGTTTTCGAACCGCTCAGCCTCCGCCTAAAGATTATGTTTTGTTCTTGGGATAAAAAAGAGCTCTTCACTAGGGAATTTGACTGTTATCAATAATAATGGACTGCTCCTGAATTATATGTATTGATTCTAATTTCCGAATTAAGTAACTTAGGAAAGAAAAAGGAATAAATCGAAAGGAGGAACAATGAGAGATAAATTCTCAAGAAGGGATTTTCTCAAAACAGGAATTGGCTTAAGCGCAGCTGCTATGCTAAGCGGAGGAAAAAACTTTGCCAAAGCAGAGCAGAATCAGGATAAAATGTGCGCAGTTTCGAGCGGAAATGGGCTTCGTTCGGTGGAGAAGGCCATGGAGCTCCTCAAGCAAGGGCAAGAGCCTTTGGATGCTGTCATCGCCGGCGTTAACATTGTCGAGGATGACCCCAATGACATGTCCGTTGGCTATGGAGGTCTGCCCAACGAGGAGGGAATTGTTGAGCTTGATGCTTCGGTCATGCATGGCCCGACACATAGCGCTGGTGCGGTCGCCAGCTTGAGAAACATCAAGAACCCATCCAAAGTCGCCAAGTTTGTCATGGAGAGAACAGACCATGCCCTTCTTGTGGGAGAGGGAGCCCTGAAGTTTGCCTTGGCCCATGGCTTTAAAGAGGAAAATCTCCTTACAGATAGAGCACGGGAAATATGGCTTAGACGCAAAGAGACTCTCTCAGACAAAGATTTTTGGTTCCCTGCCAAGTCTGAAAAGCTTGAGCCAGCGCTTCGCTCCTATATTAATTCCTATGGGACGATCAATTGCATTTGCATCAATGCTTCAGGTGATTTGGCAGGCGTGACCACAACCAGCGGCTTCTTCTTCAAGATTCCAGGGAGGGTAGGGGATTCGCCGATTATCGGCGCCGGACTCTATGTCGACAACGATATAGGAGCTGCTGGCTCAACCGGAAGAGGAGAAGCCAACATCCTCAATTGCGGAAGTTACTCTGTTGTCAACTTCATGGCTATGGGCTCTTCTCCGGAAGAAGCCTGCTTGAAAGCTCTGGAAAAAATTGCAAAAAAAACAAAGCTTGTTCCCCGGCTGCTGAATTCGGACGGGCTTCCCAGCTTCGGCCTAAGCTTTTATGCCATCAATAAAAAGGGCGAATATGGCTCAGCTTCCATGTGGAGCGGAGGTAATTTCGCCGTGCATGATGGAAAGGAAGCAAAACTAAAACCCTCAGCCTATCTTTATAAAAGAAAACAGCAGACCTGAGCGAAAAGTTTTATCTTCTTCTCCAGCGGCCTTTTACCCACACCCAGTGGAGGCCCCTTCTTTCCCAATGCCCAACAGCCCAGACTCTTCCGGGGCGGGCTTTGACCCAGCGGCCTGTTATCCAGAGGTACCTTCCACCTTTCCAACCCCAATAGCCTGTTATCCAGACAAAATCAGGCCCGGGTCTTGCAATCATGACTTCAGTCCTGAGCGGGGGCGGGGCTATAGTCGGTCGCCTGACCACGATGCATCCGGAGATGACAACAAAGGATAAGCTCGTAAGAAGAAACCAGGCAATTCTTTTCATCCCTCCTCCTTTAAAAAATCGTTTTCTCTCAATGATATATCAGAAAATTTTTAGATGAAGCTTTTGGAAATTCCTACTCTTCCAAAACCTGAGCTTCATAACCTTCCTTCAGCAGCTTTTTTGCAATTTTTTCTGCTGCTTCCATGTTGCGAGCTTTGATTCTCACTCTGTAGAAGGTTTGAGAAGATGTCTTAAGGATTGAGATCTGAACATTGCGATATCGTCGGAGAAGACTCTTTTTAAGGCTCTTTGCATTTTTTTTAGTGACAAAAGCTCCGACCTGGACAAAATATTTCTGTGAAGATTTCTTTGGAGAATATTTTTTGAGAACCTCTATCACAACCGGAGCAACACCCGCTCCGCTCATCCCAAGCTTCGTCGCCGCTGCATAAGAAAGATCGATGATTCGACCCTTGACAAAGGGTCCGCGATCGTTAATACGGACAACCACTGACCTTCCGTTATCGAGGTTGGTGACTTTAACATAAGTTCCAAAGGGAAGAGTGGGATGGGCTGCTGTCAAATCATGCATGTCGTAGATTTCTTTGTTTGAAGTGAGTTTTCCATGGAATTCAGGCCCATACCAGGAAGCCAGGCCTTTCTGGACATTCCCGCCAGGAAAATACCTCATCCGGGAACATGAGGCAAGAATAAGGATGAGCCCGATGATGAATAACAACCTGCTCTTGTTTGGCAGGATAGGACGCATAATAAGCTTTTCCTAAAAAACTTTTTTATTATATTGCCACAAAATAAAAAAAGCTTCAATCAATTTTAAAAAAGTTTTGGGAAATGGCCTTGCTCTCAATCGAATTATGGCAACAGATCATCACGAATTTTGAAATTATTTCATGGATAATTTTCTTCTTTTTCACTAGAATATTTAACCAGATAAAAATGAAAAAAGTTTTATTTTTTTTGCCGGCTTTTCTCTATTATTCTTTAATATTTTTCTTCTCCTCACGAAGCATTAACCTTAAAGCGGATATTCCCTTCATGGATAAAGCTATTCATCTCATTGAGTTTGCCATCCTGGGTTTTCTCCTCTCCTTTGGCTGCTTCTTGAGTTTAAAATATCGCTTAAAAGTGAAGGCTTATATGACTTTTTTGAGCGGCACTCTCCTCGGAGCTCTGGATGAGCTACACCAATATTTTGTTCCAGGCCGCTCCACAGAAATTCTGGATTGGATTGCCGATGGTTTAGGCGTTCTTTTGGGCTTGCTTATCTTTATCTTCCTTTTCCGCAGGGTAAAGGGAAAAATTCTTAGTTTTCTCTGAAGATGGAGTCTGGCCCTTTAATTGAGGTCAGGATGGTTCTGCCGCCTCCTAATCTAGGATAATAGCCTTTTCTCTCCCTCGATCGATTTTAAATTCGTAATGTCCTGAGTCACTTCCAAGCAGCCTAAATATTCTCCTCTTTCGCTGCGCACCGGGAAATACCTGATGTGGATCAGTTTGCGATCAAGATGAAGCCAGAATTCGGCGACGTCCCTCCGGCCTGCTTTAAAGTCTTCCAAGATCTGGTTTACCATTTGGATACTTTTCTGTGGATGGCATTGCTGAACTTTGCGGCCGATAACGGCTTTTGTCCTGGTGAATATTCGTTCCTTTGTCTGGCTGAAATATCGAACCATATCTTCTTTATCGACAAACGTCAGCTCAACCGGCAGGGAGTTGAAGATTGCTTCAATTTCCTCGTGGGACAAATTTCCGGTGGCGAAGGCGGCAATGCCTTCGACCTCTGGCCTTGCCGCACGTTCCTCTGTTGTTTCCTTCAAGCTTGATATCGCCGACTCAGGGGTAAAAGAGCAGTATCCGAGCTCATCAAACTCTTTCTTTACATCTTTCCATTCATTGTCGGTTATCACTTTTAGAGAAGTAGGGAAGAGGATGTTATTTTCTTTATAAAAATGGCCGGATAAGGTCTCAGCCAATACACTGGACAGGTCTTCCAGATTCTTCTTGAAGCTATCTGAATTCATGCTGCCACAGCCGTCAATAAATTCATATAAATTCTTCTCTATCTCTCTTATCTTGTCATGCTCCATCCACATGATGGCCGGTGGTTGGGTAATCCCGTGTTTTTCAAGGTAAGGGAAAAGCACATTTTCTTCCCGGAGATAATGACTTGCCGAGCTTCGGAACTTTTCCTGGATTTGCTTGAGTTCTCCAGCTATTCCCTTAGCAGAAGCTTTGTCTTTGCTTTGAGCCTTTTGAGAAGCATTCTTCAGCTCATCAGCAATGGTGAGCACAATTTTATGCTCTTCCATAAGGATGTGAATGGGATGGCCCGCAGGAGCTAAGACCTTCTCTTTTTCAATCGATTCCTTGAACAGAGAGATATGGACATCACAGAGTCTGTGGACTTCTTCTTGGGGCATGCCTTCCTTTATGAGCTCTTCTTCTATCTTTGCAATCTCGGTTGAGGTCGTGTCTTGGATGAACTTTTTAAATTTTTCTTTGATTTTCTTTGGGTCTTTGCCCTGGTGCAATCTCTTGATCAAACTCTTCAAAGTCTTTTTCTTTTCAGAAAAGTCGCTCATGTTTGTCTCCTCTTGATTCTATCTTTCAAAATCACCAGTTTTCTCCCAGCAGTTCAAAATAGGCTTTGGGATGAGCACATGCAGGACATTGCTCAGGTGCTTCTTTTCCTTGATGGATATAGCCGCAATTCCTGCACTTCCATCTTACGACTTGGTCTCGCTTGAAAACCATGTTGTTCTTAAGATTATTCATTAGGCCCAGATATCTTTTCTCATGCTGCTTCTCTGCGTTGGCAATCGATCTAAAGACCTGAGCTATCTCTGAAAATCCTTCTTTATCAGCAACCTTTTCAAATTCAGGATACATGACTGTGTATTCATAATTTTCTCCGCCTGCCGCTTCTTGAAGATTAGCCTCTGTCTTGCCGATAATACCTGCGGGAAACGAAGCTTTAATCTCCGCCTGCCCACCTTCTAAGAATTTGAAGAGCCTCTTGGCATGTTCTTTTTCGTTGTCTGCAGTTTCCAAGAAAATGGCTGAGATCTGTTCATAGCCTTCCTTTTTGGCCTGTGAGCCAAAAAAAGAATAGCGGTTTCGTGCTTGAGATTCACCGGCGAATGCCGTTAAAAGGTTTTTTTCTGTTTGAGTGCCTTTCAGGCTTTTCATCTTTAGCTTCCTTAAAAAAATTATTAAAATATGTTATTCTTTTGCATTCCCTTTAGTTTCTTTTGGTTTAGAGGAAGGGAGTTTTTTCTCGGCACTGAGAAAAAGGCCTGAATTTGAGCCTTTTATTTTGTTGCTTCTTCTTTCCAGGCAATCCTCACAAGTCCCCTTGAAGTATCCATGGACTTCCTCAATTCTGTGCCCGGAAATGGATTTTTCTCCCATGGCGAAGGGGCATTCAACATTGACATCTATGATCTTCCCGCATTCCTTGCAGAGAAAATGATGATGCGATCTGGCGTTAATATCAAACCTGGCTTCTGTTCCGGTGATCGTCACCGCAGAAACCAAGCCTTTTTCCAAGAGGGCATTAAGTGTGTTGTAAACTGTCGTCAAGGACATGGTGGGAATATTCTTTGAGAGCTTTTCATAGATCATTTCGACTGTGGGATGACTTTTTGTGTTGTCACACATGTATTCAAGAATTTTCAATCTCTGATAAGTGGGCTTTATCCCCTTATCTTTTAACATATTTTTAAATGTTTCCATTTTTGGAATCATTTTAAACATGAAATTATTTTAATCTATAAAATCAATTTGTCAAGTATTATTATTTGCTGCCGAAGGTTAGTTTCTTCGATCCAGGCGTTCCGCGAAAAAGAAATTTTTTATTTATTTTAAAAACTTTATCAATCTATCTTTTAAGAAAGAGAAGGCCTCCTTTGGCGTGGAGCAGAAGGAAAACAGTCTAAGGTCTTCAGGCGAGATTGTTTTGTGCTTGAGCATTGAATCGAAGTTTAGGATTTCCCTCCAGTATTTCTCTCCATAAAGGAGGATAATAAGGTCGTCTTTGCTCATCTTCCCTGTCTGGACAAGAGTCAAAGTTTCAAAAACTTCATCCAGAGTGCCATACCCTCCTGGGAAGGCGATAACAGCCTTTGCTTTGTAAATTAGCCAGAATTTTCTCATGAAGAAATAATGGAAGATAAAAGAAAGCTCTGGAGAGATATAGGGATTGAGTGCTTGCTCTTGGGGAAGAGAGATATTCATGCCGATAGATTTTCCGCCAGCCCTCAAAGCTCCGCGGTTGGCAGCTTCCATTATTCCCGGCCCTCCTCCTGTGCAAATAACAAAATTCTTCCCTTTTGGCTTTAATTTTATCGCCCATTTGACCAGATCATAAGCGAGCTCCTCAGCTTCCCAATAATATTTTGCTAACTGATAGTCATCATCAGGATTAGCCTTTGAAGAGCCCAAGAAAAGCACCGTGTTGTTGACTTTCAGCTCGCCCAACCTCGTTAATGGCTCCAAGTATTCACTCGAAATCCTCAAGGTGCGGGCTTCAGGAGAAAATAAAAAATCCAAGTTTTTAAAAGCTTCTTCTGGATCGCCAGGTTTTTTCATGACAACCTCTTTCAAAAAATAAAAAGAATTCTATATTAAACCTTTCTTTAAAACAAGATTTTCCCTATCAAAATTAGCGATTATATTTTTTGCTATTCAAGACAGATGTTTTGGGAAATAGCCTTAGCGACCATTGAGGATTTAGCCTTCGGAGTTCGCTCTTCGAGGGAACCCGACGAAGTCGGGCGGCGAGTATGTCTGAGCGAAGCGAGTTACGCAGCCGCCGAGAAGAGCGAACGGAGAATGGCGTTAAAAATCCGATTGGGCGCGAGGCTATTTCCCAAAGCCTTTCCTTTTTCTCATCTAGACCTCGCTTGAATAATGTGTTATCTATAAAAAAGTCTAAAATGTCTCAAGCTTTGGAAGGATTGGCGTCCGGAGATTATCCTGGGCGGCTCATTATCCTTGGGAGAGACCCATCAGGAAAAAATGATGTTGTTGTCTATGCCATATGCGGGAGGTCTCCTTCCAGCCAGGCAAGAAAATTGGAACGAGAAGGGGATGCCATCTGGGCAAAGCCTATAGATGAGGCGATCGTGAAGCGTGGAAACAGAGAATTGCTTCTCTATCCTGCCATTTATCTCTCCAAAGGAGTTGCGGTGAGCAATGGCCGGCAGACAGCGGATATTAAAGCCTTTCTGGCCAAGAGCCAGAACCCTGCAGAAGTTTTAGCCTCTGCCCTTGGAAGGTGGAATTATGAGCCTGACTCACCCCATTTTACGCCACGAATAGCCGGTTGTATAATTGCTCAGAGCAAAGCCGCCCTGGGAATAATAAGAAGGGCTGCAGACGGTTCCTCTGAAAGAAAAATATTTGAATTTCCATTAATAGCCGCATGGGGCAAAATGATCACAACCTATGAAGGCGAAGATAAAGACCCTCTGCCTTCTTTCAGAGGAGATCCAGTTGATGTCAGGGTAGAAAAGAATAATCCCAGGGATATGACAGAGGCTATCTTCAAGGCCTTGGAGCCCAAGCCAGGCAAAAAAGACTACAGGGTGTCTATCGCCTGTGTTTTTTCCCCCAATTTAAGCCAGGATGAATATGAAATATTCATCATAAACAGGCAAGAAAGGATGATGAAATAATGGAAAAAATAAGCAAGAGGGACCGCCAACAGTACAGCACCAAAGTTAAGGAGGAATTTCCTGATACTCTTCAATTTGGAGACAGAATCTTCAGGAAAAAACAATCAATGAGATATGGCGAAAACCCTGGCTACCCCGCAGCTTTTTATGCTGAAGCAGGGGCATCTGGGCCAAATATGGCATCAATTGAAATCCTGCAGGAAGGAACAAAAGGACTGAGCTATATCAACGTCGCTGACATGGATTTGGGACAGAGGCTGGCCAAGAAACTAACTGAGATTTATGAAGAGAAACACATCTGCGTCTTGGTGAAACATGAAATCCCGAGCGGCGTGGCTATGGGAGACTCTCCAGAGGAGGCTTTTAAAAAAGCTTGGGATTGCGATTCCCTCTCCAACTTTGGAAGCGTTGATATCTTCAATTATACAATAACCAAAGAGCTATCAGAGCTTTTAATCGAGAAAGGAAGAAATGTTGAAGTTGTCTATGCTCCTCGTTTTTCACCCGAGGCTCTTGAAATTCTGACTGCAAAGCAGACCCTGAGAGTGGTCAAAATGGGAGCATTCCTTGATGTAAGAGCTATGGACAGCGGAATGGAATTCAAAAGAGTTGCGGGCGGTCTTTTGATTCAAAAGAGGTTTGACTCAAGAATCACCTCGCTTGATGCTGTTGACATTGTCTCGAGAAAAAAGCCAACAAAAGAAGAAATTGAAGCTGCAATCTTTAACTGGAATGTGGCCTGCTTCACCCGCTCGAACGCTGTGGTCATCGGCAAGAATGATAAAGTCCATGGCATTGGCTCAGGCCAGAGAAGCCGGATTGATGCCGCAGAAGAAGCCATTCGATACTCGAGGCGGGGATACGGGCCAGAGGGATGCGTCATGGCTTCTGATGCTTTTATGCCTTTTCCTGATGTAATCGAGGTTGCAGCCAAAAACGGAATAACAGCCATCATCTACCCCCTGGGGTCGATCAGAGACCAGGAGGTCATTGATAGAGCTGACGACTTGAACCTGAGCATGATTATAACCAGGAGGCCTGGAGAAGCGGACAGTGAACGCTCTTTCCTCCACAGGTAGTCAAAAATTACTGGCACATAAGATATAGCAAGGTTTTGCTTGGGAGGATAGGATAAGATTCAGGACGGATAGAGAACGAGTTGCCTTCTTAGACATCGGATATTAGGCCGAGCCTTGACTTTAAAAAGCAAAAGGCTTAAATTAATGCCTTTTTAAAATTGCGTGAAGTCGGACGGAATTTATTTTTTAAAGCTAATAATTTTATTAATAATTTACAGCAATCATTAAAAGGAGTCATAAAATGAAACAAGTCACAGTGGAAGAGTTGTTAGCCAAAGCGCAGCAACCTTCCAAAGATGCTTTGCGCCTTCATCCTTTTTATAGGGGAAAAATTGAGGTCATTCCCAAATGCCGGATCACAAGTTTTAATGACTTTGCCATCTGGTACACTCCCGGCGTCGCGGCTGTCTGCAGGGAAATCCAGGGAGATAAAGAAAAAGTCTATGAGATGACCAACAAGTGGAATTTTGTGGCTGTGATCAGTGATGGGTCAAGAGTGCTGGGATTGGGCGACATCGGGCCTGAAGCAGGCTTGCCAGTCATGGAAGGAAAATCTCTGCTCTATAAGTACCTGGGCGGAGTTGATGCCTTCCCGCTCTGCCTCAACACAAAAGAGCCTGAAGAAATCATTCAGGCTGTCAAGTGGCTCCAGCCAACTTTTGGGGGAATCAACTTAGAAGATATCGCTCATCCCAAATGCTTTCATATCCTGGATACATTGAGAAGAGAGATGGAGATTCCTGTCTGGCATGATGACCAGCAGGGGACTGCCTGTGTGACTGTGGCGGGATTAATCAATGCCGTCAAGATTGTCGGGAAGAAGATGAAGGAGATCAAGGTTGCGCAGATCGGGGCAGGCGCAGCCAACATCGCAATCTCCAGGCTTATTGTTGTTGCCGGCGTCAAGCCTGAAAACATTGTTGCTGTTGATTCAAAAGGAATACTTCATAAAAACAGGGGAGACAGAGAGCTGTTGCAGACAAAATACAAGGAAAAGTGGCACCTCTGTGAGACAACGAACCCCAAAGGAATCAAGGGAGATATCCCGGAAGCGATGAAGGGTGCTGATGTTGTTATTTCTGCATCAAAACCTGGCCCTGGGGTAATCAAAAAAGAATGGGTCAAGAGCATGGCCAAGGATGCAATCGTCTTCGCCGAGGCAAATCCTGTCCCTGAAATCTGGCCTTGGGAAGCAAAGGAAGCCGGAGCAAAGATTATTGCTACAGGCCGCTCGGATTTTCCCAACCAGGTCAACAACTCCCTCGGATTCCCAGGAATCTTCAGAGGAGCTCTGGATATAAGGGCAACAAAAATAACAGACGAAATGTGCATTGAAGCCGCAAAGGAGCTGGCTAAAGTTGCTGAAGACCATGGAATAAGCGAAGATTACATCATTCCTAACATGGACCAGTGGGAGGTTTTCCCCAGAGAAGCTGTCGCCGTAGGGACAAAGGGAATTGAGCAGGCTGTAGCCCGGATTAAGGCGCCTGCCCAGGAGAGATTCAAAAGAGCTGAGGAAATTATCAAAAAATCTCGAGAAGAAGTTCAGCTCCTGATGAAAGAAGGGTTTATCATCGACCCTGACAACAAATAGCAGGAAAAAAGCGTTTCCAGGTCGAAAAAAGGCACAGACCGAGAAAATTAGTATCTAAAGCAAAAGTCTAAGCAGGATTAGTTCAAAAACTTGCCATTTTTGTGGCAATTGCACAAATTTTATAAACTAAATCCTATTTAAAAATAAATAAATTGTTGACAAAATGATACTCAAGTTTTATATTATACTAAGACTAAGATAGGAGGAAAGAAATGGCAAAAACAATCGGTATTGACCTCGGAACAACAAATTCTGTGGTGGCAATAGTCGAAGGTGACCAGCCTGTAATTATCGCTAACGAAGAAGGAGGACGGACAACTCCTTCTGTTGTCGGCTTTACTGAAAAAGGCGAAAGGCTTGTCGGTCAGGTTGCCAAGAGACAGCGCGTCACCAACCCCGAGAACACTGTCTATTCTATAAAAAGATTCATGGGTCGCCGCTATGACGAGGTTACCCAAGAGATCAAACAGGTCCCTTTTAAAGTCACCAAAGCGCCTAATGGAGATGTGAGAGTCGAGGTTTTAGGAAATAAATTTTCCCCGCCTGAGATATCAGCTCTCATCCTTCAGAAATTGAAGAAAGCAGCAGAGGATTATCTTGGAGAAAAAGTGGAAAAAGCCGTGATCACTGTCCCTGCCTACTTCAACGACAGCCAGCGCAAAGCAACCAAGGATGCCGGCGTGATCGCAGGTCTTCAGGTTGAACGAATCATCAACGAGCCTACGGCAGCAGCTTTAGCCTATGGAATGGATAAGAAGAAAGATGAAGTTATTGCTGTTTATGATTTTGGAGGAGGAACGTTCGATATTTCCATCCTTGAGGTAGGTGAGGGTGTGGTCGAGGTTAAAGCAACAAACGGCGATACACATTTGGGCGGAGATGACATCGACCAGTTGGTGCAGGACTGGCTTGTGGCAGAATTTAAAAAAGAGTCAGGAATAGACCTCTCCAAGGATAAGATGGCTCTGCAGAGGCTAAAAGAAGCCGCTGAAAAAGCAAAAATGGAGCTATCCACGACTCTTGAAGCTGAAATCAATCTTCCCTTTATTACTGCTGATGCTTCAGGGCCAAAACACCTGTTGATGAAGCTCACCAGGGCTAAATTGGAGCAGTTGATGGCCGACCTCATTCAAAGGAGCGTCCCGCCCTGCACACAGGCCATGGCTGATGCTGGGCTGAAGCCTGAAGACATTGATGAAGTTATTCTTGTTGGAGGCTCGACTCGAATTCCCAAGGTGCAGGAGCTAGTCAGAAATCTTTTCGGAAAAGAACCCCATAAGGGAGTCAACCCTGACGAGGTTGTGGCTGCCGGAGCTGCAATCCAGGGAGCTGTTTTGAGTGGAGAGGTCAGGGATATCCTCCTTCTGGATGTGACTCCTCTGACCCTTGGCATCGAAACCCTTGGCGGCGTGTTCACCAAGATGATTGCCCGCAACACAACAATTCCTACCAGAAAAACAGAAATATTCTCCACAGCCGCTGATGATCAGCCTAGCGTAGAAATTCATGTCCTTCAGGGCGAAAGAGAAATGGCTGCGAACAACAGGACACTGGGCAGGTTCCATCTGGATGGCATTCCACCTGCTCCTCGTGGCATCCCCAAGGTTGAAGTCACGTTTGATATCGACGCTAATGGAATTCTCCATGTATCGGCCAAGGACCTGGGCACAGGAAAACAACAAGCCATCACCATCACCGGACACAGCGGTCTCGATGAGAAGGAGATAGAGCAGATGGTCAGGGAGGCAGAGGCCCATTCTGAAGAGGATAAAAAGAGAAGAGAGGTCGTTGAGGCCAAGAACCAGGCTGACCAGCTCGTCTACAGCATAGAAAAATTACTGAGGGAAAACAAAGAGAAGATTCCTGCCCAGGAGGCAAGCCGCGTCCAGGCTGAAATCGAGAACACTAAAAGAGCTATCGAGAGCGAGAATGTCCAGCAGATAAGGCAGGCCATAGATTCTCTTTCAAGGGCTTCCCATAAATTGACGGAGATGATGTACCAGCAAGCCGGCCAGCAGCAAGCCCAGCAGACTGGAACGAGAAGCCAAAGAGGAGGGCAGCAGGCCTCTTCACAAGGTTCAGAAGAAGAAGAAGTTATCGATGCTGAAGTTGTTGATGAAGACAAGAAGAATTAATCCCTACTGAGCTTTGAGCGAAGATTGCAACCCTGAAGGCAGGGCTGTTTGATATAGGCTCGAGGATGGCTAAAGACTATTACCAGATATTAGGAGTTGACCATAAGGCGACTTTAGCCGAAATAAAGAAGGCCTATAGAAAGCTTGCTCGAAAATACCACCCTGACCTCAATCCAGGGGATAAAACAGCCGAAGCAAAGTTCAAAGAAATCCAAGAAGCCTATTCAGTCTTGAGCGACCCCAAGAAAAGAAGTCAATACGACCAGTTTGGCTTTGTTGGGGACAGACCCTCAGAAGGAGACTACCAGACATATTCCTCTGGCTTTGAAGGCTTTGACTTTTCTGACCTTGGGACTTCCTCGTTTAGAGACATCTTTGAGAATCTTTTCGGCACAGGAGCCAGGCCCGAACGGCAGAGAGAAGAGAGAGGTGAAGATCTCCTTTATACAATGAAAGTCGGCTTCCTGGACGCCATCCATGGCCTGAAAACAAGAATAAAGCTGACTCGGCAGGTTTCCTGTCCCACCTGCCTGGGAACTGGCTACGTTCAAACTGGAGGACAGCGCATCTGTCCAGTCTGCGGAGGAAGCGGGCGCACGACTACACAAAAAGGATCTATGAGATTCATCTCGACCTGCACCTCATGCGGAGGAACAGGAAGGATTAGCGGACAGCAATGTTCCACGTGCTATGGAGAGGGCCTTGTCCAGAAAACTGAGCTGATAAGCGTCAGGATTCCGGGTGGTGTTGACAACGGCTCAAAAGTCCGGATTCCAGGCAGAGGTAATGCGGGAAGAAACGGAGGTCCTTCTGGAGATTTGTTCATCACGATTGAAGTCGACTCCCATCCAGTCTTCAAGAGAGAGGGGTCGAACATTTATGTTAAAATCCCGATCACAGTTCCAGAGGCAACTCTCGGGGCAAAAATTGATGTCCCCACTCTCTATGGCCAGGCGATGATAAAGGTTCCTCCGGGGACAAAGTCAGGTCAAAAATTCAGGCTCAGGGACAAAGGTGCTCCCATCCCAGGGAAAAAAGCTCGAGGCGATCAGTTTGTCGAGGTTTCGATCGTGCCCCCGCCGTTTAATGATGAAAGAATCAGGGAAATGATGAGAGAATTGCAGAAACTCTCTAATCAGAACCCAAGGGAAAAGATGGGGGTTTATTAAAATGAAAGATAGAAAGGATAAAAAGGAAAAAAAAGGCCCAAAAAATTTCTACCATATAAGCAGTGTTTCAAGGATGTTTAACATCCATCCGCAAACGCTCAGGCTCTATGAGAGAGAAGGATTGTTAAGCCCCTCTCGAAGCGAGGGAAACACCCGGCTCTACACTGAAGAAGACTTGAAGCAACTCCGAATCATCATCAACTTGACTCGTGAATTGGGAGTCAACCTGGCTGGCGTGGAAGCGATTCTTAACATGAGAAAAAGAATAGAACAGATTGAAGCAGAGATTAACATGTTGCTGGAGTATATAAAAAAAGAATTTTTTGAAGGCAGAGAACATGAATTTGAGGCTAAGAGAAAGGGGTTGGTTCGTATCAGCCCGGCTAAAATCATAAGAATAGAGAAAGAGAATGTGAACGAATGAGGGATGATTTCACAGACTATTTTGAATCGAAGAATTTGAGGTCCTATCTTGGCCAGATATCAAAATTCTCAATTCTCTCTCAAGATGAGGAGAGAAAGCTGGGCGAGCTTATTCACAAAGGCGATAAAAATGCCCTCAAAAAATTAATAGAAGCGAACCTCAAATTTGTCGTCTCCTTTGTCAAAAAATACAGAGGGATGGGATTAAGTCTCTTCGACTTGATCAACGAGGGCAACCTGGGGCTTATCGAAGCCGCCAAACGTTTTGACCCAAAGAGAAACGTCAAGTTTATATCCTATGCTGTGTGGTGGATCAGGCAGGCCATCATCCATGCCCTGACCCATTATTCACGCGCTTATTTCATTCCCCAGAGATTGTCTGACAAAATATCAGAGATGAAGAAGAAAACGGCTGAGCTTAAAGCTGAGCTGGAAAGAGACCCGATGCGGGAAGAAATCGCCAAAAGAATGAGGATAACCGTTGAGGAGGTTGAGGACCTTGAGGAGTTGGATAAAAAGGAATTTTCTTTTAGCGATAAATTCGGCGATGAGAGTCTGGAAGTCGAGGATAGAATAAAAGACGAGCTTGCGCCCTCTGTTGAATACCAAATTGTCAAAAACTCCATCCAACAGCAGATCAGGGCGCTTTTAGATGAATTGGATGAAAAAGAGGCACTTGTGTTAAAATTGAGATTTGGATTGGATGACGATCAGCCCCAGACTCTTCAGGAAATTGGAAACAAACTGAATTTAAGCAGAGAACGAATTAGGCAGATCGAGAAAAAAGCTATGAGAAAATTAGCTCGTTCCAATAAGCTTCAACAACTGAAAGGGTATTTAAACTGATGGCTGAGAATCCGTGTCCATTATGCCAGGGTTCAGGATGGGTATTAGAAGTTTCTAAAGAAAAGGCTCTGGCCAAGCGGTGCAAATGCTACATTGAACGGCAAACTGAGGTTCTTTTCGAACAAGCAAATATTCCAAAAAGATACCAAAACTGTACGCTAAAGAATTTTGAGGTCCACAACGATTCTCACCGAGATGCGCTGAAAATCTCCAAACAATTTATGAAGAATTACCCGGTCCAGGATGTGGGTCTTCTTTTTATCGGGCCTTGCGGAGTAGGGAAGACGCATCTGGCTGTGGCCATCATCCAGGAACTCATTCTGAAAAAGAATATCCGCTGCGCTTTTTACGACTTTAGGGAGCTGATTCGTGATATCCAGAATACATTCACTCCAGATTCATCTCTCTCCGAGTCAGAAGTGCTGGAGCCTGTGTTTATGAGTGAAGTCCTGGTTCTGGATGAACTGGGTGCAAAGAGGACCACGGCCTGGGTTGAAGAGACAATTTTTTACATAATAAATCAACGTTACAACAACAAGAAATTGACAATCTTAACCTCCAACTACTTGGATAGCGCCGAGGAAGAAGACACAAGGCAATCCTATTTTAAGAAAACCGACTTCATCAAAAAGGGGGAAGACTCTCTCGTTGACAGGATTGGAGTCCGTTTAAGGTCAAGACTCTATGAGATGTGCAAGATCGTCGAGATGTGGGGAGATGACTACCGCAAGAAAATCAAGCAAGCTGGATATCGCTTTTAGGTCAAGTCTGCGCTAAGCCTCATCCTTTTTTCTTTGCTAAGAATCAGGGAGATTCAGGGGCATTGACCATGTCCAAGGTCAGCCGTCTAAAACTGACAGACGTTGATATTCTCAGCAGATAATGATAAATTATTGAACCTCACTCCTCGGTAGCTCAATCGGCAGAGCGCGTGGCTGTTAACCACAGGGTTGCAGGTTCGAGTCCTGCCCGAGGAGCCATTTTTTTTCTTTTAAATCTTAATCGCTTTTAGCCCTCGTACTAATTAACTCATACGTCTCTAAAATCTGCCACACAGGAATAAGCTTTTTATTCAATTTAAGCCCAATTTATTCGACTAACTAAGCGGTTAGGAAAGTGGCAGAGGGCGAAGGAGGGCTCATGGACAAAAAATTCTTCCTCAGAGGATATAGAGAAAACGCATCATATCCAACTCTCTATGATTCCGAGCCTTATCCCCTAAGAGATGCGATCGATAAAGCAAAAGAATACTTTGGAAAACTCGCAGTCCTCAGTAAGATCATCCTCTTTGAGCAACCGGATGGCAATGGAGACCCTGGAACAATCATACTGACCAAAAAAATAGCGATGACCTCAGACACTAGTGACCGTTCGGATAGCAAATAAGAACTCGACGAATTCAGACGTAATTTCTCTTTAAACCATTCTTAAGGCCTGAATAAATTTTCTTTCCTCATTGAATGAAAACACCGAAAAAAGCTCCAAATGAAAAGTGGCTCTTCTTCATGTTTTTCCTCTTTAGCTTTAAAAGGGGATTGAAAATCACCCTGAGAATCACCTATTAAGGTTATTTACTTTCTGTCATTTATCATAATAAATATAATTTTATGAATAAGGGCATGAATTTTATCTAGAAGGCTTTCTTGACAATAAATTAAATATACTTTATATACGATTCTAATGAAAAAGAGATGAAAAGGAGGAAAAAATGAAAAGAATAGTTTCATTAAAAGCCTTGCTTACAATGACTTTATTTCTGTCTGCGATCGTGGCCACCGCTTTTGCTCAAGATAATGGCAGCAATCTGGAAGATACCTTGAAGAAGCTCTCCCAAGATGCGGCAAAGAAGTATGTTTCACCAGTTGTTTCTGCTTTTGGCTCGAATCTAAATGGCGGCTGGTTTCACAAGGCTCCCAGCGCAAAAGTTTTTGGGCTGGATTTGGAAGTCGGTCTGGTCGGGATGGGGACATTCTTCCCTAAAGACGTTGAATACAAACATTTTTCTACAAGCGGAGAATTTCGGTTCGACTCTACACAAGCAAGGAAATTAATCGCCGATTCAGGTTTGTCGTTCCCTTTCCCTGAGATGGAAGATGCTTTAGTCAATGCAATTTCTCATAAGTACTTTACAGTGGGATTATCCGGAGCTACCATCATTGGCAGTAGTTCAGGTGACGATATCGAGATTAATTTCAGCGGCGCAGATGTCAGATTTGAATACCCAACGGATTCTGGAACGTATTATACAGCAACAATTGACCCCAATATCATATCTCTTGGGATTGGCGGCCTGGGTGATTTCTTGGCAAATATTTCCTTCCTTCCATTTGCAGCTCCTCAAGCCTGCATCGGAACGGTCTTAGGAACGAGAGCAGTATTTCGCTATTTGCCTGAAATTACAATACCTGGCGTTGACATCACCAAAGATTTTGGAAAATTTAGCTGGTTCGGTTGGGGCATTCAGCATAATCCAGGTGTATTCTTCCCGACCCCTCTTCCCTTGGATATCTCTATTGGATTTTTTAAGCAAACCCTAAAAATAAATCCCGCTGAGGAAACCGGGGGAACTGTGACGCCTATTTTCGAAGCGCGCACAACTGCGTATGGATTAACCGTAAGCAAAAGACTCGGCATTGGGATTCTCAATGTCACCCCGTACGCTGGATATCTGCACGAAAGCTCGAAGATAACCTTTATTTATGATTTTACTCTTGATCCGGGCACTGCTTTTGAGCAGAAAATCCCAGTAAATTTCTTATTAGAGGGAGAGAACAATAGTCGGTTTAATTTCGGCTTGAGCTTTCGATTACTCCTGTTCAACATCAATGCCGACTATAATCTGGGAAAATACAAGTCCATCACTGTCGGAGTCATGTTCGCACTTTAAATAAAAATTAGCTCTCTCACTAGGTAAAAAGAACGCCTCGCTTAAGCTCACGAAGGCGCAAAACTTAAAGAGGAGACGTGAGCCTCTAAATTAAAATTCTGATTCGTCCGATCCTCCCCAGAGCCTTAATCCATTCTCACTCTTCGTTATTATTCTATTTTCTTGAAATTTGAGGTATAAAGGACTTTGAGGAAAATGATGAGAAAAATCGAAGGCCAATTATTTCACAGGATTCACTCATTTGTCCGAGTAACATTATTCATCTTGCTTTTAGGGAGCATAATCACTTTCTCTTCATGCCAGAGAGAGAGGGCCGTTTCTGCTCTACAGGAACAAAAGAAGGTAAAACTTGGAATAGACGTCTTCCTCGAAAAACACCTGTCCCTCATCAAGGGGAAAAAGGTTGGCTTGATAACGAATCCAACCGGTGTGGATAGTCTCCTTCAAAGCACAATCGACCTCTTCCACAACAGCGCAGAAATCAATCTTGTCGCTCTCTACGGGCCTGAGCATGGAGTAAGAGGCAATGCCCAAGCTGGGGAATATGTTCCTTTCTATATCGACGAAAAATATAGTCTTCCCGTCTTTAGCCTCTACGGCCAGTCCCTGAAGCCAGAGCCAGGCATGTTCAAGAACATCGACGACTACATGCGGTCTTTTGATACAAAAAAAATTGGAAAAATTCCTGAAAAAGCGATGGTCGACCGCATCGATGCATTAATATTCGACATTCAGGATGTGGGAACAAGAGTTTATACCTACATTGCAACAATGGCCTATTCCATGGAAGTGAGTGCTGAATATGGCATTGATTTTATTATCCTCGACAGGCCAAATCCCATAAACGGCCAGGACATGGAAGGTCCGATATTGGAATATCCTGAATTCAGCTCCTATGTTGGCCTTTATCCCATACCCATGAGACATGGGATGACCGCAGGAGAGCTGGCTATGCTCTTTAATGATAAATTCTTGGAGAAAAAAGCCAGGTTGACAATTATTCCCATGGAAGGATGGGAAAGGAAGATGTGGTACGACGAGACGCGCCTTGCCTGGGTCATTCCTTCGCCTAATATGCCCACCTTGGATACAGCGACGGTCTATCCTGGCCAGGTGCTTTGGGAAGGGACAAACATCTCTGAGGGCAGGGGGACGACAAAGCCCTTTGAAAACTTTGGAGCTCCATGGATCGACGGCTATGAGCTCACGAAAAGACTCAACGAGCTGATCCTGCCCGGCGTTAGATTCAGGGAAGCTTGGTTCACGCCGGCTTTCTCAAAGTACAGGGGAGAGCTGTGCGGTGGAGCTCAAATCCATGTCACCGACAGAAATCGATACAGGCCGTTTGCATCGACACTTTATATCATTAAAACAGTCATGGATATGTATCCTGATCATCTTAAGTTCCACGCCGATTACATCGACAAAATCATGGGAACATCTAAAGTCAGAGAAGCTCTTGAAAAAGGGACGGATATCAAGGATATATTAAAAAATTTCGAGGAGCCTTTAAGCAATTTTTCAAAATTGAGGAAATCTTATCTGCTTTATTAGTCATATGAACCTCTATTTGATTCAGCATGGCTTATCCCTGCCTGAAGAGCAAGACCCTAAAAGGCCACTGAGCCCAGAAGGAGAAGAGCAAACTCAGAAAATAACTGAATTTCTGAAATCTAGGAAAATCAAAGTCGACTGCATCTGGCACAGCTCGAAATTGCGGGCAATTCAGACAGCCCAGATTATCTCCGAATCCCTTCCCTGTCCTGAAATTTATGAAAGGAACGACTTAAACCCTTTGGATTCAGTCAGCAAATTTCCTGAAGAAATCAAATCTCTGAATAAGAACTTGATGATTGTCGGGCATCTTCCATTTTTGGAGAAATTGGCGGCTTTGCTCTTGACCGGCACAGAGGGCTATAAGATTATAGCTTTTAAGAATTCAGGGATTGTTTGTTTAGAATGCACAGACACCTGGAAGATAGCCTGGATAGTCACTCCAGAACTCACAGGAGGTTCGAACTCTTAAGAATTGAAATTGAAAATTCTGAGGATTAGGTTAAGGATTTTTTCAGGTCCAAAGTCATGAAACCCAGTCTCGAGGCAGGCTAAATTCTCAACTCAACTTTCTTATGCGGACCTCGATTCCCTCAACGTCTTTTAGAAGCTCCACAATCTTTGATGTCTCGGTGTTTCCGTAGTGATAAGGATAGAGTATTTTTGGCTTAAAAGCTTTTGCCGCATCTGCGACCATTTCTGGAGTCATTGTGTAAGGAAGGTTCATAGGCAAAAAGGCAATGTCGATGTTTTTAAGTGCCTTCATCTCCGGCGTATTCTCTGTGTCTCCGGCTACATAAACTCTCTTGTCAGCTAACGTCAGGATATAGCCATTGCCCTCTCCCTCGGGGTGGTAGGGGAGACCTTCGCTCCGCATGTGGACAATGTTATAAGCGGGCACAGCTTCAATCTTGATTCCTTGGACGGTTCGAACTTCACCATTTTTCATGGTCTGACCGTTTGGGTACTTCTCGCGGCATTTTTCTGTAAAGATTAAATCCGTTCCTTCTTTCTTGATGATGTCTATGGCGCCAGGGTCGAAATGGTCGCCATGCTCATGAGTGACCAGAATGATGTCAGCCTTGGGCATAGACGTATAATCCGCATATCTCTTCACAGGGTCAACGTGAATAATTTTCCCAGCAAAGTCGAAGAGAAGCGTTGCGTGACCGATGAACGTTATTTTCAACTCACCCTGCGAAGTTGGAATGGTGTCTTCTTCAAACGCCTTTTGGAACGCCGCCGAGGTTGTAAAAGCAAGCAAAAGAATCGAAACCAAACAGAAGAATCTAATCATAATTCCCTCCTTCATAAAATTCTGAAGCTAACGGCCTAATTTTCAAAGCCAGAGAAGAATTAAATATCCACTCTAAATAGAAAGCGTGCTAAAATCAAGAGAATTGAAACATCTCAAGCACTTAAGATTTCATGGGCATGAATAAGCTTTTTTCTCACTCTAAGGCCGTAAGGACAGACTGAGTCGCAGTATCCGGAACATCCGGAACAACGCAGAGGCTTCTTGCTCTCCTCCATTTGAGCATAATAGCGCATGGCTTCCTTTTCCATCCTGTAGTTTTCAAAATACATGCCGTAACGGAGAACCTCATTGATGGCAACGTTATTCGGACAAGAAGAAAGACATCTCTCGCAGCTCACCCGGCAGTATTCGCTTGAAGTCTGACGCTGGTAGTCGGCAATCATCTGCAGAGATTCTCTGTTCAAGGGCTTCCCAGATGCCGCTACATATTCCTCAACATGGGAATAGCTGCTCATGGTCACGATACAGCAGTCAATATTGGGATTGCTCAAAACCCAGCGAATCGCAGCTTGAGGGTAGCTCAGTTCTTGATTGATAAGAGATTTCAGGTTTCCCTGCATTCCTCCGGCAAAGACTTTCATGGCAACCGTCCCGATTCCTTTCCGACGCGCCTCCTCTATGACAGGCTCAGCTTCCTTGCCTTCTGTGTTGTTGTAGATAAAAAGCGCAACCTGGCAGAAATCGTTTTCAAGAGCCTGCTTCAGGTGGAGCTTGGGATTATGGCTGGAAAATCCGGTAAAACGAATCTTACCGTCTTTTTTCAGTTGAGAATAGGCAGCCTGAAGCTCTTCATTCTTGAGCAAAGCAAGGTCGCTGATGCTATGAATCATAGCCACATCGACATAATCGGTCTGCATTCGTTTCAGACTTGCCTCAACTCTGCGGATGATGTCTTCTCTTCTGATCTGCTGTCGAGGGGAATAGGGATGCTTGGTTGTAATCGTAATTTTGTCTCTTATGTCCTTAAGAGCCTGGCCGACATAAGATTCGCTTTTCGTGTTCACGTAGCTTTCAGCTGTGTCAAAATAAGTCACTCCTAAGTCATAGGCATACCTTAAAACATTAGGCTCGAATAACGATATCGCCCCAAAACTGACATCTGAAACTTTTAGGCCAGTCGCTCCCAATGAATTGTATTTCTGAACTCTCGTTGTGGCGAATTGGCTTTGAGCAAGGGTTCTTTCCTTCAGGCTTGCCTTGACTTTTTTTGACAGGCCAAGGCCTAAAAGGCTTGAGCTAAATGCTGTCAGAAAATTACGACGACTGAGTTTAGCCATGGTTTCCTCCTTTTCTTCACTTGCTTCTTACCCGGATGGGTAAAAGGACTTCTAATTTTTCAGCCAGCTTTTGGAATTCTGGAGAGATGAGGTAAACGAAATAGTTCTCACCCTCCGGATCCTCCGGGTTTAGGGCCATGAGCTTCGAGCCCGGTCCAACCGATTCTCTTGGAAACTGCGCTTCATAAAAGTCGATTTCAAGCTCTTGGTCACCTATCTGAAGGATCAACTTATCATTGGTTTTAAAACCAGCTCTCTGCATGCATTCATTCGTCCAGTTTGTAGATATTATCAGCATGTTCCTTTGATAAGCTGATCTAACGATGTTTCCGCCAAGTTCTCCCTTGGCGACACTCACTTTGCCAACATTGACTTCGAGTTTAGAAAAAAAGTCTTTTTCCAAAGGCTGGTTCACTTTGAGTTCAGAGATTTCGAAGTTTCTGCCCCGAGTTCCCACTTGAGAAGCAAACCAGGAAGAGGGCATTTTTAAGCCGTTTATATCCTGGTAGGGACCGAAATCATGATTGACCTCGTATTTTCCCTGGGAAGGGTCAAAACCTTTGAAAACCGCTCTTCTGAGCCGAAAATCAACAGCATTAAGATAAAATTCAACCTCCAAGTCACCTACCTTTGTAACCAGCACATAATGCTTTTCAACTCCATAGTTTTTCAACCCTTTAAAAGCAAGTTGGTCCTTAAAATTGACAAGAGTAAAAAGGCCGCAGCGGAGTTTTGCCAGACTCTGATGCATGGACTTTTGAATTCCTGCAAGCTCGCTAATTTTATTGAAACAGTTCCGCCTGACCTTGTCTTTGTTAGCGATGATGACCTCGGTAATGACCGGCTCCTTGCCGTCTGCAAGCTTCATGACCCCAGCAGCAGACATATAGTATGTAATCGAGGCATATTTGAAGGAATAATTATTGACCCGCGACAAGGCCTCTTTCCCTCCGGCAGCCTGGATATTTTTTTCTATAATTTCTTTGGCTGAGAGCCCGGGTTGGGCTTGAGAAGGAAGGATAGAGGTCAATAATAAGAACAAAGCTATCGAAAAAAATTGAGAGCCACGGCAAGCCATTTTGCCCTCCTCTTAAAATATTTAGACGGCTATTTTAAAAGATTGCACTCCTTTATTCAAGAGGACAGGGTGGGATTTTCAAATGACTTGAAAGTGGAGCTCTGCTATAATTCATAGACTAAAAGATGAGCAATTTTCTCCGCATCCTCGAGAATGAAGTCCAAGTCGTTTCATTAATTTTCATGTGCACTGTCTATCTCCTCCGGCTTTTCTGGATATTCCGATTCAAACAGAGTCGAGAAAGGACTGCCCCAGCCGGAAGCAAGAAGGCGGGTATCACATACTCTCTGATGAATGTCGCCATGCCCTGGGCCATGGAATCGGCACGGAAAAAGCCCGGCCTCTATATCCAGTTTGTCATTTTTCACCTCGGCGTGGCTGCGGCCATCAGCGCCACTTTTATCATTCCTTATCGGCCGGAATTGCTCAAGGTCAAGCCAGTTTTACGGATTTTCCAGCTCGTCATCGGAGCTGCTTTCTTTGTCGGCCTGATGAGGCTTTACAGACGCGTGGCCAAGCCCAAGATGCGCTTGATCAGCACGCTGGACGACTATCTCTCCCTAATCTTGATGATTCTTTATTTCGCTTCCGGATTCTTGGCTATTCCCAATAGATACCAGGAGGCTGAATGGCCTTTAATCCTTTTTTTCGGGCTGACTGCTTTTTTCCTGCTTTATGTGCCCTTCTCAAAAATATCCCATTATCTTTATTACCCGATTGCCAGATTTTTCCTGGGGAAAACGCTGGGTCACCGGGGCGTCCTTCCCCTGAAAAGGAAAAAAGAGGAGACTTTTCTTGAGCCGCAAGAAAAATGACATTCATAAAGCCTTGAATATGCCCCTTGAGACAACATCTCAGGAAAAGGCAAGGTCGGATAAACTTCGCTCTGTTCAGGAAGGCCGGCTCAAGCTTTACGACGCGGGCGCGAAAAATGTCAAAGCATTTCTTGACCTTATCAGTCAGAGGATAACCCGGCCTCTTGTCCTTTCTTTTGTCAGCTGTGTTCATTGCGGAATGTGCGCTGAGTCCTGCCATTACGCCCTGGCCCGTCCGGATGACCCGACCATGACCCCGGCTTACAAAGCCGAACAGATTCGACGCATCTTCAAGAGGCATATGGACTGGATCGGCCGGATTATGCCCTGGTGGGTTCACGCCCGCTATCCCCACGACGATGAGGATTTGAACCTCCTCAAGAATATTGTTTTTGGAACATGCAGCATCTGCGGCCGTTGCACCTTGAACTGCCCGATGGGTGTTGATACCGCTGCCCTGGTCAGGTTTGCCCGCGGGCTTCTCACCGAGCTCGGCATCGTGCCCGAGGGCCTGTTCAACGTCTGCCGTGACCAATGGGAGACAGGCAATCAGATGGCGGTCACAGAGCTGGATTATCTTGAGACTCTCGAATGGATAAGAGAGGATCTTGAAGCAGAGCTCGGTCTTTCAGGAATAGAGATTCCAGTCGATAAACCTGATTGTGATTTCATGTATACCATCAATCCTCGAGAGATCAAGTTTGACCCTCGTTCGATAGGCCATGCCGCCAAAATTTTTCATTTTGCCGGGGAAAAATGGACCCTGCCCAAATGGGGTTGGGACCAGACAAACTTCGGATTTTTTTCGGGCGATGACAGCCTGGGCGCCTATATCGCAAAAAATGTCTATGAAGCAGCTATAAAGCTCAGGGCGAAACGCATCGTCATCTCTGAATGCGGACACGGCTACCGTTCCACGCGCTGGGAAGGATATAACTGGGCTCTTTACGACCAAAAACTTCCTACTGAATCCGTGGTCCACACCCTTATCCGTTATTTAAAGCAAGGCCGGATCAAGGTCGACCTCTCAAAAAATCCAGAGCCTGTCACCTTCCATGATTCCTGTAATATCTCTCGCGCTGGAGACTTGGTCGAAGAGCCACGCTGGATTCTCAGACGCGTTTGCTCGGATTTCAGGGAGATGCACCCAAACCGAACCGAGAACTTCTGTTGCACAGGCGGAGGAGGACTGCTCTCGATGGACGAATACAGGTCCCTTCGTTTAGAAGCGGCAAAAATTAAAGCCGAGCAACTCACAGCTACGGGTGCGAAGCTTGTCTGCACGATATGCCACAATTGCGTCGATGGCCTTACCGACCTGATCAAGCACTACAATTTGAATATAAAGGTGGTGCAGGTCTTGGAGCTCGTGTCTAACGCTCTTGTCATTTAGCGCCCTTTGATCGAGGCTTCATGCTCCTGGCAATTCCAATTAGCTTTGCCAGAGCGAGTTTGTGGTAAAAAATGCCACAGGGACGAATTCCATTGATTTTGGCCTAACGATTGATTAGGATGAGACTTCGCCTTAAAAGTCGGATATTCCGAGCAGGAAGTCCTGTGATGAAGAAACTCATTTTCCTCGACAACGGGGCCACTTCTTACCCTAAGCCGCAGGAAGTTTATGAATTCATGGACCATTTTTACAGGAATTTCGGGGTGAACCCAGGCCGATCAGGCTATGACCTCTGCCTTGAAACAGAGCAAATGGTGGACGAAACGAGGAAAATGTTGACAAATTTCTTTAACGGTACCGACTCCAACAGACTCTGCTTTTCCTATAATTCGACAGATGCGCTCAACCTGATTATCTTCGGCCTGCTCAAGAAGGGAGATCACGCCATCACCACGACCATCGAGCATAACTCCGTCCTCAGGCCGCTCTACCACTTATGGAAGTTCGAAGGAGTGGAAGTTGACCACATCCCTTTTGACAGCAAGGGGTTCGTGGACCCAGGCGACTTTCCCAAGAAATTCAAAAAAAACACCAAGCTGGTCATCATCAACCATGCCTCAAATGTAATTGGCACCATCCAGCCCATCAAGGAGATTGGCCGGCTCTGCCGGGAAAAGGGCATAGTCTTTGCTATCGACGCCTCTCAATCGGCCGGCAAGATTCCCATCGACATCGAGGCCGCTAACGTCGATGCCGTCGCTTTTACAGGGCATAAATCGCTTCTTGGCCCGACAGGGATCGGCGGGTTGTATGTCAGAGAAGGCATAGAAATCAGGCATACCAGGGCTGGAGGCACGGGCGTGCGCTCGGCCGTGCGCACCCATCTTGAGGAATACCCCTACAGACTGGAATACGGGACTCTGAACATCTTGGGCGTGGCAGGGCTCAACGCAGGCCTCAAATGGATTGAGAAGAAGGGGTTGCAGAATATCCATGAGCAAGAGATGAAGCTGACTGCCATGCTCAGGGATGGGCTTCTGGGGGCTGATGGCGTAAGTATCTATTGCCAAGATGATCTGACCGGCCATATCTCCATTTTCAGTTTCAATGTCAACGGCTTGGAAGCCTTGAACACGTCCACGATGTTGGATGTGGACTACAATATCGCTTCCAGGTCAGGCCTCCATTGCGCCCCCCTCGTCCATGAACAGTTGGGCACAGATAAAATCCATGGAGCTGTCCGCTTTGGCATCGGGCCCTTCAACACAGAAGAGGACATCAGGACTGCCATCGAGGCCGCAAAAGAGATTTCCGAATTTCAGAGGAGAAAATCCTCTTAGTTAACTATCCGCATCTGCTTTCGCTGGTTATTCCCTTTTTCTCAGCTTCAGACACAGCCGTCAGGCTTGGGGAGTCCGGCAAGCTTGCAGGCTCCTTTGGCAGGACCTGAAGGGAAAAGTTCATAGATGTGCTTCAACGTAAATCCCGTGGTTTTGCAAATTTTCCGGACCATCGGAGCCAGGCTGTTCTCAAGATAATAATCCCGGATATAGCGGATGACAGCCCAGTGTTCATCGGTAAGTTGTTCTATTCTTTCTGCTTCTTTAGCCAGGGCTGCTGCCACATCTTCATCCCATTCCTCTGGATGAGCCAAAAAGCCCTCTTCATTCGTCTCGTATCTCTTTCCTTTGACATCAATCTCAGGCAATTGGGCATCTCCTCTTTTTTTTGTAATCTCGCGAGTTGACGGCGTATTATAACACAGAGCCTCAGAATGTCTCCATCGCTTTAGTCAGGGAAAAAGAACTTCTTTATGATGAAAAGCAGATTAAGAATGCTTCCAGCTTAAAATCAAAGATTGCCTCCTCCTCAATGCTTGTCCTTGAATACGGTCTTGCTTTGAAGGAGAAAAGAATAGGCAATTCGCTTTCTTAGACCACGATTGCTGAAGCATGGGGATTCATCGGGTTAATTCTGGCTACAAGCGAAAAGAGAAATGGATAGCTGTCTTTAAGATGCTCGGCATAGCTCATCCATTCACCAGTCAACTGGGAATAGGCCCTTTTCATGTCCCCAGCCAGATGTTGGTAATCAGATTCTGGCAGGTTTTCCAACTTGTCCTCCCTGAAGGCCAGCTCTTCCGTCAAATGAAAAATTGCCCAGAGAACGTCGGTGAAGCGCTCGTGTTCGAGTAGATTGGGATTTTCAAGAAGATTGAGCAAAAACGGTCTTTTGCTGAGAAGAAAATCTCGAAGCTGAGAGAGATGAGACTTGTCGATTTTGATCTCATAAGAGAAGCTTCTTGCCTCGGCTATTGCTTTTCTAAAATCCTTTTTATTCCATTCCGGCCTGATTTCTAACTCTTTTTCTAAGCTCTCAGCATTTCTAACGAAAAAGGAAAATTTTCTTAGAAGCTCCATTCCAACCTCACTGAAAAAAGTGCCGATGACCATGTTCAACTTGTTCATAAGGGCCTTTTTCTCTCTCCGGGTGAGCAAGCGTTCGATGAACAGAATGACGAGGAGGACGTCGAGAAAGAGAAAAGCTATATCTCCTGCCATATAGATAAAAATATGATGCAGGTCTCGAAAGATTAGGTAATGGATGGTGTAAGTCAAAGCTGAAGCACCGATGAGAAGCAGGCTGACGGATAATGTCCAGTTGAGTTTTCCTTTCATTTGCGGATGACCTCCTTTCTATCGCTCGGAAGACAGTTATTTTCCTGCAGCAAAAAGCTGCTTAACTGCTTCCAAGAATCAAAATAAATTTTCATTCACTTCGAATAAATAAATAGGTTTAAGGGACTAGAGCTTTTTTGTCAATCGCCAAATACGAAATTGTTGATAAAGAGCCAGATTAGATAACCAGAGCAAAAAAGACCTTCGAAATCAAAGAGTCCATTGATCACAAATCATTATCTAAAAAATTTGTCTTTATATATGGTAAATCCATAATTATCAATTAGATATAAGTGCTTTGGCGCAAAAAAATGCCTACAAAAAATTGACAGAAGTTTCCGACTTGGAATAGAATTTATGTTTCACTATCTATGCTTCAAAAAGATGTGAGAAGAGGCTGGTTTCTTTTTTTTACAGGACTGGCTATATTTTCTCCCTATTCTCCTGCGTCTCCTCGAAGAAACCTTATGGCATTGTCGCAAAAAACCGTCTTATCGTTGATGGGACAGACAACCCGCGGTTTAGGGCTGATATCGGAATAAAGGATAAGAAGATTTCTAAGGTTGGCTGGATAGATAAAAATCAAAATAATTATCTATGAGAGGCAAAAATAAGAGTTAAGCAGCTCCAAGCAAGGTTGCTTGAGTAAAAGCGGTGACAAAGTTCAATCCAAATAATGCCATTGAGTTTCTCTTGGCAAGAGGGAATCTGCCCATCCTTTACTGGTTGAAAAAAGAGATTCTCGAAGTTCCAACAGAAAGGGAGTATAAGAATCTGCAGAAATTCGCCTCGCGAATAAGAATTTTAAAAGCACAAAAATCAAACGGCGGCTGGTGCAAAAGAAGGTATGAAGGCCATTCTCGCTGGGAAAAAACATATTACATTGTTGAGACATTAAGAAATCTTTTCAGACTCTACGATTATGCCTGCTCACTCGAGGAGCCGGGAATTCAAAAGGCAATTAGCTTCCTGTTTTCAACACAGTCTAAAGAAGGGGATTTCCGCGGTGCTTATTTTAATGAATACTCTCCGACTTATCACGCCTTAACCCTTGAGATTCTCTGTCTTTATGGCATGGAGAACGATAAAAAGACACAGAAAGGATTCCGCTGGATTATCAAAAATAGGCAGGAGGATGGAGGCTGGGTCATTCCTTATCGAACAATCGACCAGGAACAGCTAAAAAATCGTTATAATTTTAAAGCCCAGCTAAAGCTCGAACCAGTAAAACCTGATAAATCTCGGCCCTTCTCCCACCTTGTTACCGGCATGGTTCTTCGGGCTCTTGCCGCATCTCCCAGTTGGAGAAAAAGCAAGGAGGCAAAAAAAGCCGGCGAGCTGATGCTGAGCCGGCTTTTCAAGGAGGATGAGTACGAAGACCGGCGTCCTCCCACATTCTGGGAGGAAATTAGCTATCCCTTCTGGGCAACTGATATTTTGAGCTGCCTCGATTCTCTTTCCAAGGTCGGCTTCAGCATGGAAGATGAAAGAATCCAAAAAGGGTTAGAATGGCTGATGAAAAAACAGACCAAGCAAGGTTACTGGGAAGCAGGGAATAAAAAGTCCTCTTTGGAAGACCATCTCTGGGTGACATTTGCTGTCTTGAGGGTCTTGAAAAGATTCGGATTGATAGAAGTTTAGCTTTTAACGAGTGCTCAATATGAGATACTTGCTAAGCTTGGGCAGCAACCTTGGAGACCGAGAAAAAAATTTAGCTCGTGCTCTCTCTTTTCTGGAGGAGGGGGGAGTTAAAATTTTTAAGACATCTTCTATTTATGAAACTCAACCCGTTGATATTCCTTCCGAATATTGGTTCTACAATCAGGTCATCGAGGTTCAGGCTGCGGCCGGCCCGAAGGACTTCTTGGCCTTGATCAAAAGAATCGAGAAAAAAATGGGAAGAAAGGCTGAGGCCAGGAGGGCTAACCGGATTATTGATATAGATATTCTTTTAGCTGAGGGAAAAGTCATCCGGACTGAAGAGTTGGAAATTCCCCATCCCAGGATGGAAAAGAGAAATTTTGTGCTCATTCCTCTCATGGAGATTTCCCCTGATGCAGTCCATCCGACACTGGGAGAAAGCATAAGAGACTTATCGAAAAAATCAAAGGACGACTCGGTTGTCAAACGATTATGATCTAAACCAGAAGGCCATCAGTCATAAGCATAAAATTAGTGATAATCCAGGACGGGAAGCGTTTCGAATTCCATGTTCAAAGAATGATCAGGTGATAAGAGACGATTCCTCTAGTGCAGATGATCTTTACAACCAAGCGTGTGTTGGTGTAATTAATACCAAATGAGAAAAGTAGTCTTCATATTTTCAATATTTTTCATCTCGGCCATCGAATCGCTCGCCGTTGAAATCAAAGGAAAGGTTGTGAATCTTGAGGGAAAACCCGTTGCCCAAAGTGTCATTTTCCACGCCTCAAGCGGCGGCAAGACCCTCTCAGATGAAGAGGGCCGTTTCAGCCTATCTTTTCCTGAAGAAGAAAAGATAAGGCTGAAGATCATTCACCGGGATTATATCGACCAGGAAGTTGTCCTTTCAGCCAAAGAGGCACAAAGAGAAATAGTCATAACGCTCGTTCCTTACATAATCCAGAGAGAAGAGATAGTGGTGACGGCATTGAGGTATCCTGAATCTTCGGCAAGCGTCCCTGCCGCTGAAACAGTCGTTTCTAAAGAGACGCTCGAAGAAAAGATGGCCCCGAATATCACTGAAGGCCTTTCAACTATTCCTGGAGTCTCCACCCTCGGGTCGGGCGGCTTTTCTATAGTTCCTAACATTCGTGGCCTGGCAAGAAGTCGAGTACTGATTCTGATCGACAACGCCCGGATAACAAGCGACAGGCGCACTGGACCCAATGCTTCTTTTATCGAACTCAATGACATCGAAAAAATTGAAGTCCTGAGAAGCCCTTCCTCTGTCTTCTATGGCTCGGATGCCATGGGAGGAGTCATCCACATCCTGACCAAAAAGCCAGCCATGGAAGGGAAACCGAAAGGGATCGCCAATTTCAAGTATGGCTCGATAAACCAGGAAAAAGGAATTGGCTTTTCAGTCGAGGGAAGCCGGAAAAACACCGGATTTTATCTCTCTTTCCAGGGCGGGGATGCAGAGAACTACTCCTCTCCTCAGGGTGAAGTGCTCCAGTCTTATTACACACAGGGTACTCTATTTGGAAAGATCTCGCACATGACTGAGAAGAGAGAGATTCACCTGAGCTTTCTCGGCTCAAGGGGACACAACATTGGGAAGCCAGCCCAAGATAGTTCCACTCGGCCCACCTGGTATCCCAGAGAAACCCAGAATCTTCTTCAGTTCCATTGGCTTGAGAAGGGAATTTTTGGAGGAGGGGAGCTGGCCTTCCAGGCCTTCTTTAATCCCAATTTCTTGGAAACAAAAAGAGAGAGATTCGAACCCTACAGGACAGAGGAATCCAGGACAGAAAGCAAGGATTACGGGTTCCATCTTTCATACAGGAAAAAAGTTGGACAATATCTTGGCTTGACAGGAGGGATTGATTTTTATGGAAGGGCCTCGGTGAGAGCAAAAAATGTCTATAAAACATTTGATTCAGATTTTGATTCCTCCGGAAACCTTATCGAGGAAATTGAAGAATGGCCTTTCACTGAGGGAGACAGAAAAGACCTTGGCCTCTTCTTCTCGGCTGATTACTCAGGTATAAGAAATCTTGACCTGGTAGGTGGGATTCGCTGGGATTTCTTGCGAATGAAAGCTCTTCAGGGAGACACTCCTCCTGCGCAGAGAAGAGACTACAGCCCCTGGACAGGATTTCTGGGGAGTTCTTTCAAAATCACAAAAGAGATTGTTGCCTTTGCCAATCTATCCAAAGCCTACAGGGCTCCGGGCCCGAGCGAATTATTCTATACGGGAATAACTGGCCGGGGAATGATCATCTCCCAGCCCGGCCTTAGGCCGGAGACAAGTTTGAACCTTGATGCAGGCCTGAAGTTTATCTTCAAACGCTGGTTTTTTGGTCTCTACTCTTTTTATTATGAGATAGATGACCTGATAGAGCGATATCTTCTTAATCCGGCAGAAAGCATCTATACCTACGGGAATATTGACCAAGGCAAAATCAACGGCTATGAACTCGAATTGGAATATTATCCTGCTCAGGGCTGGAAAATATTCGGCAACTTCTTCTCATTCAAAGGAAAAAGCAAGATCACAGAAAATCCCTTGAATGATGTTCCCCCTTTTCGTCTCTATGCTGGAACAAGGTTCTGGATAGGCCGCTTCTCGGCAGAAATCAACACGACACTCCAGCAGAAAAAAAAGGACCCAGGCCCAGCCGAGGTCGAAATCCCAGGCTATGGGTTGGTCAATCTAAAAGCCAGCTTCCTCTCTGTGCAAAATTTTCGCCTCTACTTTATCCTCTCTAACCTGCTCAACAAATACTATCTGGCAAGACCTGATCCTGACGGAATAGAAGAGCCTGGCAGGAGCCTCATTCTCGGGATGAGTTATTCCTTTTAAAAATTTAAACAGAGTATCACAGAATCTCGATGAGGCGGAAAAAACCATACTAGAGGGAGGGAAAAATGAACCTTTCTATTTTTAAGAAAAAGTCAGTGCTTTTCTCAACTGTAGTCTTTCTACTTTCATCATTTTCTTTAGCACAGCCCCGATCTTACACTTTGGAGTCCATCATGAGCTGTGCATTCCCATCAAACCTGGTGGCATCTCCTCAAGGCGACATTGTCGCCTGGGTCTTTAACTGGCAGGGGAAGCGGAATATCTGGGTGGCCAAAGGTCCTGAGTATAAAGCTCAACAACTCACCCAGTATTCCCTGGATGACGGCCAGGAGTTGGGGGAGCTTGCCTTTAGCTCGGACGGGACAATCATCGTCTTTGTTAGAGGCGGCTCAGCCAATCGGGCTGGAGAGAATCCCAACCCCACTTCCTCCCCGGGGGGAGCTGAACAGGCTGTCTGGGCGATTAAAGTTGAAGGTGGCGAACCCTGGAAAATCGGGCTGGGAAGCAATCCTTTGCCTTCGCCGGCTGGCAACTCACTGGTTTATAGCCTTAGAAATCAAATCTATTTTGCCTCGATCGATGGGTCTTCTAAACCAGAGTTGCTTTTTAAAGCTCGAGGAAGCAATGGCTCTCCTGCCTGGTCTCCTGACGGCTCTAAGCTTGCTTTTGTCAGCAGCAGGGAAGACCATAGCTTCATCGGAGTTTACGATTTCAAGAGCAAATCGATAATGTGGATTTCTCCTTCTGTTGACAGGGATAGATATCCAGTCTGGTCTCCGTGCGGAAAATACATAGCTTTTATCCGCTTTCCCGGAATGAGCTCTGTCGCTTTTTCTAGAGGAGGAGAAAAATTCTCCTTGATGAAGGCTGATGCCGAAAAAGGGGAAGTCCAAGAAATATGGCAATGTCCAAACGAGACTGGTGGCTTCTCCCAGTCTTATCCTGCCGAGACTCTTCGCTGGGCAGCAGACGGTCTACTCGTTTTTTACTCTGAGCATGAAAAGTGGCTGCATCTTTACTCTTTATCCTGCAAAGACATGAAATTGACCTGCCTCACTCCTGGAGAATATGAAGTCGAGGACAGCTTCCTTTCAAAGGACGGCAAGGCTCTAATCTTCAACTCTAACTATGCTGACATCGACCGCAGGCATCTCTGGTCAGTTCCAGTAAAAGGAGGTGAGCCTAAACTTCTAACTCCAGGGCAGGGGATTGAGTGGTCTCCAGTCCTGACCTCAAACAGCAATGATTTGGTCTTTTTCTGCTCAACCTTCTCCCAGCCCGCAGCTCCTGCTGTCATGGACCTAAAAGATAAGAAGAGACGCATCATAGCCGCAGAGGTTATCCCCAACGAATTTCCTTTAAAAGAACTGGTCGAACCTCAACAAGTCATTGTTAAAACACCTGATGGGCTGGATATCCACTGCCAACTCTTTCTCCCTAAGGGCGCTAAGCCTGGAGATAAGCGGCCAGCTGTCGTCTTCATGCATGGCGGCCCGATTCGGCAGATGCTCCTCGGCTGGCACATGCGGGAGTATTATCATAATTCTTACGCCTTTAACCAATACTTGGCAAGCAAAGGCTACTTAGTGCTTTCAGTGAATTTCCGCTCTGGCATTGGATACGGGTTCGATTTCCGCCAAGCTCCCAATCAAGGCCCTCGTGGAGCTTCCGAATACCAGGATATTGTGGCTGCTGGCAAATACCTCCAGAAGCGGCCTGAAGTTGACCCGAACAAAATAGGCCTCTGGGGAGGGTCTTACGGCGGATACCTGACTGCCCTCGGGCTTGCCCGGGATTCTGAGCTGTTTGCCGCTGGTGTCGACCTCCATGGTGTTCACGACTGGTCCGTCTTCGGAAGACGCCGCGAAGGCGGAGGATGGGGAATTCAAGGCGAAGAGCTGATGAATATGGCTTATCAATCTTCCCCTGTGGCCGATGTCTATTTCTGGTCTTCGCCTGTTCTCTTTGTCCACGGAGATGATGACAGGAATGTCGACTTCATTCAGACAACAGATTTAGTTCAACGCCTGAGAAAATTGGGCAAAGCCCATGTTGAGGCTCTTGTCTTTCCGGATGAAGTCCACAGCTTTCTCCGCCATGACATCTGGCTAAAAGTCTACAGAGCAGCTGCGGACTTTTTTGACAGATTCCTTAAAAATAAGAATCAGTGATAATTATAGAATTGTGGCAAGGCGCTCTGGCTATGACGGAATTTGGGGTGCTTCCTTTTTACTCTCTGGCTGCAGCATCTCTAGCATAAACCATCCTTCCGCTCACATAAGTCTTCTCCACATAAAGAGAAAGAAGCTTCTGGCTTGGGATGTTGAGGATGTCATCAGAGAGAACGATAAAATCAGCCAGCATGCCTGGAAGAATTTTCCCCTTGATTCCTTCTTCAAAGCCCGAATAGGCTGACTCCACAGTATAAGCCTTTAAGACTTCTTGACGCGAAAGGCGTTGCTCGGGATACCATCCTCCGTCTGGCTTGCCATCCGGAGTTTGACGAGTCTCTGCGGCATACATTCCATAAAAAGGGTTGAGCGCTTCTCCAGGAAAGTCGGAATTGAGCGCAAGGTGGACACCGGTGTTAAGGAAGGAGCGCCAGGCATAGGCTCCTTTTCCCCGCTCTGGCCCAAGGCGTTTCTCTGCCCAGGACATGTCAGAAGTGCAATGCGGAGGCTGCATGCTCAAAACAATACCCAAAGGAAAAAATTTAGGGATATCCTCAGGGGAAACAACCTGGGCGTGCTCAACCCTGAGCCGATGGTCTTTGGCGCCGCGAACCTCTGCAAGAGCACGACCGAAGGCATTTAAAGCTATGCGGTTTGCTCTATCGCCAATGGCATGAACAGCAACTTGAAGGCCGCTCTTAAGGGCCTGAACAGTTAATTGATAAAGAGAATCTTCGCTCATCACGATAACGCCCTTGGCATCAGGAGCGTCGCTGTAGGGCTCAAGAAGTGCCGCTCCACGTGAGCCGAGAGCTCCGTCGATAAAAATCTTTATGCAGCGAACGGTCAGAATTTGGCGTGCGTCAATCTCAGGGCCATTAAGGATAAAAGGCTCTAAAAGCCTTTTATCTGTTCCATCAAGCATGACGTAGATGCGGCACTTGAGCTTGCCTTTATTCCTTAAGGAGCGTAAAGCATCGAGCATCGCTGCTGTGGTGTTTGCCTCATAGACTGTCGTCAAGCCGTATTTCAAACATTCATCGACGGCAAGAATTAAAGCCTTTTCAACCTGTGCCTTGGTCAATGGTGGGATAGATCTCGCCACAAGGTCCTGAGCTCTGTTGGTTAGTATTCCAGTGGGATTTCCGGTTCTGGCGTCTTTTAAAATTTCACCATTGGCCGGATTCAGTGTCTCGCTGGTTATTCCTGCAATTTCTAGGGCTTTTTTATTGACCCAACTTGAAAATCCATGAAGCCCGCTGAGACAAACTGGGTTTTTTGGAGAGACCTTGTTGAGCTCATAATTTGTTGGATAGTCTTTTGCCCAGGCTCCCTCATCCCAGCCCCAACCGATGATCCACTCTCCTTCCGGAGTTGTGCGGACACGGTCCTGCACCCTTTCAACTGCTTCCTGAGGAGTCTGGACTCCGACAAGATTCAATTCCAGAAAGCTCTGTCCCAGGCTCAAGAGATGGCCATGAGACTCTATGATGCCGGGAATGACCGTCTTGCCCTTGAGGTCCACGACTTCAGCTTTTAAGTGAGAATTCCTGATCTCTGCTGTAGTCCCGATAGAAATAATTTTTCCTTTGGCAACTGCCAGAGCTTCAACCTTGGGAATTTTATCATCCATGGTTATAACTCGGCCGTTGATGAAAATCTTTTCTGGTTGGACCTGAGTGCGATGTCCGCCGCACCCGCTGATTATTAAAATCCCGATGATGAGACCAAAGAGCTTAAAGGTGGATGTCGATAATACGGTGTTTTCTGACATCTGAGAGCCTCCTCGCTTTATCTTTATATATCAAGATTCATGATGAACTGTTGCTGCATTTGAGATATATGTTATGGGAAATAGCCTCGCTCCCAATCGGATTTTTAGCGCCATCTCCGTTCGCTCTTCTAGGCGGCTGCGTAACTCGCTTCGCTCAGACATACTCGCCGCCCGACTCCGTCGGGTTCCCTCGAAGAGCGAACTCCGATGGCTAAATCCTCAATGGTCGCTGCGGCTATTTCCCATAACATTATCTACTCTCATAATTGGATACGAAAACTGTTTTTATTCCAGGCCAGAATAAAGAATAGAGTTAAAGAGGAGCTTGAATGTGGCGTAGCTCTGGGCTCTGAATTGGACTGGGAAGCCCAAAAGAATAACTTTCCCTTTTTCCAAGGGAACCTCGAGGATTGAGGATTTCTGGCGAATAATCCTATCGCCAAAAATCCAGCCGCTCATCAGCGGATTCTCTTCTGGATATTTGGACACACTCTTTGGCTCTTTCTTATCAGCAAACGAGGGCATGATCTCAAAAGCGCAACTGCTTGAAAATACGGACCCTGCTTCTTTGGGCATACCGTAAGCCAGAGGATGCTTGTTATCGAATTCCAGGCGAAGGATTGAGCCGTCGCAGATAAATTCCTCTCTTTTAACATTCTTCAAGACATTCCTGACAGGAAGGCTAAAATTGTCTATGGCCAGGTTGCAGGATGAATTAAGGAAAATCAAGGTTCCGCCCTCTTCGACAAATGTCTTCAGGTTGCGAAGACCGTTGAGTGTGATTCCCCCGATATATTTGGGAGGGATAGTCCCTTTTGGGTAGCCATTGATTATCGCCTCTGGGCTGTAAGTGTCAGGAATAATGATCGCATCGTAATTGTTTTTGAGATTTCCAGCCCGAATATCAGCATCAAAGACGCTTGTATAAGGAAATTCATGTCTCTCCAGGATTAACCTAGTCCAGCCTTCATCCTCGCTTGGAATCCAGGATTTATAGACTCCCAGCCTGACTTTTTTCAGGCTGTAAGTCTCTGTTTTAGGTTTGTCAGGAATTCCTGTTATTTCAAGGCTCAAGTCTTCAGCCAACTTCTCCATGAAGGAATTCTTCACGCTTGAGGAAGGAATAATGAAAGTCCCGCGAGAAAAGGCATTTTCATCCACAGAAAAGGAATCTCTTGCCCGCAGGATCCTTCCACCTTGGGAAAGAATTCTGTTTATTGCGTTGAAACTGACATTCATCTCGGGGCTGATAAGATAGGCAAAACCAGGCTTGACCTTAACTTTTCCAGAATCAGGCTTGACCTCTTCCAGTCGGCTCATCTTTGGGTTTAGAGGAGAATTGGCTGGATAAACCTTGACCCCAAACTGGTAGGGGAGAGTCCAGCCCATCATGTCATAGGATTCAAAAGGAGCTCCCTCAAATTGTTTGGGCTCAACAAGTCCCTGCCAAAGGTCAGGATATTTCCTCAGGTCAGGATAGCTCTGCTCCTCGAAAACATTCTTGACAAAAAGAGCAAATGGCTGGCTCATGGGGATGAGATAGGTTCCAACTGGATAATTTATCCCATCACAGGAAAAAGATTCATCACTTTTGTAGGCATCAATCCCCAAAAGAATCATCCGGTTGAGAAGAAGGGCGGCTGTTTGAGGGTCATGCTGCTTCGAAGGGATTATCCAGGCATAGGGAGGTTCCTCTTTGAACCTATTGATAATGTCCTTGCCCATCTTGTACTTGTTGAAAAGGAGCTCCTTCTTGTATTTGGAGGCAACATCCAGGACAGCCATGGAGGCAGTCAAGCAATAATCCACGGCATCTTTGAGGCGCCACCAGCCTCCTCTCCAGGGGCTGGGATAAAAGGCGGACATGGTCAAATCCTGATACTGCTGGGGAAATTCACGGATAGTAAAAAAGTGGGGTGTAGCATAGCGATAAAGGGCGGTTTCAGTCAGGATGGAGATGATGTTGTGGGAATCGACAACCTGAGTCACATAGCCTGGGTACCAGGTGTCGAAGATAATCCTGGAGATAGCTCCTTCTTTTCCTTCTTCATCAAAGGCAGCACCCATGGCTGAGCCGATCAAGTTTTGCCAGCGGACGATAAGAGGATGAACATTGGGGTTTGTCGGCTCAGAGTTGGGCGGCGTCCAGATTCGGGCCGGAAAAGGAGCAGTCTGATGGTGGTTATAGAGGATGACTGGATTCCATTCCTTGTCAGCAAGCCTGGATAGATTCTGGGTCTCGACTAAATTGGCAACATGTGAATCGCGGTTGTTGTCGTGTCCGGCATACTTTTGAAAGAGCCAGGGCATAGGCGAGACCTCATAAGGCGTGCCGACATTGGGATGGTACCATTCGGCCAGAAGGTTCATCCCGTCTGGATTGGCAAAAACCAGAATCAGAATGACATCATTAAGGATTCTGAGCTCTTTTGGGTTTTTTGCCGTAAGCAAGTTGTAGGCCAGCTGAATGTTGTGCTGCGCTGGAGCACATTCATCAGCATGAAGCCCACCGTCAATATAAACCACCGCCTTTCCTTCCTGAGCAAGGCTCTCAGCTTCGTCATCAGAAAGTCCTTTGACCAATGACAATCTTTTGATCATCTGTTTGTATTTCTCGAGGTTGGCCATATTTTCTTCAGAGGAAATGACAGCATAAGTCATGGTCTGGCCCATGGATGTCTTGCCCATGTCAAAGAGCTTTATCCTCTTTGAGTTTTCTTGGAGCTTCTTGAAATATTCCATGGCCTGGGTATAAGTGGCCAGATGATAATCTGCTCCGACTTTGAAGCCGAAAACATCTTCTGGCTTAGGGACAACTTGACTGAAGACAAAGGGAGAAAGGGAGAAGGCCAAGAAAATCAAGGAGATAAGCACTGACTTCTTAATGCGTCTCATTTATCCCTCCTTATTGGAAGCATCCATAACATCACCAAAAAAAGACGCTTTTTTCCTAATTTAAAACGCATCCTTTATATGGCGGATAGAATATCCCTGGTCTTTATCAAGAGAAATGGAGATGACATCAAACCGGCACTCACCACTCTCGAGCTTATTCTTTGCCAGAAAGCCGTTGGCGACCTTCCTGATTTGATTCTGCTTGGCTGCGTTTACAGATTCTTCTGGCAGGCCAAAATCCTCGCTCTGTCTTGTTTTAACCTCGAAGAAAACCAGGGTTCTTTTCTCAAAGGCGATGATATCGATCTCTCCCCTGAACATGCGGAAGCTTCTCTTGATAATCCTGTATTTTTTTCTTTTCAAATACTGAAGTGCAATTTCTTCACCCGATCGACCAAGGCCGTGATGAGATTTACTTTTTTCCAAAATTTTTCCCTTTGATCTTCCACCTCACTCCGTCTTTGGTATCCTCCAGAACAACTCCCTGCTGAAGGAGCTCTCGCCGGATTTGGTCGGCCAGCTCGTAATTCCTTGCCCTGCGAGCTTTTTCTCTCTCCTCAATCCTCCTCAAAACCTCTTCAGGCAAAAACTTCTCTTCTTTTTCAGGAAGAACGGCCAGGACCTCATCAAGGGAGTGGGTGAAAGAAACGAGGCGTGCCGCATCTTTGCTCAAGACTTTTCCTCGGGAGATCAGGATGTTGACTTTCCTGATCATTTCAAAGAGAGCAGTCAAAGCCGCAGATATGTTCAAATCGTCGCTCAAGCCTTTTATGAATTTTTGCTTCGTCTTTTCCAGAAGCTCGGCAATCTTCCTGTTTTCTCCTTGGGCAAATGTTCCTTTTTTGAGTTCATAGACAAAATCCTTTATCCTCTGCAGGGAAGCCCTGGCTTGGTCCACTGCTTCAAAAGTAAAATTGAGCATTTTTCGATAATGGGTGGAGAGGAGGAGATAACGAAGCGAAGAAGGGTCTACGTTTTTCGCCAGAAGGTCGCGCAGAGTGTAGAAGTTTCCTTTGGATTTTGACATCTTTTCGCCGTCAACGATGAGATGGTGACAGTGCAGCCAATAATTGACGAATTTTTTCCCTGAATAGGCTTCAGATTGAGCAATCTCATTCTCATGATGGGGAAAGATGTTATCCACGCCACCGCAATGGATATCGAATGTCTGGCCGAGATATTTGGAACTCATGGCCGAGCATTCAATATGCCAGCCCGGCCTTCCTTGGCCTATCTCTGTCTCCCAAAAAGGCTCTCCTTCTTTTCTATGCTTCCAAAGGGTAAAATCATGGGCGTTTTCCTTCTCGTATTCATCGGACTCGATTCTCTGTCCTGGCTTGAGCTCGTTCAATTTTATCTTTGAGAGACGACCGTAATTTGGAAATTTAGCAATACTGAAATAAATGGAGCCGTCCTTCTCATAGGCATACGCTTTTTTGAGAAGCCCCTTGACCATCTCCACCATCTCTGGAACATGGTCTGTAGCCCGAGGATAATGGTCGGCCATTGCAATATTCAATGTCTTGATGTCTTCAAAGAAAGCATCAATGTATTTTTTTGTATATTCCTGAAGCTTGACTCCCTGGACATTGGCTCCTCTTATAGTCTTATCGTCGACATCCGTGATATTCATGACATGGATGACCTTATAGCCCATAAAAATGAGGAATCTCTTGAGCAAGTCTTCAAAAATATAGGCCCGGAAATTTCCGATATGGCCATAATCGTAGACTGTTGGGCCGCAGGTATAGAGCCTGACTTCTCCAGGAAGGATGGACTTGAAAGGCTCTATCTTTCCAGTTAAGGTGTTGAAAAATTGGATCATGAGAGGATATTATTAGAATAACGCTCGAGAGAGTCAACCATTTTCAATTTTCCCCAGATTCTCAGGAGAGTCAGGCAAGGAGATTGACCGCTAGAGAAGACTTATGTCATAATTTCGAATCTTAGAGGCTGAACTTAATCATGAAAGCTCTTATCGGAATCAGGCGAGAAGATAAGAACTCCTGGGAAAGGAGGGTTCCTCTGATTCCCACTCATGTCCGAGAGCTCGTCCAGAATTATCCCCTTGAAATCTGGATTCAACCCTCGAAGCTCCGCATCTTCTCTGATCAGGATTTTTCCCGGGAAGGAGCGAAAGTCGAAGAGAACCTCTCGCCGTGCAAGGTCGTTTTTGCCATAAAAGAAATTCCGCTTCATTTTTTTAGAAAGGGACAGGTATATATCTTTTTCTCCCATACCACAAAGGGGCAGCCCCATAACATGCCCATGCTGAGGAAAATGGCCGAGCTCGGCTGCACCCTCATCGATTACGAGAAAATTGTTAACGAAAAAGGACAAAGGCTATTATTCTTTGGAAAGCAAGCCGGCTTGGCCGGAATGATCGACACTTTCTGGGCTTTCGGACAGAGGCTCAATTATGAGAAAAAGAAAAATCCTTTTTCAGTCATTAAACAGGCTTATCAATACAAGAGTCTGGTCGAAGCCAAGGAAGAGATCGAGAAAGTCGGGTGGGAAATTCACAACCATGGCCTTATCCGCTCTCTTGTTCCGCTGGTCTTTGGTTTTACAGGATACGGGCATGTTTCCCAAGGAGCACAGGAAATATTCAACCTGTTACCCTTTGAAGAGATTGAGCCAGAAAGAATCGCCTCCTTTTTCAAGGGAAAAAATTATTCAGCCTCCAGAGTTTACAAGACTGTCTTCAAAGAGAAGGATATGGTCAAGCCTGTGAGCCAAGGTCAAGAATTCAAGCTTCAGGACTATTACGACCATCCTGAAAAATACAGGTCAATCTTCGATTCCTACCTTCCTTATCTGGCTGTCCTGGTCAACTGCATCTACTGGACTCCAAAATATCCAAGGTTTGTAACAAAAAAAAGCCTGGGAAAGCTTTTCAAGATGAGCAAAAAGCCCCGTCTTCGAGTCATTGGAGATATTTCCTGCGACATCCAGGGCTCCGTGGAGTTTACGGTTCGGGCAACAGACCCTGAAAATCCTGTTTATGTCTACGACCCTATCCAAGACAAGGTGAAGGATGGGGTTAAGGGAAAAGGGGTTGTGGTTATGGCCATAGATAACCTGCCGGCTGAGATTCCGCTTGAATCCTCGATATATTTCAGCTCCGCGCTAAAGCCTTTTGTGTCTGAAATTGCCTCCACAGATTTCTCCAGAGATTTCCGAGATTTGAAGCTTCCGGATTCGATAAAAAAGGCAGTCATTCTCCACCAGGGAAAGTTCACTCCGCATTATGAGTATATGAAAGGCTTTATCAAATAAATAATTTTCAAGGAGTTTTATCATGAAAAAAATATTGATTCTTGGGGCAGGACTCGTAGCCAGGCCTCTGGTCAGGTATCTCCTTGACCAGCCGGATTTTGAGGTTGAAGTGGCCAGCCGCACTGTCAGTAAGGCTGAGAAGCTCGTTTCCAACCACCCTCATGGCAAGGCCAAAGAGTTGAATCTAAAGGATGAAGAGAGTTTAAAAAATGAGATTTCAAAAGCAGACCTAATCATCAGCATGGTTCCTTATTCCCACCATCCCAAGGTAGCCAGATATTGCATCGAATACAAGAAAAACATGGTCACAACTTCTTATGTGAGCGAGATCATGAAGAGCCTCGAGGGAGAGGCAACGAAGGCTGGAATCTTGATCCTCAATGAAGTTGGTTTGGACCCTGGGATTGACCATATGGAAGCCATGCGGATTATCCATAAAATCGAAGAGAAGGGCGGAGAAGTGCTTGGTTTTACTTCTTATTGTGGCGGCTTGCCTGCCCCTGAAGCGAACACCAATCCCTTCGGGTACAAATTTTCCTGGAGCCCGACAGGAGTCCTTCTGGCTGGAAAAAACTCAGCTCAATACCTGAAGGACGGACAGCAGGTTTTCATTCCTTCTCAGGACCTTTTTGATAATTACAAAATAATCCCCATCGAAGGCTTGGGCGAGTTCGAGGCCTATCCCAATCGAAATTCACTCCCCTACATCCAGCTCTACGGAATTCAATCGGCAAAGACCATGCTCCGCGGAACGCTGAGGAATAGGGGATGGTGCTCAACCCTGAAGAAGATTGCGGAGCTTGGACTGCTGGATGAGACGGAAAAAGATTGGTCGGCGTTGACCTACAAAGGCTTTCTCCGAAGATTGATGAGCGACCCAGCCGAAAAAGACATCAAAAAAGCCCTGAGTGCTCATCTCAAAATTAAAGAAAACTCGGATATCATCAGGAGGTTTGAATGGCTCGGCCTTTTGGCCGATAACCCCCTTCCTCTAACAAAGGGCTCGGCTCTGGACATTCTTTCGGCCAGGATGACAGAAAAGCTGCAGTACGGACAAGGGGAAAGGGATATGATTATTCTCCAGCACGAATTTATAGCGTCGTATCCAGGAAAAAAGAAGAAAAAGAAGGAAAAAATCACCTCCACTCTGGTCGACTTCGGCATCCCTCATGGAGATTCTTCAATGGCCAGAACAGTGGGCTTGCCCGCTGCCATCTCCACCAGGCTCATTCTCCAAGGAAAAATAAAGCAGAAAGGAGTCCATATTCCTGTTATTCCTGAAATTTACAGGCCGGTTCTTGAGGAACTGAAAGGGCTGGGCATTGCTTTCAAGGAAAAAAGAGAAAATATTTAAAAATTGATAAAAAAGAGGAAGATATCTCTTTTTTATCTGGGGAGGATAAATTGAAAAGAAAGCCTGCAGTGAGCGGTTATTTCTACCCATCCGGAGCCGAAGAGCTCAAAAAGATGGTCTCCAGAATGGTTGATCCAAAAAAAGAAAAAGAAAAGGCTATCTGTGTCGTTTCACCTCACGCTGGATTCGAATACTCAGGACTCGTTGCCGGAGCTGCGTTCTCTTCTGTCCGTCTTCCGGATAAATTCGTCATTCTTGGTCCCAGCCACAGAGCCATACAATCCCGCATCGCTATCATGAAAGAGGGAATATGGGAAACCCCTTTGGGTAAAGCCCAAGTTGAACCCCGCCTCGCAGAGCTCATCATGAGCCATTCTCGGCATATCAAAGAGGATGAGGTCGCTCATCTCGATGAGCATTCCCTTGAAGTCCAGCTCCCTTTTATCCAGTATTTCAAGAAGGATATTTCCATCGTTCCCATCTGCATCTCCTACGAGGCCTCATTCGAGAACCTGGAAGAGTTGGGAAAGGCCCTGTCCCGGGCCATCAAGGAATTCAAACAAGAGGTATTGATTGTCGCCAGCACGGATATGAGCCACTATGTCGATCAACAAGAGGCCAGGAAAAAGGATTTCCTGGCGATTGATAAAATCCTTGAACTCGATGCCAGGGGTCTCTACGATATCGTCCAGGCTGAAGATATCAGCATGTGCGGGTTTCAGCCCGTCACCTCAGCCCTCATCGCTTCAAAGGAATTGGGAGCAAAAAAGGCCGTTCTTATCAAATACCAGACCTCAGGGGACATCACAGGAAATTATCATGAAGTTGTTGGCTACGCGGGGATAAGGATTAACTGAATTTTTCGCCCTTTGAATCTTTCAAAATGGTTGGCGTTTAATTGACAATATTTGAGCTTTAATGCTATAAATTTTTTATAATAAAATGCGAAATTTTACTCTAAGAGAGAAAGACAGATTGATTCTCAACTTAATTGTTGAGGGTTATCTAAAAAGCGGAAAGCCGATCGGCTCGGAATTTATCGCTCAGAGAAGTCCTGTTGCTGTTTCGTCAGCAACAGTGAGAAACATCATGGTCAAGTTAGAAAAACACGAATTCCTCTCCCAGCCTCACACCTCATCGGGCCGTGTTCCGACTGATAAGGGGCTGAGGTTGTATGTCGACACCCTGCTTGCCGAAACTATGGTCCTGGATAAACAGATTGATCTTCTGCCAGAAGATTTTTCGCTTGGCAGGGGTGACTTCAACTCGCTCCTCAATCATGTCTCTTCGATTCTGGCTGAATATTCGGACAACCTGGGATTCGTTCTCTATCCCAGAATTTCAAAAATAAATTTTCATCATGTCCGTTTTATCAAGCTCTCAGAAGACAAGGTGATGACCATTTTGGTCACCATGTCGAACTTTGTTTTAACTCAAATTTTCCAGACAGATACCTACTTCACCCAGGTTGAGCTTGATAAAGCCTCGCAATACATCAACCAAAGCTTCGCCGGAAAAAATTTTATTTTTGTCCGCAACTTCTTCCTGCGCGAGCTGCCTAAATACAAGGCAAAATATGAAATCATGATGAACCGCTTGATAAGCCTTTTGAAGTCTTATTTCTCTCAAGAAGAGCAAGAAAACCAATTATTCCTGCAGGGGACGCCAAAGCTTTTGGAAAAACATGACCTTTTTGAGACGCAAAGCCTGGAATCTCTTTTTAAAAATTTCGAAGAGAAAGCAAAACTGGCGAAGCTTATCTCTGACTTCATCAGCCTTGATAGGGTCAAAGTCTTAATCGGTTCCGAATTGAACATGCCGGATATCCCAGACTGTTCGCTCATTCTGTCTCACTATGGAGACCACAGCCAGGTTTTGGGCTCCTTGGGTATCATCGGCCCGAAAATAATTCACTATAGAAAAATCATCCCGTTGGTGGATTGTGTGGCGAAAAGGCTATCTCAAGCCATCAGCTTCAACCCTTAAGGAGAGGAGAAATGGTCGATAACTCTGAAACAAAACCGGCTGAAGTGGAAGAAGAGAAAGAGGCCCAAGAAACTGAAGCAGAAATTAATGAGGTCAAAAAGAAAGAAATAGAGCTTAAAGAAAAACAAGAGAAAGTCAAAAGGTTGAAAGAAAAGCTGAGGAAAAGAGAATTAGAGGTCAAAGTTCTTAAACAGGACAATGAAAAGCTGAAGGACCGTTTTCTGAGAGCATTGGCTGAAATGGAAAATCTCAAAAAAAGAGTTGAAAGAGAAAAGAGTGAATTCTATCAATATGCCCTATCCGATTTTCTGAAAGAACTTTTCGCTGTCTTGGACAATCTCGAAAGGGCGTTTCAAAGCCCAGACCAGAGCAATGGAAAGAGCTTCCGCGATGGCATCGAACTGATCTACAAACAGTATCTTGACCTGCTTCTCAAACAAGGCGTGACGCCCATAGAAATCAAGGACAAAAAATTTGACCCCAATCTCCACCAGGCTTTCATAACCGTGGAGTCAGAGGATGTCCACGAACCTCAGGTCGTTGAGGAAATACGGAAAGGGTACACTCTTTACAACAGGGTCCTTCGTCCGGCTCTGGTCAAAGTCTGCATACCCAAAAAAGGCGAATAGACATGGGACGCATAATCGGGATCGACCTAGGAACGACTTTCTCCTGCATGGCTTATTTGGAAGGAGATGAGCCAAAGGTTATCCCCAACATGGACGGTCTTCCGACCACGCCTTCAATTGTCAGCTTTACCAGCAGCGGAGAAAAATTAATCGGAAATCCAGCCCTCAGGCAGGCTATAACCAATCCCAGGAATACCATATTCGCCATCAAGAGGCTTATCGGGAAAAAATTCAATTCTGAAGAGGCAAAAGAAACGATAAGGAGGATGCCCTATAAGCTGGTCGAAGCAGAAAATGGCGATGTCATGGTCGCCATAGATTCCGTGACCATCAGCCCTCAAGAAATCTCAGCGATGATTTTAAGCTATCTAAAGAAAGGCGCTGAACTCTATTTTGGAGAAGAAGTCACTGAGGCCATCGTCACCGTGCCAGCTAATTTTAACGACCACCAGAGAAAAGCAACAAAAATCGCGGCTGAAATTGCAGGTTTGAATCCTTTGCGAATCATCAATGAACCAACATCCGCAAGCCTGGCTTATGGCTTTAACACAAAGAAAAACGCAACAATAGCTGTTTATGACCTGGGAGGAGGGACTTTCGACTTCACCCTGATGGAAGTCAACCAAGGCGTCTTCCATGTTCTGGCCACGAATGGAAATTCTTACCTCGGAGGAGAAGACTTTGACAACCGCATTGTCCAATGGCTGATGGAAGAATTCCAAAAGGAAAACGATATCGATTTGTCTCAGGACAAACTGGCTCTTCAACGAATCAAAGAGTCTTCAGAAAAAGCAAAAAGAGCTCTTTCGTTCGCTCTGGAGAGCGAAATCAATCTTCCTTTCATTTATTCCGATTCCTCCGGCTCAAAACATATTAAAAAAACGCTCAGCAGAGATCAATTGGAGGGGCTGACAAAGGACCTCATCCTCCAAACCTTTCCCTACATCGAAAGAGCCCTCCATGACGGCCGGCTAAAGCCAAAAGATGTCAATGAAATCATTTTGGTCGGAGGGCAAACTCGGATGCCCTTGATAAAGACAATGATTGCCGACTTCTTCGGAAAAAAGCCTGCAGGAAACATTAATCCAGATGAAATTGTCGCCATGGGAGCAGCCATCCAGGCAGGAATTCTAAGGGGAAAGACGTCAGAGGTTGTTCTTCTTGATGTCACTTCGCATTCCTTAGGAATCGAGACAGAAAATGACACTTTTGTGAAACTTATTGATAAAAACACAACCATCCCGGCCAAAAGGACGCGGGCTTTTACCACCGTCGAAAACAACCAGCCCCGAGTGAGGATCCATGTCCTCCAGGGAGAATCACAAAATGCTTCTGCAAATACATCCTTGGCTATTTTCGACTTGGTCGGAATCGAACGCGCGCCCGCGGGTGTGCCTCAGATCGATGTGACATTTGAGATGGATGCTGACGGAATCGTAAAAGTCTCAGCCAAGGATGTCGACACAGGAATAGAGCAGAAAATTGAAGTCAAACCTTCTTCAGGCCTGACAGATAAAGAGATAGGAAAGATAGCTGATAGAGTCCAGGGAAAAGAGCTCGAGGAAGCGTAAAGATGACTAGAAAAGATTATTATGAAACCCTCGGCATCTCTCATGACGCATCTCTGGAGGAGATAAAAAAAGCTTACCGTCAAAAGGCTTTGACATATCACCCTGACCGCAACCCTGGCAACAAAGAAGCTGAAGAAAAGTTCAAAGACGCAGCCGAAGCTTACAGCGTCCTCATCGACCCTCAAAAAAGGTCTGTCTATGATCAATTCGGCTATGAAGGATTGCGTGGAGAAGGATACACGGGCTTTACAGGCTTCAACCCTTCCATCTTCGAAGATTTCGAAGATATACTCGGTGACTTTTTCAATTTTGGTTTTGGAGACTTATTCGGGACTCGGCAAGGACGGCGAGCCTTTTCCCCCCAGAAAGGAAGGGACCTTGCTCTAGAACTTGAGGTTTCCTTGGAGGAGGCTGCTTTCGGCACAGAAAAGGAAATCAAGCTTAACAGACTCGATATTTGCCCTGTCTGCCATGGTTTCAGGCTGCAGCCTGGCACTCAGAAATCGACCTGCCAAGCTTGTCAGGGGAGAGGGCAGATTCGCTACCAGCAAGGTTTTTTCACCATATCACGGACATGCTCTCATTGCGGAGGCTCGGGCGAAGTCATCACTTCGCCCTGTCTTGAATGCCGCGGCTCTGGAAGGATTAAGAAAAAGAAAATATTAAAGATCAAGATCCCAGCCGGTGTTGACAACGCCATAAGGCTCAGGATTGCAGGAGAAGGAGAAGCTGGAGATAAGGGTGCAGTCAAGGGAGACCTTTACGTTCTCATCCGGGTTAAAAAGCATGACATCTTTGAAAGAGAGGAAAATAATCTTTACTGTCAAATCTCGATATCCTTTACTCATGCGGCATTAGGGACTTCGGCAAGGATCCCAACGCTTGATGGATTCGAAATCCTTAAGATTCCAGCCGGGACTCAACCAGGAGAAACTTTCAGATTAAAGGGCAAGGGAATTGCAAACCTTGAAAGCCACAGGAAGGGAGACTTGTTTGTCAAGATAAATGTTAAGACCCCTCAGAATTTATCCAAAGAGCAAAAGGACTTGATCCGGAAATTTGCCGAATCGAGGGGAGAAAATTTAGAGGTTCTGGACAAGAGCATTATCGACAAGGTCAAAGATATCTTTCATTAGAGCCAGTTTTGACAGCAAACCGCTTTTTCATCAAACAAAAAAGCATCCAACAACAGACCATAACTCTCTCCGGCGAAGAACATCATCATTTAAGCCGAGTTTCAAGAGCAAGGCCGGGGGAGAAAGTCTGGCTCTTCGACGGGGAGGGCACAAATTATTTGGCCAGAATCGAGGCCATTGGAAAAGATAGGACAGAGTTGTTAATCCTGGAGAAGATGGATAAAGATAGACCCAAAATTCTTATCACTTTGGCCCAAGCCCTTATCAAGCCAAAAAAATTCGAGCTCATCATCCAGAAATCCACCGAGCTGGGCGTCAGCGCCATTATTCCAGTCATCACCGCACGGAGCGTCATAAACATTGAAGGAAAAATGGAGAGGAAAGTGGAAAGATGGAGAAGAATCGCCCGTGAAGCAGCCAAACAAAGCCGAAACTCTTTTGTCCCTACTCTATCATTGCCCGTTGCTGTTGATAAGCTGATCAAAGAAAGGGATGATGCAAAAAAGCTTTTCCTAAGCGAAAGCAAGGGAAAGTATTTAAGAGACATTTTGGTCTGCGCTTCGAAAAAAGGATTTCAGGTCGAGGAACCTCCCTCATCTGTGCTCATTCTCATCGGCCCTGAGGGAGGCTGGACAAAGGAAGAAGAGGACGATATCCTGAATCACGGATTCGAGGCTACGAGCCTGGGCAAGCTCATATTGAGAGCGGAGACAGCTGCGATTTGCAGCCTTTCACTGGTCTCTCATTTTTGGAATTTGTAAGATGTTTCTCCAAGGCCAGAAAATAGGCAAATACGAAATCTTGCGCTCCTTGGGCAGCGGCGGCTTCGGCTCTGTCTTCCTGGCAAGGGACACCTGGCTTAATATAAAAGTTGCTATTAAAGTTCCCCATAAACAATCTTTGGAGCTTTTTAAGCTTCTCAAAGAACCAAGGCTCCAAGCAGCCTTAAACCACCCAAACATCGTCCGCATGATTTCTGCCGAGAAAGAAAACAATGTCTTTTTTATGGTCATGGAATTCGTCAAAGGGAAGACGCTCGAGAAAATCTTGGAAAAAGAGAGGACTTTGAGTGTCGAAACATCCATCGATTACATCAGCCAAATTTCTTATGGTGTTGACCATGCCCATAAAAATAAGATCGTCCACCGGGATCTGAGGCCGTCAAACATCATGATTTCTGAGGAAGGGACAGCCAAAATCACAGACTTCGGAACATCGGCCTGGCTGGAAAATCTTCCCTATGCCTCAACAAGAATTGGTTCTCCTCCCTATATGGCGCCAGAACAATTCCTGGGCAAGGCAAGCTTCTCTGCAGATATCTACTCGATCGGATGCATCTTTTATGAAATGCTTATCGGCCGACCTCCGATTGTCGACCCCGACCCCTTCAAGATCTTGGAAAAAGCAAAAGAAGGAAAAATCAAACCTCCGCGCCTCATCAATAACAAGTTGCCCAAAGAGATCAACGAGATCATCATGAGATGCCTGGCCATCAAAATTGAGGACAGATACAAAAAGCCCTCAGAGATTATAAGACATCTTGCCACTTTCAAGGGAAAAGATTCAAAAGAGTCAGAGATGGAAGATATATTGGGAAGGATCAGGGCCAGGGAAAGGATTTCGACAAACTGCTGGAATTGTCGCCGGCCTCTGCCTTTCAAGGCAAAAATATGTCCCTATTGCGGAGAATCGGTCTGGAGAAAATAAATGAATTCTCAATGAGAGGTGAGAAGTTCAGAGGAAAAGTGCGAAGTTTGACTTCAAGCGACAATTGAGATAAGATGACCTCCGATTTCAAAATATCATCATCAAAAAGAATAACATACTTCTTAAACAGGAGCCATGAATGAGCCCCTTCAATGAGAAGAATGGCAAGGTGTGGATGAACGGGAAACTTATTCCTTGGAGCAAAGCTCAAATTCACATCGCTTCTCATGTCATTCATTATGGGAGCTCACTTTTTGAGGGCTTCCGCGCTTATCAAAACCCTAAAGGAACAGCTATCTTCAGGCTTGATGCCCACATCCGAAGGCTTTATAATTCATGCAAAATGTACAGGATGGATATTCCCTACAAACCAGAAGAATTCATGAGTGCAGTCATCGAGACAATAAAAGCCAACAACCTGAAGTCCTGCTACATCCGGCCCATTGTCTATCGAGGCTATGGAACCTTGGGGGTTGACCCGTTTCCCAATCCTATCGACTGCGCCATCCTTGCCTGGGAATGGGGAAAATATTTGGGGGAAGGAGCTCTCGAGAACGGGGTGGACGTCAAAGTCTCCACATGGCAGAGGATGGCTCCCAACACATTCCCCGCCTTGGCCAAATCCGGAGCCAATTATATGAATTCTCAGCTGATAAAAACAGAGGCCATCCTGGATGGCTATGCCGAAGGAATCGCTCTTAATGTCAGAGGTCACATTTCTGAAGGAAGCGGCGAGAATATTTTTCTGGTCCTGGATGGAATCCTTCATACTCCACCTTTATCCTCATCCATCCTGCCCGGGATCACACGGAACACGGTCATTCAACTGGCCAAGGACCTTGGCATTCTCCTTGTCGAAGATACAATTCCGAGGGAGATGCTTTATATAGCCGAAGAAGTCTTTTTCACAGGCTCAGCAGCGGAAATTACACCCATTCGCTCCATTGATAAAATAACCATCGGCAACGGGAAACGCGGGCCTATAACAAAAGCTCTCCAGAATGAATTTTTTGCCTGTGTCACTGGAGAAAGGGAAGATAAATATCATTGGCTTACATATATCTAATATTTCAGAGGTGTGGACAATGAAAATAGATGAATTATTAAAAATAGCAATCGAGAGCGACTCTTCCGACCTCCATTTAAAACCAGGGAATCATCCCATCCTTCGCATCAACGGCCTTCTCAAGCCTTTAACGGCCTTTCAAAGGTTAACACCATCCCTGACCCAGGAACTCGCTGAGCAAATCATGACTCCTTCCCAGAAGAATATCCTCGAAGAGGACTTAGATTTGGATTTGGCCTATAGCTTTCCTGGCTTTGGCAGATTCAGAGGGAATATCTTCCGCCAGCGGGGGTCACTCGCCATCGCTTTGAGAATCATTCCTTTGGAGCCCAAGTCCATCAAAGAGCTGCTCTTGCCTGAATCCCTGGAAATGATTGCCCTCGAACAGAGGGGCCTGGTTCTAGCCACAGGAACGACTGGAAGTGGAAAAACAACGACTCTTGCCGCTATCATTGACTACATCAACACCCACCGCACAGAGAACATCATCACCATCGAGGACCCGATAGAATATCTCCACAGGGATAAGAAAAGCACCATCTCCCAGAGAGAAGTGGGGGTTGACGTTAAAAGCTTTGCCAGGGGTTTGAGGGCCGCCCTGAGGGAAGACCCGGATGTTATCCTTGTCGGTGAGATGAGAGACAGGGATACGATAGAGACCGCTCTCGTCGCTGCTGAAACTGGCCACCTTGTCTTGAGCACTATTCACACTCTGGATGCTCCTGAGACTGTAAACCGGATTGTTTCCGTCTTTCCCCCTCACAGCCAGAAGCAAATCAGGTTCCAGCTGGCGAGTATCCTTAAGGCCGTCATCTCCATGAGGCTGATTCCGCGCATAGGCGGCAAAGGCAGAGTCCCGGCCGTGGAGGTTATGATCAATACCCCCTTCATCCAGGAATGCATTACGAACAGAGAAAAAACACATCTCATAAGAGAAGCCATAGAGGCCGGTGTTTCCCAGTACGGGATGCAATCCTTCGACCAGTCCATTTATCAGCTCTACAAGGACAAACACATCTCCTTCGAGCAGGGATTGAGGTATTCATCCAGCCCCAATAATTTTAAATTGAGAGTTGCGGGCATCCAATCGTCATCGGATTTAGCCCTTGAAGAAATGGAAACAAAAATGAGCAAACCAGACCGCGAAACAGACGAAGAAGAAAAAGAAGAAAACCAGTAAATGAGAGCTCAGGAGATAAGAGAAAGTTTTCTAGACTTTTTCGCCAATAAGAATCATAAAATCGTCAAAAGTTCATCTCTCCTCCCCAAGGATGACCCCACCCTCCTTTTTACCAATGCTGGAATGAACCAATTCAAGAACATGTTCTTGGGGCTTGAAAAACGAAGCTTCAAGAGAGCCGCCTCTGTCCAAAAATGCCTTCGGGTGAGCGGAAAACATAATGACTTGGAGCAAGTGGGGAAAACGAGTAAGCACCATACATTCTTTGAGATGCTGGGAAACTTCTCTTTTGGTGATTATTTCAAGAGAGAGGCAATCGAATTTTCTTGGGAACTCATCACCTCAGTCTATAAGCTGGAGAAAGATAAAATTTATGTCACGATCTATACTGAGGACGAGGATGCATTCAAGCTCTGGAACGAGATTATCGGAGTTAGCGCTGACAGAATATTCGGCTTCGGCAAGGAAGATAATTTTTGGGCTATGGGAGAAACAGGCCCTTGCGGGCCCTGTTCAGAAATTCATTATGACCTGGGGCCCGAAATCGAAAAAGGGGCTCCTTCGACCCTGATCGAGAAGGGGAGTGACCGCTTCTCAGAGCTCTGGAACCTAGTCTTTATGCAGTATGTCCAGGATGAAAAAGGGAATCTGCATCCCCTTCCTTCGCCGTCGATCGATACTGGAATGGGGCTGGAGAGAATGGCGACCTCGCTTCAAGGAAAGAAAAGCAATTTTGACACAGACCTTTTCTCTCCCTTGATCGAAGCGATCTGTGACCTTTCGCGAAGAGAATATCCTTCTGGGGACGAAGGAGATATTTCGGTCAGAATAATAGCTGACCATGCCAGAGCAGTATCTTTTCTCATCTCAGATGGTATTATGCCTGCGAACGAGGGACGGGGATATGTGCTGCGGAGATTGATTCGGCGAGCCTTTCGACATGGGAATTCATTGGGAATCGAGGAGCCTTTCCTCTACAAGCTGGTGGGAGTCGTGAGCGATATAATGAAAGATGCTTACCCTGAACTCCTCACCTCTTCAAATTATATTTCGAAAGTCTGCCAGTCCGAAGAAAGACGTTTCTCTCTGACTCTCTCCTCCGGACTGCGCACATTCGAGCAATACATAAAAGAAACCCAGGAAGAGGGCAAAAAAGCTATTCCGGGGTCAAAGGTGTTTAAACTTTACGATACGTTCGGATTCCCACTCGACCTCTCCAGAGAGCTGGCCGTAGAGAAAAACATGGGTATCGATGAGAAGGGTTTCCATGCTGAACTCGACGAGCAGCGCCAGAGGGCAAGGCTCTCCTGGAAAGGCGGAGTCGAACAAAAAGCAAAGAAAACATATGAGCAACTCAAGGAGCTCAAGACCCGTTTTGTTGGCTATGAGGAGAACAAAGTCCTTGAGGCCGAAGTCCTCGCACTATTGAAAAATGAGCATAAGGTCCAAGAGCTCAAGCAAGGGGAGAGCGGAGAGCTTTTTCTCGACCAGACTCCCTTTTATGCCGAAGCTGGAGGCCAAACCAGCGATTCTGGTTTTTTAAAAAACCCTCACTTTTCCGCGGTTGTGGAGCATGTCTCTTACCCGATACCAGAACTCATTGCCCATAAAATAAAGGTTATTTCAGGAAGAGTAAGAATCAAGGACAAAGTGGAAGCTGCTGTTGAAATCGCCTTGCGCCAGGCCATCAGCAACAACCACACAGCCACCCATCTCCTCCATGCTTCCTTGAGGCAGACCCTGGGAGACCATGTCAAACAAGCGGGCTCTCTTGTTACAGCGTCAAGATTCCGATTCGACTTCACCCACTTTGCCCCTTTGAGTGGGGCTGAACTGAAACAGCTCGAATCCCTTGTTAATGAAAAAATACGGGAAAACATTGAAGTGAAAACTAAAATCACGACATTGGAGCAAGGATTAAAAGAAGGTGCCGTGGCTATTTTCGAAGAAAAATATGGCGAAAAAGTGAGGATGGTCATTATCGACGACTTCAGCAAGGAACTCTGTGGCGGAATTCATGCCCGCTCGACAGGCCAAATCGGCTTGTTCAAAATTGTCTCAGAATTCGGCGTCGCCTCAGGGATGAGAAGAATCGAGGCCCTGACAGGCGAAGAGGCCTTGAAATACACTCAGGAGAGCGAAGAGCTTGTCCTTGAACTCCAACAGGCATTGAATTCTCCACGGAAAGAGCTCCTCTTCCAGGTCGACAAGTTAAAGACGGCTTTGAAAGAAAAAGAAAAAGAAGCAAAAACTCTTAGACAGAATCTATCTCAGCTGAAATACCTCGAGAAAGAGGAAGAAATAAAAAAAATTAAAGGCATATCTGTCCTCATCCAGAAGGTCAAGGGCCTGGACAATGAAGAGCTAAGAGAATTGGCTGATTCTCTTAAGCAGAAGCTCGGTTCAGGCATCATCATCTTGGGAAGCGTCTCGGAAAAAAAAGTCTTCCTGGTCAGCGCTGTAACCAAAGATTTGACAGGTCGGATAAAGGCTGATGAGTTAATTAAAGAAATTGCCTTGATGTTGGGGGGTGGGGGAGGGGGTCGTCCTGATTTTGCCCAGGCAGGAGGCACAAAGCCAGAGCAATTGGACCAGGTTCTGAAAAAGAGCTATTCTATTGTGGAAAAGTTGCTCCAATAGGTCAGGTCAGTCCCTCTCTAAAGCTATTCCTTAAGACCAGTCGCCCTTAAAGTTTAACCGCGGAGGGTTAAAAAAATTAATAAAAATTCACCTCAAAAGAGGATTGTTTTTGTTTGAAAATTCTGCCATTATGGGCAAAACACAGTCGAGATAGGTGTCATGAAGGAGCTTAAATCCTCAAATCTCAAAGTCACTGTCGTCCTTGGATTTCTATTTTTTCTCGCCCTCCCTTTCCTGAAGATAAAGGCTGAGGCCCGGCCTCAATCTCAAAACGAAGCTTATAACAAGATCATCAAGGAAGTGGCTGAGAAGCACGGTCTTGAACCGGATTTGATTCATTCCATAATTCGCGCCGAGTCAAACTATGACCCCAACGCCGTCTCTTCCAGCGGAGCTATGGGACTGATGCAATTGATGCCCGAAACGGCAAAAAGGTACGGAGTCCGGAATCCGTTTGACCCGAGCGATAATATAGAGGGCGGAGTTCGCTATTTAAAGGAACTCTCCCTGCTTTATTCCAAACAGACAAAGCTTGTTCTTGCTGCTTACAATGCCGGCCAGGAAGCCATAAGAAGATATGGAGGAATCCCTCCCTATCCTGAGACTATGAGCTATATCGAAAAAGTAAATGCACAATATTCGGCACCATACATGAAAGTCAGAACAAAAATCTACAAATTCTTCAACTCCTCAGGCGAAGTGGTCTTGACAAACTCTTCTTATATTTATTCCTTGAACAACAAGAAGACCCAAGACAACTGACCCTCTTAACCTGGAAATCAAATTAGCTCAGAGATAGCCTTTAACCAAAAGACCTCCGGGGATAATATCAAAAACAACAGGCAAGCGGCCCACTTGTTCTCCGTCAATTTCTATGAGCACTTCTTCCTCGTCTTTTTCAGAGAAAGCCTCCACCTTTTGGCCACGGACTAACGCTATTTTGGGTTCCTATATCTATCCACGAAGAAGGAGCCTGAGTAACAACTTTCAAAGCGTTCCTAAGCTTCAGCGGTTCTTCCTTTATCCGACTCAGGATTGACGATGACCTGCGTTTTGAGAAGCATCCGATGCTCCTTGAATTTTATGTTGGGCTCTTTTCCTAAAAAGAGAGATACCCATGATGCCACCCAAAGCACCCAGAATGGAGAAAAATACGGCTGAGGCTATCAATTCTAGAAAAAATCCAAATGCTGATAGCTCGCCCCCAAACCAGCCCTCCCAACCAGAAGGCGTCTCCTCCGTGTACTCAGCAACCCATTTCATCATATTCTGGAAAAATCCTCTTACAAAAGGCCGAAGCGGTATGTCGATAAATGAACGCACAACTGCCGCTATGATTCCTGTAAGCATGCCGACAATGACTCCATCTCCGGCGCTTAAAACATCGGGAGAATCCTTGACAAGAAGGTAGGCGGCCAGCATGGCTCCTCCGATAATCCAGAGGCAGCAGAGGCAATTAAAAAGAGGTACGGAAGAGAGTGTGCCGGCCACAGCACCCCCGATTAAAGCCGGGACGAATAAATTTGGTCTCCGACTGTTCATTCTTCCTCCTTCGGTATTTTTTTCCATCCTACTTAGATTTCCATCAGGATCTCAAGGACAATTTTGGCTTCATCGTCGCTCCAGAAGAAGCTTTTTTCGTCTTCAGCTTTGATAGAAAATCTACCATTCCAGGAATGAAATAAAAAGGGAGCACAGCTCCCCAGATGAAACCCGTGCTGAAGCGCAACCCGTTGGAGCTCCTCCAGAGACGAAGGAGATTTCCTATAAAATCCAGAGCCACAGGAAAAGTGAAAAAGACGAAAGTCCGAATTTTGGGCAAAGTCATATTGGAGAATCTTCTCACGAAAGGAAAAAGTCCAGCTCCTGCAAAAAATCCAAAGTAAATTCCAAGACATCGCACACAAACGGCAAGGGGGTAATTCAAGATGAAAAATGACCGAGAGGGGATTTGATGGCAGAGAGGAGAAAAAAGAGCATAGAGGAAGATGTTTGATTCTAGGGACCTGCTTTTTAAATAAGGAGCCAGAAAAATGAGGCCCAGCCATATGACTATTCCAACGAGGGTGAAGGAATAAAGAAAAAGCGCGTTTTTTTTCATCAGAACGTCATCCGCATCTTATTTTTCAGACTAACTGAGAGTCAGGACATTGTCAATTCATTAAAGAAACGACAGACAGCAATTGACAGAATATCCCTCAATGTGTAAATTTATCTCTTATACTGTTACGGTCCATAGCTTGGACAAGGAGGTCGCAATTATGCAGAAAAAGAATATATTCTTATTTTCCCTGCTGCTTCTATTCGCGGTCAGCTCTCTCTTCTCCCAAAGCGACGAAGCCCTAAAAATATTAGAAAATAACAGGGCAGGAGTCGTCTCTCTGACGGCCTATGGAAACAATAAGCAAATTGTCGGAGAAGGTTCGGGATTTGTCTTGGAAAACGGGGTCATAGCAACCAATTACCTCTTGATTAGCCAAGCTGTCGCTGTAGAAGGAAAAAATTTTCAAGGAAAGAAAGTAAAAATTGAGTCCATTTTGGGCGTTGACAAAAATTCATTCCTGGCCCTGTTGAAAACAAAGGGAAAAGAGCCAGCTCTCACCCTGGGAAATTCCGATGATTTAAAAAAAGATAATAAAGTTTTCGCCATTGGCACCAATGAGGCCGGCGAAATAACCGTTTCCGAGGGGACGGTCACCAATATTCAAGATTATGCGCCGGGCCGGAAGATCATAGACTCTTCAATTTCTGTGTCGGAAAATTCGAGCGGCGGCCCAGTCTTCGATACAAACGGACAGGTTTTAGGGATAACTATTGTTCTTGAAAGAGGATTGAAATTTATCATCCCTTCAAACCTTGTGAAAACATTACCGAAAAAAGCTGAGGTCAAATTCAAAGATTGGCAACATGAGGACTACCTCTCAACTTTTGATGGAAGTTTTCTTGCAGGAAAAGTCTCTTCCTCGCTGGATGAAACAGCAAAAGCCGAAAAATATCTGGAAAAGGTCATCAAGGATGTTCCCGGAAATATCGAAGCCCAATCTCTTCTTGCTTCCATTTTCATCAGACAAAGAAATTATGAAGCAGCAATATCCGCCTACAATAAAGTCATTGAATTGGACGCCAATAGGGACGATGCTTATTATGGAGTAGGGCTTGTCTACTTCAACATGAGACGCTTCAAAGAAGCTGTTCTGCCTTTGGAAAATGCCGTGCAACTCAATCCTGAGAATAAAGATGCCTATCTCTATATAGCAAATTCTTATGAAGAGCTTAAGGATTTTGCCAAGGCAGCCGAATCCTATGAAAAATATGTCAATTTGAAACCTGAAAAGCTGGGGACAGCCTACTGGCATCTTGGTTTATGCCGCTTTGAGCTCGGTCAGTTCGATGCTGCTGCCGCAGCCTTCCAAGAAGCGTTGAAAGAAAACCCTCAAGATACCCTCATCAACGACAGGTTGGCTCAGGCGTTTCAAAAATCAGGCCAATATGAGAAAGCAGAGCAAGTGTACCAATATCTCGCCCAGTTAAGCCCTGAATACAGTCTCAATTATTATCGGACCATCCTCAGAATGTATGATGAGGCCGGATTGGGCGACAAGGCGATTGAGGCTGCAATAAAGATAGTTGAGCTGAATCCCAAAGATTCTGATTCGCTCTATAACCTCGGCTACTTGTATGCCAAGCAAAGAAGATACAATGAAGCGATTGAAGCTTTAAAAAAAGTTACACAAATGCGGCCCAATTTTGAATATGCCTACTTGACTCTGGCGAACTGTTACGTTGAACTCAAACAATGGAGTAAAACCATTGAGACTTATAGCAAATATGTCGAGATAGTGCCAGATAATGCAGATGCCTGGCATGCCATCGGAGTGAGTTATATGCAGCTCAAGAAATTCGATTACGCTATCGAGCCTCTTTTAAAAGCCCTCGAGATTCGCCCGGACTTCGGTGTCGCTTATTTCAATCTTGCCATCACTTATTTGAATCTTCAAGAAAATAGAAAAGCCAGAGAAATTTATAGAAAATTGCTGAATATTGATCCCAGCTGGGCAGCGAAGCTCAAGAAGCATATACGATAAAAGATAGCCATTCAGGCCACTGTTCATTCGGAAGTATCCGCAAATTCTTGATATGAATAGGCTCAGGCTGGGTGCTGAGAAAACCGTTCGAGACACCCAGCCTGAGCCATAATATGGTTTTCCATCACGGAAAAAGGAGGCATCCTGTCCATTCAAAAAAATTGACAAAATTCAGATGAATATGATATAAATATAATTTAATTACCCCCTAAGAAAATATCCAACACCTGTCAAGGAAAAGGTTGAGAACAGGATTATTGATTTCCTTGTGAATTCATACATATTCCGATAATTCAAAAAAGACAAGGGCAGGTGGCGGAATTGGCAGACGCGCTAGGCTTAGGACCTAGTTCCTGATGAAGGATTGCGGGTTCGACTCCCGCTCTGCCCATGCCATCATTCCTTAAGAGATGGATATTTTTCAATGGATAAAACGATAAGTCATCTAAAAAATTTAAGCAAACTCAAGCGAGAAATTGAAGTTGACATTGATTCTAACGAGGTTAGGAAGGAATTTGAAAAGGTCTTGGGTCAATATGCGTCAAAAGCAAAAATCCCAGGATTCAGACCGGGAAAAGTTCCTCAAGCTTTAGTCAAACAAAGGTTTTATCCTGAAATAAAATCGTCACTCATTGATTCTCTTGTCCCCAAGGCGCTATCAAGCGAGCTCAAAGCTCAAAAGCTCAATCCTATAGGAATACCCGTGGTAAGCGACATTCACTTTGAGGAAGGTCAGCCCTTGCGCTTTAAAGCAGAATTTGAGGTCATGCCAGAATTTAGTCTTCCTGATTATAAGAAAATAAAAGTCATAAAGAAAACGATTTCTGTCACAGACAAAGAAATTGACCAAGCTTTAGAAGAACTCCGCCAGAGGTCAGCAGAATATATTCCTGTTGAAAGCAGGGGAGTGGTGGATGGGGACTATGTCGTTGCCGAAGTCAAAGGAATAGATTTAAAAACGAAAAGGATGCTCCCCTCGGAGAAAGGAGTTATCCTTGCTGGAGAAGCTGCCAACGAAGAAATATTGAATAAAAATTTATTAGGACTGAGGCCTGGTGAAGTTAGAAATTTCACTGTTGACTTCGACAAAAATCATAAAAATAAAAAACTTGCAGGAAAAAAAGTTGAATATAACTTAAAAGTCATTTCTATAAAAGAAAAAAAAATTCCGAAAGCCAACGATGAATTCGCCAAAGACCTTGGAGAATTCAGTGATTTGAAGGATTTAAAAGAAAAAATAAAAAAAGAAATCATGGCCTCTAAAGAAAAAGAGGCTAAGAAGGACATGGCTGAAGAAATTATAAAAAAGATCGCAGAGAAGATGAATATGGATTTGCCGGAGACTTTGGTTGAGCAGGAATACAGGGTTGTCTTGCAGCGTCTTCTTTCTTCTTATCCTCAAAGAGATGCAAAAGAAGGAAACCTTGAACATCTAAAAACTGAAGCAAAAAGAATAGCCGAACAAAGTCTAAAAAATCACTTTATCTTGACGAAAATTGCTGAGCTTGAAGGTCTGGAAGTGACTGATGAACAAATTCATGAAAAGCTCAAAGAGATAGCAAAAACGAACAACTTGCCTCTAGCAAAAGTTATCGAAAATGCCAACAAAGAGGGGAAAAGAGAAGAGCTGAGAAAAAGCCTTCAGCTTGAGAAGACAGTTGACTTTTTAGTTGGACAAGCTATAATAGCATGATAAGAATCTTCGCGAAAACAATCTTCCAAGGCCTGTCAAATAAAAAGTGATTTGAATCACTAAAAGAGAGATCAAGCAGCGGGAACATAAACATGCGAAATGCTAACAATTACTCGGAAGTCACCAGAAATATTTCTTTGATTCCTTTGAGAGATATTGTTGTTTTCCCCTCAACACTTGTTCCTTTCATTATCGGCCGGTCTTCATCCGTTCAAGCCTTAGAGGCTGCGATCGAAAGAGACAAGTTGATCTTTTTAGCTGCTCAAATGGATGCCACCTTGGATAATCCAACCCCAAGGGATATTTACTCAATGGGTGTCGTGGCAAAGATTATCCGCACAGTCAAAATGGATAACAATAATATAAAAGTTGTCGTCGAAGGAAAGAAAAGGGCGAGAGTCATCGAGTATTTGAGCACCTATCCTTATTATCAGGTCTTGGCCAAAGAAATTAAAGAAATTGAAACCGAGAGCAGAGAGTTAAGAGAAATTCTTCAAAGAGTTTTAACCTTCTTTGAAGATTATCTAAAGCTCAGCCAAAATGCAAATTTTGAATCTATCATTCCTGCCTTGAAAGAAAATTCTCCCGACAGAATTGCCGACATCATCTCTTCTCACCTCTATCTTCCCTTGGAAGAAAAACAGAACCTGTTAGAGACGACCAACTCTTTTGAAAGGATTCGGAGGCTCAATTATATTTTAGAAAACGAAATACTAAAGGTCCATTCGAGGCTAAAAAAAGAAGGAAAAAGCCAGGGCCGGAGAAAAGTTCCTTTCGTTGATGCCGGGCAAAAGGTCTTTCCGGCCGGGGTGAGCTTTAAAAAAGAAGACCAACCAAACGAAATTGAAGAGCTGAGGCAGAAGGTGGCCCAGGCCAAAATGTCCAAGGATGCTGAAGAAAAGTCTTATAAAGAAATAGAAAGGCTGGAATCGATGCCCCCCATGTCTGCCGAAGCAACAGTCTGTCGCAATTATTTAGACTGGCTAATATCTCTGCCTTGGAATAAGAAATCAAGAGAAAAAAGAGACCTGGCTGGGGCAGAAAAAATATTGAACGAAGACCATTATGGATTAGAAAAAGTTAAGGAAAGAATATCAGAATATCTTTCAATTCGACAACTCGTTAAAAACCCGAAAGGAATTATTTTAGGCTTTATCGGCCCCCCTGGGGTAGGGAAGAGTTCTCTGGGCCGTTCAATCGCTCGAGCCACGGGAAGAAAATTTGTTCGCCTTTCGCTGGGAGGCGTCAGAGACGAGGCTGAAATCAGAGGCCATAGAAGGACATACATCGGAGCCTACCCGGGAAGAATGATCCAGATGATTAAGAGAGCCGGAACGAAGAACCCAGTTTTCTTGCTCGATGAAGTCGATAAAATGAGCATGGACTTCAGGGGTGATCCGGCATCGGCCCTGATGGAAGTCTTGGATCCCGAGCAGAACAGCACTTTCCTTGACCACTACATCGACACTGACTTCGACCTCTCCCAGGTGATGTTCATCGTGACCGCAAACATGATCGACCCTGTTCCAAGGCCTCTGATAGATAGAATGGAAGTCATTCGAATACCCGGCTATACTGAAGATGAAAAGCTGCAGATCGCCAAGCATTTTTTGCTGTCCAAACAAATAAATGCTCATGGACTTCACGACAATAACCTCAAGATTACCGACAAGGCTTTCATGAAGGTCATTCGAGAGTATACGAGAGAAGCCGGAGTCAGGAACATAGAGCGAGAGATCACTTCAATCTGCCGCAAGGTTGTGAAAAAGGTTGTTTCAAAGGGAAAATCCTATAGCGAAAAAGTCACTCATAAAAACCTTGAAAAATATTTAGGCATTCCGCGGTTCAGGCGGTCAGAAATAGATAAAAAAGACGAGATTGGTGTTGCTATTGGAATGGCTTGGACAGAGTTTGGCGGAGAGCTTTTAAGTTTTGAGGTGACAAAGGTTCATGGGAAAGGGAACTTCACTCTAACCGGTCATCTCGGAGAAATCATGCAGGAATCAGCTCAAGCTGCATTCAGTTATGTTAAGGGAAAGATATACGAATTGAACATTGCCAAGGATTTACATAAAAATTATGACATTCACATCCACGTTCCTGAAGTCGCAACCCCCAAAGAAGGGCCTTCTGCCGGCATAACAATCGCAACCTCAATCATTTCTCTCCTCGCTGAAATCCCTGTGAACAAAAAGGTTGCGATGAGCGGAGAGATCACTCTGAAGGGAAAAGTTCTCCCAGTCGGTGGAATAAAGGAAAAATTACTGGCAGCACATCGAGAGGAGATAAAAGAGGTCATCCTTCCCTTTGACAATAAACCTGACTTAAAAGATGTTTCAAAAAATATAACGGAAGATATGAAAATCCACTTCGTCGAAAACATGGATGAAGTCTTAAAGATTGCCTTGACAAGAGAATTACCAGTAAAGGCAGAAAAGAAAAAAATTGCAGTCTCCTCTGAGCTCTCGAAGAGGGACGAGGAAGGGGAGGGACCTCAGGAGCCACCTTTAACTCACTGATTTTAAATAAATTATAATATTTCCAAAATACACACAAAAATTATCAGATTCAAGAAAAACAACATTCAAAAGAGAGGTAAAGAAAAATGAAAGAGTACAATTTAGCTCAACTTGAAGAAAAAGACATTGACGAAATCTTAAAAATTTCAGGACAAGTCGGTCTTATCGAGAATGAAATAGAAGATTCAAACAAACACAATCTCATTTTCAAGATTCTTGAAGCCCAGGCTAAAAAAAATGGCATGCTTTTCTCAGAGGGAGTCTTGGAATGCCTAGATGATGGTTTTGGCTTTCTCAGAGCGCCTGAATTCAGTTATCTGCCGAGCCATGACGACATCTATGTCTCTCCTTCCCAAATACGAAAATTCCAGCTTCGCACTGGAGACACGATTTCAGGGGTCGTCCGCCCCCCCAAAGATGGAGAAAAATATTTTGCCTTGATCAAAATTGACGCCATCAATTTTACCCACCCTGAAATCGTCCTGGATGCCAGGAGAAATATCTTTTTTGAAAATCTCACTCCTCTCTATCCTTACGAGAAAATCAAGCTGGAGGATGGAGATAAGAAAAATCTCAATGCTCGGGTGATGGACATGCTGACCCCGATCGGAAAAGGCCAAAGGGGATTGATTGTTTCTCCGCCACGAGCCGGAAAGACGACGCTATTAAAAACAATTGCAAAAAGCATCGAAAAAAATCACCCTGAAATTTTTCTCATTGTTCTTTTGGTTGCGGAACGCCCGGAAGAAGTCACTGATTTTAAGAGAAGCATCAACGGCGAGGTTGTCGCTTCAACTTTTGATGAGCCTCCAGCTCGAAATGCCCAAGTGGCGAACATCGTGCTTGAAAAGGCAAAAAGACTTGTCGAGATAAAAAAGGATGTCACCATTCTCCTCGACAGCATCACGCGGCTGGCAAGAGCCCACAACGCCATCATCCCGCCCTCGGGCAAAGTCCTTTCCGGTGGAATCGATGCTAACGCATTGAACAAGCCCAAGAAGTTTTTTGGCTCAGCAAGAAAGGTCGAAGAAGGGGGAAGCTTGACCATTGTCGCTACAGCCCTTATCGATACCGGAAGCCGAATGGATGAAGTCATTTTCGAAGAGTTCAAAGGGACCGGAAACATGGAGATAAACCTTGACCGAAGGCTTGTCGACAAAAGATTGTTCCCAGCGATTGATATTAGCCGATCCGGAACTCGAAAAGAAGAGCTTTTGATAGCTGATACCGACCTTAACAGAATATGGATTTTAAGAAAAGTCCTTAGCCAGCTGAACGAAGTTGAAGCCATGGAGCTCCTTTTAGAGAAAATATCCAAGACAAAGATCAATTCCGATTTCCTGAATGCAATGAGCAAGGGCTTATAATCAGAATTTAACCTGCCTAAATTAAAGCAAACCCATTAATTGATTGATATTATTATAGATAAGATTTTGATGGGATGTTATGTCGCATAAGGGTTATTATGTAAACTAATATATAATTTTTTCATTTTTCTTTTAATTTATAGATAATATCTTCTAATATCTCTATTATTTCTTCACTTGATACCTCCCCCCTCATGAATTCTATTTTTAGCCTAAATTTTTTATCTTTCCCTTCATATCTGTATACAAATCCTTTCTCTTTTTGCACTTTGCCTTTAATCTTCTGCGATAGTTCCCTTGTATCTTCTCTTTTTAGCTCTCTTTTTTTAATCTCTGTAACAAGCCGATACATATCCTCCTTACTTTTTTGCTTTGCAATTTCTATTACGGTGCTTCTGCTCGTTATACGGTACTCATCGCATAATTTTCTTATTTCTTTTGGGATCCGGCCGATATTAATGATTTCTGTTACCGTTGATCTCGCTTTTCCTATCTTCTTTGAAATCTGTTCATGGCTATATCCATATAAATCAATTAATACTTTAAGTCCGTCTGCCTCCTCAAAAATGTCCAAGTCTTTTCTTTGCATATTCTCGATCAAGGCTAACTCCATAGCCTCATTGTCAGAAACATTCATCTCAATGCAGGGAATTTCGGTCATTTTTATGTTTTTAGCTGCTATATATCGTCTTTCGCCTGCTATTATTTCATACTTATCATTTTTTCTTCTCACTAAAACCGGCTCGAGTATCCCTTTCTCTTTAATGGAATCCATCAGCTCTTGCATGTTTCCTAATTCCATCCGAGCCTGCTGCGCGCTGGGCTCGATAATATCAACTGATAGCATTCTTATCCTAGGGCTATAGGACCTTGAAGCAATGAGGTCCACATAATGATCATCATGCCTCATCTTAATATATTCTGGTAATCCGCTCTTTTTACTTTTTTGCACGGTTGATGACCTCCCCTGCGAGTTTTCTATATTGTATAGCGCCTACTGAATGAGGAGCATAAGTAAAGATAGATTCCTTATAGGCGGGGCTTTCCTCAAGCTTCACACTTTTTGATATTATCGTTTTAAAAACTTTTTTACCGAAAACTCCTTTTATTCTTTTTACGACATCCTTTGAAATGTTTGTTCTCTTATCATGAAGAGTTATGACCACTCCCAGTAGCTCTAATCTCGGGTTAACGTTCCTCCTTACCTTTTCTATCGTCTCAAGAAGGTCGTCTGTTCCCTCTAAACTGAGATAAGATGATTGGATAGGAATCATGATATGTGTGGCTGCAACTAAAGCGTTAATCGTGATCAAACCTAGTGTCGGAGGCGTATCGATGATTATAAAATCGTATTTGTTTTTTATCGACTCTATAATATCTCTTAAACGGAAGTGTGCGTCTATTTCGCCTAATAGCATAGGCTCCAATTTGGCCATCGATATTTTAGAAATGGCTATTTCAAGGCCCGGAACAGAGGCCTTTACGATAACATCTTTAATATTCACCCTTGAATCAACAAGCACATCGTACAGAGATTTATCAAATCGAGATAGGTCACTGACACAGGAAACGGTGCTGTGGGCCTGTGGGTCGGTATCTACCAATAGAGTTGTTTTTCCGATAAAAGCGAGAGCAGAAGAAAGATTGAAAGCAGTCGTTGTCTTCCCTACTCCTCCTTTTTGATTAGCGATGGCAATGATCAAATCTTAATTCTCCAGTTTTTAACAGGATAGTAAAATATAAAAATTTAAATCAAATTGCAAGAGTAAAATAAAGAATTGTCGGCATGCCGACAATCTAGTTTAATAGCCTGATTATAAATAAATTAAATATGAATGGCTTATGGAAAAATTAATTTTGAAAAAAATATATTGACTTATTTTTTTATAAAAAAGTTTTCAATGTGCCATAACCGTCGATATCCTCGATCAACAATTTACAAGAAAATGTAAGTAAAAATGCTGCTATACCTCAATAGGGGCCAAAAAAAATATAAGAATAATAAGGTGGAAAACATAATAATCATTTGGTCTAAAAATTATAAAAAATTTACTATGGTTAATGATGAGTTAAGAAAGTAAAAAGATTTATGGATCATCACCTAAATTCTATAGCTAAGCCCCGACCTGAACTGGAAGCCAATAAAGATACCTTTGTTGGAAAGACTATTGTTCTTTAGTACTATAGCCTAGTTTTTGATATTGAAAAAAAGCAAATGTCGATATTTTCGTGGCCAACTCATAAAGAGGTGATGTTCGGGTTCTCACATTGGAATAAAAGGGAGCACTTATAAAGAGAAGAACATAAGGTTCAAAAACATTACAGATAAGAACTTCAACGTTGCCAAGAACTTGGAAGGTCACCTGGACCGTGTCAAGAGAAGGAAAAAGATAAGAAAGCGCACTTCTCCCCTTCTTCGAAATGCGAGTAGGCAGATAGTAAAATTGCTGGATAACAAAAATATTAATTAAATAATTGATAATAAACAAGATAGCTATGTTTTTTTTCTTTAAAAGGCTGGCTTTTTTGAAGTCTTAGCTTCAGGGCACCTTCATCTTCACACGAAAATATTAATCAAGATTTTTTATTTTGTCTTCTTTGGCTTTCTAAAAATTTTTAGAATGCGTTGCATATCAAATTTCTCTGTCCGGTCATAATTATAAATTCCGTTTTGCTCCTGCTCGATATCCGTCAGTTGCGTGTAACAAAATCCGCATATATGCTCCAGTCCCAGGATGACATCGGTAAGGCCCTCAAGCCTTTGGTAAAATTCTTCAAGAGACTTTGGCTCTTCTCCGTAACCCCACGAGTTATCAGCGAATTTCTTGTCGATGCTCGGTATCCATTTGATCCCGCCGTATTCGTCAACTAGGTAGGGCTGGCCCTGATAACTGCAGCTTCTTTCAGGAAAGAGACGCCAGACATTCTTTCCTTCCGAGGGAGTTAACAATTCATTCAACTTTTGGGGATTCTGCTCGTAGGTGTGCTCTGTCCAAAGGTCTGTCTTGACATGGATTCCGCCGCTCGAATCATTGACCGGCCGGGTGGGATCAAGGTTATGGGTCAGGCCATAGGCGTCGATGATCAAGCGCTTGAATGGCTCGGCCTCGCTCCAGGCTTCGTTGAACGGGCTCCAGGCGATGATCGAGGGATGATTTCTATCTCGAACAACAATTTCTTCCCATTCAGTGAGGAAATTTCTGGCTGCAACTCCGCTCGCCAAGTCAATTCCCCAGCTCGAGCATTCACCCCAAGTCAAATAGCCCAGGCGATCAGCCCAATAATGAAACCTCTCTTCGAATACTTTCTGGTGCAAGCGGGCGCCGTTAAAGCCGGCCTTCAGCGCGAGCTCAATATCCCTTCTTAGAGCCTGGTCGCTGGCCGCGGTCCAGATTCCATCAGGATAAAAGCCTTGGTCGAGAACAAGGCGCAGATAACAGGGCTTGTTATTCAGAAAGACCTGATTGCCTTCGATATGAACCTTGCGCAGTCCAGCATAGCTTCCAACTCTGTCGATGACTTTTCCTGTGTCATCCACGACTTCAAAAACCAAATCATAGAGGAAAGGATTTTCTGGCGACCAGGTCATTGGCTTCTTCAAGGGCAGAACACAAGTCAGATTATTGCTGGCCACAGCCTCTTCTTCGCTCACTCCCTTGGGGCCGTCTTTAACCGTGACCCTGAATCTCAACCCGGCCTTCAATGCATAAAAACGGGGCTGAATAACGAATGTTTTTTGGTCAAGGTCAGGAACGATATGGCAGGATTCCAGGCCATACCTTGAAACAGGCTCCATCCAGACAGTCTGCCAGATGCCGGTTGTCCGGGTGTAATGGCATCCGCTCGATTTGAACGCAGGACATTGCTTTCCAGAAGGCTGCAGCCCAGAGCGGGTATCATCACGAACAAAAACAACAAGGTTGTGCGTCTGGCCGGCCTTGACATAAGGTGTAATGTCAAACTCAAACGAAGAACTCCCGCCAAAATGGCGGCCGACAGATTTCCCGTCGATAAAAGCTTCGCTTTCATAATCGACAGCGCCAAAGTGAAGAAGAACATTCTTCCGTTCCCAATCAGCAGGGATGATGATACTTCGTTGATACCAGATGGCATTGATAAAATCCTTATGATTCACACCTGACAGAGGGCTCTCTGGACAGAAGGGAACGATGATTTCTCCCTCAAACCCTTTGCTGCTGGCGAAATCGCGCTCTTGACCCGAGTTCCCGAAATCGAAAGTATAGGTCCATTTGCCGTTGAGGTTCAGCCATTGGGCTCTGACAAATTGAGGGCGGGGATACTCAGGCCGAGGAATTTCATCTGTTTGACTCCCCCCCATTCTCTCTCCTGATAATCCCATCCAGGAGATGAAAATGAAAACAAAGAACAAGACAATATTTTTTTTCATTGATTTACCCCTTTCTCTATAATTTTTTCATATTTCATTTTTCTTTTAACCTATTCACTGTTTGTTTGGCACCTTCTGGAACAAGAGTCAAGACTTACTCAACGATAATCTCATCGCCAAAGAGCCAGGCCCTTTCTTTTATTAGCAAAAATTCTTAATTTATCATGCTTTTTATGCTTTCTTTTTGACTATCTTGAATGCCCAGGCATAGTCACAAGGAGGGTTTTTAACTGCTTGCTCTGGCACAGAGATTAAAACGCCTTTGCCCGCATTCTCCCATTTCACGGGCTCCTTGACCCCCAGCATGCTTATATCTCCTCCTTCATCAGGACGGACGGAGTAAAGAAGAATTTTAGAAGGAGGGGAAACTTCATCCGCGTCGGCAAGGTAAATGGCATAGATCGTTCCATCCTTGCGCTGGGTGAAACAGACTTTTGTTTCTTTGAAAGGCGCAACCGGACGGGTGCTGTAGATAGCCTCGCCGTTAATTTTCATCCAGTCGCCAATCTTCTCCAGCCGGTCATAAGCCTCTTTTGGGAATTCGCCTTTTGAATCAGGACCGATGTTTAACAGAAAATTTCCGCCTTTGGCCGCTATGTCCACCAGAAGGTGGACGAGTTCATGGCCTGATTTGTATCGGTCATCAGGCTTATAAGACCAGGATTCTCCCATGGTCATGCATGTCTCCCAAGCATAATCCAATGGTCTTTCTGGAACATGCTGCTCCGGGGTTCGATAATTTTCATATTTACCGCCGACTGTTCTGTCGACAATAAGCAGGCCTGGCTGATGAGACCTGGCCATGGCTGCAATCCTGGGCATGTTGATGTCCTGGTCCTTGGGGTCTTTTCTGGTTTTTCCTTTGCTGTCAACAAGCGGCGGCCTGGGCCGAACCCAGCCTCCGTCCAGCCAAAGAATATCAACTTTGCCGTATTCAGTCATCAGCTCCTCAATCTGTTTAAAGGTAAAATCGCAAAACTTCTGCCATCGTTCCGGATATCTATCTGTCCGGTAGTTGACATTCCTGTCCGGAGTCGCCCATTCTGGGGCCCAATAGTCTGGAGAATGCCAGTCAGGCTTGGAGAAGTAGGCGCCGATGCCGAACCCTTTTTTCCGGAAAGCATCGAAGATTTCTTTAGTGATATTGGCCCTGGGATGAGAATGGAACGGGCATTGAGCATCCGTTATCCTGTAGTCGGTTTGCTTGGTGTCAAACATGCAGAATCCGTCATGGTGCTTTGTGGTGAAGACCACATATTTCATGCCAGCATACTGGGCTGCTCTTGCCCACTTATCAGGGTCGAAGCTTGTAGGATTGAACGTCGTTTTCAGCGCTATGTATTTCTTGCAGTATTCCACATAGTTATCCATATTCCTTCGACACCAGGGCTCGTCCTCAGAACAGATCGACCAGGATTCGACAATACCCCACTGGCTGTAAGATCCCCAGTGCATCATCAGCCCAAACTTCAAATCCTGGAACCTTTCAAGATTTTCGAGGACCAGAGGGTCGGTCTCAGCTTCCATGTCTTTTTCTTGTGCGCTGGTTAAAAAAAGGCTGAAGCCCATAGCCAGGACTGGCATGACGATAATCTTGAGTAAAAAACTCTTTTTTCGATTCATGTCAGTTTCTCTCCTTTAAGATTTTCTCTTATTCCAGCCCTTTAAATCAGTCTCCAAAAAAGAAGCGCCTATGGCGAAAGTCCTTGGAAAAATCCTTTCAAAATTCTCCTCTAGCTTTTATCATCGGCAAAAACCTATGTCAAATAAAGCAAGCTTCTACAAATCTATGAAAGAGTAAGCTTAGGCTGCATGTCAAAAACCGTTTGAAGGCTGAGCGGGCGCAGTTTTCCAAAACGGTAAAAATCAATTCTCGAATAGGCTTTATTTTGCCTCTGAAAAATATTAACATTAGCCAAAACCTGTTAAAGGAGACGAAAATGAAAGCTCTATACGGATGTCGAGACGAAGAAATCGGTCGTTACACCTGCCTCCGGACCAAAAAAGCGCCGAAAATAGATGGCCATCTCGATAAAGAATGCTGGAGAAAAGCCGTGAAATCTCCACGTTTTGTCGATTTGGTCACAGGAGTCCCTGGCATTTTCGACACCCGGGTGGCAGCGCTCTGGGATGATAGCCATCTCTACATCGCCTTTTGGGTTGAGGAACCCATGGTTCAGGCGAAGCTTACTCAAAGAGATTCTCCGATTTATACCGAGAATGATGTTGAAGTCTTCATCGGAGGCCTCGATTGCTATTACGAATTCGAAATCAATGCCTTGGGCACAATCTATGAAGTGTTTTTCATCTGGCAGGATGCCTATAAGAAAGGGAGCATTTTTGATAAGCAAGAATTTGACCTCCTCAGCCACAGAGTCGATGTGCTCGGCGGATTCCAGGATACTTTACGCTACGGAAAGCACCCTCGCGGCCCAAGGTGGTCATTCTTAGACTGGGATTTCCCCGGACTCAAAACCGCAGTTCAGGTCGATGGCACGTTGAATGACAGCAGTCATATTGACCGCGGCTGGACAGTGGAGCTTGCCTTTCCCTGGGAAGGAATGAAAACCCTTGCCGGCGGCCGCTCTTTACCTCCCCGGGACGGAGATGTCTGGAGGATGGATTTCTCAAGGTTTGAGGCGCTGCATTATAATGGAATTGAAGCCAATCCTCATCCAGGATGGGCATTCAATAAGCATGGAGTTTACGATTCCCATATTCCAGAATGCTTTGCTTATGTCCATTTTTCTGAGAAATCTGTTGAAGACTTGAAATAAATCAAAAATCCAAAAATATTCAAGTTCAAGAAATGGCTTCTCAAAATTTCAAAGAAAAACCGAAACTCCTGCGGAAACTTAACCTCCTTGACTCGACCTTCCTGGTTATTGGGGGCGTCTTGGGCTCGGGCATATTCATGACCACTGGCTTTATTGCTGAGTACCTTCCTTCCCCTGGGCTGATTCTGATTGTCTTTCTTGTCGGCGGGTTCATAACCTTGAGCGGGGCCCTCTCCTTTGCCGAATTAGGTGCAATGTTCCCCTCTGCTGGCGGGCAGTATATCTACATCCGTGAAGCCTATGGCTCTTGGGCTGGCTTCCTTTATGGCTGGGGTTTTTTTTGGTTCATCGAGTGCGGCGGAATAGCGGCTTTAGCCGTGGCCTTTGCGGAATTCGTTGGATATTTTCTGCCTTCGCTATCAACCCAATCGTTCTTGTTCCGGTTAAACATCCTTGGCTTCCCCTACTCGCTCTCGGCAGGCCAACTGGTGGCAGTGGCTTCGATAATTATTCTCTCCGCAGTTAACTACTTCGGGATAACAAGCGGGATTATCGTTCAGAACTTCTTTACCTTTTTGAGGATTGCTTGCGTTGCAGGCATCGTCATCTTCGGTCTGACTCTGGGAAAGAAATCAGGCATCCATGGCTTTGGACAACTTTTTCAGCCCGGAGCAGGCTTCAGCCTCAACACCTTGAAGCTCTTCGGCCTGGCGCTCATTTCTGTTTTCTGGACATATGACGGTTGGTATTCAGTGAACTGCACGGCAGAAGAGATTAAGAACCCAGAGCGCAACATCCCCTTGGGCCTTCTTCTGGGAACTGTGAGTGTGACTATCATTTATTTCCTGGTGAACTTCGTCTACATCTTGGCTCTACCTGTGGATAAGATGAAGGGCATTGTCCGCATAGGAGAGCTTGCTTCAAGCTACCTCTTTGGGCCTGATATCACCCACTTCATCTCAGCAGCAATAATGGTCTCCATCTTTGGCTGCCTGAGCGCAACCATCCTCTATGGACCGAGGGTCTATTATGCCATGGCCGAGGATGGAGCGTTTTTCCGCAGCATGGCTTATATTCATCCCCGCTATCGCGTTCCCTCCAATGCCCTGCTTGGCCAGGCCGTATGGTCAGCACTCCTCTGTCTTTCCGGAACTTTCCAAGACCTCTACGAATATGTCGTCTTTGCCCTGGTCATCTTCTTTGCCCTCACCGGCCTTGCTGTCATCACCCTGCGTCTCAAACAGCCGCAGAGGAAAAGGCCCTATAAAGCCTGGGGCTATCCTGTCCTCCCTCTCTTTTTCGTTGCGGTCAATATCGCTATCTTCATCAATTCCGTCATCGCTCAGCCGCTGAAATCGATGATTGGATTGGTCATGCTCGGCATCGGCATCCCCGCTTTCCTTAACTGGAAGAAAAAGGCAAAGAGGGATATGATATAAAGCCACTAGAGATAGAAAGAGAAATCCGGATGGCTAAAACTATCTTTGACCTGGTCAAAGAACGAGTCGTCCTTCTCGACGGCGGGATGGGAACAGAGCTCATCAAGCTTGGCCTGGACAAAGGTGCCTGCCCTGAGTCATGGAATGTGGAAAAGCCGGAAATTGTCAAAAAAATCCACGAGAGCTACTTTGATGCTGGCTCGGATGTGGTTCTGACCAACAGCTTCGGAGGCAACAGAATCACGCTATCCTCTCACGGCTTGGAGGCTAGATGCTACGAGCTCAACCTCAAGGCCGCCATCATTGCCAGCCAGGTCAAGCCAGAGGCCAAGTTTGTGGCTGGAAGTATGGGGCCTAGCGGAAAATTCCTCAAGCCGGTTGGCGAATTCAGCGAGGAGGAATTCGAATCTGCCTACGCTGAACAGGCCAGAGGATTGACGGATGGCAGTGTCGATTTTCTTCTGATAGAAACCCAGTATGACCTTCGGGAAGCCCTCTGCGCTTTAAGAGGCGCAAGAAGGTTTTCTCATCTGCCCATCTTTGTGACCATGACCTTCAACCGAAACCCCAGAGGTTTCTTCACGATCATGGGCAACAGCGTTTCTCAATGCATCAAAGAGCTCGAAGCTAATAGGGTTCCTGCAACCGGCGCCAATTGCACGCTTGACAGCTCTGACATGGCCGACCTAATCAAAATCATGAGGGAAGTCACTCCCCTGCCCCTTATCGTCCAGCCCAATGCAGGAAAGCCTGTTCTTTCTCCCTCTGGGGAAGTGACTTATTCCCAAGGTGTGGAGGATTACGTCCGCTTCATCCCAAAGATTATAAAGAACGGGGCTAACCTCATCGGCGGCTGCTGCGGCACAAACCCAGACTATATCAGGCGCATGGCTGAGATAATAAAAGACTCAAAGCATTGAAGGTCAAGCAGGATATGCACTCAATTTCAATCCAAGGATTTGCGCTTCTTGCTAAATCAAGCTAAAAATGAGATAAAATAATTATGGCAAAAGAATTACAACCCGATTATAGGAAATTAATAAAAAGAATCGAGTTGGACCTCCCTTTGGTCGGGTTTTATGATGCTCCTGACCCAAAACCCTTTGAGCCGCTCGTCAAGCCAAAAAAAGGCGACTGCGTCTTTTCCTTTTACAAAAACTGGCTGAGGGGAGAAACCCTTCATATCGCAAAAAGCCATTATGGCTGTGGAGGCGCAGGCCGCTGGATGTGCGGAATAGAGATTCGGTCAAAGCAGGATTTCATCAAGTTCCTTGTCGATGATGAGGGGCTTAAAGCATCCCATGAACTCATGGAAAAGTGGGTTGATTCCTCCAAGCTTTATCGGGCAATTCATCCCAACATTTTCATCGGCCCTCTCAAGGAAGCTCAATGGAATAACCTGAAAAGCGTCACCTTTTTTGTCAATCCTGACCAGTTGTCCACATTGATGGTTGGCGCCCAGTACCACAGCGCTCCTGACGACCCTCCGCCAGTCATCGCTCCTTTTGGAGCAGGCTGCATGGAGCTCCTTCCCTTTAAAGCTCTGAACGTCCCCCAGGCCGCGATAGGAGCGACTGATATTGCCATGCGCCGCCATCTGCCTCCGGATATCCTCGCCTTTTCTGTGACAAAGCCGATGTTCGAGCAGCTCTGCAGCCTGGATGAGCGAAGCTTTCTTTACAAGCCCTTTTTACAGAATTTGAAAAAGGCGAGAGGAACTCAAAGCAAAACTAAAGGCATTTAAGCCAAAGTAAGTTTAGAAAAATTGCGCACTGAGGTTAAATACAAAAATTTATCCCTAATTTTAAAGGTCAACGATAAAAATCAATATTGAGACTTCTTGAAGACATAAATGCCAAAAATGGAGTTGGCAACAAGAAGCGAGCCTGAGATGATAAAGGGATATTGCAATCCCTCTCTGAACCCTAGAGGCGAAAAGATGAGGGCTCCGACCATGTGTCCCAGCGTCATCATCGCCAGCAGGACACCGGAGCTTCCGCCTATGCTTCTCTTTTCAAAAAGCCTGGAGATGAAGAGAACATTCAGAGCGCCGAAAAACCCATCTCCAACCTCGTGAACCACCCTGAATAAAAAAGAAAGATAAACACTCCTGTTGACCATGAGCATGAGGCCAAGTCCGGAGAGGGACATCGCTATGAGAAAAAGCCGTTTATTCAGCTTCGCGTTATATTTTAAAAGGCCGATGAAAAATGCGGAAAAAGCAAGTGCGAAAAGAGAAAGTGAAATATAAAGAGCAACTTGAAGATTATTCAGATGAAAGTACTTTTCCAAAAAAGGGCTATAGACCGTTCCTTCCACTCCCCAGTGAAGGCCCAGCATAAAAATCATAATGGAAAAGAGGATTGTCTTTCTATTGAAAAGGTCAAGCTTGTACTCTCTTATGGAAACAGACTCAAACTTTTCTTTCCCTATATCACCGATCAAGACCAGGACAACCAGAACAAAGAGAGAATAAAGATAAAATAAGGTATGAAAATTGGAGAGATAGATCACGATCCCTCCCAATAGAATTCCGAAGGCTGGACCGAGGGCCAGCCAGAAAGTCAGTCTGCTGTATTTTTTATTAAGGTCCTGTTGAGTTTCATCCTTGAAATACAGGCTGTTCGTCGAAACATCCAAGGCATTGTTGGCCACTCCAAGCAGCAAAAAAAGAATGGCCATCAAGAAAAAATGGTTCGTCATGCCAACAAGCAGAAAGACTAATCCTTGGAGAAGGAAGCCTCCCTGAATGACCCTCTTGATAGAAATACGGTCATTGATCCAGCCGGTTGGGAATGAGAAAAGAATAGGAGCAAAGGCATAGAGGGAGATGATCAAACCGATCTGCCAGCCGCTAAACCCTATCTTTAAAAAATAGAGCGGAATCAAGAAGAAAATAGTGGTGACTGTCAGCTTCCGGGAGAAATTGATGACATGAACTTTCTTCTGATAAATCATTCGAACTTCATCCTCCTTCGCTCGAATTAAACTCATTATTATAGTCGAATTGGTTATTTTTGGAAGTATTTTATGATCGGGGTTAGCACTTTTTTTCTGTAATGGAAAACCGCGTTATGGCTCAGGCTGGGTGTTTCGAAAACACGCCGCTTTTGCCCCAGCGAGTCAAAAGCGGCTCGGTTTCAGGCTTCGCTCTCCTCTCCCTTCGGTCGAGGAACCATGCCCGCTCAGCCTTCAAACGGTTTTCTCAACACCCAGCCTGAGCCTATTCACACTAAGGATTTGCGGATGCTTATGGTTTGGAAGGAGAAAAATGGATATAAGAGCGTTCTCTTTTGTAGCGACTTGACAAAAGCTTTTATCTTTTTGAAAAAAAGAAATCAGGATTGACCTGCTTAATTCTTTTAAAGGAGACCAAAAGAGATGGTGGCGCCGATCCACATGTAATCCGTCTTAAAAAGATTATCAAAATCCGTTATAGCAAATACCGTCAATTTTACGCCAGGTCCCTTTAAGCCGGCATTGAGTTTAAGCTTGAAATCGGTAGAAAGGGTTTCTGTAACTTCAGTGCCGATTAAAAACCATTTTGTCAATCCTGCGCCGACAAAGAGGTTGGCAAGCTTCAGGTTCGCCATCACAGCCGGAGCCAGCCAGAAGGCATCAAAGTTGAACTTGTTGACAATGATGTAGCATTCCGGGCTTATGGCAAATGGTAAGAGGGCGAAGGAAAAGTCCATGTTGGCACCCGCTGTCCAGTATAAGGGGTCGAATGACAATTTGGTATCCGTCTGGACACCTCCGCTGAGGTAAAGGCTGAAAGGCTTGATGAGCGCATGAGAATTTTGGTTTGTCACGCAGAAAAGAAAAGCAAGTAAAAGAAAAGATAACGCAATTTTCTTCATTCATTCCTCCTTGCTTAAATTCTATTCAAATAAAATAAAAAATCAACTCAATTCTGAAGAGTTAGCTATTCTCTATTAATTTTTGCCTGCAGTTATTTTTTGGGATAGCCAACAGACTGGGCTAGCATGACCTTCTGGTCTGGCCGAAGCTTCAAAGCTTTGGCTATCGCTTCTCTGTCGACCAAACCGCGGACCACTGTCGCCAAGCCTTCAGAAGCGCAATAGAGATAGACATTCTGGCTGATGAAGCCAGTGTGGGCAGCCGAGTAAAAATTCTTGTCTTCATCCGTTCCCCTGGTTATCTTTGAAAAATCCGCGACATAGACAAGGTTTAATGGCACGTCTTTAACAAACTCCTGCCTGCCGGTTATGGCCCTGATGTCCTCCCCAAGAGTTGGCTTCAACGAGTGCTCCAATGGGTCATAGAGATAAAGCCCCTCAGCCAGGGCAACGTAGATATCGATATTCTGCCAGTTGACGGCAGACGGGGCTGTCCGTTTTTTAGAATCAGGGCGGTTGACCCCGTCTGCTGCCCAGAGCAGGTTGGAAAGAACCTGAAGGGGAAGTTTTTCAGCGCTGAACTCGCGTGAAGATTGTCTATCTTTCAATACCTGCATCAGCGGCCGCCCACCCTCAAGTTGAGGATTGGGAAGCTTGATTTCTTTAAGCTCCTGGGCCTGAGTTGAAGCAAAGCCAGGGCCGATGAAAAGAAAGGCCATCAAGAGTAAACAAAGAATGAATGCGATTTTATACATAATGATTCCTCCTTTAAAAATTTTTGTTTCAATACCGCCAGCTGGTCGTGTCAGAGCCAGGCGGCGCGCTCTTGAGTATTCGCTCCACAATCCTGGGAACGAACATCTGATGATATCTCAGCCGGGAAATGGCGTTCGGCCTTGTATGGTCGCCGTTCCAGCAATGTTCAGCTCTGTCGCCGTAGTCAACCTCACCTTCATAATAGGGCTCTTTTGTGCCCTTCAGAAATTCCTCCGTCAGATAAACAGCATTGTTCAGGTAGAAATTGTCCATGTCTCCGCAGTAGATATGGATTTTTCCTTTAAGCTTGGGACCGAGGGATTTCCAGTCTCGCTCCAGGATATGGCGGAGGTCGTAATTCTCACGCCAGTAGTCGGCAACCGAATGGTCGATCTTGCCGCTCATCTTATCCCAGATTGGCTTGGGATAGCCGTCTTCGCCGGCAGGAGAAAACACAGCCTGCCAGATATCCCATTGCCCGCCTGAGCGGGAATGAGTCCCGAGAACAAGCTCCCTGTGGTTCATCTCCTCAAGCGTTGCGCTGACCTCTCCTAGATAATTCCTCAGCCCAGGCCTTGGAGTCCGCCTCCAACGGCTATCCACATAGTAGGCGTTTTCATGCTCATAAATGTTAACGATAGTGTAAGCACGAAAATCAATCGGGTCAGGGCAAGCTGCCCAGCAGCCGTTGTACTCATCCGGATAGAATACCTGGGCAGCCAATGCTTCCCAACCCCCTGTCGAGCCACCATAAAGAAACCTCGCCCAGCCCTTGCCGAGGCCTCTGAATTTCTTCTCGATGTAAGGGATAAGCTCATAGGTAATCGCATCCCCGTACGGGCCGAGGTTGGCTGAATTCACAGCATAAGAATCATCGTAATAAGGGTTTGCATGCTGGATTTCAATGATAACCACTCGAGGAAAATTGGGCCCTGTCCATTCCTGGTAGAATTTATAGGCATATTCCTGGACAATCCTGTTGTAGCCTTCGAGCCTGAACCTTTCGCTGTATTCTGGCTTCAAATCTGGGTCGGGCGGCGTCTCTCTGAATCCGCCAAAAGTGTAAGGAAAATGGCCATGAAAAATAACAAGAGGGTAGTGTGCTTCTTGCTGTTTATCGAAGCCTTCGGGCAGAAGAACACAAGCCCCTAGATACATAGGACGGCCCCAGAATTCTGTCAGGAGCTTGCTCTGGATTTTGACATGCTTGATGTATTTTGTATCTTTCGGCTCAGCGATAGCCGGGATTTTCTTATCAAGGGTGACTTGAATCATCTCATCTTTTTGGGGGTCGATTCGAAGCTTCTGAGGAGTGCTGTAAAGATTACCTGGCGCCCTGTTCCACTGCTGTCCTTCACCTCTGTCCATGGGCAGCTTCACCGTATGGCCATCTGCGCGCTGAAAAGTCTCATAAATATGAAAAAAAGCCTGCACATAATACTCGCTTGGTGGAATCTCAGAGATGCTTTTTAAAGGGTAACCAAAGACGCTCGAGTCGATGACAGCCAATTCCCCCGGTTTCAGGCATTCGACATCAATGCCAAAGATGAGCTGCGTCTTCTGACTATCGCTGATTTGAAACCTAGGCTCATCGCTACCGTCTGTTGAGGCCATCAGTAATATTCTTCCGTCAAGGGCAGTTTTGCTCTGTTCCTCTGTAAATGAAAAGCCAAAGCGGAGTCTGCACTCCTGCTTTTCTCCTTTTAGATGCCCGGAGAGCGTTAGAAGCAGGAGAAAGATTATGGCTGGAAGGATTATCTTAAAGTTTTTTTGTCTCATGAATGTCCCTCCTTAAAAGGGATCGAGAATTTATTCTTAAAAAATTTTTTTGATCGATTATTAACTTGACATAGAAATGCAAGGGCTACTGAATTTTGATCGTTGTATAAGAATAGTTTTGACCATGGCGCACGTATAAAGCTGCAGTATCACCGGACTTGAGGCCTGACATAACCTTATTAAAATCCTCTACACTCTTCACTTCAACTCGGTTGGCTTCCTTGATCAAGTCGCCTCTTTGGAGCCCTGCATCCTCGGCCGGGCTTCCTGCATCGACATCGATGACGAGGGCGCCGCTATCACCCTGGTAGCCGAGCTGGCGGGCAATTGCCGGCGTCAAGTCCTGGATGCTCAGTCCAAGTTTCTTATTGACTTGCTCCTGTTTCTTTTCTGGTCGAGCGGGCCGCTCTGGCCGCTCCCCTGGCTGCTCTCCGACAACCGCTGTAACTTCTTTTGTCTGGCCATCCCGTATTAAAACCATTTTAACTGAAGTCCCGGGGGGAGTCTCTGCCACCATGTTGACTAAATCTGCAGTGTTTTTCACCTTCTTTCCGTTGAATTCGATGATAAAATCGCCCTTCTTTATGCCTGCCTTGTCTGCCGCCCCGCCTGGCGTGACATCTGTCACCAGAGAGCCCTCTGTAGTCCTCAGCTTGAGAGCTTTAGCCAAGTCATCGTCAACGTCCTGGGGACTGAGCGCAAGATAGCCTCTTGTCACCTTTCCCTTGGATATAAGGGCCTCCATAACTTCCTTGGCCATGTTGATCGGAATGGCAAACCCAATGCCAACATTCCCTCCAGTGCCAGAAGGACTGACGATGGCGGTATTGATTCCGATAACTCTTCCTTCCAGGTCAGCCAGCGCGCCGCCGCTGTTTCCAGGATTGATGGCAGCATCAGTCTGAAGGAAATCCTGATAAGTCGCCTGAGTCACCTCTGAACGACCTTTGGCGCTGATGATTCCGGCAGTAACCGTATGCATCAGCGAGAACGGATTGCCGACAGCAATCACCCACTGTCCGACCTTACACTCATCAGAATTGCCGAGAGTTGCTGCAGCCAAGTCTTTGGCATTGATCTTGATCACGGCCACATCGCTCCTGGGGTCAGCGCCTACGACTTTTGCATCATACTTTTTCTTGTCTCCGATGACGACTGAAAGCTTCTGTGCATTTTCAACCACATGGTTATTGGTCAGGATGTATCCATCTTTACTCACAATCACGCCTGAGCCTAAACTTCGAACCGTGCGCTTTTCTCCTTTTAGCTCTGGAATGTCAAAAAAACGCCTGAAAAAGTCATCGCCAAAGAAATCGCGAAGGGCTTCGTCTGGCAATCCAAACGGGCTCTGCTGCTCGACAACTTGCTCGGCAAAAATCGATACAACCGATGAACTCACTTTATTGGCCGCATCCTCAAATGCCTCACTGAACTGGTTGAGGACCGTTCGGGCTTGAGCAGAGGTTGAAGTTTGCTGCGTCTCCCCTGCTCTATCCTGATTTAGCCCTGGATTTCTTGGACTCAGGGATGAAGCGACCATCCCTCCTGCAAATCCCAAGATAAGTCCCAAGATGAGCAAGGGCCAATATTTTTTCATCGTTCTCATGAAACGCTCCTTTCATTTTCAACCGATTTATTACTGATTGTTATTTTTGATATTAAGAATATTCATCTTTATTGTCAATTTAATAAAAAGCCTTTCACTTTGAACCTAACCCCTCGGCTGTCAGGAAATTCAAGCGAAAAGTGAGAGCCAATGATCAACCAAAATTTCAACAACCTTCTCCGTTTGATCCAGCTATAAGGAAGTTATTCCTAAGATCGGCTCCTTAAGTTATTCAATCTTAAACGGAGCGGACACTTCGTCAAGGTGATGGAGGTCATCTGCGGTCAGCTTGAACTTCATAGAACCTGTATTATCCATAGCCTGAGTTGAGCTTGTTGCTCCGGGAATGGCAACGACCGCATCCCCACAAAAATTAATGACCCAGTTCAAGGCTATCTGCGCTGGCGTCACTCGATATTTTTCAGCCAATTCTTTAAGTGCCTCGACCACTCCCCTGCTTCTCTCCAGCCCCTTTAGCTTAAATGCTCCCATGTATTTTCTGTATCCGGAGCGATTTCGAATGAGGCCGGGGCTGTCATGGAACTTGCCCGATAAAATTCCTTGAGCCAAAGGCGAATAAGCAATAATGGATACGCTCAGCTCTCTGGCGGTGTCCAGAATGCCGTTTGTTTCTATCCTTCGGTCAAGAAGGCTGTACCGGACCTGGTTCGAGATGAGCTGAAGCCCAAGGCTCGAAAGCTCATCATGAGCTTTTCTCATTCTCTGGGCTGAGAAATTGCTGATGCCGATGTAGCGGACCTTCCTTTCATGAACAAGTTGAGCCATGGCTCTCATCTGAGCCTTTATCGGAGAAAAAGACAGAGGCTGGTGAATTTGATAAAGGTCGATAGGATAATTATTCAGACTCTGGATTCGCTTGTCGATTGTCTTGATGATGGATTTTGCCCGCCTTAAGAGCGGCATCCATTTTGTGGCAACTATCACTTCGTCTTCTGACTTGCCCAATTTTCTCAATGCCCCAGAAAGGGCCCTTTCAGATTCGCCCATTCCATAGGCCTCGGCTGTATCAAACCAGTTTATTCCTCCTTCCAGACTCACCCTGACAATCTCTGAGATCTCACTCTCCTCGAGAAAAGGCCAGTATTTTCCACCCAATCCCTTTTGTCGGCTGAACTGCCAGCAGCCGAGTCCGATTGGCGAGACCATCAGATCAGACTTTCCAAGCTGTCTCAGAATTATTGCCTTTGCCATCGGTTGCTTCTTAATGGTGATTCATCAATAAAACATAATTTAAACAGGCCCTGGCCCGGTATTAAAAAACATATTGAAGACTCAGCCACCCGTTTTCGAGATTCCCAGCCTCATCCAAATAAATTGCGTATTTAGAAATCTTTAAATTCTTGTTATCTATCGGACCACAGGTCCTCAAGAATCGAGGCAAGCTCTTCAAACTGCTTGCTTCCAATTGAAAGGACAAGCCTGTACTCTCCAGAGAGAGCCGGGCTGTATTCATATTTCAAATCCATCTCCCCAACAAAGCCCATGGCTCTAAACCTCTGCATCCTTTCCTGGAGTTGTTTGATCTCTTCTTCTGTCCGTTCCCTGCGTTTGGTCATGTTCCAGACAACTTTGTTGATTCCGGCATCGCTGCTTCCCTTAATTTCGTTAATGAGCACATTTCCTTTGTAAACAGAAATTTTGACCTCATCCTTGACGCTGTTCTTGAGGTAGTAATAGATGACGAGGCCGTTTGGCTCGCTCTCGCCATTATAGTTTGATGAGCTGGAGTGAATATTCTTGGCGCCCACCCATCTCACTTTGGATTCAATCTTGAAAAAATGGGCATCCTTGGCCAGAACTTGAGGCGCCAATCCCTGAAGAGGGCTGATGTCAGCGATGAAAATCCCCCGGCCGTGGGTGGCAACAACAAGGTCATTCTCCCTGGGATGGACGACCAGGTCATGGATTGGCTGGGTTGGCATATTGTTCCTCATCCTGGTCCAGCTTTTCCCGCCATCGATAGAAACATAGACTGCAAATTCTGTCCCGACAAAGAGAAAGTTCGGGTTCTTGGGGTCTTCTCTGATAACGTTGACCGGCTCTTCAGGAAGATTGCCGGCGATGGAAGTCCAGGTTTGACCGTAATCTGTGGTCTTGTAGAGAAACGGCCGAAAATCATCATTCCTGTATCCTGTGTAGGAGACATAGGCAATTCCCGGGTCATGGTTTGAGGCGGCAATTCTGCTCACCCAATAGCCAGGATTCCCTGTTATCCGCTCGTTGAGCTTTGTCCAGTTTTTACCGCGGTCTCTTGTCACCCAGACATTGCCGTCGTCTGTTCCAGCCCAGAGCAAGCCTTCGACAAGAGGCGACTCAGCAATGGTGGTAATCGTGCAGTATTGAATGCCCCCATCTCCGCCTTTTCCTGTGGTGAGCTTGGCCGGGTCGTTGGTGGTCAGGTCAAGGCTGATCTCCTCCCAGGATTCGCCTCGATAGGGCGACCTCACTACCATGTTCCCGGCATGGTAGATAACCTCGCTGTTGTGAGGAGAGACTAAGATCGGTGAACACCAGTTCCAGCGAAGCTCTGGTTTCTTACTTTGATAAGCTATGTTTTTCCTCTCCCCGGTCTTGAGGTCAACCCTGGTCAGAGGGCCGAACTGCGATTCATTATAGAGGTAGCGGTTTGTCTTTCGGTCAAAGACGTTGAACATGCCGTCACCGCCCCCAACTGTCTGCCAGTCTTCAAGCCTGATGGCCCCCGTGCCGCGCTTTGTGCTCGGCCCCAAGACCGAGCCGTTGTCCTGGAGGCCGCCGGCCACGTTGTAAGGATAGGACATATCGACATCAACCGCATAAAATTGTGCCAGCGGCAAGAAGTCAGGGTGATACCAGCTCTTTCCGCCGTCATAACTGATTCCCATGCCGTGGTCAAAGCCCAGGAGCATGTGGTTCGAGTTCTCAGGGTCGATCCATAAAGCGTGGTCATCTCCTCCGAAGTTAAAAAGACGCCTTAGCCAGGTCTTTCCGCCATCTTTTGTTCCCATCGTAGAAACGCTCAAAACATAGACAGTATTCTCGTCATTGGGGTCAATTCTAATCTGGCCGTAGTAGTATCCAGGAGCGCCGCCGATGCTCTGCTTGTCCGGGCTTACTTTCTTCCAAGTCTCGCCGCTGTCATCAGAGCGATAGACTTCGCCGTCAATCATGCCGGCGCTCGATTTGCTCTCGAGCAGCTCCTTCTCTCTTTGTTCATCAGACATGCCGGGCTTGTTGGCGTTCTCAATGCAGGCGTAAAGAATATTTGAGTTTTTGGCATAGATATCAACTCCTATTCTTCCCAGCATTCCTGCCGGCAGTCCGCCCCCGAGTTTTTTCCAGGTTTTCCCTCCGTCTGTCGTTTTATAAATTCCGCCTCCCGGCCCTCCAAGGTTGAAGGTCCATGCCCTGCGGACTTTATCGTAGGCTACGGCATAGAGGATATCTGGATTCCGGGGCTCCATGGCCACATCGACAACGCCGATGTTCTTGTTGCGAACAACAACGTCCAGGACCTTTGACCAGGTCTTTCCGCCGTCTGCTGTCTTGTACAATCCTCGCTCAGGATTTTCAGAGTAAAGGTGGCCGAGGCAAGCAACATAAACAATATCCGCATTCTCAGGATGGATGACGATGCGTCCGATATGGTGGGAGTCTTTTAAGCCCATATTCTTCCAGGTTTTTCCGGCGTCGGTTGATTTATAAACACCATCCCCCCAGTAAGTGCTCCTTGAATTATTGGCCTCGCCTGTTCCGACCCAGACAATGTTCGGGTCAGAAGGAGCGACGGCTATATCGCCGATAGAAAAAACCTTCTCATGGTCAAAAATCGGCTCAAAGGTAATGCCGTTATTTGTTGTCTTCCACAGCCCGCCAGAGCCAGTTGCGGCATAGAAGGTGTATGGTTGCTGTTTGGGAACGGCAAAATCCACAAACCGTCCGCTCTGCCGTGTTGGCCCGATAGAGCGGTAATTGAGGTTCTTCAAGAGCTCCTCGCTCACGGCCTGGCCTAAAACGTCAGGCGGCAAAATAAAAGGCAAGAAAAAGACGATTAGGACTGCAAACTTGAGATAATGTTTACAGATTTTCATGAATAGCCTCCTAAAAATTATCGTTATTGAAGGATGTCAATAAGAGGAAATCAAGGGAATTCTTATGAAACAAAGCATGACTTTTCATGAGAAATTAGAGTAGCTAATATCACAGCAAAGAAAAAAGGTCAATCGAAATCAGAGAAGAAATTGACAAAAACGATAGAGAGCTCACTGCGAAGCTTAATCCATTTGCTATCAAGGGCCGTCATCTTGAGAGAATTATTCCCGATGAAAGATATGCTCTATTAATCCTTGCCTGGCATTAGAGTATATTTAATTCCGAAGGCAACCGTTCTGCCTTTCATCGGAAAACCCGGCTCTGTAACATAGAAGCTGTTAAAAATATTCTCTCCCTTCAAGAAAACTGTGAATTTGGAAAAATCTTTGGAGAGCATGGCGTTTAAAACAAAATAATCGGGAACAGCCGCAATCTCATCGAAAATCTTGACCTCAGAACTGGATACGGCCAGAGCCCAGAGAGTGAATTGAAGATTTTCTCTGCTCCTCAGGCCAAAGACAAAATTCAACTGGGATTCAGGGATAAGGTCGAGGGGACGGTTCTCATCTTCATTCTTTCCATCAAGATAAGTGTAGCTGAGAGAAAAGGTCAGCCAGCTGAGAGCCTTCTCGAATTCCAGCTCAAAGCCTAAGATGTGTGCCTTTCCGATATTCAGATTTGTTTGGAAGCCTTGGGGCAAGCGGACAGCCTGAATCAAATCTTTTATCCTGTCGTAAAAAATTGTCCCCCATAGAATAAACTTCTTTTCATACCTTGCGCCAAACTCATAACTTTCTCCCCTTTCGTCTTTAAGGTCAGGGTTTCCAGCTTGCGTGCTGTACAAGGACTTCATCGAGGGAAACCTTGATTTTTGAGAAAATGTGGCATGGAGGTCGAGATAATCAGTGGGGTTGAATTTGAGACCTAAAATAGGGTTCAGAGTGGTTTTATTCTCTCCTGATTGCTTGTTCAGGTGGTCAAGGCTCGCTCCTCCCACAAGCTTCCATCTGACGCTTAAGTTGAGAAGATTCTCGAAACCCAAGGAAAAAGTCCGGTGTTCATAATCTTTCCAATCGAGGCCGCTGTCATCCTGGGTTCTGGCACGGTCATCTCTGAAATTCAAGCTGAATTTCAGCTCGTACTGAGAGGAAAGCGGAAAAGAGCCGAGAAGGAAAGAACCATAGGAATCATTCTTGTATGTGGACTGCCACTGGAGCTCATTCATCTCAGAATCTGTGTAAGAGTCAAGGACATTGTCGTGCCTGACATAGTAGGTTCTGAACTTGATGTTGCCGTTTTTCAATAAAGAGAACGTTCCGCCAAGGTTGAGTTGAAAACGGTTCCAGCTTTTAAACCTCCAGTAGCGTGGAATGTAATATTCTGTGGCCCAAGGAACACCGAATTCCGAGGAGTAATAGCCAGCCTCAAGAAGAATCTCGCTCTTCTCGTTGGGATAGAAGTAAAGCTTCCCAGTGACGTTTCTGCGCTCATAATCGCTGTTTTCTCTGGTAAGAATTTCTCCGTCTCTGTTCCATTTAAACCCCTCTGACCTGTCAAATTGGGCAAACCCTGAGAAAAATAAGTTATTCCAACGAATAGAACCAGAGGAAGAGATGTCGAGAGAGCTGTTGCTGTCGTATAGCGTTTTCAGTGAAAAGGAAGGGGGATTCGGCCTTTTTGTCAAAACCTCGACAACTCCGCCTAGGGCATTGGGTCCGTAGAGAACAGACGAAGCTCCTTTGACAATTTTAATACTCTCGATTTCTTCTGAAGTGAGGGTCTTGAGGTCGAAAGAGTTAAAGAAAGGCTCATAGATGGGTATTCCATCATAGAGCAAGGCAATCTTCTCGCTCTCAAATCCCCTGATTTTTATCCTGGACTCGTTTTTTGAGCCGGTAGAGACGAAAGTCCCGGAGGTGAAGGAGAGGACTTCAGAGAGGTCCCGAGGTGCGAGCGATTCAATCTTTTCCCTCTTTATTGAAGACGTGGTCGATATTAAAAAATCTTTAGGTAGAGGAGCTTCGACGACTATCTCTTCGGTGATGATTTTTTGCTTTTCTTCCTTTTCTTTCTCTTTCTTTTGACCAAACAAGAACGAGAAAGTGAAAAGCAATATTCCGCAGAGTAAGATAATACAGAATATCTGCTTTGATTCCCTCTTCATTTTCAGCGCTCCAGCAAAAAAATAATCATATAAGCGAAACAAATTTTACGACATTTATAATTAATTATTACGATCGATCTGCTTGAGCAATTCTTTTTCGTGTCTTATTTCCTCGAGAATGTCTGGCAGAAGCGATTTCATCTGCTTCTCGCTGTAGTCGCATTTCTCAACATCCACTTTTTCTCCTTTTATGAAGCAGACAACCAGGCGAATTTCCTTGGCATGCTTTATAATCCTGTTTACCGGCTCAAAGTAAGTCACCTGGAGAACCATCTTCTCCCTGCCGCCGCTATCGTAGATCAAAACATTCACATGCTCTTCGCTGTTGACTTCGTTACCATCCAGGTCCAGATAAAATTCTCTATATATAAAATTTTCTTTTCCATATTTTCCGAGTTCTTTCACTTCTTTGTAAATCTCTTTCAGGACGTCAAGAGATTTTTTTTCTAATTCAATTTTCTCTGTAAAAGCCCTGTGAGCTTCCAATTGAGCATAGGATTTTTGGCTAAGCCCTTCAGTCAATCCAAGGATGATTCCCATTAGGAAATCTTTGAGAAAAAGTCGCCGTTCCATTTTGAAAATTTCTCTTGGCTCTTTAAAAATATCAGATTTCAGAAGACACTATCTTTGCTGAGGCACTGGGCTTTCATCACTTATTAAATATTTCAAAAATTTCTTCAGTTTTTCTCTTGTATAAATCCCTGGCTAAATTTTCCCAGGCTTCTTCTTTGTCTGGAGGAAGAGAATTTATTTCTTTAATAATTTCATTTTTGAGTTTCATGGTTAATTCCCGACCATCCTTTTTGAAGGTGATCAGCAAGCCTTCTCCTTCCTTGACAGAAATGTTACCTTTTCCCATTGTGCACCCGGTTGTAAATTGCACCCCATCAACGGAGCAGGACTGAGGGGGAATTGTTCGAGTTTCGATCGCAGCCTCAGTCTTCATCGGATTCTTTCCCAGGACCTGATTAGCATAGAGGCCGGCTTTCAAGCCCAAAACAAGATAAGGTCCCAAATGCCCATGGAACTCAGCGGCTCTGGATAGAAATTCTTCACTCTGTCTAACCGATTCCCGAGATTGGCTTTTTAGCTGTAGGAGCAAAAAAACCAGTGCCAAGAATAAAATTTTGACCTTCATTTTAACCTCGCTCTGAAAATCTTTAAAATAAAATTTTAGCCATATTTTGTATAGGTTGTCAAAACATATCTTTGGCTTGATTCATCCATCTTCCAGATAAAATCCTATCTGCTTCTGATTCGCCAAATGGTTCTAACATCCATCCGATATTCTCTTTGGATTTTTGGATGCTTGTTTGTGAAATAAATTATGCGACCGTGCAGCCAAGCTATAATCCCAGCTCTCCGGGCAATTTTGCAAACAATCTCGTCTCTTTGATCTCCCGAAGTCCGCAGACAAAGCGGGTCAGCCTCTCAATCCCTATTCCGAATCCTGCCGAAGGAAATAGCCCTTCTTGAACAAACTGAAGGTAAAGGTCATATGCCTTTAAATCGATTTTTTTCTGCTCGATTCTTCTTTTCACTTTTTCCAGCTCAAATTCTCTCTCCCCGCCAGAAAGAGCCTCGCCAAACCCCTCGGGATAAATCAAATCCATATCCTTGAGAATCCCAGGATGGTCTGGATATTCTCGGTCATAAAATTCTCTGATTTCAATCGGAAAATCAAGAACCCAGATTGGCTCTGAAAGCTTTTCTGAGAGTTTGATTTCATAGTCCTGTCCATAAAGACTGATAGCCTTTTTGCAGGATATTTTCTTAAACGGT
>CAZYBE010000013.1:0-48066 GCA_964645765.1 uncultured Eubacteriales bacterium
ATTCATGATCGTAATTTTGAAATCCATCTTAGCCGTCTTTGCCTCGACTTATGCCGTCGCTTTCTCGCTCGACTTCTTTAAAAATAAAGACAAGCTCTCAAAAGCCTCATGGCCAGGCCTCTTGGGGATTGGCTTTGTCACCAATTTCCTGGATACTCTGGGTATCGGAAGCTTTGCCCAGCAAACTGCGTTCTTCAAATTCTTTAAGTTTGTCGATGACAGAATTATCCCCGGCACCCTGAATGTTGGCAATACCATCCCGACTGTCTGCCAGGCATTCATCTTCATGACAGTCATCAAGGTCGCACCCTTGACTCTGGCCTGCATGGCCATTGCTGCTCCAGTAGGCGCAGCCCTCGGGGCTGGAGTGGTTGCCAAAATGCCCAGGAAAAAGATTCAGTTTGGCCTGAGTTTTGCCTTAATGGCCATCGCACTCGCCATGCTGGCCGGGCTTTTGAACTGGTTCCCAAGAGGCGGAGAGGCGACGGGTTTGGGAGGCTGGAAACTCATCTTAGCGACTTCGGTCAGTTTTGCGCTCGGTGCCTTGCACACGATCGGCGTCGGATTTTATGCTCCCTGTATGGCTCTTGTCTATGCTCTGGGAATGAGTCCAAGAGTCGCCTTCCCCATCATGATGACTTCAACAGCCATGCTCATCTCGGCCGCAAGCCTGAGATTCATCAAAGAAAAGGCTCATGACCGAAAAGCTTCCATGGCTTTGACGCTTTTCGGAGTCCTCGGTGTTCTTCTGGCCGCCTATGTTGTCACCTCTCTTCCTTTGAAAATACTCAAATGGGTTGTGCTGGGAGTTATTCTTTACACCTCGCTGATGATGCTCAGGTCGGCCATTCGAGACTGAACATTCTTGAAAAATGAATCTGATTCACTGAAGGCAGAAGAAAATACTTGGTACGCCTGGAGGGATTCGAACCCCCGACCCTCTGATCCGTAGTCAGATGCTCTATCCAGCTGAGCTACAGGCGCACCACAATTGTGGCCTTATTATGCCATGAAAAAATGAGGGGAAGCAACTTGGTTGTGATAATTTTTTTACGAGATTGCTTCGTCACTGCGCTCCTTTTTCTCCTCCTTCTCCTCCATTCTCTTTTCTCCTAAGTGAAGTTTTGTGTGAGGTCTCTTAGATTCTTCTATTCTTAGATTCTTCAGGATAATATCCTTCTACCTATCAATAAAAAACGTGTCTTACACGTCACGGGAGACGTGTCATAAGTCTTTGATGCGTCACTGGTGACGTGTCATGCTGAAAATCGACCAAAATCGCTTTTTTAACGTCGGAGTCCTTCTACATATCAATAAAAGATGTGTCATGTTTTCCTCTTTTTTGGCCTCCTCGAAGGCTGCCAGCCGTCGATCTTCTCGGTCAATGGCAGATAGTAGGCATTTGTCCGGCCTCTTTCGCTCCTCTTGACTCTCAATCCCAAGCCCACCTTCGCCCATCTTATCGCTCGACTAACTGTGATGACCCCGACGCCCGCCTCTATCTCGATGAGGCGCTTTTCCGGCTCTGCCGTCGTTTCAAATTCGGGAGGCCAGAGCTTCAATATCTCTGGCTTCCACCCGCCTCACTGCCAGTCGCATCATTGCCTTTTCTGAGTATCCCCTAATTGTATAAATAAGAATGACTTAAATGTCCTTCGCTTTTCCCCTCGTCTTGGCATTTGTTCATCTCCATCAAACTATTCCTCTAACTTTGCCTCAAGCTCTGATTTGAAATCCTTTGCAAAATCACCAAAATTATCAAACCAATATTTTTTGTAATTATCTAATACTTCAGCGATACCTCTCCGAGGTTTAAGCAGTAACTTTGTATTGATATTCAATCCGTTGAACGGAAAAGTTTTACTTTCTTTCCCTTCTTTGGTTTCAAATATTTTTGAATAGCCATCTATTTTTCTATATCCGTCGGCGTGTTCTGTCCCTTTGGGGTCAACAAATAACATTATATATTTGTTTCCTTTTTGCATCCAAAATATAAAATCTGGCTTAAAATTTGCGATATTATTTTCTTTTGGGTTATAGTAAGGAATATATACTTCATCTAAAGTTTGATCGAGCTTGCTAAACATCCACCAGTCAAATTGGGAAAAAAAGTTATCCGGTTTGGCAATATATTCTTCAAGCTGTTCTATGAATCTTACTTCGCTATCCACATTGATAATGTGATTCAGATAATCAACTTTTTCGCTTTCAGAAACTATCACTGGAAGATAATAATGATTGGCTAGATATTTAATTTTGACTTTTTGATTTTTTAATTCAAAACCTCCAGAATTAAATAAGCTCATTTGTTTGCGGGCAAATTCTTCTCTGGGGATTTTTCCATACTGTTTATCTAACTCTTTTTGTTTTTCGGGATACTGCCTTATTTCCCCAATTTTCTTTTTTATCTCAGCGACCTTTTCTCCATCGCTGAATCTAATCTTTTTAAAATGAACTATCTCATCTTCAAGTTTTTTAAATTTATCGAATTCTTTGCTTTTTACGGCAAAGTAATCAAAAACTCTATCAAGGATTAATTCGGGTTCAAAAAGCGACCTTTCTTCGCTAAAATCGTAGTATTTCTCCGCCTCCTGCAAACTTTCCTTTGCTTTAATTAAAACTTTTACTTCGCACTCGTATTTGGCCAAAGAGACCTTATCGCCTAAAAACTCATAAAACTGTTTTGTTAAGCTCAAATCTTCCTTGCTGATAGGATATTTCTGCGGTTCTTTTTCTTCAGCAAAAATCTTTTCAGAATCTTTGTAAACAGGCACCAAAAGAAGATGCTTTTCCGCTTCCTTGTTAACGATAAAATCTCCGCCCAAGTCTTTATCCTGCTTTTCTTCTTTTAGGGTTTTAATTATTTCCTTCAAATTCTCAGCATTCGTACCAAAAACAAACAAGCTCTCAATCGGCAAAATTAGTTTTTGAACTTTGTTAAATAGGGTTTCCTCTATTTCTTTTGCGTTAAATAGGTTTTGGATCCTCCTTCTTTTGTTTTTTTGCGGTTCTATTCTTACGCCTCTGCCTACTGACTGCAAAACGAATTTTTTGGCGTCGCTTCCCACGCCAATATTTACAAACAAAATGAGATTTGGCCTGTTAGAGTCCCATCCCTCGTAAAAGGCACGCGACCCCAGCAGAACATTAATATCGGAATCGTCACGGTTTATTTTCTTGAAATAACTTTCATTCTCAAAACTTTCATTTATCTCATACCCTTCAAGTTTTTCCTTAAGCCAGCCGGAAATGTCGCCGATCTTTATCAGCGCAAACGGCTTTTCACTGGTTCGTAGTTTAAAAATCAGTTCGTTTCTATTGCCGGGGATTTTTAAAACTTCAATATTGCCCGGCGCTTTAGCATTAAAAATCTGCTTTAGGATGTCCTCATACTCCAGCTTTGCAATTAGATCGGTGTTTACAATACATTCTAAATCTTCAAATTCAAATTTGGGCTGATTATTAAATTCCTCAACGAGTTCTTCTTTTGCTTTTTTAAGCAAGTCTGCTTTTATCTCTTTTTTTGCAATTTTTTCAAGTTCTGCAAAAAAGAGTTTCAGATCAGAGTCCTTTATATCTACGGAGTTAACCAGCGTCAAGAGAAGCGGGCGATGATACAGGGATGTATCTTCTTTTCTAACCTTTTCAGAATACTTATTGATATAGGTTAAAAGTATCAGTGTTTTTAAAACAATTTTCTGCTTTTCAAGTGGAGAAAAATCGGTTTTACTGCGGAAGGCGCTAATCTCTGATTGAGACACATAGATATGCTTACCATAACCTTCTTCAATAAATCTTGAAAGGTTAAAGTTAAATGCACAGGTGGCGTAATCCCTTGGGTCGGTAAAGGTGGCGGAAAAATTAAATAAGAATCCGTTTCTTGATAATATTGAGTATAAAATCTGCCTTTTGCTGTCTTCCTTGTCTCCTTTATGCGCCTCATCCAAAAGAATATACCACTTGCCGTTATTATCGTAGTTTCTAAAATTGACGATTTTTTCTTTATGCTCGTCTGAAATCAAATCAGAGCGGTAATAAAAAACAGTTATTTCGTTTTTCGCCAAAGGCAAGGCATTTTCGCGCTTGACGCTTTCGTAATCCCTTAAGCTCTTGAGGTTGATTTTTGTTTCAAAGTTAAAACTGTTAAATTCCTCTACATGATTTTTAAACTGCTCTAATAAATCGTCGCGATGTGCCAAAAAGAGAATATCGTTTGCCGGTATTTCTTTTTCCTTAATCAGTTTGCCTAAAATTTCAATCAGTTTGACAATCAAAAGGGTTTTTCCTGAGCCAGTCGCCATCCAAAAACTCATCCGATTGATAAAATGTTCAAAAGAAATTTTGCTGTCTGAGACGGGGTAAGATTTGTCGTATTCCAAAAGATATTTTGCAGTTTTTCCTTCTCCTTTTTTCTTTAAATCATAATCAAATTTTTCCTCAAAACCGTTGGCTTTATAATGGCTATATAAATTTGACTTTTTTCCATCCTTGTCTTTATAGTAAAGCCACACGGCTTTTAGCGCGTTTTGAAGACCCTGTTTTTGAAAATCAAAAAGCGTCTTGCCTCTTGAGAAGCGGCAAAAATCAAACCCCTGCCATTTCACCGGCAAGCTGTCAAAAGAAATATCATCTACGATGTCTTGCAGATAAAGTCTCATACTACCACCAGATTAGAGGTTTAATAAGTTTGTAATCCAAATCCTTGGTATTTATTTTGGTATCGTCGGTAAATTCTACTTCGCCATCAGTAATTTTCTTTATCCGTTTGCCGGTTAGGTTTGAAAGTGTTTCGGCAATGTCAATGTCGGGGTAAAGTTTTGATAAATCTACTTTGACTTTGTTGTTTTTGTAATCAATCTCCAAAGCCTTCAGCATCTTTTCGTCTTTCATAAAGACATATTCTTGATAAGGAGATGTATTTGGTCGTGTGAATAAATCGCCGTCCTCGTATTTGCAATTTCGCAGAGCGTCTTCGTATTGCTCAAGTTCGTAGTATTTGAAGAAGCCACCACCTTGCCAATTTAAGTCCTCTGACAATTTTGGGCGAAGATCTCCAAAAACTACGGTTTTCATTCTTTTTAAAACTATGCTTTCTACGTATTCGCCCATTTCTACACCAATCCATCTTCTATTTAACTTATGGGCAGCCGCTACAGTTGTTCCTGATCCAACGAAAAAATCAAACACCAAATCCCCTTCTTTGGTTGAGGATTGAATCATACGTCTTAATAGATTCTCTGGCTTCTGAGTTTTGTCCTCACCCCAATTCTCCCTTGTCATATTTTGGGTATACATGAGTGACAAAACATCGTTCCACATGTCGCCAATTGCTTTTGTATCAATCTTTGGCAATTTGAATTTACTAAGATTAGAATGGTTTTCCTTATATTTATACACATATAAATCATCATTCTCTTTAAAAATATCTAACCATCCCAATCCTTCTACGCTCTTTTCATCATTTTTAACGCACATTTTGTTAAACAAGGGCTTGTCCTTTGAATAATAAAGGATAGTGTCATGCTGTCTTATCCAGTTTAATGCTTGAGTTTTAAATCCAGATAATGCCTCGCCTGTATTCCAAATAATTTCTTTATCTGGTTCTTTATTAAAAATAGAATCCATCAAAGAACGAGCTAAAAAATTACAATTATGATCTAGATGGATATAAAAACTTCCGTCATTTTCAAGAAATTGTTTAGCTAATTGAACCCTATCTTGTATCATTGATAACCAAGTAGAATCCTTAAATTTATCTATATAGGCGTAACTACTTCCCTCTGTGTTAAATGGGGGGTCAATATATATTACTTTTATATGGTTTTTAAACTTATTTATTGAGTTTAATGCCTGGTAATTATCTGATTTTATTAAATAACCATTAATAACTTTATCCAAAGAATAATTTTTAGAAAGACACTTTAGGACATTATTTTTAAATTCATTACTGAAATATTTTGTATCTATATATATTTTTTCCAAATCTATTTCTTTTACTAATGAGCTTGAACTGTATGAAGCAAAATACCCCTCAATCTTCTTGGTTCTATCAAACAAATCAATATTTACCGGTTTTTCGGTTTTATTCTTTTTCAAATAATCGTTCCTATCTTCTTCTTTATCAAATACCTTTATGTACTCCAATTTAATTAAATCGTTTTTTATCTCCACATTACTTACATAAACCTTTCGTAGTGGTTGTTTATAAATCTCTCTTACTGTATCAACTATATCTTTTCTAAATTCGGAGATATAATTAAGCTTTTCGTATACTTCTTTTTTGATAATGACGTATTCTTTATCATCAATCGATTTTTTTAGGGTTTTTAAACTCAAAACATAATTGCTATTTTTTACAAACTTTGGCTTATTCCAGATTTTGACAAGCTCATCTTCAAATTGGGAGATGAAATCAATGATTTTAAAAGCAATATCTTTGAGGATTTGCAGTTGGTTGATTCTTTCCGCGCTCCATTCTTTGGCTCCGTCCCAGAAATATTGATAACTCCAAAGCTTAAACTGTTCCTGCAAAAACGCTTTGGCGTTTTTGTTGATAAAGAAATCCACTTCGCTTTGTTTTTCAAACACTCTAAAAGCCCGCTCTAACTGTTCTTCGGTAATGGCAACGCCTTTCTTTTTTAGAGACTTTAAGATTTCGTCTTGTTTTGTCTTTGTGCCCCTTTCGGAATAAGACACGCCAAAAACAATTGTGTCGTCTTCGCGGACTTTATTCAGATCAAAAATCAGCGAGCGCTTTTCATTGGCTTTTTTAGATTCTATTTTTGAGGCGTCAAAATAAAACTTGAATCCGTCAAACTCAACCGGCAGACTTCTGAAAATCCGGTCGGTTTTAACATAATAAAGCATCTGCGTTTTCCAGAAGAGAATGACATCCTTTTCATCTGTATAAACCTTTTCGTAGATATTGTTATGAAACGGAGTAGAATTGAAATAAATTGACCCGCTTTCGGTAAAATAGCGGCTAAAAAAAGAATAGAGCTTGTCAAAAAGTTCGTCCTTAAATTTAGGATGATTTTTTAGGGCTTCTTCAATATCTTTTTTAAGAATTTCTTCAATCTTTAGGTAGTAATTGGACTTTATCCGCATCAGATTGACAAAACCGCCCTCGCCTTCAATCCTGGCGCCGATAAAAACATCTTGCATTGCTTTGTAAAATTTTTGTTCTTTAGTCATATAAATCAACCCTCTTTTAAAAGGCTCATGATCCTTTCAATTTCCTGCTCCGAAAGTTTACGCATGGCGATTACCCCTTCTTTCTCCTCTCCCTCGTCCAGTCCTGCCGATCCTTCTCAATCAAGTCCCGGATGATGGACACAATGGAGGCATTTTGGTTCTGCTTCTGAAGTTCCAGGGCTTTCTCCTTCAAGAAAAAATATTGCGCCTCAGTGAGTTCAATAGTCATCTTCCTCATATTGGATTTACTGCCAACTTACACCTCACTTATCGGCTGCCTGGCGAAAGAATAGCACCAATATAGGGGTTAGTCAAATAAGGAGAGCAGACCTCTCCCCTCGTCACCACCATGTCACCAGAATTGCCTAAAAGCAGGCCTCTTCCCACGTGCCAAATGCGTGCCAAAAAAATGCCTAAACCTGCTTAATTATGGGTATGAATGCTTAAAGTAAAATGAAGACTTATCAGGGAAAAGCTAGTACGCCTGGAGGGATTCGAACCCCCGACCCTCTGATCCGTAGTCAGATGCTCTATCCAGCTGAGCTACAGGCGCACCACAATTGTGGCCTTATTATGCCATGAAAAAATGAGGGGAAGCAACTTGGTTGTGATAATTTTTTTACGAGATTGCTTCGTCACTGCGCTCCTCGCAATGACAGCTAGGGCTTGCCACGCGCCCTTCGCGTGCTCGCAATGGCACCCGCCCCCTTGAGCTTGCGCTTTAGTCTTTCGAGTCTGTGGCTAAAGTCTTTTTCGTAAAAGGGAGAAAACCCAATCGAAAGGACGAGGCCTTCTTCGGCGACCTTCATTGCTTCTTCATACTTCTTCATTTTATGCTCGAAGTACATGGCAAGCTCCCTGAAAGAGTAGAGCTTATTCTGGGACGCCCTGTTCGAGGCAGTCATCTCCTTCCAAAGCGAAACAGCCCGCTCCCAATCCTCGCCCTTTTTGAAATAGGTCGAAAGCTTTCGCCTGGCTTGAAGGGAAATCTCCTCTGAAAGCTTGCCCTCAAGAGCCCTCTTGAAGAAATGAACGGACTTCTCGACTTCCCCGACATTCTCCATCACCTTGCCTGCGCCGTAGAGGTCCATGGCATCGGCGAATTCCTCCTCCCCTGCTTCGGAAAAAATAATGGAGCCGACAATGACCACACCCAGGAGCGAAAGAATATCCTCCTGGTTATGGTAGAGGACTGGCTCGATGACTTCGAAATTTCCAGTCTGGAGATACTGGAAAAAGCGTGAGGGGACTTCAGCGGCAGGAATATCTTCGGCGCGGTCTGCCTGGACGACCTCGCGGGCAAGATGGTAGAGCCGGCAGCTTTCGTGCTTGTGGCGCCAGAGAGAGCGGGCTGAGTAGAGAAAATCAAGGTGAGGAAGCTCGCTGAGGGAAAAGGGCTGCCTGTGGAGGATGAAGCGGGTTTCGAGGAGGGGCATGTCAAAGCCTTTTCCGTTAAAGGTGATGATGGATTGGAAGTTCATCTGGGAGAGGAATTGGCCGAACTCCTGAATCATCCGTTCTTCTTCGGCGAGCTCGCCCAGGAAGAACTGAGTGACGTGAAATTTGTCGTCTCGATAGTAGCCCAGGCCGATGAGGAAGGGAATGACTCCAGTGCCGCCTGAAAGACCTGTTGTTTCGAGGTCGATGAAAAGGGCGTTGGAGAGGTCGAGGTTCTCGAAGGCTGAATCGCGGCTCAGCCAGCTGAGGACATCGCCTTTTATTTGAAGGCCAGAGGAGAGGGTGATTTTTCCGTAGCGTGTCTCGAGCGGATAAGGGTTTTCGAAGAGGAGCAGCGGCTCTTTTTTCTGCGTCTCGAAGGGAGGCTGGGATGGCTTGGCGGGTTTGGATGGCTTTTGCTCGCGGCTGAGTGAGATGAGGTGCTGCAGCTTTTCTTTAACAGATAACTCTTCGGATTTGTCGATTTTTTCCCAGGCATCTTTGATGAGCTCGGATTTGGGTTTGGAGCGGGTGCGTGCCTTCCTTTCTCTTTTCAGCTGTTCGAGTTTATCTTTGATGTCGGGCATTTTATGTTGAAAACAAAAAGGTCATTTTCGGCGACACAGCACTTATTTATGCAAAAATACGAAGATGCTATTTTCTAAGAAAAATGGCGCCAGGCCATTCTCTTAAAAATAAGCATACAATCCACGTTTGATCTGTCTCCATAGAAAAAGCAGCCTATCCCCATTTATTCGCCCATGAATTGAAGCAGGATTGTGCGGGAGCGGGAGCGGTTGTCGAAATCGATAAAAACAATCTGCTGCCAGGTTCCGAGGCTCAGCCTTCCGCCTGAAAAAGGAACGGTCAGGGAGGGGCCGAGAAGTGATGACCGGACATGGGAAAACCCATTTCCATCACCCCAGCGGGCGTCGTGATCGTAGGTCTTATTGCTGGGGATTATTCTCTCCATGAGCTCGGAGAAATCCTTGACCAGGCCAGATTCATATTCGATGGTGGTCAGGCCACCGGTTGATCCCGGGACAAAGAGGTTGACAATACCGTCCTTAAGTCCGCTGGAAGAAAGCTTTTTGGAGACTTCAGCAGTGAGGTCTTTCATGTCGTTAAAGCCGCTGGTGGAAAAGCTCACAAATTCGCTGATCACCTTCATTTCAAAAACTCCTCAATAATCATAAGCGAAAAACAAGGGACTGACAACTCTTTTGAAAAATTTGCCTGTTCTTCCTCATCCACATATTTTTGACAAAAATGGTTGATTTAATAACCATTTTTGCCTAAAATGGTCAGTATGATAGACAGAATTTTGGAAAATCAATTAAAAGAGGCATTAAATAGCGATAAATCCTTCTTTCTGCTCGGTCCAAGGCAAACAGGAAAGACGACTCTGGTCACAAAAATTTTTAAAGAAATACCGCATCTGGAATATAACCTCATGGACCCTGCACAAAGGATAAAGTTTGAAAGAAACCTCTCTCTAATTAAAGAAGAAATTCAGGCTGCAAGAGAAAAACATATCTTTATCGACGAGGTTCAAAAAATTCCCGAACTCCTTGATGTTGTCCAGATTCTTATCGATAAAGAGAAAAAAGTATTCGCGATTACAGGCTCTTCAGCAAGAAAACTAAAGAGAGCGGGAGTCAACCTCCTCCCTGGCAGAGTCATAAGCTACAGAATGGACCCGCTGTTCATAGATGAATATAGAAACTTAATCGTGCCTTACAGCACTGAAACTCTTAAAGATATTCTTAAGTTCGGTGAGCTCCCAGAAGTTTTTACGCTTGCCCGTGAAAACAAAAAAAAGATGGCTGAGGAGCTTCTCTACTCATACGTAACAACTTACATTGAAGAAGAAGTGAGAGCTGAATCGATTCTCAGAAAAATAAGCGCTTTCACAAGATTTCTCAAAATATCTGGTGAGGAATCAGGAAAGATTGTCAGCCTAAGGTCTCTTTCTCAAGACATAGGCGTTCTTCACACAACTGTTTCTGAATATTATAGGATTCTTGAAGATTGCTTTATTGTCGAGAGAATTGAACCACTCATTCCAACTGGTCAAAGAAGAAAAGTCCAGAAATCTCCGAAGCTTATTTTCTTTGATACTGGAGTGGCCAACTCAGCAGCAGAGGTTCTCGGCTCTTCAGATTTTATGTCTGAATACTGGGGGAGACTCTACGAACAATGGGTAGGACTTACTGTCTTGAGATTCATGAAAGCGAATAGAATGAGAGGAAAGCTCTTTTACTGGAGAGATTATGGCGGGAGAGAGGTCGATTGGATAATAGATTATGAGGATAAATGGATTCCACTCGAAGTTAAGTGGGGAGAGAATATAAAAGAAGCTCAGGTGAGACATTTAGAATATTTCGTTAAGAACTACTCACAGAAGGCGAAAAAAGGGTATATCATTTTTACCGGGGACAAAAGCAGAAGAATCAACGAAAAGATTTCAGCTCATCCCTTCCATGAATTTATGGATATAATTTTTCAATAAGGAAAAGGGGAAAAGGGGACAGGCAACTTTTTCAAGAAAAAGTAGCCTGTCCCCTTTTGTTAACTAAAAGGCGGTTGTTTGCGTTATGCTATATGAGAAGAAAAATGGGCTGTGTTATAAGAAAAGCATGGACGAGTTAGCTTTAGTCAGACTTGCCAAAGACGGCGATAAGGAGGCGCTGAAAGCCTTGTTCGAAGAGAATAAGAGAAAAATATTTGCCCTGGCTTTTCAGTACACGAAAAACGCCGAAGATGCCGAGGATATCCTCCAGGAGACATTCATCAAAGCCTATCGTTTCCTGGATAAATTCGATTTCCAGAATGGAGTAAGCTTCTCGCCCTGGCTTTACCGCATCGGCATCAACTGCAGCATCGATTATTTAAGGCGACACAGAAAGGACAGGGATAAAAATTCAGAATTCGGAAGCCTGGAGAATATCTCTTCGAATGATGCGAATTCTGACCCCGAGCATGCCAGGCACCGCAAAGAAATAAGGGAAAAAATCGACTATGCTTTAAATAAACTGTCAGGAAAACAAAGGATGGTTTTCATCCTCAGGCATTACCAGCAGCTGAGCACAAAAGAAATTGCCGATTACATGAGCACCTCAGAGGGAAGTGTCAAAACACAGCTTTTCAGAGCAGTTTCAGCTGTCAAAGAAAGCCTGAGAGGCCTGATTATGGAGAAAGACTATGAGATGCAAAAATTATAAAGAAAAAATAATCCTCTATCTCTATGGAGAGCTCGACGAGAAAGGAAAGGCGGAAGTCGAAAGCCACATCCGCGAATGCACGGATTGCGGCCAGGACTTAGCCTACACCAGAAAAGTTTTCAAGGCTCTGGATGAAACCCAGGATGTTATACCCGAAGCAACCTGGGAAAAATGTTGGAAGGAGATAAATACAGGAATCGCAGAAAAGCCTGGCAATAAGAAAAGGTTCTTTGCGCTGCCCCGCTGGGCGTACGCGACAGCAAGCATTCTGGTCATCTTTGTTGCCGGAATAATCATTGGCAGATTCTGGCTGGCTCCAGGCGCAAAATCTTCGTTGCAGCCCGCTGCGCTCTCGCCAGTATCAGCAGCCTCTTACCAGCCCGTTCTTCAAAATTTCATCGAAGACCTCAAGCCGGTCCTGGTGGAATATGCCAATTATTCGGCAAAAAAGGAAAAAGAGGTTATAGTCATGGACAAAGAGGTCGCCCGGAATCTCATCATTCAAAATATTCTTTTAAGAAGAATTGTCGCTGAAAAAAACCCTACTGCTCTTCAGTTCCTTGAGGATGTGGACATTGTCCTCAAAGAGATCGCCAACCTCAAGAGCGGCGATCAACAGACCCCCTCTCTGATCAAGGAGCTCATCGAACAGAGGGGAATACTTTTTAAAATGGAAATCTTTAAGAAGATATAAGGTCAAGGAGGTTTAGAGATGAAACACATTAAATTAATCTCGTTAGGCTTAGTCTTTTTTTTAATCCTCTGCGGCTTTCTTTCAGCTCAAGAGAAAAAGGAAAGTGAACAGGCCATTGAAATGTACAAGAAAGCCAGGCAGTTGATTTATCAGAAAGAATGGCAGAATGCGGTTGAAATGCTGAATAAAATCTTAAAAGACTACAAAGAGAGCGGTTATACTGTTGATTCTCTCTACTGGCTCGGCTACAGCATGGACAAGTACGCAGATTCTCTGGAGAGCCTCGAGGCGCTGCTCGATACAAAGAAAGAAGCCCTGGAGAAACTCAATTCACTGATCGATAGATTCGCCGATAGCTCCTGGGTGAAAGATGCAAAATATCTCAGGCTCGAGATTGCCGAAGAGCTGGCCAAAAAAGGATTGAGCGAGTACAGGAAGTATATCAATGGCGCTGTCAAAGAAGGAGAGAAGGAAGACCCAGAACTCGAATTGAAGCTGGTTGCTCTGAATGCTCTTCTGAATATGGACGAGGAAAAAGCTTTCCCCATTCTGGAGAAAATCGTAAGAGAGGATGAGAATCCGAAACTGAGGGAAAGAGCTATATTCATCCTCAGCCAGTCGAGCGACCCGAAGGTTGTTCCATTGATGTTTGAAGTGGCAAGCAAGGACCCGGATACAAAGGTCAGAGAAAGGGCAATCTTCTGGCTGGGTCAGAAAAAAGACGAAAAGACACTCGACATGCTTATTGCATTTTACGATAAAGAGACTGACGAAAGGATCAAAGAAAGGTTGATATTCGCCTTCGCTGAAAATAAGAGCAAAAAAGCTCAAGACAAGCTGCTCGATATTGCCAAAAATGGCAAGAGCATAAAGGCAAGGGAAAGGGCGATTTTCTGGCTGGGTGAGAAGAAGGACGAAGGGGCGATCGAGACACTGGCAAAGCTTTATGATGGAGAGTCTGACCCTAAAATAAAAGAGCGGTTGATCTTTGCCTTTTCTCAGAGTTCAAGCGAAAAAGCATGGGACAAGCTGCTCGACATCGCCAAAAACGATAAAGACCCAAAGGCAAGGGAAAGGGCGATTTTCTGGCTGGGTGAAAAGAAAGATGAGAGAACGCTCGATATGCTTATTCAGCTCTACGACCAAGAGACCGACCTCAATATCAAAGAAAGGCTGATTTTTGCCTTTGCTCAAACTAAAAGCCTGAAGGCCAAAGACAAGCTTGTGGACGTCGCAAAAAACGACAAGGATATGAAGGCAAGGGAAAAGGCAATCTTCTGGATCGGAGAGGGGAAAAGTGAGGAGGTCGTGGGTCTTCTCTCAGACCTGTACTCAAAGACTGCGGAGCCCCAAGTCAAAAAGTGGATTATCTTTGCTCTTGGCCGGAATGGAAGCGACAAAGCCATTCGTACAATGATCGAAATCGCCAGGAAGGAAGAGAATCTGGAGTTGAAGAAAGGTCTGATCTTCTGGCTGGGGCAGTCGAAGAACGAAGAGGCGATGAAATTTCTCAAGGAGATTATCGAGAAATAGGAGAATGGAAATGAAGGGCATAAGAAAAGAAATTTGTATTGCGGCAGTGGCTACGTTTCTGAGCCTTCTTGCTTCAAGTCTCTTCGCCACCGAGGCGCCGGGCTTCTTGAAAGGAAAAGTTTATGTTTTGGACAAAGCGAATCTTTCTCTTGCTCAAAAATTTGAAGAAGCGGAGAAGGAATTCAAGAAATCGAAAGGCGGCGAGGCTTACTTTACCGGCTATACGTTTTTGAGCAGGCATAAATTCCACGTCCACGGAGATTGGAGCTCAACCGAGCCTTACAGAGCCACAGTTGAAGGAAACGAAATCAAGCTTCACAGAACCTCCAGGTGGGCGAAGGAAGGCGGCAAAGATGTCTCAGAGAAGGAAGGGAAGGAGCCTGCGGGAATCCTTCTCCTTCACAAGCTCTCAGAGAATAAAGGAAAAGTTGTTGACGTGAAGATTATAGACCTTGACCAAAGCTACGAATTCGAGGAAGTGCCAGTTTACTGGCTGGGTGCGGTCGACAATGAAGAAAGCGTCAATTTCCTTGAAGCCATGTTCGACTCAGGGAATTCCGAGATGCAGAAAACGCTTGTCTTTGTCATTAGCGGCCATGACATTCCAAGATCCTACGATTTTTTGCGGCGCGTCGCACTCGGGGATTATTCCAGAGAAGTCAGAAAAAACGCTGTCTTCTGGCTCGGGAATTACAAGGACGAGCGAAGCCTGGCCTATCTCAAGGAAATATTCAGGAAAGAAAAAGACCCGCAGGTCAAAGAGCACATTGTCTTCGCTCTTCAGCTCAGCGAGCAGAAAGAAGCGGTCGAGGAATTGATTGACATTGCCAAGAGAGACGGCGACCGCGATGTCAGGAAAAAAGCTGTTTTCTGGCTGGGGCAGAAGGCCTCGAAGGAGAGCATAAAAGCCTTGAAAGATGTTGTCGAGGGGGGAGAGGATGTTGATGTCAAGAATTCGGCTGTTTTTGCCATCAGCCAGCTTCCAAAAGATAAATCTGTTCCGATGCTCATCGATATCGCCAGGTCAAACAAGAGTCCCTCTGTAAGAAAGAAGGCCATATTCTGGCTGGGCCAGGTAGACAGCGAGGAAGCCCTGAAGTTCTTCGAAGAAATCCTGCTCAAGAAATAAATAAGAGAATTTTTTTAAAGGCTGGGCCAGGAGTGGGGGAAGAATAGCTTCTCGTAGAGAGCAAGAGCATAGCTGTCGCTCATGCCGGCGATGAAATCGCCAACTCTCTTCTCCAGAGAATCGCCTTGAGGATAGGGCTTGATATAATCGCCGGGTTTCTTCAGCAGATACTTGTAGAGGTCGGTGATAATCTTCTTTGTCTTATCCAGCTCATCCCTTGATTGGGGGCTGAAATAAACTTTTTCGTATAAAAAATCGCGGAGCTCTATCACCGCATCTCTTATCTCCCTGCTCATGGCGACCTTTCCCAAGCCTGCTCTCAAGCTGGCTTCAACCACATCCTCGACCATCTTATCGATACGAGCCGCATGCCACTTGCCGAGTATCTTGATAAGATGGGAAGGGATATCTTTTTCCTTAAGCACACCTGCCCTCAGCGCATCATCGATGTCATGATTGACATAGGCGATGACGTCCGAGACCCTGACCACCTGGCCTTCGAGGGTGACAGGCATATTTTTCTTCACATTATCAAGGATTTCGCCACGGCCTTTGGAATGCTTGGAAATGCCGTCCCTGACTTCAAAGGTCAGGTTCAGTCCTTTTCCCTCGTACTCGAGCTTTTCCACAACTCGCAGGCTCTGTTCGTAATGGCTGAAGCCGCCTGGCAAGAGCTTGGCCAGGGTCTCCTCGCCCGCATGCCCGAATGGCGTATGGCCGAGGTCATGGCCGAGGGCAATGGCTTCGGTCAAATCCTCGTTCAGCCGCAAGGCTTTGGCGATTGTCCTGGCTATTTGCGAAACTTCAAGGGTGTGAGTCAAGCGCGTCCGGTAATGGTCGCCAAAAGGAGAGAGGAAGACCTGGGTTTTATGCTTCAGCCTGCGGAAGGATTTGGAGTGGATGATCCGGTCCCGGTCTCGCTGGAAATCAGTCCTCAAAGGATGGGGAGATTCGGGTCTCTCTCTCCCTTTTGACCGGCTGCTCAAGCAGGCCTTGGGCGAGAGAATCTCTTTTTCTATCTCTTCAAGCTTTTCCCGGATGGTCATTGCGTCTCTATTCTATCATCATGAAGGCGTAGCGGTTCATGGTTTGGGAGTAATCAGAGAGGACTTTGATCGGGTAGCCGACCTGCCTGACCGTGGTATAGACATCGACGGTCATCGCCTCTGGAGTAGGCCGCGAAAGCCGCGGCTCCTTGCATTTCTCCTTCGCTCCTCCGCACTCCTTGCAGATGTTGCAGCTGTCCATGAAGAGGAGGAAGGTTTTCTCATGGCCGGATAAAAAAATTTCTTGCTCCAGCTTCAAAAGATTTAAGTTGACCTTTCTCGTCCAGGCAAAACGGTCTTCGGGCTTTGCGACTTTTTTCTCGAAATGGAAGACAACAGCTTCTTTATATTCTTTGAAAAATTTCTGGCATTCAGAAACTGAAGGGACGTTTGGAGGGCAGGAAGCTGTTATCCCGTATTCCTTGCAGCCGAAAATGCATTTCATCCTCACCCAGTGGGCCGTGACAATCTTTTTGGGGTCAATCCATTTGAAATCGCTGAACTTGCGGGCGGTAAATCTCTCTTCAAGTTTCTTGCGGTCAACCATGAACCGATCCTTTCAAAGATGCTTTCTTCTTGGCAGCAAATTATAACACAAATGAATCTTGCCTTTTAGTTTTTATTGAAATCATTTCTTTCGCATTTCTTTCCTCTTTTTTTGCCCCCTTTTTTTGTGTTAAGATTCCGGGCGTGATTGAGGAAAATGTAAGAAAAATACTGGCTGAGCTTCCGCCTGGTGTTGAGCTTGAGGCCGCAGCCAAGACAAGGACTCCGGAAGAGATTCTGCAGGCTGCCAAAGCTGGCGTCCGCATCATCGGAGAAAACTATGTCCAGGAAGCCATCGCCGCCTACCACGTCGTGGGAAACATCGTCAAATGGCACTTCATCGGCCATCTCCAGAAGAATAAGGTCAAAAAGGCCGTCGAGGTCTTTGACTTGATTGAGACAGTCGATTCTTTTGAGCTTGCCCAAGAAATCGATAAGCGCTGTGCTCAACGCCAAAAGAACATGCCTGTTCTTATCGAGGTAAACAGCGGCCGCGAGCCGCAAAAATTCGGCGTCCTTCCTGAGGATGCAGAAGACCTGGCCAGAAAAATATCTGCGCTGGAGAATATTAATATTCTGGGTTTGATGACCATGGGGCCGATGACCGGCGACCCTGAACTCGCTCGCCCTTATTTTAAAGAGACAAAAAAGCTCTTCGACAGAATAAAAGCGCTCAAAATCCCTGGAGTGGAGATGAAATATCTTTCGATGGGAATGACCAACTCTTATCGAGTCGCCATCGAGGAAGCCGCCAATATTGTCAGAATCGGGACAAAAATTTTCGGACCAAGAGACGAGAGCTAAAACTCCTCCCCTCCTCCTTCCTTCTCACCTTCCCCTTCTTCCTTGGTCCTTTCGCTTTCTTCGGCAGCCTCGTTTGCTATTTGGTCAAAATCCTCTCCGACATCCTCACCCATCTCCTTGCCCATCTTCTTCATCCAGCGGGCGATGCTCTTGGGGTCTTTCTCATCCAGCCCTGCAAGCTTGGAAGGGTCGGCAAGGCTTTCAAGGCGGCTCTCCTCGGAGCGAGAGACAGCCACCCTGGATACCAGTTTTTCCATCCGTGTGCTTCCGCAGGAGCGGCATTTGGGCTTGAGCGAAGATTTGATGCTCAAGGTGATGAACGTCGATTTTTTTCCGCATTTTCGGCAGCGGTATTCGTAGATGGGCATTTAAAAATCTCTCTCGATTCAAAACCTAGATCAAAATTCCTTCCTTCCAACCTAGCTTGATTAACTCGATCCGGCTTGGGTTGCTGATGCCAAGGCCATGCCTGGTATCAGCAAGGAAGATGTGCTTGGCTGGCGGCTGCAAAGGCCTGTCCTCGCCGAAATGCTGGCGCCGTATGGCCTGCAAAATCCGGACCCCAGTCGAGTCGACAGCTACAGGGTCCTGGCCGACTATCAAGCCTTTATATTCCCAGACATACTGGTTGCTATAATGATGAGGCCCGATGCCATGGAAGAGGGGGTTGAGCATGACCAGGATATTCAGCTTTGTCTTTTCCTTGAGGTTGTAGTCTTTCCAGATTGTGGCTAGGTCGGCACAGGAATCGCCGTGATAAGCAGAAGCGCTGGGCACAAACATGATGTAGTTTTTGATGCAGGTTCCCATCCCTGACCAATAATGGGTTCGAGCCGGCCTAGCATTGACCAGAGCAGTGGCATTTTGGAATATAGGATTTCTCCTCACTCCCCTGTCATCGATCCCGATATTTTCTTCAAGGACGCCGGCGTCCCTGACTCTCCGCTTGATGGCCTGCTCAACCTCTTCTGTGGTTGGAATCGGACTCCAAACATTGGTCTTGATGCCAACAATGTCTGAAGGCTTGAGCAACTGCTTCCAGGCTTGCACAGGGTCTCTCTCTCCAAGCAGAGTGGTTACAGCTTCGTCGAGCATTCTCTGGATGACATCAGGGTTTGGCCTCTTGAAAGAGACCAGGGCATTCTCGTCCCTAATGAGAACGACTCTGGCTTTTGCTGTTTCTTCTCGACGAGGCTCTCTCCAACCGAAAGCAAGGGCTCCGGCAAAAGGGGCCATCGAGGCCACTCGAAGAAAATCACGCCTGGTTATGATCTTCTCTGCCATTCTCTCCTCCTGTATTTCTTGGGGAGGTGACATATAAAATATTGCGTTTATATTAGCCTATTTTTTTCTGGATGTTATCCAGCATCTCTTTAGCGAAAAAATCAGAAGGAGCATTGAATATAATGAGCAGAAAATCCTTCTTGAGCCTGGCCCCTGTCCATTGCAAATCCTCGGTCTTGACCAGGCCTGGCTCCCGTGCATCCGGCATATAGGCTTTGACGAAACTCTCATAAGCTTTTGAAGCCTTCTCTGTGTCTTGGTAGCGAATGAGAAGGAGGTAATATTTTTTATCGTCTGCTCTGTAAGCGCCGAGCGCTGTTTCAGTTTGCTGGTCAAGAAAGAGAATATTTTGCTCGGAGACATAGAAGTGATAGTTTAAAATCAAATGGTTGTGAAAATAGTGCACGCCTTTTTCGGCAAGACTCGTTACGGGCAAGAGAGAAACGATGCCAGGCTTCTCCCCTTCTCCCTTGATGGAAGAAGCCACTCTGCGGCCGAGGTCAAACAGGGCTTCTTTGACCTCATCTGTTTCCTGCTCAGCATAGAGGGAAACAAAGAATCGGTCTTTCCAGAACCCGAGCAGGCCTCCATTATAAGTTGAGCCCTGGCCGATTCCAGCCTCATCGCCTTCGAGGTCATGGGTAAAAACTCCGAAGGCATCGGCGGAAGAACCCATGTCGAAGAGGTCGGCAACCAAATCAGGCTTGCCTTTTCTGGTGTAGCGCCTTGCCAGGAGCTGTTTAAAATTATAGGAGCGATAGACTTCGCCTGCGCCGTCGATGTAATCGAAAATCGTCTCTCTATCGTAGAGCCCGTCTTCTGCTTCTGCCCTCCAGCCGTTTATCTCCAGCGGCAATAAATTGGCAAGCTTAGCGTTAGCTTCTATTGAGCCGTTGGCCATTAACTCTCCTCCAAAAAAGGGGACTGTCCCCTTTTCTCCTAAGCTAAGAAGAAGGAATAATACAAATAAAAAGAGCTTTTTCATATCCATGAATTTTATCAGAATTGCACAGGAAAAATAAAGAAGGGATAGGAAATAATAAAGTGAGATTTTTTTTGCTCTGACAATTCTTAGCATTTCTATAAGCTCATGTTGAAAAGAGAAGAAAAATAAGGTAGCATAAAATACTATTAAGTCTATGACTTCTTTAGCCGGATTTTTTTCATAAAGGAGTACGGAATGATAAGACTATCCACCAAAGGACGGTATGGAACCCGCCTGATGCTGAACCTCGCTCAACATTACAATAACGGGGAGGAATCCGTTATCCTTAAAGACGTCGCTGACGAAGAAGAGATTTCCATTCGCTATCTGGAGCAGATCATCATCCCTCTCAAAATCAACAAGCTCGTAAAAAGTATTCGCGGAGCAGGGGGAGGCTATTTTTTAGCCCGAGATCCTTCTGAGATTAAACTCAGTGAAGTCCTCCATGCCCTTGAAGGATCATGCTGCCTAGTCGAATGCGTGGAGGACGGCGATTTCTGTAACCGGATGCCTATCTGCACTACATATGAAATCTGGAAAGAAGCCAGCAACCTTCTGAAGAATTATTTCGAGAGCATAACGATCCAGGACCTTGTCATTATCGCTGAGAAAAAGAAAGCTAAAGCCAAAACAAAAACCAAGGAGCATTAATCCCAGCTTCTCAGTGAATCTGACTCTCTAAATAGCGGAAAGAAATTTTTCCCCGGCTTCAAACTGTTTTCTCAATACCCAGGCTGAGCCTATTCATATCACGGATTTGCGGATGCTTCCAATTGAAAAAAATGTCCTTGACAACTCCTTTTAATTTTTATAAATTTTATAATTACTACTAATATTATAGAGTTTATAAAGCAATGAATTTTCTTCTGATGTCCAGGGTCAATAGAAAGTCCAAATATATATGCTCAACGCTCCCTTTTTGCTATTTTGCAAATCTTTCAGGACACTAAAAAACTTGCCTGAAAAAGTGATTCCGAATGGACTTCTGAGGAGAGTGCAAATGAAGAAGGACAACTTATTCGTCGGACTTTTAACGTTTGCCTTTTTATCCCTCGCTTTTCTTCTTGTTATTTCCTCTCTTCGGGCCAAAGAGACTGCGTTCGGGGGAGAGTATGTCGGGTCTGAGACGTGTAAGGAATGCCACGCCGAACAGTACAAAAACTACAAGATGTCTATCCATTACCTCAGCGAGAAAAAGGAGCTCAAGGTTAAAGGCTGCGAAGCTTGTCACGGTGAGGGAAGCACTCACGTGGAAGCAGGCGGGGGAGTAGAAACAATCTTCAGCTTCAAGGCTTCTGTCCCTGCAGCCAAGAAAACAGAGAAGTGCTTGAACTGCCACAGCCGGGAAAACGAAAACTTTCACTTTCGCGCAAGCGACCACATGAAAGGCTCTGTCGCCTGCTCTGACTGCCATCAATCTCATCCTGAGATGGGCAGGGACAAGCTCCTGACAAAAGAAGGCTACAAACTTTGTCTGACCTGCCACCGCGAGATTGCAGATAAGATTGTCCTCAATGAAAGGCACAGGATTGCGGAAGGCATGGTTCAGTGCACGGACTGCCACAAGAATCATGAGCAGTCGCCAAGGTCAAGGTTGAACGGATTCAAGAATGAAACATGCTTCAAATGCCATACCGACAAGCAAGGGCCTTTTGTCTACGAGCATGGAGCGGTCAGGATCGAGGGATGCACGGCCTGCCATGAGCCCCACGGCTCGGTCAACCGGCACATGCTGACCCACCAGAGCACGGCTGAGCTTTGCTTCTCCTGCCACACCTCTGTCCCGTCTTTTCATAACCGTTTTACGGCTGATACTGTCTGCACCAACTGCCATTCCAGCATTCACGGCTCTCAGTTGAGTCCAACATTCATCAAATAGGGGAAAAAATGAAGAACAATAAAATTCTGGCAATCATTTTAGGAATGATCTTTCTTGTCTCTTCGAATATTCTTCGAGCCGACGAGGAGGATAGGATCTTGCTCACCGGAAATTTTGAATTCGGCTACCGGCATGTCGATGTCAGCGGAAATGTCAATAAGTACTATGAAGACCTGAACATCAGAAAAGGGCCGCGTCTCCTGAGCTTGAATTTTGACCTCCTGCCTTCAGGAAAGTATAAAAATTATTTCGACCTTCTCAACGTATACGCCTCGACCATTGGAGGAGACCCCTTTGAAAGCTACGGTTTTACCCTGAAAAAATACGGAGCCTTCAACTTTCGCTACGGCCATCGCAAATCCACTTACTATTACCAAGACACCATCCTCCCCTCCAGCCTGGCCAACATCAGCCAATCAACCGGCGGAGATTTTCACACTTACAGCTTCGAGAGGAATTCTGATGAACTTTATTTTGACCTGAGACCGATGAAGAGAACGAAAATTTTCTTCTCCTACGACAGGCAAAAGAGGTTTGGAGAAAGCACAACAACTCTTGATTTAGTCCGTGACGAATTTGAGCTCGAGAAGCCTCTGGACGAATTAAAGACAGAATACAGAGCCGGCCTCCAGGTCAACTTCGAAAAATTCGATTTTTACCTTGAAGGAAGCTACCGAGACTACGAGAACAATTCCAGAATATTCCTTCCTGGTTTCTCTGAAGGGTCAAACTCTACGAATTTTTCAGAGCTTTTTCTCTTCGAGCTTACGACTCCATACGATTTTAAAATGCCGATGGTTACGGCTCGGGTTAACGCCCGGCCGACAAAAAGGATTCAGGCCACAGCTTCCTATGCCTTCTCTGACCTGGATATGAACCTGAATTATTATGAAAAAGGCCTGGGAACCAACTCTAACAACACTCCCCTTGATTATGTGACCACGGGCAATGGCCAAATCAGCCGGAAGTTCAACCTTGCCGACTTCGACCTTTCCTATAGAGTTCATGACAGGGTCTATCTCATCGGCGGTTTCAGGTACGACAAGCTCGAGCAGGACGGCGATTTGAGCATCAACGGGAGCTCTCCGGTCGAGAGCTCGCTCGACATCAAAACCTTAATCTATGAGGCCGGAACTGAGGTCCTTCCGTTTAAAACTCTTTCCGTGACCGGGGGACTAAGGTATGAAACCAGAAACGTTTCTTTTGAAGAAGAAAAAAGGACAAACCGAACAAGTTTTTTCTTCAACGCCAACTACAGCCTTTCCAACAAGCTGAGCGTGATGGGAGAATATGAAAGAGGAGCATACAAAGACCCATACACCTTGATGAGCCCTACAGATTTAAACAGGTTCAAGATTCGCGGCAAATTCAAACCGCTTACTGGGTTTGACATCATCCTCACTTATTTGAGAAGAGACTTAAAGAACCAAGACTCCGGCGGGGAATTCGATTCCAACACCTACAGCCTCGACCTTGCCTATAACTTTAAATCCAGGCTCTACCTTGGCGCTGGGTATTCAAGAGTAGATATGGATAGCTCTATCTCCAATGTGGTGACTTATTTCCTCCAGCCGTGGAACATAAGATACGAAAGCGCCAATAACATCTTTCGAGGCTCTGTCAAATACATGTTTAACAAAAGCCTGTCTGCGGGCGCCAGGGTCGACACCTACAAGAACTCAGGCACGTGGGAGTTGGACTGGACAAGTCTCAGGGTTTGGATAAGATACACCCTTGCCAGCGGCTACAGTCTATCCCTTTCCTACATGCGGAACAACTACGATGAAAAGAAGTACAATTTCGACGATTACTCCTCGAACATCTTCACCCTGGGATTTGGCTACAGCTTTTAATTAACATTTTATTTACCCCAAGGAAGCATCCTAAATTCCGTGATAGCCAATGATTGACAGCGGGGTGGCACGGCGTGCTCCCCGCAACGCCCGCAGCTGCAGGGGTTCCCCACGGGGGGATGGGTGCAGCGAGGACGGACGGAGAGCACGCCGTGACAGGACCCCTTGCTACAATTTTATAATTATCATGGAATTTAGGATGCTATCTTATTCCAAAGAGCCGTTGAAATAATCAGATTTGCGCTATATCATAAAAGCGATAAAGTGAATCATTTAAATTAAATACGTGGCCTTGAAAGGAGGCCATAGCTGAGGAGCTGCGGAGCAAGCGCGGAAAAAAATAAGGTGAGATGAAAGCTCTTATAAAGTTTTTCTCGTCGGTTAAACTCGCAATATTTCTCATCATCATCATCGCTCTTGCCTCTCTCGTCGGGGCACTCGTTCCCCAGCAGCGAAGCCCGGATGAGTATTTCGTGCGATACGGCCAGCTTGCCCACTTCTTCCAGATAATTCAGTTCACAAGGCTCTATCAGTCCTGGTGGTTTTTAGTCCTGCTTTTTCTTCTCGCCCTGAACATCATCGTCTGCACTTTAAACCGCCTTTCTCCAAAACTTAGAAGAGTCTTCAGGCCAAGGCTTGAAATCGAAGCCAAAGAGATTAATGCCTTAAGAATCAAAGAAAAGCTCAAAAAAGACATGGCTCTGGCTAAAGCCCGGCAAGTGCTGAAAAAAGAGTTTTCTTTGAGGCATTACCGCCTCAAGGAAAAGGAAAGAGAAAATAGACTCTTCCTCCTTGCCCGCAAAAAAGTTCTTGGCTTGTTCGGCTCTGACATTGTTCATCTCGGCCTGCTCATCATTCTTGCTGGAGGGATAGCCGGCGGCCTGGCAGGCTTTAAGGAAAATCTGACCTTTCGAGAAGGTGAAATCCTCGATGTTCCTAAAGCTGAATTTAAACTCCGGCTTGATAAGTTCCAGATAGAATATTATCCCAATGGAAGCATCAAGGACTGGAAGAGCACTCTCACGGTCATTGAAAAAGAAAAGCCAGTTCTGGGCAAAGTTATTGAGGTCAATCATCCCCTCTCCTACAAAGGATTTGTCTTTTATCAGAGCAGCTATGAATGGGACTGGACAAATGTTTCCCTGGAAGTGTGGGCCAAAAAAAAGACCGACTCTTCTTTCCTTAAGAAAATAGAGGCGAAAGTGGGAGAAAGCGCCAATCTTGAAGAGAACATTCGAATCGTCCTTCTTCAGTTCATTCCTGACTTTATCATCGACGAAAAAAACGAAGTCGCATCCCGCTCCCTCCAGCCAAACAACCCCGCTACCTTTATCGAGGGCTGGGAAGAAGACAGGAAAATATTCTCAGGCTGGATATTCGCCCGATTTCCTGAGTTTTCACGGATTCACTCTGAACAGGAGATGAATTTTTCCTTTGAGCTCAAGAATTTTAAAGCCGCCCAATTCTCGGTCATCCAGGCAGCCAGCGACCCTGGAGTTAACTTCATCTGGCTGGGATGCGGATTAGTCATGGCCGGCCTCTTCCTGGCTTTTTACTGGCCAAGCCGCGAAGTCAGAGTTATCCTGGAGGAAAGCCAAAAACAAACAGAATTCCTCGCCGGCGGCACGGCAGCAAAGGGCCGAGAAGCCTTAGAATCTGAATTCAAAGAAATCATGGGCTCTATAAGGAGAATGAAGTGAGCGAATCGACTTTATTCTTTGTTACTTTTATTATTTATATCATATCGGCCTTTTTCTATTTTTCTTTTCTTTTCTCTAAAAGACAAAGCCTGGCAGCCGTCGGCCTCAGAGTTGCTTTCTTGGGTCTTGTAATCCATACCTTAGCTCTCGTCATGAGGACTTTTGAGAGCGGCCATGCTCCTTTCACTAACATGTACGAGTCCCTTTCCTTCCTTTCCTGGGCTTCCATGTTGGCTTATGTCCTCATCGAGACGAAATATAAAATCAAAAAGGCAGGCCCCTATTTCCTGCTGATCGTCGTTGCTCTGATGGCCCTGGCTTCCTCTCCTATCATGCCCAAGGATGCTTCTCCTCTCGTCCCGGCTCTCCAGAGCTATTGGCTCTGGCTTCATGTCTCTGTCACTCTGTTAGGGGAAGCCTTCTTTGCCGTCGCCTTCATCACCAGCATCATGTATCTTGTCGTGGAAGTAAAGGAGAAAAAGGATTCGGGAGAAAAATCCGGGCTATCAGCAGAAAAGCTTGATTCCATCAGCTATCGCTCGATCGCGGTCGGCTTTCCTCTTTTTACTCTTGGAGGCCTAGTTTTTGGCATGATCTGGGCTTATAAAGCCTGGGGAAGCTACTGGACCTGGGATCCCAAGGAGACCATGAGCTTTATAACCTGGCTTGTCTTTGCCCTTTACCTTCATACGCGAATCGTCATGGGCTGGAAAGGACGCCGCTCAGCCTATGTGGCCGTCATCGGCTTTCTTACAGCTATTTTTACTTATTTTGGCGTGAATTATTTGTTGGCCGGCCTTCACAGCTACGCTTAAGAAAAATAAGAAACAAGAAGAATTGAAGAAGAAAAAAAGAATTATCATCCTGGCCGTTGCAGGTTTCTTTCTGCTTCTTTTTCTCGGCTCAATGGAGTACACCTCCCATTCAAGATTCTGCTCCACCTGCCACTACATGAAGCCCTTTTACAAGAGCTGGGAGAATTCCTCTCATAACCGCATCGAATGCAGCACCTGCCATTATCCTCCAGGATTGAGGTCAAAGTTCAGGGCAAAAATTGAAGGGCTGCTCCAGGTTGGGCGCTACTGGACCAAGCTCTACCTGAAATCAAAGCCATGGGCCGAGATTCCTGACGAAGCCTGCCTTCGCCAGGGATGTCACGATAAAAGGCTTCTTGAGGGCCAGGTGAAATTCAAAAAAATTGTCTTCGACCATAAAATCCACTTCACGGACTTAAGGAGAGGCAAACGCCTCCGTTGCACAAGTTGCCATTCCCAGATTGTCCAGGGAGAACATATAACCGTAACCGAGAGCACCTGCTTCATCTGCCACTTCAAGAAGAGCGAGCATTACCCTCAAGTGAGCGATTGCTCCCACTGCCACGACCGCAGCGTCCTTGTTTCAGAAAAAACTTCAAGGTTTAACCACGCTCTGGTTTATGAAAGAGGTTTGAGCTGTGAAAAATGCCACAGCCAAACCATTATCGGCGACGGAGATGTGCCTCGCGAAAACTGCTTCAAGTGCCACTGGGAAACCGAAAGGCTGAACAAATATGAAGAAACCGACCTCATGCACTCGACCCATATCTTTTCCCACAAAATCGAATGCAACCTCTGTCACCTCGAGATTCAGCACAAGATTGTCAAAGACATCGAGACCATAGCCAGCTGCCAGGCCTGCCACATAGATTCGCACCAGGCTCAAAAAATCCTCTTCACTGGTCAGGGAGGAAAAGGAATCTCCCATCCCTTGCCCAATATCATGTTCGAAAAAGGACTAAGCTGCAAAGGGTGCCATATCTTTCACGAAGAATCCGGGGGTCGAATCATGAAGAGCGAAACTTCCATTTCAAAGGCAGGAGCCTGCGAATCCTGCCATGGAAGAGGTTTTTCCAGAGTCCTCAAGGACTGGGAAATTTCCACGGAAAAAAAATTGAGCGAAATCAAGGCCGTTTACGAAAAGGTAAGCTTGGAAATAAGCCAGGGCAAAGGCACAAACAGAGCAAAAGCTAAGGCGCGGCTTGATGAAGCAGCCTTTAACATCGATGTCGTCGAGAGGGGAAAAAGTGTCCACAACATGATTTACTCCCAGGAATTGCTCCAGGCTGCCTATGACATCATGGTCGAAGCTTTACGCATTGCCAGCTCTTCATACAAGCTCCAGAGTTTTCAGGCCTCAGCCAAAGAAGTTCCCAGCCAGTGCGGGGCCTGTCATGCTGGAATCGAAGAAATCAATGCTCAAATCTTCGGCCTTGATTTTCCTCACAAAAATCATCTGACCGAGCAGAAAATCCAATGCGGCACCTGCCATTCCAACGCAAGAAAACACGGAGAACTAATCGCCACGAAAAAAAGCTGCGCAGCCTGCCATCACCAGAAAACAGAAAAGGATTGCAGGGTCTGTCATCAGATACAAAAATCTATCTACGAAGGAGGGGAGCTAAACGGACAAAAAATTCAAGCCGATGCCATGTCCGCAGCTAAAGTCGAATGCACGGGCTGCCACCTCCTCCAGCCGAATCAAATCGGACGCTCTGATAAGAACAAATGCCTTGACTGCCATGAAAAGGGCTATGATGAAATTTTCCTTGATTGGCAGAATTCTGTGAAGGAACTCCTCCGCTCCTTAAGGGCTGAAATCGAGGAGAAAAAAACGCTCCGATTATCTGAGGAACAAAACACTCAACTCCTCAAGATTGAGCAACTTGTTCAAAAAATCGAGCTTGATGGAAGCTATGGAATTCACAACTTCTCTTTTGTCGAGCAAGCCTTGACAAATTTTCAAAAAACGCTTAAATCTTTTGGCACAAAAGAGACTGATGAAGAGAAGACAATTCGTTGATATTTTTCTCGGTGCCAGCTTGACTGGAACAATCGTCTCCCTTCTCTACCCTGTTGTCCGCTACATCCTGCCGCGAAAGCAGGTGGAATCAAGCGTAAAAAGAACCTCAGCTGCAAAAGCAGGGGAACTGGCTCCCAATTCTTATAAAATCTTTAAATTCGGTTCTGCGCCTGGAATTCTCATCAACACCAAAGAGGGAGAACTCGTGGCTTTTTCCGCAGTTTGCACCCATCTGGCCTGCACTGTCCTCTACGAAAGCGATACAGAGACAATTTTCTGCCCCTGCCATAACGGCAGGTTCGATTTGAGCGGAAATGTCATCTCCGGCCCCCCTCCTGCTCCGCTCGAACCTTATAAAATCGAAACTCTGGGAGAGGAAATTATCGTTTCCAAAAAAGCCTGAAATGAAAAACTTCATTAAAAAGGCCTATACTTGCCTAGATTCACGCTTCAGGCTCTCTGCCCTCTTAGAGTTCGCAAGGAAAAAGAAGGTTCCTGAGCACAAGCTCTCTTTCTGGTATTACTTTGGAGGCATCTGTCTCTTCCTCTTTATCATCCAGGTTATCACTGGAATCCTTCTCCTTCTCTACTATACGCCTTCTGTGGAGACTGCCTACGAAAGCATTCATTCCATCATGAGCCAGGTCAAGTTCGGCTGGCTGATCCGGTCTGTCCACAGCTGGTCAGCCAATATTTTGATTGGAGCCATTTTCATCCATATGTTCAGCACCTTTCTCCTCAAGGCCTACCGTTCGCCGCGGGAATTAACCTGGCTCAGCGGCTTCTTCCTTCTTCTCGTTTTTCTTGCTTTTGGCTTCAGCGGCTACCTTCTTCCCTGGAATGCGCTTTCCTTCTTCGCCACACGGGTGGGAACGGATATAGCCGGCACTGTCCCGCTTGTCGGAAAGGCCATCAAGGCCTTTATTCTTGGAGGGCCGGAAATTTCTAACGCCACCCTCCCCCGCTTTTTCTGGCTTCATGCGGCCATCCTTCCTCTATTCACTGTTATCATTCTCGGAATTCATCTTGTTTTAGTCCAGACACTCGGAATGAGCACGCCTCCAGGACTCGACCAAGCCAATGTCAGAGAAGTGCCTTTTTTCCCCAATTTTGTTTTGAAGGACTTCCTGGGCTGGATGCTCATTTTTGTCCTTATCGGCATCCTCTGTGTCTTTTTCCCCTGGGGAGTGGGGCAAAAGGCAGACCCCTATGCTTCGGCCCCGATAGGCATCAAGCCAGAATGGTATTTCACCTTCATGTTTACGACCCTGAAGCTCATCCCCTCTCACGTTTTTTTCATTAAAGGAGAGGTTCTGGCGATTCTGGGATTCATGGCCGGCGCATTTCTTTGGATGCTTGTCCCCTTCCTGGATAGAAACGCCGCAAGGGAAAAAAAGAGTCCTTTTTTCACTTGGGCCGGGCTTGTCATCCTGCTCTATATCATCACCATGACAGCGCTGACTTATCTTCTGCCAAAAATTTAGAAAGATGAAATTAATGATTTTTGAAAAAAAATACTTTTTATGCTTATCGCTTGCAGCTTTCTTTTCTCCGCTTTCTCTCTTTGCCCAGAAAAATAGCTGCATCGAATGCCACCGAGAGCTGGAAGATAAACTTATGGCTCCAGTCGAAGCTTTTAAGCTCGATGTCCATCAAAAATTCGGGCTGAACTGCAGCGACTGCCACGGCGGAAACCCTGCCAAGGAGGATATCGATTCAGCCAAGGATAAGACATTTAAAGGCGCTCCGAAGCGAAACCGTATCCCTGAATTTTGTGCATCCTGCCATTCAAATTCGGCATACATGAAAAATTTCAATCCTGGGTTGAGGGTTGACCAGCTCTCTTTATACTGGACAAGCCGCCACGGCCAGCTCCTGAGAAAAGGAGACACAAAGGTGGCACTCTGCACGGACTGCCATAAAGCCCATGGCATTCTGGCTTCGAACCATCCCAAATCCTCGACTTTTCCCTGGAATATTCCTCAGACATGCGGCCGCTGTCATGCGGATAAAGAGTATATGAAATCCTATAAAATCCCCACTAACCAGCTCGAGGATTATAAGCAGAGCGTCCATGCCCGCTCGCTCTTCGAGAAAAAAGACCTCTCTGCTCCAGTCTGCAACGACTGTCACGGAAATCATGGCGCTTCTCCGCCAGAAGTCTTTTCCATTGCTTTTGTTTGCCGACAATGCCATTCCAGCACCGCCGAGTTTTTCTCCAAGAGCCCTCATAAAAAGGCTTTCGACGAAATGGGAATATCCGAGTGTGAAGCCTGCCATGGCAATCACAAAGTCCTTGCACCTTCAGATACCATGCTTGGCACTCAAGAGGGTGCTGTCTGCATCCAGTGCCATGAGGCAGGCTCAGAGCCTTACCAGCTTGCTTCCCGCATCAAAACCAGGCTGGATGAATTCGTATCGAAAATAGCAGATGTCGAGAATTCATTGGACAAAGCGGACAGACGGGGTGTGGATGTCAGCGACCCAAGATTCAAGCTGAGGGAGGCAAAAACATCACTCATCCTGGTTCGAAACTTAACCCACACTCTCGACCTTTCCGATATTGAGAAAAAAATTGAAGAAGGCAAGCGAGTAGTCTCAGAGGTCAAGGCCGAAGCAGAAGCAGCTCTCAAAGAAGCCAGATTCAGGAAGGGAGGCCTGATCATTACCACCTTATTCATCCTGCTTCTGGCTATTGCCATTTTCCTCAAGATAAAACAAATCGAAAAGAAGAGTCCCGCTTAAAAAACTTCTTTCTAAACCATATAATTTTTATAGATAAAATATTGACAGGGAGGGAACTCTAAATTAAGATAATTTTTCATTCACCCTAGGAGGATTCGATGAAAAAATTCATGTTGTTCCCGACAATCGCAGCAGCCTTTATCTTTTTTATTTTCTCTTTCGGACAGCAGTTTTCCTACGTTGGCGCAGGCAAATGTAAAATCTGCCACCAGAGCGAAAAGCAAGGGAGACAATTTCCTATCTGGTCTGAAAGTAAGCATTCCCAATCCTTTGTGGCATTGGCTTCTGAGAAAGCTCAACCCATAGCTCAAGAGCTCGGAGTGGCGAATCCTCAAGAAAGCCCTAAATGCTTAAAGTGCCATGGCCCTCTCGCTGAAAAAGCGGCTGAACTCAAGGCAGAAGGAGTGTCCTGCGAAGTATGCCACGGCCCTGGCAGCGCTTATAAGACCTTGAGCATCATGAAAAACAAGGAGGAATCTGCGAAAAACGGTCTCATCCTCTACGGCTCTCCAGAGGCCATAAAAAATCAATGCCTGACCTGTCACGAGAATGTCCACAAAAAGCCTTTTGATTTCGACACCAATTGGGAAAAAATAAAGCATGCGGTCCCTGAGAAATAGCTAATCTGAATTAAGATCATAATCCTCAAGTTAATCTATAATTGTTGTTTTAGCTCAATTGAATAAAGAAAGCGTTTGAAAAAATCTGGAATAATGAAAAAAATTAGCCTGCTCATCATATTTCCTCTTTCATTTATCCTCCTCTGCTCTGCCCAGACAAAAGACGGATGGCCGGCGATTAACTCGAAATGCCTTTCCTGTCATGGCAGCGGGTCAACCTCTGAGGAAAAAATAAGGATTGACGAGAGAGCCTTTATGGCTTCAGCCCACGGCGGGCTCAAATGCACAGACTGCCATCAGCTCACTCTCGGCGAAGGAGAAGGCGATATTCCTCATAAAAAAGACCTGCCCGATGTCAACTGCACGTCTGCCTGTCATCAAGAAAACAGAAAAGTTATACCAGGAATGAGCCCTCTTTATTACCCTGACAGTGTTCACGGCAGAGCCTATCTGGAAAGAGGAATCCAGGATGTGGCTAGATGCTGGGATTGCCACGGAAAGCACAATATCAAGAAAAAATCAGACCCTGAATCGACGGTCAACAGGAAGAACATCCCTTTGACCTGCTCCACCTGCCACGAGAATATGAACGTTATCGTCAAATACAACATCCATCGTGAAGCGCCCTATCAAGAATACAAGCAGAGTGTTCACGGCAAGGCGCTTATCAAAAAAGGGCTTCTTTCTTACGCAGCAGTCTGCACAGACTGCCACGGTATTCACGACATAAAAGGAGTCGGAGAGCCCCATCTCATGGCCAAAAATCCTGAGACTTGCGGGAAATGCCATAGCCTGGTCTTTAACGAATATCGAGAAAGCATCCACGGCCAGCAAGCACTGAAGGGGAATGTCGATGCGCCCATCTGTGTTGACTGTCATGGGGAGCACAGGATTGTCTCTCCCTCGAGTGAGGGAGCGCCGACATCGTCGAAGAAAATTGCTGATACCTGCTCCACCTGCCATGCCAGGCCAGAGATAATGAGAAAATACGGCGTCCCTGAAGACAGAATTGAAACCTTCATCGAAAGCATGCACGGAATCGCCATCGGCTATGGATATGATGCTGCTGCAAACTGCTCGAGCTGCCATGGTGTTCATGACATAAGGCCTGCGAGCGACCCTCATTCAAAAGTTAATCCGGCCAACCTGGCTAAAACCTGCGGACAGGAGAAATGTCACCCGGGGATGCCGGAAAAGATTGCCAATTCCAAGATTCATCTCGCTGCCAGCCAAAAAAGTTCAGGAGGGCTTTATTACCTCCAGCAGATACTCCTCTGGCTCGTCTTTGCGCTAGTTCTATTCACGATCATCTGGTTCGTGTCCGGGTTCATCAAGAAAATAAAATTCTTTAAAAAAAGATGAAAGCCAGAGTGTGTCCATTCTCTTTGCTCCTTATCATTTTTTTCTTTGTTTTTTTGTCTGTCTCTTCTTTCGCTTCTTCAGATGAAGAATGCATGGCCTGCCACCAAGACCCTGAGCTGAAAAGCACGGGAGGAAAATCTCTCTTTGTCGACTATGAAAAATTCCGCTCCTCAATCCACGGCCAGGGCGGGATTTCCTGCGTGTCCTGCCACTCGGACTTGGAAGGAATTAAAGATTTCCCTCATCCTGAAAAACTAAAAGCTGTCGATTGTGGAGAATGTCATGGCAAGGCTGTTCAAGAATTCGAGCAGAGCGTTCACAGCCAAGCCAAGGCAGGAGAAGGCCTGGTTACTGTAACCTGTGCCGATTGCCATGGCAAGCATGACATAAGAGCCAAAGATGATTATTTGTCTTCAGTCTATCCCCTCAACCTTCCCCGGACCTGCGAAACCTGCCATCTGGAGAGAGTTAAAACGAAGAGAGGGATTGAGTTCATCAAACAGTACGAAAAAAGCGTCCATTTCAGAGCTCTTGAGAAGGCTGGACTTACGATGAGCGCTAATTGCAGCAACTGCCACGGCTCCCACGACATCAAAGCCGTTCTCAACCCTCAATCTTTGGTCTCGAGGAAGAACATCATCCGCACTTGCGGCAGCTGCCATATCGGAGTCGAAAGGGATTACCTGGAGGGAGTCCACGGAAAGGATTATGAGAAAGGAATCAAAGATGTGCCTGTCTGCACAGACTGCCATAATGAGCATAATATCAGCTCTCCTCTAGAAATGAGTTCTCCTGTTTATGCCACAAAAGTAGCGGCAGTTTGCTCGCACTGCCATGACGACGAAGCCCTTGCTCGTCAGTACGGCTTTCTCACTGCACGTCTGAAGACTTATTCCAATTCCTTCCACGGGACGGCCTCTAAATTCGGAGAAACCCGTGTTGCCAACTGCGCCAGCTGCCACGGCTTTCACGACATACGGCCTTCCTTCGACCCAAAATCCTCCATCAACCCTGACAATTTGCCCAAGACATGCGGAAAATGCCATCCCGGAGCCGGAGTAAACTTTGCCAAGGGAAAAATTCATGTGGTCTCAGAAAAAACGCACAACAAGTGGGCATACTTTGTCAAAATTTTCTACATCATCCTCATTGCCTCCATAATCTTCGTCTTTCTTGCTTTTATAGTGGTTGATCTTGCACACCGCTTAAGTTTGAAATGGAAGGCACAGAAAACCAAATGAAAAAAAGAACGAAACGTCCGATAGCCAAAGATAATATCCTCATTGGCGATGATGAAATTTTTATCCGTATGAATTGGGCCGAACGCATTCAGCATTTTATCCTCATCATCACCTTTTTTGTCCTCATCGCCACCGGCCTTCCCCTCGTCTTTTATGAAATCAAATTTCTTCGATGGCTTTTCCCTGGCCAAAGAAGCTTTTACATCAGGGGAATTCTCCACCGGATTGCAGCCGTCGTCTTAATCCTCAATGTCATCTGGCACATTCTCTACACCCTTTTTACAGAGCGCGGAAGAAAAAATTTCAAAGAGATGATTCCAAAATTCAAAGATTTCAAGGATGCTTTTGAGCAATTCTGGTTCAACATAGGCTTAACCCGTTTTCTCTCCGGACAGGGCATCCTTAAAAGCTTCTTTAAAACTCACCCTTATTGGCTCTTTGAAAATCCTCCAGAATACGGCCGCTACAACTTCATCGAAAAATTTGAATACTGGGCAGTCGTCTGGGGGTCGTTGGTGATGATTGCCAGCGGTTTCTTTATGTGGAATGTCGAACTTTCCCTTTCTCTTTTTCCGTTATGGGTTCACGATATATTTGTTATTGTCCACGGCTATGAAGCCATGCTTGCCTTTTTGGCCGTCATCATCTGGCATATGTACAACGTTCATCTCAATCCTGAGGTCTTTCCCATGAGCAAGGTCTGGCTTAATGGAAAAATCACAGGAAAAGAACTCCGCGCCCTCCATCCTCTTGAGTACGAAAAGCTTCTCGAAGAAAAGAGAAAGGCCCAAGAAGCAAGCAGCTCGAACACCACCTAAAAGGCTTTCCGGCTTAATTTCTTTGAAAAATATTGTTCTTAAAACGTTTCGAGCCCTTTGAAAAATGCGGGCCAGAACGGGTCCTGATCGGGAATGGCAAGGGTGATAACGCTGCCATTGCGGCGCCTCATAATTCTTTTTCTAGAATTTTTTAAAACTTTCCCAATGATTGAGGACTTTATTCTTAAGGCCTTCAGCCGCTTGATAATTTTTTCCGAACGAGCCGACTGAGCTGTAATCAGAAGAGAGCCCTCAGCGATGGCTGAGACTGGGTCAATCTTAAAAGCCTCGCAGACCATCCTGACCTCATCGGGATAGATGAAAAGGGATTCGTCGATGTCCATGCCAACCTGGCTGGCATTGGCAATCTCAAAAAGACCTCCGATAACTCCTCCTTCTGTTGCATCATGCATGGCGCTCACTCCTCCCACCTCTATCGCTGCCAGAGCATCCTTGACCACTGTCATCTCTTTGCAGAGAGACTTGGCCTTCTTAACAAGCAAAGCCGGATAGTTTTCGAGGAGCTCCTTCTCACGAAGCACAGAGAGGATGCCTGCTGTTTCTATGGCAGGCCCCTTGGTGAGGATGACATCATCGCCTGGCTTTGCTCCTGCTGGTGTGACAAAGCCGTCTTTATCGGCAACGGCAAAGACTGTGATCCCGCCGATTGTCGGGGCAGCAAATCCTGGATAATAGCCGGTATGGCCTCCGACGATGGCGATTTCAAGCTCGGTTGCAGTCTTATGGATAGAATCGACGATGACCCTGAAATCAACATCACTTGTCTGAGGCGGCATGAGCAGGGTGTAAGTCATATACCTCGGCTTGACCCCCATGACCGCCACATCACTGGCACCGATATGAACTGTGTACCAGCCAAACATCTCAAGAGGCTGTTTTGGAATAGAGAAAATCGGGTCTTCGGCGATGATAAGGACTTTGCCATTGCCGATATCGATTACGCCGGCATCAATTCCAGTCCGTGGAGGGACAAGCACAGATGAATCTTTCTTGCCCAGGCGCTTGAGGAGAAAAGAAGTGAAGGTTTTTAAGTCTATCTTCCCTATTTTTGACGGAGGCTGTCCAAGACTCTCTATCTTCGCTCCTTTCTGACTCTCGATTGACTCTTCCTTTTTCATCTCCAATCCCTATTCCATCTCTACAATTTTCGCTAGCGGCTCAGAAAATTTCTCTCCTGCTAGAAATTGGAATTTAATTCTACCATATTTATAGGAAATATATAAGCCAAAGATTGATTATACAAATCATTCCTGATAAAATTTATTAATCAAAAATTAATTCAATTTTTAAGGAAGACAATGGTCATTGCTGAATTTGCCATTTTTCCCACGAGTGAAGGGGTATCGGTCAGCGATTATGTCAAAGAAGCGCTGAGAGTCATCGAAAGCTCAGGCCTGAAACATGAGACCGGCGGAATGTCGACAACCATCGAAGCTCCAGATGTGAAAACCCTGTTCAAAGTCGTCGAGGAGGCTCATGAAGCCTTGATGAAAATGGGAGTCAAGAGGATTCATATCGACCTGAGAGTGGATCACCGCCTGGATAAAGAGGCGACTATCGACTCCAAGCTCAAAGCTGTCGGCAAAAGATAATTTTATTATGCCCTTTGCTTGTTTCTTAAAATTTACTTATTCTTTTTAAGACTTCTTTTTTATTCAAAAGTTGAATCGACTCTTCTTGGAATGATGACCCGGCAAAATAAAAATCCTGTCGCCAGAGAATGCACGCGAAAATTTTCGGGAATAAATCAAGCGATCTTGTTTCTTGCTCTTGAAAAGTTTTAATCTTTTTCCCGCAGAAGCGGACGGGTAAGGCAGGTTGGCCCTCCAGCACCCTTGCGGGAAATCTCCTCGCCTTCATATTCCCAAACCTCGATTCCTTCGTTCTCAAGCATCCTTTTCGTCAAAGGGCTGCCGGAGAGTATGATGCATTTTCCGGGTGAAACGGCGAGAATGTTGCCGGCCATGGTCTCAAATTCAGAATCCGGAACTTCGAGAAGCCGAATTTCCCGCTGGACAAGCCACTCTTTGAAGGTCACAGGAAGAAGCCGCGAATAAACCACAGCCAAGTCACGGTCAATCGGGCTGATGAGCGACATCAAATGCAAAACATCCTCCGGCCCTTTCCAGTGAGGCAAAGGAACAACGAAAAGTTCATCCACAATTCCCCTGACCATTTCCGCGAATTGCCGAATACCCTCATCATTTGTCCGATAGCTGCGGCCCACGGCCGCTGTTCTCTCATCGATCCAGACCACATCCCCTCCTTCCAACTTTCCCTCACCTGAGATCGAGCCGAGAATTGGGATTCCCAATTCAAGGAGAAACTCGCGCACAGCTCCTGGCTCTCCCTGCCGTTCGTTTTTCCCCATGTTGCCAAAGATAGCGCCTTTGCTGGTTATGAGCACAGGGTCATGGATATAGATAGAGTCAAGCCCGGTTTGACGACTTCGCGGAAGAAAATAAATATCAGCGACCGACTTCTTCAAGAGGCCAACAAAATATTCATACTCCCCAAAAGCCCTCTCATAATCAGGGCAGGCTGAATAATTAAGCTCCCTCCATTGGGCTCGAATATTTTCTCGGTTTATGAAAGCTTCTCGGGGGTGTTTGAGCAAAAGAATTTTTATTGGATCAACTTCAGACTGGCAGCCGAATTTCATGCCTTCACCCTACGGGAAATCCAAGGCTTTATCAATAATCCCGCCGCCAACAACGATATCGCGCTCGTAAAACACCACAGACTGGCCAGGAGTTATAGCTCGCTGGGGCTTCTCGAATTCGACCAGAGCCTGGCCTGAATCCAAAGGAATGAGCCTGGCTTTTGCTTCCTTGTGTTTGTACCGGATTTTTGCTTTGACCAGAAGCGGTTTTTTCAGCGTTTCAACAGAAATCAAGTTTATCCTCGAAGCTAAAAGTCTCTTCTGATAAAGGTGGTCGTTGGTCCCGATAACGACCGTATTCTGACCGCTCAAAATCTCAAGAACATAGAGGGAATGCGCGGCAGCAATTCCCATGCCTCTGCGCTGCCCAATGGTGAAGCCAGCAATTCCGCTGTGCCGGCCCAAAACTCGATTCTCAAGGTTTATGATCGGCCCGGGCTGGAATGCCCCGGGAATTCTGTCGCGGAGAAACCGGACATGGTCATTATCAGGAATAAAACAAATCTCCTGGCTCTCAGCTTTCTTGGCCACTCCAAGTCTCAACTTTTGAGCTTTCCTCCTCACCTCTTGCTTGGTGAAATCTCCGACCGGCATCAAGGTCCGGGCGAGTTGCTCTTGGGTTAAGACATAAAGAAAATAAGACTGGTCTTTGTCTGCGCCCCTTCCCTTTCTGAGCAAATACCGGTCGTTCTTCGAGTCGTGGGTGATTCGGGCATGATGGCCTGTTGCCAAATAATCTGCATCAAATTTTCTGAGGCACTTCATCAAGACATCAAATTTGATAAATTGGTTGCAGCGGATACAAGGATTGGGCGTCCGGCCCTGTGCGTATTCCTTACAGAAATCGGAGATGACTTTCTTCTCGAAGTGCTTCCTGAAGTCAACGATGTAGTGAGGAATCCCGAGAGCGATGGCCACGCTGTGAGCATCCTCTGTGGCCTTCCAGCCGCAGCAGCTTCTCAAACTTTCCCGTTTGCAGTAGTCTGGCGGAAGCGAGAAAAGCTTCATCGTCACTCCGATGACTTCATAGCCCCTCTCCCTGAGCAGGGCTGCAGCCACTGAGGAGTCCACTCCCCCGCTCATGGCCACCACGACTCGTCTCTTCTTCATTTCTTTTGCTTATAGGATACCAAAAATTGGAAAATGGGGACAGGCTGCTTTTTATCCCAAAAAAAAATTTTACAAAAAAGTAGAATTAAAAATTGAGAATATGTAAAATAAGCCGAATATGCGTAGTTTATTTTGTAGAAAGATCCTGAATCTAAGATGAGTGCCGGAAGGGCTCTTCTTGTTTTAGAGAACGGGGAATATTTCAGCGGCCAATCCATTGGCTTCGAAGGAGATGCTGAGGGGGAAATCGTCTTCAACACCTCCATGACTGGCTACCAGGAAATCCTGACCGACCCATCTTACAAGGGCCAGATCGTGACCATGACCTACCCCCTTATCGGGAATTACGGCTGCAATTTTGAGGATATAGAATCCGTCCGGCCCTGGGTCGAAGGCTTTGTCATCAAAGAGCTGGCAGCCCTTTCTTCAAACTGGAGGAAGAAAGAGAGCCTGGAAGATTACCTCAAAAAGCACAAGATTGTCGCCATCCAGGGTGTGGATACAAGACGCTTGACCAAGCTTATCCGCACCGGAGGCGCACAGAGAGCTTTGATCTCCACTACAACCGATGACCTCAAAGCTCTCCTCAAGCGGGTGAGGAAAATTCCTTCCATCGTCGGCCTCGACCTGGTCAAGGAAGTCACGACCTCTGAAGCCTACAGATGGCAGGAAGGCCCTTACTCCTGGCCCAAAGGCTATGCAGCGAAAAAAAAATTCAGGCACTTTGTCGTGGTCTACGATTTCGGAGCCAAGCGAAACATATTGAGAAACCTGGTGTTGAATAAAGCCGAAGTGCTCGTTGTTCCTGCCAGGACATCCTGGGAGGAAGTGCTGAAAATAAAGCCTGACGGAGTTCTGCTCTCCAACGGCCCTGGCGACCCTGCTCCGGTGAGCTATGCCATAGAGAATATCAAAAACCTTGCCGGGAAAATCCCCATCTTCGGAATCTGCCTCGGACACCAGTTCTTAGGACTTGCCCTGGGTGGAAAGACTTTCAAGCTCAAGTTCGGCCATCGCGGAGCAAACCACCCGGTCAAGAACCTAGAGACAGGCGCAATCGAGATCACCTGCCAGAACCACGGCTTTGCTGTCGATATTAAATCTTTGGACGGGCTGGCAAAGCTGACTCATCTCAACCTCAATGACTTGACCGCCGAAGGGCTTGCCTTGAGGGAAAAATTTCTTTTCTCGGTCCAATACCACCCCGAGAGCTCTCCAGGCCCAAGGGACTCCAGATATCTTTTTCATGAATTCACTCAAATGATGGATGATTTCAAGGGAAAATAAAATGCCAAGACGGGAAGACATCAAATCCATCATGATCATCGGCTCAGGCCCGATCATCATCGGCCAGGCTTCTGAGTTCGATTACTCCGGAACTCAGGCTCTCAAGGCTTTAAAAGAAGAGCATTATAAGCTCATTCTGGTCAACTCCAACCCGGCGACAATTATGACCGACCCTGAGTTTGCAGACCGAACCTACCTTGAGCCCCTGACCGTCGAGTATTTGGAAAAAATAATAGAGAGAGAAAAGCCTGATGCGCTCCTGGCCACACTCGGCGGGCAGAAAGCTTTGAATTTATCCTTGGCGCTTGACGAGAAAGGTACTCTAAAGAAAAACGGAACCCAGCTCATCGGAGTCACTGCGAGCTCAATCAGGAAGGCAGAGGACCGCCTTCTTTTCCGCCGCTCGATGGAAAAAATCGGGCTTGAAGTCCCTGAATCAGGCTATGTTTCAAGCATGAAAGAGGCTGTGGACATCGTCAAGAGAATAAAATTCCCGGTTGTCATCCGCCCCTCCTTTACTTTGGGTGGAACAGGCGGCAACATCCTCAAGAACTGGGATGACTTCTATAAATTTGTTCCTCTCGGACTTGCCATCAGCCCCGTCTCAAAAGTCCTGATCGAGAAATCGATCATCGGCTGGAAAGAGTATGAGCTCGAGGTCATGAGGGATAAAAAGGATAACGTGGTCATCGTCTGCCCCATCGAAAACTTCGACCCGATGGGCGTGCATACCGGCGATTCGATCACAGTCGCTCCAGCCCAGACCCTGACGGACAAGGAATACCAGAGGCTGAGGGATGCATCGATCTTGATCATGAGAGAGATCGGGGTCGAAACCGGAGGCTCGAACATCCAGTTTGCGGTCAATCCTGCGGACGGACGGATGATGGTCATCGAGATGAACCCCAGGGTCTCCCGCTCTTCAGCTCTGGCTTCAAAAGCCACTGGTTTTCCCATTGCCAAGATGGCAGCCAAGCTGGCTGTGGGATACACCCTGGATGAAATCCTGAACGACATCACTAAGAAGACACCTGCCTGTTTTGAGCCGGCGATCGACTATGTTGTGGTCAAAATTCCCCGCTTTGCCTTCGAGAAATTCCCGGAAGAAGAGCCTTACCTGACCACCCAGATGAAGTCAGTCGGGGAGACGATGGCCATCGGTCGAACCTTCAAAGAGGCCTTACAAAAAGCCATCCGCGCCCTCGAGATAGACCGCTGGGGATTTGAGGAGAAGTTCAAGAAAAGCAGCAAAAAAATGCTGAAAGAAAGACTCGCTGTTCCCAATGCCGAAAGACTCTGGCTCATGGCTGACGCGCTCAGAGCAGGGGTCTCGGTGATAGAAATCTATAAACTTACTCAAATCGACCCCTTCTTTATCCAGAATATCAAGGAAATCATCGATTTCGAGGAAGTCCTGAGAGCGGCGGGAAAAGAACGATTGAATCCCAATCTTCTGCGAAGGGCAAAGGAACTCGGGTTCTCTGACCGAAGACTCGGTTCTCTTTTAGGCTTGAGTGAAGATGAAGTGAGAAGAATAAGGGAGAGAGCCAAGGTGCTTCCCGTGTGGAAGGTCGTCGACACCTGTGCTGGTGAGTTCGAATCCGAAACTCCTTATTTCTACTCGACCTACGAGGAAGAGAACGAGGCTTCAGCCATCCCGCAGAAAAAAGCCATCATCCTCGGCTCAGGGCCGAATCGCATCGGCCAGGGAATCGAGTTTGACTACTGCTGTGTTCATGGCGTTTTTGCTTTGAGAGACTTGGGCTACAAGGCCATCATGATCAACTCCAACCCTGAAACAGTCTCGACTGATTACGATATTTCTGACCGCCTCTACTTCGACCCGGTCACACTGGAGGATGTCCTTTCCATTTACCACAATGAGAAACCAGAAGGAGTCATCGCCCAATTCGGGGGACAGACTCCGCTCAAAATATCTGTCGGCCTCTGGAAAAACAAGGTGAGGATATTGGGGACAAGCTCCCAGGCTATCGATGAAACTGAAGATCGGGAAAAATTCGATAATTTTTTAAAAAGATTGAATTTGTGCCGGCCGAGAAACGGCATGACAAAAAACTCGTCCCATGCCCTTAAAATTGCAGCCAATATCGGCTATCCGGTTCTTGTCCGGCCTTCCTATGTCCTTGGAGGCCGGGCGATGAGAGTCATCCACGACGAGGAGGAGCTCGAGAAATACATAAAATCCATCAAGGAATACTGCTCGGAGTATCCCATCCTCATCGATGAATTCATCGAAAACGCCGTTGAGCTGGATGTCGACCTTCTCTGCGACGGCGAGGATGTCTATATCGGCGGCGTTATGGAGCACATCCAGGAAGCCGGTGTTCATTCCGGCGATGCGACCATGGTCACCCCTCCTTATTTTTCGCCTGACAGGGTGATCGAGGAGGTCAAGGCCCAGGTCACGCTCATGGCCAAGGAGCTTAAGATCATGGGCCTGATGAATGTCCAGGTTGCGGTCAAAGGAACAAAAATCTACATCTTGGAAGTCAATCCCAGGGCTTCAAGGACAGTCCCATTTCTCTCCAAGGCCACTGGAATTCCTCTGGCAAAGATTGCCACCCGGCTGATTATGGGAGAGAAACTCAAGGAGATGAATATCAATCGCCGTCATTTAAGCCTATATGCTGTTAAGGAGGCTGTCTTCTCTTTTGACAAGTTTCTGGAGGTTGACCCCATCCTCGGGCCTGAAATGCGCTCCACTGGTGAATCCATCGGAATCGACCATTCCTTTCCTCTTGCTTTTCTCAAAGCCGAGGAGGGAGCAGGATTCCATCTTCCACAAAAAGGAAGAGTCTTTGTCAGTGTTCCTGACGAAGACAAGCCAAGGATTATTCCCATCGTCGAGAAACTTGAGCGCCTCGGGTTCAAGCTGGTGGCAACCGAAGGAACAACCCAGTACCTCCGCCGACACGGATTCCGGGTGGACACCGTCGGCAAGGTCTTCAAGGAAAAGAGAAACATCCTTGAGTATATCAAAGAAGGAAAGGTGGGAATGATTTTTAACACCCCCTCCGGGACCTATGAAAGAAGCGATGCGCGCAAAATCAGGACAGTCGCCTTTTCTTACCGCGTGCCCTGCTTTACCACCATCCCTTCAGCCAGCGCCGCCGTGAAAGCTATCGAGGTCCGGAAAAAATCCTCCCCTTCCCTCCTCTGCCTCCAGGATATTCATTCCAGCTAAAGCCGAAATTGCATAATAGAACATTCACTAAAGCTTCTGGCAAACAAAAATGCTGAGCTCCTGGGCTTGACATCCTAGATTGGTGTGACTTATCATCCCGAACCATGGGAGGAGAGAAAACTGCTTCAAGCAGGCTTACTCAGTCCGCCCAGTAGAAAAAGAAATTCTATAGGCAAGGAGGCAGATCATGAGAGACAAGATGATTCCCATATTTCTCTGTTTTCTTCTTGGACTATTCATTCCTTTGCTTTCCCATCCGGAGCTAAAGAAATCTTCTGACTGCCGCTGGGCAAACAAACCCTGCGATGTGAACAATTCCGATGATCAATTTGATAAGGTTCGAACCTTCATTAATGAGATAATGAAGAAGGACAGGATTGTCTCCCTAGCAGTGGCTGTGGCCAAAGACGGAAAAATCATTTGGGAAGAAGCTTTTGGCTGGGCCAACAAAGAAAAGGCACTCAAGGCAACGCCTCAAACCATCTATGCCCTCGCTTCCATTTCAAAACCGATCACAGCGACCGGTTTGATGGTTCTCGTTGAACGCGGCCAAGTCAATCTCGATAGACCGGCCAATGATTATTTAGGTGCAGCTAAACTGCATGTCTATGTTGGCAATCCATCTGAAGTCACTGTAAGAAGAGTGCTCCAGCATACGGCCGGCCTCCCTATGCACGGGAACATCTTTTTCGATACGGACACGAGCCGGCCGCCTGGCATGGAGGAATCCATCAGGCGTTATGGAATTATTGTCAATGACCCTGGCTCAGAATTCTATTATTCAAACTTTGGCTACGGGATCATCGATCATATCATTTCAACTGTCTCTCGAAAGCCATATGTCGATTTCATGAAGTCTGAAGTTTTTGAGCCTTTGGGACTTCGCCATACCTCAGCCCTCGTCGATCCGAGTCTCAAGGAATATGCCGCACAGAGCTATGACGAGCGGGGAACGGCTGTCAATCCTCTGGATTATGATCATCGGGGAGCGTCCGCTGTTTGCTCCAGTGCTCACGATCTTGTCCGCTTCGGAATGTTCCACTTGAAGAATCATCTCCCTGACCAGAAGCGAATCCTTAGCGACAAGAGTCTCGATATCATGCACGAGTCCTCTCTGGTCAAAACGCCGAACGCCGAACTCGGCGAGGTCTGGTATGGGCTGGGCTGGAGCGTCATTGATTTCGCTGGATACAGATTCTTGAGTCACTCCGGAGGAATGCCGGGAGTCACCACCCGTCTAACCATGATTCCTTCAGAAAATATTGCCGTGGCCGTCTTGAGCAATATCGGAATGTTAGAAACCTACGATCTATGGGATATCGAATGGAGAATATTTGAAGCTTTGATTCCCAAATTCCCCGCTCAACCTGAGATCCCGCCCAGTAAGACTGAGGAGTTCTCTCCACCAGAATCGATAAGAGGGGAATGGGCCGGCACCATAAAAACTTTTCAGGGTACTCTTCCTGCGAAATTGATGATCACTGATAGCCGGGACATAAGACTTGAAATCGATGGGAAAGTCACTCGGCCTGTGCCCATCCAGACACCGCTCGGACCTTTGAGCTTTAAAGATGGGATCTTCCAGGGAGCATTTTTGGGCACAATCCCCACTGACGATTCCAAACGCTCTCCACATATTCTTTTTTTACGCCTGAAGCTTCGCGGGGATAAGCTCAATGGATTTGCCGCAACTGTCGCCATCAACAAGAAATTTGTGCTGCCTTATTGGATCGAACTGCAGAAGTAGATCGGCGATTACTTTTCATGACCTTCCCTTGGACCAGGCTCGGAGGTCTCTCGCATTTCCGGCACTTTTGAGCATCTCCGCGACCTTTTAGTCCGCTCTAAGCAATTTCGGTCTCAAATTAATATCCTCGCACATCATGTTTTATCACCCCTAATGATGGGACGAGAGAAAATTGGCATATGAACGCTCATTCACTCGGCGCAGCAGAAATCGAAATTCCTTCTATGATGATGTGATGCAAGTACTTTTTTTCAGTCGAAGCCTCTGCGGCCAGCAGAAGTTCTTGATAGGCGACGAGATGCGGAGAGGCCTCCTCCGCTGAAAATGGCCGGTCAGGAGCTTTTGATGGCTGCCGAGAGCTCGGATGAGAATTCTTTATGCTCTTTTATTAACCAACCTAGTATTCTGTATCCTATTTTCTCTTCACCCTCGGTGCTCTGATCCACTTTCCGCTCCAAATGACAAGGTCTTTATCAAAATCCTTATCAGACTTCAATTCATAAATACCAGCTTCTGGATTTTTAGGATTATACTTCCAGTCCTCCTTCTTCCCATCCCGGCCGTAAGAGATAATAATATAATCCTTCTCTGTGCAACCTTTTATTCCCTCATAGACACCGTTACATGCTTTTCCGGTGTAAACACTGAGACCGTTTCCCCAGTTATCTTCAACGGGAAGGACTTTAATGTAGAACGGAGATAAGGATTTATTGAATTCGCCTTTCCTGTCATACAGGCCTGCCTGTTTAGGTGGAATCCCGAAATCAGTCAAATAATCTGAAATGGCATTGTTGAGATAAAATATATCTTTCATGGAGATCAATTGCTTGTCTTGTTTGGCTAATTCAGGAGTGTCTCCGCTGAAGTCTATGAGTTTTTTGTATCCTTCGATCAGCTTTTCTCTTTTTTCCTTGTTGTCCAGATAGATGCGGAGATCGATAAGTTCGTGTGAGACTGCCTGAGTTAATTTGGCGATAGCGGCATTAGACCCTGCTCTTTCGATATCATATTCCTCTCCTTCGATATCCTCGATAAATTTATTGATCGCTCCGAAGTAGAGTGGTTTCATGATGCCGCCATCATCTGGAGTAACTGGAGTAATAACACATTTCAGGACCATCAAAATCCTGTGGAATCGTTTGAAAAACGCGGCGTCAATCTGTCCCTGGGCTTTTGCTTTTTGAGCTTCCCGCATCATATCTGCCAGTGCTATATTCGTTTTTGCCATTACCGGTTCCCTATACTCAGCCAATTCCTTAAAGGTGGCGACAAGGGAATCCAGGAGTGCATAGCCCGCACTCTCTTCAGCGTTTGCAAAGGATACAGTGGACGCCGCAAGATGCGGACCTAACATAAAAAGAAAAATGAGAATACATATGAAGATCACATTTCTTATCATTTCTGACCTCCTTAATTTTTAGTCTTGTAAAAACGATCTTTGAAAATTGTTTTCTTTCCACAAAAATCCATTTTCCCTCTCGGTATTCAATCCTGAAGGCCCATTGTCTTCTGTTTCTCTGACTCGGGTTGCATTGAGAATGGCCTGACTGAAAATTCGTGGAATATCACTATCGGGAATATCTTCTCTTTGAATCGAATAGATGACTCGTTTGAGCGACCATTCAAATTCATAAATATTGTCCACGCCGCGCTGCGGCTCGACCTGAGCAATGCTTTGGCCAATCAGGAGCTCGTGAGCGTCGAATACTCGAGCCAGGGTCTTTTCAATAGCTCTGGCATCTCTCTCGTAAGGTGAGGGAGAAAATATCTGTGCGGCTATCCAGCCCATAACAACCAGAAGCAGGACTATGCCTGCAGCCATAACCGGTTTTCGGAACCAGAAAATAGGAGGAATTAATGTTTTCGACTCCTCATCTATCCTCCGACTCAATCGAGACCGAAAATCTTCTTCTCGATAGCTTTGGAGAGCGCCTTCCTTTTCCTTTTGAATGAGATTATTGAATTCAAACAACTCTCTATGACTTGTATTGTTATTTTTTTTCATTCTTCTCTCCCTTCATCTGAGCAAGGATGGCCTGGCAGGCTCGACCAAGTCTAGACTTGACGGTGCCTTCTTTAATCTTTAATGTTTCCGCGATCTCCTGGTAGGAGAGGTCACCGTATTTCTTGAGAACAAAGACCTCTCTCAGCCTCTTTGGCAGTTGCTGGATGGAGATTTTTAGCGCACGAAGCTGCTCCTGATAGATCATTTGCGACTCTGGAGTCATGAGATCTACGGGTTCTTTCCCTGACTCAATAGAGGAGTCTCGATTGAGCCGATGTTTCTTCCTGAAGTCAAGACAGGTGTTTCTTGTTATCTTAAAAAGCCAGAACTTGGAGAGCTTTACTTCTTTTAATGTGCCGATATTTCTGTAAGCTTTCAGATAAACTTCTTGAGTCAGGTCTTGGGCGTCCGCTGCATTCCTGGAAAATCCGAGGCAAATCAAAAACACTTTTTTATGAAAGGTCATCAATTCCTCGAAGACCTTGGATTTTTTTCCTGTCACTGCAGTGTCTTGAATAAAAGAATACAAATGATTGCATCTCTTATCATATCCATTCCAGCTCAAAATTCCACTTGAGTTCTTCATCCTTCATTGACTAAAGACGACTGAAGACCTGCAACGTTCCATAAAAAAGAAAAAATGTTATTGATTTAAGCATGGAATATTTTTCTCCAAGGTGTCGACAGGCGCCGATATTTATCTGAAACTGGATAAGGGCATTAATTGATTATGTGAGCGCTTATGAATCAGCCTTACTTTTTCATCTTTTGAGGAATGGGGCGAGTGGGTGCAGGAGGCTCTCCTCCTGAATGTCCGCCCGCCTGCAGGTCGTCTTCACCATCCCCAAAATGCTCCGGGTCTTCTTCAAGTACATCCGTAAGCTCCTCGAGGATCTCTGCCGCTTGGCCCTCCGCTCTTTGACCCGTTATTTCGAGGTTGTAACCGGGAGTGCACTTATGCCTGGTGTTGTCGCCATCATCCAGACCTTCGGGGACCATCCCTGACAAGGGCCAAGTCACCGTCCGTTATTACGGCCTCTACGCCAATGCTCATCGGGGGAAGATCAAGAAGACGAACTTGGCGGCTTTCCCTCTCC
>CAZYBE010000013.1:48166-87687 GCA_964645765.1 uncultured Eubacteriales bacterium
AATATTTTTCCTGATTTTCTTTCTCTTGGCTCGGGCGGAGAGATCTGTCGGATTTCCGGCAGTTTTGCCCCACGGACGGCTTCAACGATCCATCCACTCCCAGCCTAGCAGCCAAAAAATGACTCCATCTTGACAAATCAAGTGTCTTTTAATAGATTGAAATCCATAGAAGGAGAGGTGAATCATGAAAAAATTTACAAGCACTTTCCTCATTGCGTCTTTATTTTTGTTGACTTCAAGCTGCGCCACAATTTTTAAGGGAAACTCAAGTAAGATAAATTTCAACTCGAATCCACAGGGCGCACAAATCTATGTGAATGGAAATTACATGGGTGATACTCCGATCCTCCTCAAGCTCGAATCGAAACAAGCTTACAATATTGAATTCAGGAAAGAAGGATATAAAACAAAGGCTTTTAATATTACCAATCATGTTGGAGTGGGCTGGATTGTCTTAGATGTTATCTTTGGTTTGGTTCCAGTCATTGTCGATGCGGCGACCGGCTCTTGGTATGAACTGGATCAAAAGATTGTGAATGCCCTTTTAGAAAAGCAACAATCCCCGATTTAAACGTCACTCAATTTACCTGACGATTAGCTTCCCCCTCAGCATTCCCATCCCGCAGGTAAACTCATACTCGCCTTCTTTCTCAGGCGTAAACTCGATGGCTGTGGTTTTATAGGCAGGAAGAGGCTTCCGGATATTGAAATCCCCAAAAACTATAGTATCAGAACAGTCATCTGTCTCATCACGGTAGAAATTCAGGCGCACAGGAATGCCTTTCTTGACCACGATGACATCTGGCGTGTATCCGCTCTTGACCACGATACGGACTTCCTGAAGCTCGCTGCCTTTCATCGAGGCAGAGACCTGCTTCCTTCGAGAGAAAAAGAAATACCAATTAACCGCAACAATGAGCAAGACTCCGATTGCTGTCATGATTAATTTCACAACCATCGAAATTCTCCTTTTAAGAACCCAGCTTGACTCGTCTCAAGCGAAGGGAATTGGAAACGACTGAGACCGAGCTGAAAGCCATGGCTGCTGAGGCGATAATCGGGTTGAGGAGGATTTTGAAAAAGGGATAGAGAATCCCGGCTGCAATCGGGATACCCAGCATGTTGTAGAAAAAAGCCCAGAAAAGATTCTGCTTAATGACCCTTATTGTTCGCCTGCTGAGCTCGATGGCCGAGACGACTCCCTGAAGGTCGCCTTTAATCAACGTTATATCCGAAGCTTCCATGGCAATGTCTGTGCCCGAGCCGATGGCAATTCCGACATCAGCCTGGGCTAAGGCAGGGGCGTCGTTTATTCCGTCACCGACCATCCCCACTCTTTTTCCCTCGGACTGAAGCCTTTTTATCTCATGGACCTTATCCTCAGGGAGAACTTCGGAGAGAATCCTGCCTATCCCAGCTTTTCTGGCAATGGCTTCGGCTGTGCGGCGATTATCTCCAGTGAGCATGACAACCTCCAGCCCCATCTTTTTAAGCCTTTCCACAGCCTGAGTTGAATTTTCCTTCAAGGTATCGGCAACAGCAATGAGGCCGGCCATCTTGCCATCGATAGAGACATAAATCGGCGTTTTACCTTCCTTGGATAAGTCCTCAGCTCGAGCTTCAAACTTCTTGATTTCCACCTTCCGCTCTTGCATCAATTTTGCATTCCCCAAAAGAATTTCCTTGCCTTTGACTTCAGCTTCAACTCCGTGCCCTTCTATGGCCTTAAAGTTTTCCGAGGCTTGAATTTCCAGTCCCTGCTCGGCAGCTTTATTGACGATAGCTTCACCCAGAGGATGCTCTGAGGATTTCTCGGCGCTGGCAGCATAGATTAACACCTCTTCCTGGCCGAAGGAGCCGAGGGTAACGAGGTCCGTCACCTCTGGCTCTCCCTTGGTCAGAGTTCCTGTCTTGTCAAGCACGATGGTGTCAAGCTTATGCGCAGTCTCAAGGCTCTCGCCTCCCTTAATCAATATGCCGCTCTCCGCGCCTTTACCTGTTCCGACCATGACTGCTGTCGGCGTCGCCAGGCCCAAGGCGCAGGGGCAGGCTATGATTAAAACCGCAACAAAATTTAAAAGAGCAAGAGTCAAGACAGGTGAAGGCCCAAAATTAAACCAGACGACAAAAGTGGCGATAGCGATGGAAATCACAATCGGCACAAAATAGCCGGCGATGACATCAGCCAGCCTCTGGATGGGAGCCTTTGAGCCCTGGGCATCCTGGACGAGCTTTATGATCTGGGCCAGGGCTGTATCTTTCCCGACTTTAGTTGCCCTGAATCGAAAGCTTCCTGTCTTGTTGATGGTAGCGCCGATGACTTCATCTCCAGGCTCTTTCTTTGCCGGCATGCTTTCTCCGGTGATCATCGACTCATCCACGGCCGATTTACCGGAGATGACGACCCCATCCACTGGAATCTTCTCTCCGGGCCTGACAACAACTTCATCCCCTACCATAACCTCATCCACCGGGATGTCCACTTCCTTTGAATCTCTGATAATCCTGGCAGTCTTTGGCTGCAACCTGGCGAGCTTCTTTATCGCCTCTGAAGTCTGACCTTTGGCTCTTGCCTCAAGAAGCCTTCCAAGGAGAATGAGGACGATGATGGCGGCTGAGGTGTCGAAATAGACTTCAGGCACCATACCGCCTGCTTTAAAGAAGGAGGGGAAAATTGTGGCTGCGACGCTGTAAAGATAAGCGGCAGTCGTGCCGACCGCGATCAGAGTGTTCATGTCGGCATTCCTGTGACGGAAAGCATTCCAGGCGCCTCTATAGAACTGCCAGCCAATCCAGAATTGGACTGGGGTAGCAAGAATCCAGAGGGCGAAGAAATTGTTCAGAAAATCAGGGATCCAGGGAAACAAGCCTCGAGAGCTTCCCAAGAAAATGAGAATCCCTGCAACCAGCCCGACAAAGAACTTGAGCTTGAGCTTTTTATATTCTTTTTCCCGGATAATTTTTTCAATATCCGCAAGCTCCTCTTCTGGCGAAACTTCAAGAACTTTGTAGCCTGCCTGCTCTATGGCCCCTTTGATTTCTTCGAGGCTTGTTACAGAAGGAATATATTCGACTTTGGCCCTTTCTGTTGCCAAGTTCACGGCCGCTTTTGTCACGCCCTGCGTCCCCAACAGGGCTTTCTCGATATTCTGGACACAGGAAGCACAATGCATTCCCTGAACGGGAATTTCGACTGAAGCCAAACCCGCTTCATAGCCGCTTTTTCTTCCAGCCATTCTTTTTCTCCTTCCTAGAATACTCTAAATTGCTCCAGAGATGGCATATCTATTTTCTATTCTTCCTCATTCAACTGTCAATCCTTGAAATATGTGAATTATGGGGACACAATACTTATTTCGAATTAAGTTTTGTCTGCTTCAAATTCTTCCTTGGATTAAGTATTTCCTCCCCAAAATTCAGCTTTCTCGAAGCGCTCAGCCGGAGATATTCACTAGAAATTTGCATCCCTCCTGTATTTTGTGTTAGAATTTTTGAGGTTCATTCAATAAGGAGAAAACATGTCAGGGCATTCGAAATGGCATTCCATAAAACACAAAAAAGCAGCCGTGGATGCTAAAAGGGGCAAACTCTTCACAAAAATCATCCGCGAGCTATCTGTTGCCGCGCGCACCGGCGGAGGCGACCCCGAAGCAAATTCACGCCTAAGGACGGTTATCGCTGAAGCTAAAGCCGTCAACATGCCTTCGGATAACATCAAGAGAGCCATCATGAAGGGCACAGGCCAGCTGGAAGGAACGAGCTACGAAGAAATCAGCTACGAAGGCTATGGCCCGGGCGGAGTGGCGATTTATGTCGAGGTTCTATCGGACAACAAGAACCGCACTGTCTCAGAATTAAGGCACGTTTTCACAAAAAACGGTGGCCGCATCGGCGAACACGGATGTGTCGCCTGGATGTTCGAACGCAAGGGCTACATCGTCGTCGAAAAAGCAAAGGCTTCTGAAGACAAGCTCCTGGAGATTGCCTTAGAGGCCGGAGCAGAGGATCTCCAGGAGGACGGAAGCAACTTCGAGATTTTCACTCCGCCGGACAAATATGAAGCCGTGGTTAATTTTTTGAAAGATAACAACATCGAACTGGCTGCTTCAAACTTGGCCTACGTTCCCAAGAATTATGTTAAGCTCGAAGGAAAGCAGGCCCACCAGCTCTTGCGCTTGATGGAGGAATTGGAAGACCATGACGATGTCCAGCATGTCTGGGCAAATTTTGACATCGACGAAGAGGAAATTGCCCAATACTCTGTCTCTGCCTGAAAAATAGCTTGATGAGGGTTCTTGGAATCGATCCCAGCATCCAATCCACAGGGTTTGGCATTATCGAATTTTCCGATAACGCCTACTCTGTCCTGAGCTACGGCGTCATCAAGCCTTCCCGCAGCAAACTCTTCCTTCACAAGATAAACGAAATAAGGTCACGCCTCGAGGCTCTGATCGAGGCTTACAAGCCGGATGAAGTGGCCATCGAAAATCCATTCTATGCCCAGAACGTCAAGACAGCTCTCGTCCTGGGCCAGGTGAGAGGTGCGACGCTAGTGGCTGTCGCCTCTCACAACTGCGCCCTCTTCGAATACTCGCCGCTGGAGATCAAGAAGGCAGTCACAGGTTACGGCCAGGCTGATAAGAACCAGGTGAAAGCCATGGTCAAGACTCTTCTCGATTTCAAGGATGAAAAACTGGAAACAGACGCTTCCGATGCCCTGGCAACAGCCTACTGCCATCTCAACTCAAGAATCTTCCAGCAAAGGATTATGGAATCCGAAGGGAAAGAAAAAAGATGATTGCTTATCTTAAGGGAACCCTGATACAAAAAAAACCCAATCAAATCGTTGTCGATGTCGGAGGTGTCGGCTACTGTGCTTTGATTCCTATTTCCACTTATCTCAGGCTGGGAGAGGTCAATGAGCCTGTTGCGCTTCATGTCCATAGCTACCTCACCGACAATTCTTTCTCTCTCTGTGCTTTTTCGACTCAAGAAGAAAAAGACATTTTCTTGAAATTGATCAGTATCTCAGGAATTGGACCCAAGATAGCCTTGAACATACTCTCTGGAATCGAAGCTTCTGACCTCGAAGAGGCTATCCGCAAGAGCGACATCGCCCGCCTGACCCTCATTCCCGGGGTCGGGAAAAAAACAGCCTTGCGCATCGCCTTGGAACTCCAGGAAAAACTCGAGAAGAAAGAAAGGGTTCTGGGCGCCAAAGGCGTGCAGGAAAAAGAAGATTTGATCTCAGCCCTCCAGAACCTCGGCTTTAGAAGAAGAGAGGTGGAGAGGATAGTCGAAGAGACCGTGAAAGCCTTATCACTCGAAGCGGGCTTTGACAAGCTTCTCCGAGAATGCTTAAGAAGCATGGCGAAGGTGTGAGAAGATGGAAGCCATCCTCACTCCAGTCCGAACAAAAGAAGACCTTCTCTTTGAGGACAGCCTCAGGCCCAAAAATTTTGATGAATTTGTCGGGCAGGAAACAATCAAGTCAAACTTAAAAGTCTTCATCGAAGCTGCCAAGAAAAGAGACGAGCCCCTTGACCATGTCCTCCTCTACGGCCCGCCTGGATTGGGCAAAACCAGCCTTGCTTACCTCATCGCCAAAGAAATGGGCGTGGGCATCAAGCCCACCTCTGGCCCGGTGATTGAAAGAGTCGGAGACCTTTCTGCCATCATCTCCAACCTCCAATCCAAAGAAGTTTTTTTTATCGATGAGATTCACCGCCTCCAGCCTTCTGTGGAGGAAATTCTCTACTCAGCCATGGAGGATTTCAGGCTGGATATCATCATCGGCCAGGGACCGAGCGCGCGAAGCCATAAGCTTCATCTGAAGAAATTCACTCTGATCGGTGCCACAACCCGGGCAGGGCGCATCACGCCGCCCCTAAGGGGAAGGTTCGGTATTACCCACCGCCTTGACTACTACACCAAGGAAGACCTGGAAAAGATTATCATAAGGTCAGCCTCCATCCTCAAAGTTTCTGTTGACGATGACGGAGCAGAACAAATCTCGCTCCGCTCTCGAGGAACGCCGAGAGTGGCCAACAGGCTGTTGAGACGGGTCAGAGACTATGCCGATGTCAAGGGCGAAGGAAAGATTACTGGCAAGCAGGCGACAAAAGCCCTGGACATGATGGAGGTTGATTCAGTAGGCCTGGACGAAGTCGACCGGAAAATCCTCTTGACCATCATCGAAAATTTCAACGGAGGGCCGGTGGGAATCAACACCATTTCCGCCTCAATCGACGAAGAGAAGGATACGATTGAATCGATTTACGAGCCGTTCCTGATGCGCATCGGGTTTCTGGAAAGGACGACCCGCGGCCGGAAAGTCACAGCCAAAGCCTATGAGCACCTGGGATTAGAGACTCCCTCTCCTCAAGGTCATTTATTTAAAGGCAAGAAATAAAGATTCTTCAAGCCGACTTTTTCTTGATTAATTGATAATCATGCTGACCTCTGAGTTCGATTACGAACTTCCCAAGAACCTCATCGCTCAGGCTCCTCTCCCTCGGAGAGAGGAGTCGCGAATGATGATCCTTGACCAAAAGCGAGGCGAAATCATCCATTCTCGATTCATGCAATTTCCAGACTATCTCCATCAAGGGGATGTACTTGCTCTCAACATTGCCAAGGTCATACCGGCCAGGGTTTGGGGAAAAAACAAGGATAGAGAGATAGAATTTCTCTTCCTCAAGGAACGAGAGAAAGGGGTCTGGGAGGTTCTCTGCCGTCCGGCAAGCAAAGTCAGGATGAACGACATCATCTCCTTTTCGCACGGATTCGAAGCCAGGGTGGTTGGAGTCGAGCCTGAAGGTAAAAGAGTCATTCAATTTTCTTCGGCAAATGTTCTTTCCTGGCTTAAAAAAATCGGATTTGCACCTCTTCCCCCTTACATCAAGCGAAGTAAGAAAGATGCTGAGCTTAAGGCTCAGGATTTGGAAAGATACCAGACTGTGTTTGCCCAAAAAGAAGGGTCGGTCGCTGCGCCCACAGCCGGCTTTCATTTCACCACTCAGATTCTCGAAAGAATCAAAGCCAGAGGTGTGAGAATTGTTAAAATCTCACTCGATGTCGGCCAGGCAACCTTCCAGCCGGTGAGAGTAGAGCGAATTGAAAACCATCATATGCTTGAAGAGACATACTCTATCAGTCTAGCAGCATCGCAAGAGATAGATGAGGCAAAAATAGAATCAAGACCTGTTGTGGCTGTGGGGACAACCTCGGTCAGGGCACTGGAAAGCGCGGCAAGAGGAGGAAAGATTCAGGCTGAGGCCGGCTCGACAAATCTTTTCATCTCGCCTGGCTATGAGTTTAAAATTGTGGACAGGCTCTTGACAAATTTCCATCTTCCCCGATCAACCTTGTTGATGCTCGTTGCAGCCTTTGCCGGCCTCGACTTCATCAAAAAAGCCTACCAAGAAGCAGTCAAGCAAAAATACAGGTTCTACAGCTACGGCGACTGCATGCTCATCCTTTGATTTATAAAGACCCCTTTTCTTTTGTGAGGTTATAGAGCTCTCAATCTGGCTATTAATTTCGCAAAACTTACAACTATTATAATGACCAACAAAGCATAATGAATGACTATCAAAAGCTTTGAACTCAGCTTTGACTCTAGGCATTCCTTTATTCCTAAGAATATGAATAAGGTGCCCCAGAAAAAAGTAAGAACAGCATCAAGATAGATTGCAAGGACTACGCTCGTTAATGCAATTAACAGCAAAATTGTGCCGAAGATGATATATATAACGTTTATTCTCTTTTTTGAATTTTTACTATCCAAAGCGTGACCTCCTCTTTTCAATCTCTTTCTTATAAAGAGCCTAATTTTATCCCTATATAGTTATATTGAGTAGTTAACATATATATTAGTCGGTTTAACCTCTTTTATTATGAAGGCCTTTTGTATTTTCCTTCATCTTTTGACATTTCTTGGGCATCCTGATAATTTATTTTAAAATTTGCCATGAATCTTTTGGACTGGGCTGTTGTCGCCTTGCTTTGTTTCATTTCTCTTGGCGTCGGCCTCTATTTCACCAAAAAAGCAGGAAGAGAGGGAGCCACAGGCTACTTCACAGGAAACCGGAGCCTTCCCTGGTGGGCCATTGGCCTCTCCAACACCGCCACATATCAATCAGGAAACGGCGGATTTGTCATGCTCGTGCTTGTCTTTGGCCTCAGCGGCAACTGGATGTGGTGGGCTGCCTGGATTATCTGGATGCCGCTCGTGGCCATAATCTGGGCCAAAATGTGGCGCCGGATGCAAATCGTGACCACTGCTGAGCTCATCACGCTCCGTTATGGAGGGAAAGCCGCTCTTTTCGCCCGGAAAATTTATGCCTTCCTCCTTTTCTGCTACGCCATCATCATTATCAGTTACATTACCGGTTTTTTTACCAAGACAGTAGCCCCGCTTATCCCTCTCAGCGAAGCACAGATTCTTTTGATTTTTGGCGGGGTGACGGTCATCTACACTCTTTTTGGCGGTCTGATGGGTGTTGTCTTTACGGATGTCGTCCAGTTTGCCATCCTTCTTTTGGGAAGCTTCCTTTTTTTCTTCCTTGTTGTTCCCCAGCATGGAGGATGGCCTGTGATTCTGGAGAGAATTCAATCTTTGCGGCCTGAAGGACTCAAGCAGATTCCGCCGACAGGGCTCATTCCCTTCATGACCGTCTTGATGCTTATTGTGCAGGGATTATTTTTCGCCGGCTCGCCTGCTGCCGGTGAAGGCATGACAGCTCAGCGGTTTATGGGCGCCAAGAATGAGCGCCACGCTATAGGCGGTCAGCTCTTCAACTCTTTTTTGGCTCTTTCTTTGAGGACAATTCCGCTCATCGGCTTGGGGGTTGTGGCTCTCTCTCTTTTCTGGACAGAAGATTTGATAAGGCAGGTCGGGCCAACGCCTCTTGGGATAAAGCTGATTAAAGACCCTGCCTATGCCTGGGGAGAGTTGATTAATGCTTCTCATTTGCCGGCGGGCTTGATTGGCGTGCTTGTGGCTTCAGAAGCAGCGGCTTTTATGTCCACATTGAGCTCCCTTATCAACTGGGGGTCAAGCCTTGTCATCAATGATTTTTACCGAGCATTCAGGCCTCATGAATCAGCCAGACGGCAAGTGCTTTCCAGCCGGCTGGCAACACTCATCATGTTCATCCTGGCCGCCTTCATCGCCATTTTTTATGTAAAGGGCATGGTCAGCTGGTTCCTGTTCATTAATTCGGTGATGGTCATCTTCATTCTTCCCCTTTCCTGGCTCAGGTTTTTCTGGTGGAGGTTTAATGTCTGGGGGGAGATCGCGGCCATCATCCTTGGCCTTCCGCTCTCCATAATTCTCTGGTTTATTCTTGATTTTCAGAACAAGCCTCTCTGGCAGGGCATAAGCTTGCTTTTTCTCTTAAGCAGCGCTGTTTTGGTCATTGTTTCGCTCCTGACTCCGCCGGAATCGACCGAAACACTTGTCAGGTTTTATGAGCGCTGCCGGCCACCAGGATTATGGAAGAGGATTCGCCAGAAAACAAGCCTTCCTTCCACAGGCGACCCGTCGCTCGGCCATCTTCTCTTCGACTGCTTGCTCGGAATTTTATCCTGTCTGGGCTTGGTCTTAGCTACTAATTCTCTTTTTGCCTCATCCTGGAAAGTTTTTGTTTTGGGCATCATTATGGCTCTGGGCTTTGGCAATTGGCTGATAAAGCGTATCTTTGTCTAAAGAGCATTCACCGATTTTGAATTAAGGTCCCCGAATTATTGATTTTGAATTAAGTATTGTGTCCCCGAATTAGATGTGATAGCTTTTTGTCTTCGAAGAAGCCGTCATGATTAGAGTCGGGATCGATACCGGGGGCACATTCACCGATTTTGTCTTCATGAGCCCAGCCAAGATGTGGGTCTACAAAGTCCTCTCCACACCTCATAATCCCGGCGAGGCCATCCTGCGCGGTTTGCGCGACACAGCAGTCATCGATGAAGCCCTTGATATCATCCACGGCTCGACCGTCGCCACCAACGCTCTTCTCGAAAGAAAGGGCGCCAGGCTTGCCCTGCTCACCACCGCCGGGTTCGAAGACTTGCTCGAGATCGGCCGGCAGACCCGGGCCGAGCTTTACAACATCATGGTGGAAAAACGGAACCCGCTCATTCCCCGCAAGCTCTGTTTTGGCGTGCGGGAGAGGACGCTTTTCGACGGCAAAAAGGCTGCTGAAGTCAACCTCCCTGAAGTGGACCGGATTGTTCAAAAACTTCGGAAATCCAAGGTCGAATCCGTGGCCATTTGTTTTCTTCATTCCTATGCCAACCCGGCTAATGAAGAAAGAGTTTACAAAAGGCTGAAGCCTCTCGGTTTCTCCCTTTCTGTTTCTAACCGCGTGCTCCGCGAATACCGGGAGTTCGAGCGAGCCAGCACAACGGCCATCAATGCCTATGTCGCACCGCTCCTGGAGCGCTATCTCAGCCGTCTGGAGAAAGAGCTCAGGCCGAATTTGGTCCGCATCATGCAATCCAACGGCGGTTGCGTCTCGGCCCGGAGCGCCAAGGAAAATCCAGTCTGCACCATTCTCTCAGGTCCCGCCGGCGGTGTTGTCGGCGCCAAGGAGGTGGCTGCTGCTGCCGGCTTCCGCAAGATCATCTCTTTTGACATGGGCGGGACATCAACCGACGTCTCGCTCTGCGACGGAGACATCGCCACCACCACCGATTCGACGATCAGCGACCTGCCGCTGCGTATGCCGATCATCGACATCCACACCGTGGGCTCGGGCGGCGGCTCGATCGCCTTTATCGACCAGGGCGGAGCTCTGCGCGTCGGGCCGCAGAGCGCAGGCGCGGACCCAGGTCCGAGCTGCTATGGCAAGGGAAAAGACGTTACCGTGACCGACGCCAACCTTCTTTTGGGCAGGCTCGACCCGGATAGGTTTCTGGGCGGAGCCATGAAGCTCTTTCCTGAAAGGGCTCAACTCTCGCTCGACGAACTCGCCTCCCGCTTGAAGATAGAAGTTCGGGAGCTCGCCGAGGGTGTGGTTCGGGTAGCGGATGCGACGATGGAAAGAGCTATCAGGGTCATCTCTGTCGAACGGGGGTTTGACCCGCGCGATTTTGCTCTTCTTTCTTTCGGAGGAGCAGGAGGAATGCACGCTTGCAGCCTCGCCCAGAAGCTGCGGATACCGACCGTCATCGTTCCCAAGAACGCCGGCGTCCTGTCCGCCCTGGGAATGCTTCTCTCCGATACGATCAAAGACTATTCCCAGTCCGTCCTGAAAGCGGGCGAAAAGGTTTCTACGAGAGAGCTCGGCCGCCTCTTCCGGCCGCTTCTGAAAACAGCCTATCATGACTTGAAAAAAGAAGGGTTTGTCAGGCAGAGGATGCGGCTGCTCAGATTTCTTGATGTCCGCTACATCGGCCAGTCCTACGAGCTTACCGTGCCTTTTACAGCCTCTTACCGGAATGAATTCAACCGGCTTCACCTGCAGAAGTACGGTTATGCAGACGAGAGGCGGACCGTCGAGATTGTCAACTTGCGCCTGAAGGCTTTTGGTCTCACAGAAAAGCCTCGCCTTGCCGAGGTCGAGCCCGGAGGAAAAGAAGCCAGGGCGGCCCGGCTCGACCAGCGCACCATGCGCTTCAACGGAAAAAATTGGGAGGCTGCTGTCTATGCCAGAGAAAAGCTTCGCGCCAAAAACCAAATCAGCGGACCTGCTCTAATCCTGGATTATGAATCGACGGCTGTCGTGCCGCCGAATTTTCGCTGTCATGTCGACCGATACGGGAATTTAATCATTAAGAGTCGGAGGTTTTAAACGTGTGAGAGCTAAATGAAAAAAGTTGACCCCATCGAGCTTGAGATTTTCAAGAGCATCTTCATCTCCATCGCCGAGGAGATGGGGGTGGCTCTCTGCCGATCTTCCTTTTCCCCTAACATCAAGGAGCGGAAAGATTTTTCCTGCGCTGTCTTCGATGAGATGGGGAGGACGGTTGCCCAAGGAGACCATCTGCCTGTCCATCTCGGCGCCATGCCGCTTTCGGTCCAGAGCGCCATCGAAAATGTCGACCTCAACCCTGGCGACACAGTGGCGCTCAACGACCCCTTCCGGGGCGGGACCCATCTTCCGGACATCACTCTCGTCTCGCCGGTTTACCTGAAAGGCCGAAGCAAACCGGCTTATTTTGTCGCCAACCGGGCCCACCATTCTGATGTCGGCGGCATTTCCCCCGGCTCGATGCCGCTGGCCACTGAGATTTTTCAAGAGGGGGTGATTATCCCGCCGGTCAAGCTCGTCCGCCGCGGAAAAATCGACCGCGACATCCTGAGCTTTATCCTGGCCAACGTACGGACACCCGAGGAGAGGGAAGGCGACCTGACCGCCCAGCTCGCTGCGAACAGGATCGGCGAAAAACGCCTCCTTGAGATTACCGGCAAGTACGGATACAAAAAAATCAGGACCTACATGAGGCATCTCCAGGATTACTCCGAAAGGATCATGCGACAGACTATTCGCGATATCCCGGACGGAGATTATAGCTACACCGATTATCTCGATGATGACGGAGTGAGCCGCAAGCCAATCAAAATCCGGGTCTCCATCCGGATCCGAGGCGATTCAGCAGAAGTGGATTTTACTGGGTCTGATTCGCAGACCGCAGGAAGCATTAACGCCAACTCTGCCATCGCTCTATCGGCCACGATGTACGTTTTCCGCTGCATCATCCGCGGCGATGTTCCTTACAATTCAGGGCTCTTGAGGCCGATCAGGCTCATCGCCCCTGAGGGCAGCGTTGTCAATGCCAGGCCGCCGGCAGCAGTGGCCGGAGGGAACGTCGAGACTTCGCAGCGGATCACCGATGTTTTGCTCGGCGCACTGGCCAAAGCTATCCCGGCCGCAATTCCGGCCGCTTCAAGCGGCACGATGAACAATGTAACCTTCGGCGGAACGAACCCGGCCACGTCGCGAAATTTTGCCTATTATGAGACAATCGGCGGAGGAATGGGAGCCAGCCCTGAGCGCGATGGGCTGAGCGGCGTTCATACCCATATGACGAATACGCGCAATACGCCTGTCGAGGCCCTCGAGCACTACCTTCCCATCCAAGTCAGACGCTACTCGCTGAGAAAGCGTTCCGGAGGAAAAGGAAAATTCAAAGGCGGCGACGGCATCGTGCGGGAGTATGAATTTCTCGGCCCGGCTCAGGTCAACATCCTTTCCGAGAGGCGGCGGTTTTCGCCCTACGGACTGGCCGGAGGGGCGCCAGGAAAGAAGGGGAACAATATTCTGGTTCGGCAGGGCAAAAGAATAACTCTTGGCTCCAAGGCTTCCTTCCGGGTCAACCGGGGAGATAAGCTCATTGTGGAAACACCGGGAGGCGGCGGTTACGGGAGAGGCTCTCGATAAAAAGGAACTCTGATAAAAAGTGAACGACTCCTCACAACCTTGGTATAAATCAATAACCTCTTCCCAAAAAAAAGCGCTTCTCTCTGCCTCTCTCGGCTGGATGCTGGACAGCATGGACATCATGCTCTATGCCATGGTCCTCGCGCATCTCATGAAGGAGTTTGGGATGTCGACAACCACAGCAGGGCTGATGGTTTCGCTGACTCTTCTCGCTTCGGCCGTGGGAGGCATCATTTTTGGCCTTATCGCGGACAGGTTCGGCCGGGTCAAAGCCCTTATGGGCAGCATCCTGATTTATTCTTTTTTTACCGGAGCCTGTGGACTCTCTCAGAGCATTTTGCAGCTGGCGATTTTTCGCGTCCTTCTGGGATTGGGGATGGGCGGCGAATGGGCGACCGGCGCAGCTCTCGTAGCTGAGACATGGCCGTCCGAGCATCGAGGGAAAGCTTTGGGCCTTATGCAAAGCTCATGGGCCATCGGTTATGCCCTGGCCGCGGCGGTCACTGCTCTCATCCTTCCCCGTCTGGGTTGGCGGGGTGTTTTCTTCGTCGGGATTCTGCCGGCGCTTTTCACTTTGTGGATCAGGCGGCATGTCGAGGAGCCAGAGATCTGGAAGAAAAGCGCTGCACAGAAGAAGAACACCACCACTAGAGCGAATCTCTCAGAAATCTTCCGCCAGCCTCTTCTGAGAAATACAATCATCACCAGCCTGATGAACGCCGGAACAATGTTCGCCTGGTGGGGGCTTTTCACCTGGATTCCGGCTTTTCTTGGCCTTCCTCTTGATAAGGGGGGAATGGGGCTGAGCGTTGTCAAGACATCCTCCTGGATCATCGTCATGCAGACCGGAATGTGGCTGGGATACGTGAGTTTTGGGTTTATCTGCGACCGGGTCGGCCGGAAAAAAACGTACATCTTTTATCTTTTTGTCGCTGCGGCCTTGGTTTTCCTCTACAGCAGCTTGAGACAAAACACCGCGCTACTTTTGCTCGGCCCGTTCCTGGCGTTTTTCGGCACCGGCTACTTCTCCGGGTTCGGGACGATCACGGCTGAGATTTTCCCGACACACATCCGGGCTTCAGCCCAAGGGTTTACTTATAACATCGGCCGCGGGCTGAGTGCGCTGGCGCCTTTCACCATCGGGGCTCTGGCAAAGACACACGGCCTTTCCCTGGCTTTTTACCTTACCGCGGCTTTCTTTCTTTTTTCTGCTGTCGTCGCCTTTGCCCTTCCCGAGACAAAAGGAAGGTCGCTCGAATAGGCTGGGGAACGCTTGCCAAGATATCGCCCAGAGGAATATATAAAAGGGGTCTTAAAAAAACAGAATATTATTTAAAGGTTTATATTCATATACTATTCCAAGCCTAGAACCTCACGATAACCCACAATATCCAAAAAGCCATGGCCGCTGACATTGAAAGCGATGACTTTTTTCTCGCCGGATTCACGGCATTTTATGGCCTCGTCGATCGCACAGCAGATCGAATAGGCGGATTCCGGTGCAGGAAGCCAGCCTTCTGTCTTCATGAATAACTTGGCTTTCTCGAAGACGTACTTCTCATCGCTAGGATAGGCGATGGTATCAATGTAACCCTTGTGCCGCAGAAGGCTGATGATCGGCGAACAGCCATGATATCTCAGGCCATCGCCTTTAATCGGGGCCATATCGGTCTTATGCCCCAGGGTGTACATCATTAGCATCGGCGTTATCTCAGCATAGTCGGCAAAGTCATATTCATATTTGCCCTGCAAATTTGGTGCGACCTCATTCTGGGCAGCGATAAATTTTATCTTTTTACCCTTCTTCAAAACATCCGTCATAAACGGCAGAGCAAACCCGCCGAAGTTTGACCCGCCGCCGAGGCAGGAGATAACGATATCAGGATAATCATCAAAGAATTCAAACTGCTTTTTTGATTCGAGCCCGATGATTGTTTGATGCATCAGGACATGATTCAAAACCGAGCCTAGACAGTATGTTGCCTTGGGGTCTTTTTGCGATGCTTCCAACCCTTCAGAGATGGCGATGCCGAGAGAGCCGACATGCTCAGGGTTTTTATCATAGAGCTTCTTCCCAAACTCAGTCATCGGGCTCGGCGAGGCATAGACATCTGCTCCCAGGAGCTTCATGAAACTCAACCTATCTTTTTTCCAGTTGTAGACGCTTCGCACCCAGAAGACTGTGCATTTCAAGCCAGTCACGGCTGCAGCGTAAGCGAGCGCTGTCCCCCACTGCCCTGCGCCGGTTTCGGTTGTCACCCTCTCAAACCCCTGTTTCTTGGCATACCAGCATTGGGCCAGGGCGGTATTGACTTTATGGCTTCCAGTCGGGCTGAAAAACTCACCTTTATAATAGAGCCTGGCTGGAGTGTCAAGCTTCTTCTCGAGGTTGGTTGCCCGGAAGAGCGGCCTTGGCCGGCCGGCTTTGGCATATGAATCCAAAATTCCTCCAGGAATGTCAATCCAATTTTCTTTTGAGAATTCCTGGTTGAGGCATTCACCAATCATCAGGTTCGGCAAATTCTTTAATCGTGAAGGCCCTTCTTCAGGATCAAGGGGTGGAGGCAACGGCTCTGGCAGGTCAGGCAAAATGTTATACCACTGAGTTGGCATTTCATCGAATTTCAGGATTGCTATCGATTTCATTACTTACTCCTTTTTTATTTGTTTTTGTTCAGCCTATTTCTCTTCCTGAATGGCGCTCAATATTGCCCACTTCCTTTTATAATATCAGGCTTAAAAGGATACAAGCTTTTTAAAAAGGCGAAACCGATTCTCTATCTCTTGAAGGGATAAAGTCTTGAAGCGGTTGATGCCAAAGTCCTCGATGACAAAAGAAGCCAGGACACTTCCGTAAACAGAGGCCTTGCGGATCTTCTCCTCCTTTTCAAAGGCGTTGACTTTATCCAGATAGCCCAGAAAAGCTCCGGCGAAGCTGTCCCCTGCTCCTGTCGTGTCGACGACTTCTTCGCAGGGATGAGCCAGAACGCCGAAGATAAAATTTTCTCCGAGCACAAGAGCGCCATGCTCTCCCTTTTTGATGACAACAAGGGAAGGACCCATCTCCAGAATTTTCTTTCCGGCCTTGATCAGATTCGTCTCTTTGGCCAGCATCTTTATCTCTTCATCGTTGGCAAAATAAATGTCGACCTTCTCCAGAACTCTCAAAAGCGAAGCGCGCTTGGTCTTGATCCAGAGATTGATGGTGTCCATGGCCACAAGCTTCGGAGCTTCAGCCTGAGCCAGAATATCTCCCTGGAGGTCAGGGTCGATATTTGCCAGAAAAACGATGTCAGCCTTCCTGTAATCGGGCGGGAGCTGTGGCATAAAATCTTCGAAGACATTCAACTCTGTCTTGATTGTCGTCCTTTGGTTGGGGTCTTCGCCGTAGCGCGCTTCCCAGTGGAAAGTCTTTCCCGGCCGAACCTCCAGGCCGCGGGTATCCACTCCTCTGCTCTTAAAAAACTCAATCATCTCCTTCGGGAAATCCTCACCGACAACGGCCACCACCATCGGCTTGGTGAAAAAGCTTGCAGCCAGGGAACAATAAGTTCCTGACCCTCCTACAATCTTTTCCCGCCGGCCGCGAGGCGTTTCAAGAGTGTCAAAGGCAACCGAACCGACGATAACCAGGCTCATGAGTGTTGGACCTTCTTATTATTTGATGTATTTCCCGATGATAAAGCGCAGCTTTTCTCGAAGCTGCGGCCGGATGAGCTTGGCTTGAGTGACGATACAGTTTTCGAGGGCATGAGCACACTCACAGCTTCTCTGGGCAGGAAGGGCGGAAACAGCTTTTTTGATGATGGCCTTGGCATTGTGGATGTTCAGCCGTAGATTTTCAAGAATCAGCTCGACTGAAACCTGCTCCTCAGTCCCATGCCAAGTATCATAATCGCTAACCAAATTCATGGTCGCATAGCATATCTCCGCCTCCCGGCAGAGCTTGGCTTCGGTTGCGCTTGTCATGCCGATGACATCCAGACCCCAGGATCGGTAGACAAGAGATTCAGCTTTGCTTGAAAAAGAAGGGCCTTCGATGCAGAGGTATGTCCCTCCTTTATGGATTCCGAGCCCCAGCTTTTTGCCGGACTCGAAGAGAACATCATAGAGCTCAGGACAGACAGGCTGGGCAAAGCTGATATGGACAGCGATTCCACTGCCGAAAAATGTGTTCTCCCGTTTTGTCCTATCGAAAAATTGGTCGGAGACAAGAATGTCTCTCGGCCTTATCCCCTCTTTCAAAGACCCGACGGAATTGACAGAGATGGCCCTTTCCACACCGAGCATCTTGAACCCGTAAATGTTAGCCCGGTAGTTTATCTCGGAAGGAATGAGCCTGTGGCCGCGGCCGTGCCGGCTGAGAAAAGCAACTTTCTTCCCATCAAGGTTGCCGATCATGTAGGAATCGGATGGTTTCCCAAAAGGAGTCCAGAGCTTCACTTCCTTGATATCTTCAATTCCCTCGATCTCATAAAGTCCTGTCCCTCCAAGGATTCCGACTTCGACCTGAGGAAGCTCCAGAGCTTTCTTCTTGCTCATCTTTTCTCCCAAGACAAGGTTATTGATATATAATTAAAAAAATGACATGTCAAGACAAGAAGGGACTTCGCTTTTCCCTAATAAAATTTGACTCGACAAAGAGATGTCTGATATCACCATCTAGTTATGATAGACTTAAAAAGCCAAATGCATAATTTTCTCTTTGTTATAAAATGATGGCTTATCAGTACTTATTATTCATAAACAGAATCATAAACATAATAGTCATTATAATTTTTATTTTTGCTTTCCTAAAAGCTGAGTTTAATTTGAAATTAATTCTGGCCGTAATTTTGGCCCTTCTTCTTCTCCTTCCTCGTCTCTTCCATGGCACTTCTATTTACTGGATAATATTCTGGATATGCTATGCAGGAAAAATCATCTTCGGCATCGGATGCTACCTTTATTTTAAAGCGGCAAAGTATTAATTCTTCCTATTTTTGATTTTTCGCCTGGAAAAGATTATTCTATTGAGCGAAAGGAAATGAGATGGCTTCAATATCTGAACTCAAAGAGCTTGTTGATGCTCTCCGCCGCGCAAACCGCGTGGCTGTCCTGACAGGGGCCGGGATTTCAGCCGAGTCTGGAATTCCGACTTTCCGCGGAGAAGACGGGCTATGGAAAAAATTCCGTGCAGAAGAACTGGCGACTCCTGAAGCCTTCAGCCGTGACCCAAAGCTCGTCTGGGAATGGTATGATTGGCGGCGGGGAATCATCAGACAGAAGAGGCCGAACCCGGGTCATAAAATTATTGCCCGCTGGGAGAAGTTTTTCCCAGCCTTTTCCCTCATCACCCAGAATATCGACGGCCTTCACCAGAAAGCGGGCTCGAAAAATATTTCAGAACTCCACGGAAACATCTGGAAAGTGCGGTGCACGGAGGAAGGAACAGTCACTGAAAATTATGAAACTCCTCTCAAAGAGATCCCTCCCCGCTGCCCCTCCTGTGGAGCGCTTCTCAGGCCTCACGTGGTCTGGTTTGGAGAATCTCTCTCCTCTTCGGTGCTTAACACGGCTTTCCTCATCAGCTCAACCTGCAATGTCATGTTTGTCATCGGCACTTCGGCTGTCGTCCAGCCCGCAGCTTCCCTTCCCCTTGCTGCCGCTAAAGCAGGAGCCAAGGTTGTGGAAATCAACCCTGACTCCACCCCGCTGACATCCTACGTTGATTTTTCTATCCAAGGGAAAGCCGGAGAAATCCTTCCAAAGGTCGATAAAAAATTGCGTGCTCTTATTAAATCTTTAAGGGACTGACAAAAGATGAGATATGTCTATCTCGACGCTTCAGCCGGCTTGAGCGGAGATATGGTCCTGGCCGCTCTCCTCGACCTGGGGGTCTCCCCTTCCTTCTTTAAAAAAGAAATGGCTGATTTGAAACTCGGAGTGGACATTCAAATCAAGGAAACAAAAAGAGCATCCCTTCGAGGGCTGAAGGTGAATGTCCAGCTTAAAGCCAAAAAGAGCATCGAGCGCAGATGGAAAGATGTCGAGACTCTGATAAAGAAGAGCCACTTCTCTTCTTCTGTCAAAAAAAATTCCCTGGCCATCTTCAAGAATCTCTTCCAGGCTGAGGCCGCAGTTCATGGCCACGACTTCGAAGAGGCGCACCTCCATGAAGCCGGCGCTGATGATGCCATTGTCGATATCGTCGGCACCTGTTTCCTGGTTGATGTCCTGGGCATCAGCGAATTGTACTCCTCGCCCTTAAACCTCGGTCAGGGATGGGTCAAGACTTCTCACGGCGTCCTTCCCGTTCCTCCGCCGGCAGTGGTTGAGCTCTTGAAAGGCATCCCTGTCTACTCAGCCTGGGCCAAAGAAGAGCTGGTCACGCCGACTGGAGCGGCGATCGTCTCGACCCTGGCAAAAAAGTTCATCTCCTTTCCAGAAATCTGCTATGAAAAAATAGGCTGCGGAGCCGGAGCCCGGGACTTTCCCAATTTTCCCAACATGCTGAGAGCTTTCTACGGTAAAAGCGAGAAATTCCAGGCCGAAAAAAAAGTCTATCTCGTTGAGACAACCATCGACGATTCCAGCCCGCAAATCCTGGCCGCTTTCTTCGACAAAGCTTTTGAGCTGGGCGCATTAGATGTGTTCTTCACGCCCGTGTTTATGAAAAAAAACAGGCTGGCCACAAAATTGACCGTTTTGGCCGAGGCTGATAAAATGGATAGCCTTATTCAGGCAATCTTCAAGGAGACAAGCTCGATAGGTGTCCGTTATTTCCCGGTTGAAAGGCGGGTGCTGGAGAGAAAGATAAAAAAGGTTAGCATTCTTGGAGAGGATGTTGCTATCAAGGTCTCCTGCCTTGAGGGAAAAGAAGTCAATGTCCAGCCGGAATTTTCGGATTGCCTGAAGCTGGCGAAAAAGAAAGGCCTTCCTCTTAAAGAAATTATTCGACTCGCTCTCGATGAATCCTCTAAAAAACAGAGAAGCGACTGAGAGCGAAGAAGAGACAAAAGCTCGCAATGTCTTCTAAAAATAAGGAGAAAAAATTGGACCTGAAAAAGATTGAACGCGGAGTCAGACTCATCCTTGAGGGTGTTGCCGAAGATCCCGGGCGCTCAGGGCTCAAAGACACGCCACAAAGGGTGGCCCGCATGTTCTCTGAAATCCTGGGCGGAATCAAGGAGAATCCTGAGGACCAGCTTCGGGTAACCCATCAAGAGAAGCATGACGAGATGGTTCTGATCAAAAACATCCCTCTCTACTCGATGTGCGAGCATCACCTCCTCCCTTTTGCTGGAGTCGCCCATGTGGCCTACATACCCAAAGGAGGAAGAATCGTAGGACTGAGCAAGATTGCCAGAGTGGTCGATATTCTCTCCCGCAGGCTTCAAATCCAGGAAAGGCTGACCAAGCAGGTTGCTGACCTGATCATGGAATACCTTAAGCCGCTGGGAGTCATGGTCGTTATCGAAGCCGAGCATATGTGCATGTCGATGAGAGGTGCGAAAAAGCCAAAATCCTTGACCATCACCTCAGCTGTAAGAGGCTCTTTTCGCACTCATGCCGAGACGCGCGCTGAGGCCATGACTCTGATCAAGGGAGGAATTTTCGGTGCCAAAGAAATCTAAGAAGTCCTTCTACATCACGACTCCCATCTACTATGTTAATGATGTCCCTCATATCGGGCATGCCTACACGACAATCATCGCTGATTCGCTCAGCCGCTTCAATAAGCTTCAGGGAAAAGAAGTCTTCTTCCTCACCGGCACTGATGAGCATGGGCAGAAAGTGGAAAAGGCGGCAACAGAGAAAGGCTTGCGGCCGATAGAGCTGGCGGATAAGGTTGTCAGCAGGTTCAAGGAGCTGTGGAAAGCCCTCAACATCTCCTATGATTTTTTCATCCGCACGACCCAGCCCTTCCATGAAAAGGGGGTGCAAAAGATATTCCAGAAGCTGAAGGATAAAGGCGATATTTATAAAGGTGTCTACTCCGGCTGGTACTGCGTCTCGACCGAGCATTTCTTGGCTGATGATGTTCCTCTCGAAGAGGGTGGATACAAGATTTGCCCGGAATGCAACGTCAAAGCAGCCATCGTCTCTGAAGATTGCTATTTCTTCAGGCTCTCGGCCTATCAGGAGCCGCTACTCGATTTCTACGCCCGCAACCCGAATTTTGTCCGGCCTCAAAGCCGGATGAACGAAGTCGCGAGCTTTGTCCGGCAGGGGCTCAAGGACTTGAGCATCACCCGCAGCTCGGTGCGCTGGGGGATTCCGGTGCCGGATGACCCGAAACACACCATCTATGTCTGGTTTGACGCCCTTCACAACTACCTGACAGGCATCGGCTATGACTGGGATATGGACCTTTTTAAAAAATTCTGGCCGGCCAATGTCCACCTCATCGGAAAAGACATCCTCAGGTTTCATGCCATCTTCTGGCCCGCTTTCTTGATGGCTGCAGAGTTCCCACTACCCCAAACTGTCTTCGGCCACGGCTGGTGGCTAAGAGACGAGAAAAAAATGTCCAAATCCAAAGGCAACGTCCTCGACCCTTATCTCATCCTCAAGGATTTCGGGCCTGACCCTTTGCGGTATTTCCTGCTGAGAGAGATTCCCATCGGCCTGGATGGAAACTTCTCCCATGAGGGCTTTGTCCATCGCGTGAATTCAGACCTGGCCAACGATTTGGGAAACCTCATCCAGCGCACTCTGACCATGATCCAGAGCTATTTCAATGGGAAAATTGAAGAGCCGGATAAAGAGCAGCTTGAGGATAAGAAACTCCGGCTGGAGTTTGAAAGCCTCAAAGAAAAAGTTATAGATTTCTACGAGGATTATGCTCTGAGCAAGGCTCTTGAAGAAATTTGGGTTTACATCACCCTGGTCAACAGATATCTGGCAGCCCATGAACCCTGGAGACTGGCCAAGGACGGGTCGAAGAGAAAAAGGCTGGGAAGAATTCTCTATCAAGCGGCAGCAGCCATCAGGGCGATCAGCTATCTTCTTTACCCTGTCATGCCCGAATCATCCCAGAAAATCTGGAATTTTCTGGGCGAAAAAAAGAGCATAGAGGAAGAGTCTCTCTCAAAGCTTCAATTCAAAAACTTCAAAGTCGGGCAGAAAACGAAAGAGCCCTCGCCTCTTTTCCCCAGGGTTTCTCTCAAAGATTTTCTAAAAGAAGAATCGCAGCCTGCTGCTGTCAGGAAGGAGGAAAAAATGGAATGCATCACTTTTGATGAATTCAAAAAAATGGACCTGCGCGTCGGAGAAATCCTTAAAGCTGAGAAAGTCGCAGGAACGGATAAGCTTATCAAGTTTGAGGTCGACATCGGAACAGAAAAAAGGACGATGGTCGCCGGAGTGGGCGACGTCTATTCACCCGAGGCGCTTGCAGGCAAAAAGGTCATCGTCATCGTTAACCTGAAGCCGGCCATTATTCGCGGTATCGAATCCCAGGGTATGCTCTTAGCTGCAGAGGTGGGAGGAAAGGCAACCATACCTTTCTTCGATAAGGATGTTCAGACTGGCGCCAAGGTCAGGTAAGCAAGAGGCTTTCAGACTTTTCTTCCCAGATATTTTTCAAGGAGCGAACGGGGCACAGCCCCTTCCCTCAAAATCTTGACTCGAGGCGACGTCAAGTCCAGCACAGTCGAGGCTAGGCCTCCTTTGGTTTTTCCACCGTCAGCGATGAGAGAAACCTTTCCGCAAAAAATTGCCATGACCCTCTCTGGACTTGTGATCTCTTTCTCGCCTGAAATGTTGGCGCTTGTGGCTGTTATGGGGAATCCCGCTTCATTCATCAATTCTTGAAGCCATAATACGGCGGGAAGGCGGATTGCTATGGAATTTTTCGGACCGAGAAGGAGATTTGGCAGCCGGCTCGAGGCCTTCAAGACTATGGTCAGAGAGCCTGGCCAGAAATTCTCTGCCAGCTCAAAGAAGAGGGATGGGATATCAAAGGCTATATCTCGAACCACGTCCATGCCTGAGACCAATAGCGAAAGAGGCTTTGACAGGCCTCTTCCTTTCAGGCGATAGACTTTCTTTATGGCTTTCTCTGAAAAGCAGCTTGCGCCCAGGCCATAGAAAGTATCGGTGGGATAGGCAATGACACTCTCTTTTTTCAAAACCTCGGCGATCTCTCTTATTTTGTCTGCCTCAACTCGATTTGGATTTATCTTTATGACCCGGGTTGCGATGGGCATACATTTATATTAAAGAGTCAAGTTCAAAGAGTAAAGAACAATCAATTTCGGAAGAATGCGAAAAGCCGTGAAAGGAATAGGCTCAGGCTGGGTGTTGAGAAAACCGTTTGACTTAAAATAACTCCTGATTTATAAAAATGGGCTAAGAAGAGAGCAAGATTGCCCTGAAGAGGACAGTTGACCTTTTTTAGGCACAGATAGAGGAAAAACTTCTCCTTGCTTTAATTTGGCATAAGTTTTGCATAGAATCTAAGAGAGGAGAGATGAAATGAAAAAAGCTGTTGGTTTGTCTTTGGCGTTATTTCTTTTTGCCCCGAGTCTTGTTTTCTCGAACACTTTGACTCTTAAACTCGGATTATTCTTCCCTGCTTTTAAGAGCGACCTGTGGGAAACAGAGTTCGAGAACATGAACTTTAAAAAATCAGATTACTACAGCTCAAACTTTGGCTTTGCCTTGGATTACTTTGTCACTCGACAATTGAGCCTTGTCCTGAGCATCGATTCCTACAGCAAGAATAAGCTTGGATATTACAAAGACTATGTTGGCTACACCAAAGAAACATTGGGCACACGTGACGATTTTGCCTTCCCCACAGATTACGAGGGAGAGTTTATCCCTAGCCACAGTTTTAATGTCTCTATCACTCCTATCCAGCTATCCCTGAAACTCCTGCCTCTTGGGAGGGGAGGGAAGGTCATCCCATACGTTGGAGGAGGAGTCGGGTTTTATCTCTGGAGTGTAAGGCTCTATGGCGATATGGTTGATTTCAGCCCTGACCCCCCATGGTACTACAATGATGCAACAGGAGAACTTCATCAGACCGACAATCCAGACCCAGCTGTTGACGTCTCAATATATCCAATTAACCCTGGTTATGATGATATTAGTTATGATTACACAGATACCAGGCAAAAGACCAAAGTATCAATAGGTTACCATGCTTTTGGCGGAATCATGTATCCTATTGCTAACAGGACAACCATTGAACTGGAATTCAAATACAATGTGGTAAAAGGGAAATTTCAGGAAAAAGACCCGTACCAAGGTTTTCATGGTTTTGAGCCCTTTGACCTTGGCGCATACCAGATTTCTATAGGAATAAATTACTGGTTTTGAGCTTGTCTTAGGTCTAAAAGAAGAACAGCTATTTCTTGCGCAGCCTTTCTCCGACGATGCGCGCAACCTTTTGGCCGGAAAGAAGCATTCCGCCAAAGATGGGTCCCATTCTCGGCCCTCCAAAGACAGCGTTGGCTGCCATGCCGCAAACATAAAGATGAGGGAAAATCTCCTTGGTGTTGGCCAGAATGGCTTTCTCGCCTTTTTCAGCCCACATCGGCTTCTCGCCTATCAATTCTCCAGTCGAAGTTAAAAGCTTTCCTCCTGATTTTTGACTGACGAGTTGAGCAACCTCAGCCGCATGCCCGGAGGCGTCAACAACAAAAGAGCTGCGCGCAGTGAGAGGGTCAACATGGAGCCCAGCCTCCACTGCTGAAGACCAGTTGAAGACAACTCCCTGAACCTTTGTCTCATAAAGCAGAACATCTTCGACTGAAATGCAGTTAAAAATATGAGCTCCATTTTTAATAGCCTGGCTGAGAAGGACTCCCGTCGTCTCCAGCGAAGAAGCGACATAATAATTCTCCCGGTAATGAGCGGTGTTTATTCCCAACTCATCAAGAATGGGCTTGGCCTCTTCCTGGATAACAATCTTGTTGAACATCATCCCGCCGCCCGGCATTCCTCCTCCGGGCCTGAGGTTCCTTTCAAAGACAACAACTTTAAAACCTTCTTTGCTTAGATAATAAGAAGCATAGAGCCCGGAGGGCCCAGCTCCACAGATGATCACATCCGATTCCAGATTATCGAGAATCTCCTTGAAATAGCTCTCGATGATTGCCCTTGAAATCACAATATCATCTAACATCTCTATCCTCTCTGAAGATGACTTATTATAGGAAGGCATGATTTTTTAGTCAATTGACTGCCTGTATTTATCGATAAGGGCTAAAAATTCTTTGGCTTCCTCCTCTTTGTCTCTTTTTCTGAAGCCTTCAACCAGAATCTGGCATTTCCTCACTATCTCCTGCCTGACGAGCAATTCCTGGTCGCTCGTCAAGGGAAGCTGGAGTGCCTTCTCCAACGCCTTGACCCTGAACCTGTCCATTCCCCAGAACTGTCTTGAAAGCTGGTCAGGATGTCCTCCTCGCTTGATAATCAGGGGCTTGGGCAAAAAATAGACCGGGTATCGTTGAGCCAGTCGAATCCCAAAATCGTAGTCCTCACAAACCGGCAATTCTTCGTCAAACTTTCCTATTTCTTCAAAAACTTCTCTGCGAAGCAGGGCGGAAGAAAGGCTGAGAAGGCAAAGGGACAAAACTTTGTCAAAAATCCGCCCAGAATATTTCCTGTGCTTTTTCTTGGGATTAACAAAAGCTCCCCTTCTTATCCATATCTCTTCAGTGCAGCAGACCCGAGCATGGGGAAAGGCCTTCATAAAGCTCATCTGGGCGCTCAGTTTGTCTTTTTTCCAGAGGTCATCTGAATCAAGAAAGGCGATGTAGTCTCCTTGAGCATGGGCAAGGCCCAAGTTCCGGGCAGAGCTGACTCCCCTGTGCGCCTGAAAATGATATTTCACTCTATCGCCGGATGAGGCGACGATATCTCTTGTGTTATCCGCTGAGCCGTCATCAATCACAAGAAGCTCGAAGGAAGATGCGTCGCTTCTAAGGAAATAATCCTGGTCAAGAACAGATTGAATGGCCTCTCTCAAAAGTCCTGCACGGTTGTAGGCGGGAATGATGACGCTGACCATCAAGCTCTTTTAAGAAACCTTGGAGACCGGGACATTTCCACTTTTATCGAAGGGAATCTTCAAATTTCCCCATACTGTTCTGACTTCAATCTCTCCTGAAAGACGGCAGGATGCAGACGCCTGATGAAGGAAATAGTAGACTTCTTTTCCAACATCGAAGAAATTAAAAAGGAATGGAAGGGAGAAGGCTTTTTCTCCCCGGCCCCCGATATTCTTATCGCCCCTGATCGTGCCTTTCCCTAACCGCTTCTCTCCCAGGTAAAAAATATAGCTTATTTTATCTATAAAAAGTTCGTAGGAGTTGCTGTTCTTAAAGCTCAGCTCAAAATCTAAATCCGCCCCACCGACGGTCAGGTCTTTCACTTTGAGAGAATGGAATTCGACCTCAGGCTTCTTAAAGATTGGAAACTCTGCGGAAAAGGCGAAAGGAAAGCGTTCCATCTCCTTCTTGCTATCGGTAAAAGTCAGTGTCCCCGAGAAGTAGCACTGGGCTTTATCCTCTTTTTCGATTCCGGCAATAGCTGCGAAAAGATTCGCGTAGCTTATTTTGAGTGGAAAGGAAAGAAGATTATCTTTCTTCGCCTCGATTTCAATACCCCTCTCCAAGGAATTGGTCAGGCGGAGGTATTCCTTCTGGTTGACCACAAAGCGATAATCATAGCCAGAAAGAAAACAGGGGGAAGAAGAAGAATTGGATATCGTCAGAAAAAAAACAAGAGAAAGGCCGGAAACATTGAAGTCTTTGATCGCCGTCTCTTTAAGAGAAATTCTGAGCTCCTGTTTAGAAGAAGCTGAAAGTGCTGTTGCAGTAAAAATAAATATATAGGCCAGGGACAGCCAAATTTTTTCCCTCAATTCTTTCAATTTCCTATCCTTTGATATTAAAGAATACAATATCATCTAAAAGAGAACAAGCTCTGTTATAAAGCCACTAAAAAATTAAAGAGCGAATGGAGATGGCGTTAAAAATCCGATTGGGAGCGAGGCTATTTCCCAAAACCTTCTTTAGTCACTGAATTGGATATTCTTTATTATCTTAAAAATCGTTTGAACAAAAGGGGTAGTGTTCTTATAATAATACGGAAAAAAGGCAGATGAGCCTTCTTCGAGATTTTTGTGGAGGATTTATGAAAAAATTCCAGATTCCCATTCTCTTTTGCATTCTTCTCCTCTTTTTTAGCTTCAGCCTGACTTCCTGCGCTCAGAAAGAGAAAGTGGTTGAAAAACAGATGATCCAAATCTCAGACAAAGAGCTCCAGGAAAAAGATGCCGTGGTTTATAAGACAAGAGACGTCAAAGGAAAAGAGAGGACATACCTCTCTTTTGATTTATCCAGGATTGAAAAGCCGGGCTCGCTGGAGGAGTTCAAGCCATTTTTCCATTTTCCTCCTCTCCGCCAGGGTAACACCGGAACTTGCTGGTGCTTCTCGACAACTTCTTTTCTCGAGTCTGAGATGAAGCGCATGGGGAAAAGCGAGGTGAAGCTTTCCGAATTATATACGGTCTACTGGGAATTCGTAGAAAAGGCGCGGCGCTTCATCAAGGAAAAAGGCAATTCCTACTTCGAGCATGGGTCAGAAAACAACGCAGTCGCAGCCCGAATGAAGCAGTATGGTGCGGTGAGAGCTACGGATTATTCCGGACTCCTCTCGGGCCAGACAGAGCATGACCATAGCAAGCTCTACAAAGAACTCAGGAATTACCTCCAATTCTGCAAACAAAACGAGTACTGGGATGAGGAAAAAGCTATCTCCTACGTGAAAAGTATCCTGAACAAATACTTGGGAAAGCCGCCAGAAACGATCGAAGTCGAAGGCCGGACTATGACTCCTAAAGAATATCTCGAAACTATCCTTAAACTTCCGCTGGATGACTATGTCTACTTCATGAGCTTCAAATATCTTCCGTTTTATACCAAAGGGGAATACAAGGTCCCTGACAACTGGTGGCACAGCCAGGACTATCACAACGTTCCTCTTCCAGAATTCTATGATGCCATTGTCAAAGCCCTCAAAAAAGGCTATAGCCTAGCCATCGGCGGAGACATATCAGAGCCAGGGATGAGCGGTGAAGATGATATCGCCGTCGTCCCCACCTTTGACCTTCCGGCCAAGCTTATCGACCAGGACAGCCGGGAATTCAGGTTCGATAACCGCACCTCGACCGATGACCACGCCATCCATATCGTGGGATACAAAGAATCCCCAGGCTATTCCTGGTTCCTGATTAAAGACTCTGGCGGCAGCGCTTTCAAAGGAAAGTTTAAGGGCTATTATTTCTACAGGGATGACTATATGAAGCTCAAGATGCTGACCTTTATGGTCCACAAGGATGCCGTAGCAGAGCTTCTCGAAAAATTCAAAAAATAAAGATAGAATTATAAAAATCCAGTAATGAAAAGGTGCCATGAAAAAACTTCAGGCTGAATTTAGAGAGAAGGAATTCTTTATCCGCCTTTTCGGCGAAGAAGCCTATGCCGTCGGAGGCTATGTCCGCGACCTTCTAAGGGGAATTCCATCCGAGGATGTCGATATCCTCATCACCCATCATCCCCTGGAAGAGATTATCGCGAAAATCAGCCCTCAGGGCAAGGTCGACCTCGTCGGGAAAAGCTTTGGGGTCATCAAATTCACCATCCAGGGAAAAACATACGATATTGCCCTGCCGAGGAAAGATATATCAAAGCAGGCTGCGGTCAAAGGCCACAAGGACTTTCTCATCTCCGCCGACCCGGACCTTCCCCTGGAAAAAGACCTCGAAAGGAGGGATTTCCGCTGCAACAGCATCGCTCTCAGGCTCGCGGATAATAAGCTCATCGACCCTTTCAAAGGCTGGAGAGACATTCAAGCCAAGACCTTAAGGCTGACCAACCCTGCGGCATTCCCCGAAGACCCTCTCCGGGTTCTGCGCGTGGCCCGCTTCGCCTCAATCCTTGAATTCAGCGTCGACCCTGAGATCTATGAAACCTCAAAAGGGATTGACTTGACCGGTCTGAGTGTGGAGAGAGTGAACGAGGAATTGTTCAAGATTCTCCTCTTGTCACCTTTGCCTTCAATCGGCCTTGAAGAACTGTTCAAGCTCGGCGTCTTGCGCCAGCTCTTTCCTGAAGTCTACAGCCTGACCTTATCCATCCAGGACCCACGCTTCCATCCCGAGAAGGATGAGTTTGGCCATCACACTGTCTGGCACCACACCAAGCTCGCAGTGGACCAGGCAAAAAGGCTGGCCGACCTTTTCCTCCCGTCGCAGGAGAAAAAACTCTGCCTGCTTCTTGCCGCTCTCTATCATGACCTTGGAAAACCAGCCACAGCCCAATGGGAGTATAAAAAAGAAAGGATGGTCATCACCAACAACGGCCACGATCTGCTCAGCGAAAAAATAACAAAAAAAATATTCAACCGTTTCAAAATCTTTTCCTGGAACGGATATAACTTGAAAAAGATGGTTCCTTCTCTTATCCGCTGCCATCACCGCGCCGCTGAAATTTGGTCGAACCGCGATGTCGTGACCAGAAAAGCCTTCAACCGCCTGGCCGCAGACATCAACGGAGAGATCGAGCTTCTCGTTTACCTGGACGCAGCTGACAGGGCGGGAAGAAAGGAGATGCCGGTCAAGGACCTGGACAGAGGGGGAAAATGGCTGCTTAAAAAATTCGCGCAGCTCAGAGTCAGCAAAGAAACGATCAAGCCCCTGATCATGGGCAGGGATTTAATAGAAATGGGAGTTGCTCCTGGTCCAGGGATGGGAAAAATCCTCAAGAAATTGTACGAGCTTCAGCTCGATAACGAGTTTGAGACAAAAAAAGATGGACTCGAGCTCGCTCAAAATATTATCAGAAAAGGGCAGCGATGAAAGTTCTCGTGGCTGGCGGAGCCGGATACATCGGCTCCCACACTGTCAAAGAGCTTATCCGGGATGGGTTCGAGGTTGTCGTCTTTGATAATTTTTCAACAGGAAGAGAAGAGCTTCTTACGGGTGGAGAGGTTATTCGCGGCGACCTCCTGGATAAAGAATCCATCAAAAAAGTCTTCAAGTCAAAAGATGTCGAGGGTGTCCTCCATTTTGCCTCTCTTATCCAGGTCGGCGAATCGTATGCAAACCCTCAAAAATACTACAGCCATAACCTCACCAGTTCCCTGAACCTCCTGGAAGCAATGCTCGAGGCAGGAGCCAAAAATCTCATCTTCTCCTCGAGCGCTGCAGTCTACGGAATTCCCCAACAGATTCCCATTCCAGAGTCCCATCCTCTAAATCCTTTCAATCCCTACGGCCAGACAAAGCTCTTCGTCGAGAAAATCCTCGAAGACTATGAGAGAGCCTACGGGCTTCGATTCATCTCGCTCCGCTATTTCAATGCGGCCGGAGCCGACCCCGAAGGCCAGCTGGGTGAGATGCATGAGCCGGAAACCCATCTCATTCCCAACATCCTCCTCTTTCTTCTCGGAAGAAAGCGCAGCTTCGAGCTTTTCGGGGCAGACTACCCGACAGAAGACGGAACAGCGGTCAGAGACTACATTCACGTCACAGACTTGGCCAAGGCTCATGTCCTTGCCCTCAAAAAAATTCTTTCGTCTGCAGAAAGTGATTTCATCAACCTCGGCACAGCCAAGGGCTATTCAGTCTTGGAGGTCATAAAAAAAGCAGAAGAAACCACAGGAAAAAAAGTCCATTACGCGAAGAAGCCGAGGAGGAAAGGCGATGTTCCGGTGCTTCTTGCCTCCAAAGAAAAAGCAGAGCAAACCCTTGGCTGGAATCCTCTCCATTCGAGCCTCGAAACCATAATCGAAACAGCATGGAAATGGCACAAGAAGCAATCAGGGTTTTAAAAACAATTCATCCTCCAGGATTAGAAAATAAAAAGACAATTCACCTCTTGAATCACCTCAAGAGGTTATTTACATCCTTGCTCGGGTATCGTAGAGTTTTATTTTGGGCAGAAAGCCAGATTTTTAAGAACTCATTGACTCAAATAAAGCTAAATGATATAAATTTGCAATTCAGGAAGAAAATGAGAAAAGCTCGCTCGATTCTTAAAGTCGCTTTAATCATTTCAATCGTTTTTTTATGGAGCTGTTCTTCGCTAAAAACACCAAACCCAATAGAGACTCAACCTCAAGCCCCTGCGGAAAACCAAATTCCACAACAGGCTGAACCTAAAGAGCAGCCTCCTCCGGTCGAGAAAGCTGAAGCCGAGGAAAGCGCTGGAAATGTCTCCAAAGAGGATGAACTGCAAAAAAACAAAAAAGACCCCCAGCTTATCCTCGAGGAAGCGCTGTCCACCTATCAAGATTGTCAACCGTCTTGGGAAAAGGGAGATTTCGATTCGGCCCTGGCTGCACTGGACGAAGCCTTCAGGCTGATCCTGTCTCTTGACTTGCCTCCCGACTCAGCGCTCATCCAGGAAAAGAACGACCTCAGGCTTTTGATCGCCCAAAGAATCCAAGAAATCTACGCCTCTCGGCTGAGAACAGTCGGAAACAATCATCGAACCATTCCCATCGTCGAAAACCAGTCAGTCCAGGCGGAGATCAAAAAATTTCAGAATGAGGAAAGAGAGCTCTTCCTGAAATGGTACCAACTCTCAGGCCGGTACCGGCCGATGATTCTTGAAGAGTTGAGGAAAGCCGGACTTCCAGAGGAGCTGTCCTGGATGCCTTTGATTGAAAGTGGATTTAATGTCAGGGCCTACTCCCGTGCTCGGGCACTGGGTCTCTGGCAGTTCATCGCTTCGACTGGAACCCGGTATGGTCTTAAGATAGACCGTTGGATCGACGAGAGAATGGACCCGATGAAATCGACGCGCGCCGCCATAAATTATCTGACCGAACTCCATTCTTTTTTCGGAGACTGGACGACTGCTCTCGCCTCTTATAACTGCGGAGAGTTTAAGGTTCAGAGGGTCATCAACTCTCAGCACGTCAATTATCTTGATAACTTCTGGGACCTCTACAAAATGCTGCCTTACGAGACAGCCCGCTTCGTGCCCCGCTTCATGGCTTCTATTTTGATCATCAACAATCCAGAGAAATATGGCTTCAATCTTCCAGAGTCCGACCCCGCCGCAGAATTCGAGGAGATTTCTGTGAATCATCCTGTCAGATTTTCTTCTTTGGCCAAAGAGCTGGGGATAGAAGAGCAAGAGCTTATTTCTCTCAATCCTGAGCTCAGGCAGAATTCCACACCTGACGGCGAATACATCTTAAGAGTGCCGCAGGGCTTGGCTGAAAAAGCTACGCTCGCCTTCAATTCCCTTCCCCGCTGGATGCCTCCAGAAGAAAGCTACATCATCCATTATGTCCAAAGAGGAGAGACTCTCTCCGAGATTGCCAACCGCTACCGGACATCTGTCTCAGCCATCGCCCGGCTGAACGGCCTGAACCGTGTTCATCTCATCAACAAAGGGCAGCGACTTAAAATCCCGGCTGGAGGAAGGGCAAGCTCCCCTTCGCCTCTTATGGACCTGGTCAAGGAAGGGGAAAACCTGGTTTACATCGTCAAACCAGGAGACTCTCTTTATCAGATTGCCAGCACCTTTGGAACAACACCTGAGAAGATAAAAGAGAATAACAACCTCAAAGAAGACGTTTTGAATTCAGGTCAGAGGCTTATGATCCGCTCTGGAAAACCCGAAGATGCGATTATCTATTCCGTTGCGGCTGGCGACACACCTTCCTCGATTGCCAAAAAATTCGGGATGCAGCTCAGCACACTGCTCGGCCTGAACGGGCTCAAACAGCGGTCAAAAATCTTTCCCGGCCAGGAACTCTGGGTCATCCCCAAAAAATAACTCATTATTTATCCAAACGTAACATGAAAAGTCAAATCCAAGAAGGCCGAGGGTCTGATTACTTTTTTGTAATCTCCAGGAAGATTTCTCTCCTCCACTCGTCGAAAAAGGCTGATAAGACTTCTATCGAGCAGGGCTTCACGAGAAGGAGCATTTCCGGAGAATCCGCAGAAAATTCGCGGACGCGTTCAAAGGCTGTGGCCAACCAATAAAGATCGAAGCCGGGGTCTTTTTTTTTGGCTATCAGGATAAGGTCATCTTTTTTAAATTTCTCCCTGATCAGAAAAAGGACATCGACAAAATCTCTCAATGTGGCCCGGCCAAAAAGGGCAAGAAGTTTATTGGCGGCAATATCCCTGAGGCTGTCAATTCTTAATCCGGGGAATTCTTCGGTCATGATGATCGAGTCGAGCCTATAGGGAGAATCGAGAGCGAGGTGAATAATTGTCGATTCTGAGTGTGCGCTCACGGCCAATTCAACAAATGAACGGAATCCCCGCTTTCGCTCAACATTGAACCCTGCTTTTTTGAGGGCCTCTTCGATTTTGAGGCTGAACGGCTGGATAAGCTCTTCTTCAGAGGTGAAAAAATCAAGGTCGTTGCTTTTTCGATGGCCAAGGTAGAACCTGGATAGAGCAGTTCCTCCGGTTAGATAGAAGGCATCGAGTTCAGGGATATCCCTAAGATAGGTGAGGATTTCCTTTTGGATGTCCGCCAGCACTTCCAAGCCCGTCCTCCCAAAATTTTCTGACTTCTTTAGGCAAATATTTTTTGATCCGCCTGAAGGACGCAAGAAAAGACTCAGGCGAAAGAACTCTCAGCATCTCCCTGATGTCCTCAACTCTTCCCTGAGAGAGAACCTGTTGGACATACATATCCACCTGGCATGGATTATCGAGGTCAAACTCCTGCCCGTCCTTGAGATACCAAAAGAGCCGCTTCTTGGCCGGTATTTTCATTTTGCTCATTATACCATAACTCCCCGGGCTTCTTTGGGAAAATAAAAGATTCTAAAACAGGAATTCAACCTAAAGGGAAGACAAACGTTTTTTCGCGTCCGCGACTTCGGGGAGGCCGTGGTCAGCGTCCTTCCAGAGGTCGAGGAATTTGAAGATACGGCCTTCCTCAAGTATTCAATAGCCTGGGAATAGTTCTTAAAGATATAAATGCCAAATCGCCATCTTCTAATTTAAAGATCAAACGTGATAATATCATCAAAGATAAAGATGATCTTATCTCTACGCAGCTCAGATTTGAATTTTTCATGGGGCTATGTGCTCAGAGAAACAGAAGCCTAAAATTGAAAACCTATCCTTTAAGGAGAGGATATCATGAAAAAAGTTATGACCCTTATCTTTTTAATTGCATCAGCGCTCACCGTTTCACTGGGAAATGAGAAGATTGAATTACTGCCAACAATTGAAGAATCCATCGTGATTCAGGACTGGCTCGCTGTCGGACCCTTTTCCCGGGGGATGAGGGAAGGAGATATCGATTACTTGATAGAGCACGAAGGAGAACTCGGCATTAAGCCTTATGAGGGATTGGAGCACACGAGCATGATGGCACCTTCCGGCCTGGTCAAATGGATGAAGGTCAAAGGGGATGAGCAGGGAACCGTCAAGATCACCTATAACAACATCAACCTGAAACAACTGCAGGATATTTATGGAAATGCCGGAACGATGAGCGTCAGTTATGCTTATGCCGAGTTTGAAAGCAAGGGAGCTCGAAGGGCGCTTGTCATCGCCGAGAGGATTGACACCTTCAGGCTCAATAACAAGCCTTGGCCCGGCGATATATATGGTTCCGGCTATGCAAAGATTCCGGTCGTGCTTCAAGACGGAAGGAATAAGATTTTGGTGAAACTGACCAGGGGCGAACAATTTACCTTTAAGATCATTCCGGCCGAAGCGGCGGTGATGGTTTTGACCGGTGATGCAACGGTTCCTGATGCTGTAGTCGGAAAGCACCTCAAGCAATGGGCCGGCGTCAGTGTAGTCAACACCGCAACCAAAACCCTGAAAAATATCAAGCTTTCGCTCGGCGACGGTCAGGTCTTCTTAAAGCAAGAGGTGAGCATCGCTGAGATGGCACCGCTGTCAATACAGAAGGTTCCCATTCCGATTGAAAGCAGGGCTGCGATCATAGAGCAGGGCGAAAATAACACCATTTCTGTTCCGGTTCTGGTCAGCATAGACCAGAGTTCTCACGCTGACCAAATCAAGCTTCGGATAAGAAATCAAACTCAGGCCTATAAAACGACATTTCTCTCGGGAATTGACGGGTCTGTTCAATACTTTGCAGTGCTGCCGCCCAAGAATTACGACCCTAAAAAGACGTATGCTTTAATTCTCAGCCTGCACGGCGCAGGAGTCGAGGCCAGCGGACAGGCTGATGCTTACCGAGCCAAGGATTGGGCTTTTGTGGTCTGTCCGACCAACCGCAAGCCCTTCGGCTTTGACTGGCAGGATTGGGGCCGGCTGGATTGCCTTGAAGTCTTGTCTGAAGCCAAGTCACAATTTCCAATTGATAACAATAGGGTTTATCTCACCGGCCACTCCATGGGAGGCCACGGGACCTGGCACATCGGGCTTCACCATCCAGACTTGTTTGCCGCTATGGCTCCTTCCGCCGGGTGGACAAGCTTTCAGCTTTATGTTCCCTATTTTCTGAGAAAGAGTGACATTTTCGGACACCCCGGCCTGCTTGCTATAAGAGATATGGGGCTGCGAGAGGAAAGGCTGCTTAACTTTGTGGAGAACGCCTTGAACCTTCCTATCTATATCTTGCAGGGCGGAGCGGATGACAACGTGCCGCCTGTTCATGCCAGGTTCTTCTGCAGTGCCCTAAAAAAATTGGGCTATCAAGCTCTTTATAGAGAGGTCGAAGGAATGGGGCACTGGTGGGATAACAAAGAGACCGAAGGCATCGACTGTGTCGATTCAGATGAACTTCTTGATTTTCTGAGAAACAAGGTAAGGAATCCTAATCCCAGGCATATCATTTTCAAGACAACGGATATTGGGTTAAACAACAAGAATGACTGGTTGGAGATTGATGAGCCTGAGCGTCTCTACCATGATTCTCTGATTGACGCAGAAATAAAAGACGGCACAGTCACGGTTAAGACAGAAAATATCGCACAGTTCACTGTTCATCTGTCTTCAGAATTGATTTCTCAAAAAGAAATTAACTTAAAAATCAATGGTCAGGAATTGAGGTGCAAATTATCTGGAAAAAACTTCATAACCCTGCAAAAAAAGGGCAGTCAATTTCAGCTCAAAAAATCAGAGAAAAAGAAATTGCTTCAGAGGCCGTCAGGAGCAAAAAATATTAGCAAGTCCTCTGCTTTTTTTGGGCCCATAAAGAAAGCCTATTTTTCACCTTTTATTTTAATTTACGGAACCCAGGGAGATTCTGATTCGACGGAAATAAACCTTCATCACGCTCGGGTCGAGGCGCAGAATTGGTGGTTGAGAGGCAATGGACATGTCGAAATCATACCCGACATTGAGGTAAACAACGAAACTATACACCGCTACAATCTTATCCTCTTCGGCGGCCCTAAGACGAACGCCGTAACAGCAAAGATTAAGAAAGACCTGCCTATTTCGATCAAGAATGAAAGGCTTATTATTGATGGCCAGGAAATCGAAAAAGATGATGTTGCTTTTCAGATGGTCTATCCCAATCCCCTGAACCCAGAGAAATATCTCGTGATCAAAGGAGGAACGAGCCCCAAGGCCGAGGAGCTCGCTGGCCTCTTCAATGTGATCTACTCCGGCTCGGGCCTGCCTGATTTCATCATCTATGACGAGACGGTTAAAGAAAAGGGCTGGGCAGCTATTATTACAGCAGGGTTTTTTGATGTAAATTGGAAGTTTGACAACAGCCTTGCCCACAAGAAAAATTAGGGCTCATCGTTGTATCTTGGAAAAAGCAGAAAATCTTTTCCTTGGAATTATTTATACTTCACCGAGCATCCATAGGGCTGGGATGTTTTTATGGACACTTCTTTGCCGGCCAGGAGTTCGTCTAAAGCAAGCTGGACATAATTTTTTGCCTTTGCAATATCGTCTGTATTTGTAGAACGTATATCGTCAATAGCCCCGTTATAGACCAAAATCCCGTCTTTATTTATGATGAACATCTGAGGCGTAGTTTTCGCGCCGTACAGCTTGCCCACCTCGCCCTCGGAATCGAGAAGTAGAGCCGTTGGAGCAGCTTTCTTTTGCCGGGTTAGTTCATTGGCTTCTTCAGGTTTCCGATAGCCTTGTTTACCAGGTGCCGAGGAATTCATCGATAGCCAGATAACACCCTTCCCTGTATACGTCTTCTGCAGCTCCTGCATCTTACCACTGTTGTAGAGCTTCGCTACAAAGGGGCAATCGTGATTGATCCATTCCAAAACAATGATCTTGCCCTTGTAATCAGGCAGGGAATGTTTATTGCCGTAGGTGTCGGCAAGCGTAAAATTAGGTGCGGCTTGTCCGACGAGTGTTTCTTCGGCTTTTGCCAGCGGGCCCAAAATTAAGAAAAGACCTGCTGCTGCCAGTAACGTTGCCTGGATAGTTCGTTTCATGTGAATACCTCCTATAGTTTTATTAGTCAATTTGTTTTGAATGGCATATCGACGAGTAATGCCTGCTCTTGTCGGTGATTGGACCATCCCTCTTGAGAAAATAGCACGCCTTTAAGTCGCAGAGGAATCTTTGTTGATAACTTTGATTTTTGAATTTCAAGAATGTACCCTTCACTTGTCCTTTTTAATCCCTGAAATTCAGAATAATTAATGAGCTCTTCCTGTTCAGGAAAGAATGTTACATTCACTAATTCTCTTTTAAACCATAAGGGCGGGCTCATTTGAATAAAAATTTTATCTTCATTCACAAAAGCATTTATTTTCCAATCCAAAGCTGCTTTGGGTAAGTCTCTGCGAGTCTTCTTGAAATGACCAGTCCACCGTTTATTAATTTTTGGGTCTTCGGTTTTAACCGGCAATTCAATTCGTAGGTCCGCATGGCCCGGGATACAACCTTCTTTACAGGCCAACCAATCCACGCTTGCTGCAAGCTTTACTCTTGACCCTGATTCAAGCGCCTGGGGAGCTGCGATTTCGGTGATGAGCAAAACCTCGCCTTCGTAGCCAAAATTCACAATCTCTGGCAGTTCAAACCTTTGGGGACAGGGCCATTGAATATCGCCAGCAGCAAAACCATCAGGCAGCTCCCATACGATTTTAGTGGGTAATCCTGAATCACCGGGATTTTTCCAGTATGTATGCCAATGGTCATCCATCAAGAGTTGCAAGGCAACACAAAACGTCTGCCCCGGCTTTATGGAAAGGACTTCTGAGATAAGATGAGCTTTCACCTGACCTGATTGTTGAGGCCCTGCCAGAAGCAGATGAGAAGCATTCAACAAGACAATTAAGACAAATGTAACCTTCTTATCTGGAGTTTTCATGAATTTTACAAACTCGATTCTGCTTATAGCATAGGAATAATTAGGCTTCAATTGAAATCAATGGATTTTTGGAGCAGGCCTATCTGGGAAAAATGCTGCTCTCGGGTCTTTCATTTTTATTCAGCTGATTCGTAACTTCTTTTCTCTAATTTTTTTCAAATACTTCAAGTCTTCCAAGTCTATTGCCCTACCCGCTGCTTTTTTCATCTTAATCATGTCATTTAAAGAAGGGAAATAGACTTCCGTCTCACCGAATCTTGCCTTTATTCTATTCTTCCAGACCTTATCAAAAGTAATGCCCTTCACAAAAGGATGAAAATCGGCTTCAATTGTATACTGGCGAATGAGGATTTTGCTTTTCAAAAAATCATCAGGGATGAGATCCGTCAAGTCATAACCAAACGCCTTTAAGGCTTTCATTGTTCTTCTGATATTTTCCAGCTCTGGCTTAATGAAAATATCTATATCAAGAGTAGCCCTTGCATATCCATAGACAGGGAATGCTGAAGCCCCGATAACGACAAATTTAACTTTATTTTCTTTTAATAATCGCAGAAGTTTCTCTGTGTCCATTGTTAATAAGGTTGATTTTTAATTCCTTGCTTTTTTCGAGCATGAGCGAGAATCGCTGGTTTAAACTCAAAGATGCTAAATATTGCAACTCAAATTCGATTTCCTTTTCCCTATCCGGCTTCCTTAGAACAAGGATACCGCTTTTCTCCAAACGATTTATTCTATTCATGATTTTATTTTATCAGAATAAGCTGTAAAAGACTAATCTTAAAATCGCATGTAACAACAATATTTATTGCACTATAGCCGGAATTGGCACAAATTTCTTCTCTTAGGGAAAGGAAAAATCATAAAAAAAACT
>CAZYBE010000014.1:0-19932 GCA_964645765.1 uncultured Eubacteriales bacterium
CAACAAGATTCAAGCGAGTATAAAAGTAGAACGGATTATTCATCATTTCCTCTTTCTCTCAAAGCAGCTTCTTCATTTCGTTGACAATCTTCCCGGCCCAGCGATAGACATTGTTTTCTCTGACGACCTCTCTCATCTTCCTCATACGCTCCTCTTTTTCTTTTTCGGACATCTCCAGGCTCTGCTTAATCGCAGCAGCGAATTCCTCTATGGCAATGGGATTGACCAGCAGCGCTTTTTCCAATTCTCTCGCAGCGCCCGTAAACTTGCTTAAGATGAGAACCCCCTTATGGTCTGTCCTTGAAGCCACAAACTCCTTGGCCACCAAATTCATCCCGTCATGAACAGAACTCACGATGCAGAAGTCGGCTGCCCGGTAATAGCTCAAAACCTCTTCTAAGTTGAGATGAGATTTCTGGAGGAGAATCGGTTGCCAGTTTCTATCCCTCCACTTCTCGTTGATTCTGATCATGGTGTGGTAGATCTCGTCATTATATTCTTGATATTTGGGGATATGAATCCGCGACAGGGGACCGAGCTGAAAAAAGACAAATTTTCCGATGTATTCTGGATACTTCTCTAGGAATCTGTCAATAGCCAAGAACCGCTCGATGATCCCCTTGGTATAATCCAAGCGGTCAATTCCGACTCCAAGAAATCTGCCTTTGACCCTGTGGTCATTCCTAATACTTTGCCTTTTCAGCTCCACGTTTTCGCTTTCAGCAATATTTTCAATCGTCTCAGCATCTATGCTTATCGGAAACGGCCTGACCAAGGTTTCCCGCCCGCTTTTAAAAACGGAAAGCCTCTCCCAGTCGACTCTGACCTCCAAAAACCTGTCCAGAGAATCGATGAAGTTTAGACAGTGATAACGAATATGAAAGCCCATGATATCATTGCCCAAAAGACCAAGAAGGATTTCTTCTGCCTGAGGACACACTCTGAAGGCTTCAGGATTAGGCCACGGGATATGCCAGAACTGAGCGACGACGATATCTTCACGCCGCTCTTTGATCATTCGGGAAAGCAGAGCAAAGTGATAATCTTGTATGAAAACAAAGCCTTTTTCTTCGCCCAATTCCTCAAGAACAATGTCTGCAAATCTTTGATTCACTTTCTTATACTTCTTCCAATCTGTTTCTCTGAATGTCGGCCGCACATGGACAACATGGCAGAGGGGCCACAAGCCTTCATTTGAATATCCATAATAAAATGCATCTGAGTCTTCTCGGCTCAGCCAGATGCGCCTCAACGTATATTTGGGATTATCGGGTGGGACTTGAATATGGTCCTTTTCATCAACGACTTCTTTATCAGCATCTCCTGTTCCGCTTGCAATCCATGTGCCTCCGCAGGCGATCATCACAGGATTTAAGGCAACTGCCATGCCGCTTGCGGGAGTCGTGCACTGGATTCCTCTTTCAGTAAAATTATGAATATATGGCTCCCGATTGGAAACAACAATAAATTTGTGGTCTCCGATTTTTTCTCTGATTAAGTCTTTCAAACTTTCCTTGTTCCAGACCATCATTGAAACCTTTATTCTTTCTGGAGATAGACTTTCCTTGCCGGATAAGGAATCTCGATTCCCTCTTTCTTGAAACGGGCATGAAGCTGTTTAATGAACTCGTGCTTAATGAGATATTGACTCACAAATTCTTTAGCTCTCAGAATCACTGTGCACTGGATGCCGGAGTCACCAAAGAGGTTATAGCGAATGAAAGGCTTGAATTCGGCGACTGCCCCTGGAATGGAGCGCATGGCCTCCTTGGCAACTTCCAAAATAACCTTGAGCTCTGCTGTATCCTTATAATTCATGCCGTCAAGATAAAAGAGGAAAATGGCCGTGCACCCTGCTCCGACTGTCCTTCCCCTGCGTTATCCCTGCAGTTAGCTCAGGCAAGGCTTGTCTGCCGCACAAGAGGCAACTCTGCTACCGCTGCTACCTCCCGGTCCTGACGGGGTTCACAGAGAGCTCTTTGCACAGGGCCCTGGCCATCAACGCCACTTACAAGGACACTGTCCAGAAAAAGCGCAGCCTCGACAGGGAATTCAACCCCACTGTAGCGGATTGTGGGTAACAGGGCACCGCTAGCTCCCCATCTAGCACGGCCAGTTTTTCCATATTATTCTTAGTCTCTAAAAATCTTCGACCCGAGGCAAAGAATTTAAAAATTAACTCAAACTCAACTACAAAAAAATGCTATCCTTATCCTCATCCTTTGTCAATAAAGTGCAAATATCAAGCAAAGAATATCTTTCAGATTCAGCTTTTATATTCTAAATCCTGAATAAAATTCCTTTGAAGAAAGTACGAAGCCCTTTCATAATTTGACCACTTTTCTAAGTGGGGGAAAAAGTAGCCTGTCCCCTTTTCTGGTGAAGGCAGGCGACTGTCTTTAAAAAGGCATCCCCATCCCGCTTGACAGGTATAATGGCAAGTGATAGAAAGACATCTATTCAAAAATAAGGAGGTTTCCATGAGAAGGGGAAAGAAAGTTGTAAACGCATCTGTCATTCTCATTTTATCATTTTTCCTGCCCTGCTTTCTCGGCGCTCAGACCTCTCCCGAAAATTTCTTGGGCTTTAAGGTCGGTGAAGACCGAAAGCTGGCTGACTACAGTCAAATCCTGGCCTATTTCCAGAAGCTCGACCAGGAATCGGCAAGAGTCAAGGTTTTAAATATCGGCACTTCTACCCTCAACAAGCCGATGGTCATGGCTGTCATTACCTCCGAGAAAAACATAGATAAGCTCGATACGTACCGTGAAATCACAAAAAAGCTCAGAGACCCCAGAACCCTCCCAGCAGAAGAAGCCAAAAAACTTGCCAAAGAAGGAAAAATCATCGTTCTCATCACCTGCAACATCCACGCCTCAGAAATCGCCTCATCTCAGATGTCGATGGAGCTTGCCTATAAGCTGGCCAAAGGGGACACTCCTTTTGATTCAGAAAAAGTCCTGGATAACGTCATCGTTCTTATTGTCCCGACCACAAATCCTGACGGCGAACAGATGGTGACCGAGTGGTACCGCAAATATGTGGGCACAAAATTCGAAGGAGGCAGCATGCCCTGGCTCTATCATCATTACGCCGGCCACGATGACAACCGCGATTATTTTATGTTCAACCTCTCAGAAACAAAGGCTGTGAGCAAAGTCCTTTACCACGACTGGCTGCCCCAGATTCACATCGATGAGCACCAGATGGGCGCTAACGGCGCCCGCCTCTTTATCCCTCCCTACATGAACCCTCCGATTCCCAACGTCCAGCCGCTTCTCTGGCGGTCAGTCAACCTCTGCGGAGCCAATATGGCCTATGACCTCCAGAAGAATGGATTCAAGGGCGTTGTCCATGGAAGAAGCTACACAGGATGGTGGATCGGCGCCTGCGATGACACCTCCTGGCTGCATAATGTTGTCGGCATGCTGAGCGAAATGGCTTCAGTCAGAGTTGCCACGCCCATCTATATCGAGCCGACTGAAGTTCCTCAATCCTATTACCAGAAACAAATGGAATTCCCAGACCCCTGGCCAGGAGGCTGGTGGAGGCTGAGAGACCTGGTGGATTATGAGCTGACTCTTTCTCTGAGCCTGATAAAAACGGCCCATCTTTACAAGGAAGATTTCCTCTACAATTCTTACCGGATGTATAAAAACTCAATAGAGACAAGAGAAAAAGGCGAGCCCTTTGCCTTCATCATCCCTGGCAAACAGCGCGATTACCCAACTGCGCTTCGCATGCTTGACATCCTTATGCTTGGTGGAGTGGAGATTCTTCAAGCCAAAGATGATTTCTTTGCCGAGGGAAAGCTCTATCCGGCTGGCTCTTTTGTGGTCAAGATGTCGCAGCCCTATAAACCCTATGCTCAGGCTCTGCTCGAAAAACAGAAATACCCTGACATCCGTCAGTACGCCGGCGGTCCTCCTGTTCCTCCCTACGATAATGCCGGCTGGACTCTTCCTCTCCAGATGGGAGTTGACTGCGAGAGGATTGAAACTTCCTTCGAGGCTAAGCTTGAAAAACTGGGAAAGGTTCCCTTACCCCCGGTCGCGGCGCCAAAGCCATCCTCAGCTTATGTTGTCCTTGATTCAAGGATGAATGCTTCTTACGCTGTGGCTTTTGCTCTGCTCAAGAACAATGTTGAAATGTTCAGGCCAAAAGAAAATATAGAAAAGCCGAGATTCAAGGCAGAAGCCGGAAGTTTCATCTTCAAAAACACACCAGAAGTTCAAAAGCTCCTTCCACCTCTCTTGGAAAAATGGCATCTCCAGGCCTACGAGCTGGATAACATCTCTGATATTCCTCACTCGGCCCTCAAGAATCCCAGGATCGGCCTCTACCAGTCCTGGAGAGCCAACATGGATGAAGGCTGGACGAGGTATGTCTTTGACGACATGGGCATTCCTTTCACGAGCTTGCACAACAATGACTTCAAGCCAGCGAAAGAAGCTAGGGAAGGAAAAGAAGCCAAGGAAGGAAAGGAGCAAAAGGAAGAAGCGAAGGTTGACTTGAAGGCCAAGTACGATGTGATTGTCTTTGCCGACGAAAACGCCGACATCATCGTCTCCGGAAAGCCAAGCCCAACCTCTCCCTTTGCCAGGTTTATCACTGAAGTTCCTCCTGAATATGAAGGAGGCATTGGAAAGGAAGGAGTGGAGGCTCTAAAGAGCTTTGTTGAAAAGGGCGGAATTCTGGTCACGCTCAACAATGCCTGTGAACTGGTCTTCAAGGAATTTACTGGCGTTCCAGCCAGGAATGCCTTGGAAAGAGTGGAGCGAACCAAATTCTTCTGCCCGACATCTATCCTGAAAATCATCGTCGACAATCAATCTCCAGTGGGATACGGATTGCCCAAAGAGACTGGGGCCATGTTCTCCAACAGCCTTGCTTTCAACACCATGATTCCTTCAGGAGAATGGGACAGAAAAGTTGTAGCCAGCTATCCGGAAGAAAACGTCTTACTGAGCGGCTGGCTTCTGGGAGAGGATACGATTGCCCGCACAGCTGCAGTGGTCGACACCCAGTACAAGAAAGGACATGTCATCCTCATCGGCATTCGCTGCCAGTTCCGTGCTCAATCGCATGGGACATTTAAATTCTTGCTCAATTCCCTGCTCTACCCAGAAACTGAATAGAATTCGCAAGATGAATAAAAGCTATTAGCGGAAAAGGACTGAACCGTCTTCAGGGCAAAAGGAACTGCCCTTTAGAACGGGCCCAATTCCATTATTTAGTTTTAAATAAGAGGGCTTTAAATCTTCCGACTTCAGCAGCGAATCTAATCAAAATTAGCTGGCTTCGCGGAATAAAAAACTAGAGCGGCCATTGGCTGAAAGTCTTAACCCAAGGAGGGCTTTTCGAACAATGAAAGAAGAGAAAAAGAAAAAGCTTTCGATGATTATTTTCAGCGGTGATATGGATAAACTGTTTGCCGCCTTCGTCATCGCCACCGGAGCTGCTGCCTCGAACATGGATGTGACCATGTTTTTCACTTTCTGGGGACTGCGGGCACTCAAGAAAAAAGCAAGGACAGGAAAAAGCTTTTTTGGCCGCTTGCTCGGCCTTTTCTACGGCGGAGACATCAACCGCGCCAGTCCAAGCAAAATGAGCTTCGGAGGAATCGGGCGCTGGATGTTCAAGAAGATGATGAAGGCCAAGAATGTTCCTTCTCTGGCTGAGCTCAGGAAGATGGCCATCGACTTAGGCGTCAAGCTCTACGGCTGCCAGATGAGCATGGCAGTCATGGAAATTCCCAAAGAGACGATGATCGATGAGGTTGCCCAGTGCGTCGGAGTTGCTACTTTTATCGAGCAGGCCCAGCAATCCGACGTCACGCTGTTTATTTAGTTGACGAATTAGACACTCTAAAACTAAAAATTTGATATCTTTGAAAAAAGAAAAATGCTTTCTTTTCCATAAATAAAAGGGGACTGTCCCCTTTTTCTCTATATCATTTTATTGTTTCATTCACCTTGGGCAACACAATTTTCTGTATGGTCCGCTCTATCTTCTGATAAAGTGGAACTGCCACATTTTTAAGTTCCACTGTATGATATTCATCACCAAATTTCACGGAGAGGAATGAAGTCTTTCCTCCCGGCAGGCCGGATCGTGATTGCAATTGCCTGAATTGATTCTCGTTTATGGATTTTTGAATTTCATCGAGCTCTCTGTCGTCCAGATGGAATGTTTTTTGGATAACGATTCCCTCCTTGGACCTTTTATGGAATGTTCCTTCCCCATTCATCCGGATTTCAATCATAATCTGCCATTCAAGCTCTCCCACCGGCCCAATTCCATAGCGAAGGAAGACATTTTTTGTCTTTCCTTCCAGAATTTTTTCCTGGTCAGTTTTGACCCACTCCAGGGGATCGGCATTGATGTCAACTTGAATGACCATTTCTGAATCTATGTAAGCGTATCTGAAAGCCCAGCCAAATTCGCCCATATCTTGCATGTCCCAAAAGATGGCATCATGACCGGCAATTGTCGTTGACTTCCCGGACTTTTTTGTCCAGTCTGCCCAATGGGAAAGAAATTGGATATCTGAAGTCGAAGAAATCTCTTTGATTTCAGACTGGGTTAAAAAGGAATAGGTGATATAGACCTCTTCTTTGACTTCTTCGGCACGCACCTTTTGATAGATGATATATCCGGTAGGGTCATCGTGTTCCGGAAGTTTCTCCTCGGTTAGCTGCCACTTTTCAGGGAGAGTTTTTGCCACAGGTTTCGGAAGGCCGTTGACTGATTCTGCTTCAATGCTTTGGGCGACTTCCATCGCTTCCGATTTCGTCGGGTGCCATTGCTCATCAACAGATAACATCTCCCAAAAATTCTCGACACACTGGATACCATTCTGCCCTCTTATGGAAATTTTCCAATCAGGCTTGCGCAAGGGAACTGTAAAAACATCTCCAACTTCAAGCCGCTCTGGGTCTTGTCCATCTTCCATAAAAGAGAGGTCTGTTAATTCATAGGAGCTGGTCGGAGTAAAAACAACAAAGTTTGTTTTCAGAGTATCCTCTGAGCTAAGGCTCTTGATTTTAATAACGGCATCATAATATCCAGAATTAGGATTTTTCTTGAGCTCAACCAGGCTGCACTCAAAGTTTTCTCTTTTTTCGACCACCTTGCAGTCTGTCACAAGCAACAGCCAAAATCCTAACCCAACCAACAGAATTAGAGACGAAATTTTCAAGCCATTAAGCCTTATTTCATGTTTTCTCAATAGCTTATTCTTTCAGAATCTTGATTGCCCTGTCGATATCTGAAACATCAAGGATAACCGAAACCCGGTCTCCTTTCTTGCTCAGAGTTCCGTAGCAGTATTCGATGTTGATTCCTTTGTTCCCCAGCTTCGTGGTCAACTCCGCCAATGCTCCTGGTCTGTTCTCAAGGTCAACTTTTATAACATCCCTCAGCTCTGTGGTATAGTTCAGCTTGTTGAGGAGTTTCTGAGCCTTTGAGATGTTATTGACATAAATTTTGGCCGCATCATGGAAGACCCCGATGGCCTCGATGTTTATTCCCTCTTCAGCCAGGTGGCTGCACAGCTCGCCTAGGGTTGAGGGCCGATTTTCCAGGATAACGAAGATTTCAGTGACTCTTTCCATTTTAGCTCCCATTTTTCTTAATCAGTCTATCACTTTTTTATTTTTTATTCTATCTTCTCGAATAGGCTTTTAAATACTGAGCCCGGAAATAAGCCTCTGCCTCTCCACTTCTTTTAAAGGCCAGTTCCTGCATTTTAAAAGAAAGCTCTCCTTTGAAATCATCGAGCTTCAAATAACGGTGCCTGTCCATCCAGGCTTCAACTCCTCGGACAAGGCTCTCGATAGCTTTGAGCCCTTTCTGGAAGAAAAGAGAGCAGACCTGGACAGCAGAAGCCCCGGCAAGAATCTGTTTAACGACATCCTCAGCACTGCTGATTCCTCCAGAAGAAACGATATCGCAATCGACTCTTCCTGAAAGAAGCGCAACCCATTTTAAAGACTGATGAAAATTTCCTCTGCCGATTATGCTTTTTGTCTTGAGATTCTCGGTATCAATCTCAGGCTCGAGGAACCAGTTAAAAAGAATGAGCGCATGACAGCCAGCTTCTGCCAGCTTGGAGGCAAGGTAAGAGATGGACGTCATCTGATGATTCAATTTGACAGCAACCGGAATAGAAACCGCCTTTTTCACTTCACCCAGAATCTGAAGGTGCCGCTCCTCATATTCTTTTCCAGGAATCCCAAGGTCAAGAGGAAGAAAGTAGATGTTGAGCTCCAGGCCGTCCGCCCCTGCTTCCTGGAGCTGATGGGCAAAGTTCGGCCACAAGCGGTGAGATTGACAGTTGATGCTGGCAATAACCGGAATCTTGACCTCTTTTTTGATTTCCTCAATCATCCGGCAGACCTGCTGGGGGGCATACTCCAGCAATCCTCCACTGCGCAGATAATCCAGGGCTTCAGGAAAAATGCCATATCCTTCAAGCGAAGACTCTTCTTTTATCTGAAACTGCTCCTCGAATAAAGACTTAAGAACGACTGCTCCTGCGCCTGATTCCTCGCATTTCTTAACTCCGGCTAAAGTCTTGGTCAGGTCGCAGCTGGAGACGATGATCGGGTTGCGGAGTTTTAGTCCCATATAAGAAGTACTCAAATCAGCCATTTAAATCTCCTTTTAGTGATCAATTCTTTTACCTGTTTTCGAAGCACTTAGCCTGATCCCTTTCAAGATAAAAATTCTTTCACGGCTTCCCTGTAATCCTCGATGATTTCTATCTCTCTTTCTCTCATCCTGTAGTTTTCGGGCGGCCCGCCCTTATAATCCTTGATAAACCAGTTGACCGTCCTTTTTATCCAGATTTCAAAAGGAGTGGGAAGGAAATTCAAATCTCTTCTCGCCTTCTGAGTGTCCAGAACAAATGGCCTCCGCGTGAAAAAAGGCGAGAACGCTGTCCCCAATCCTGCTTCCTCCAAAACAGAAGAAGGAATATCCACGAGCTCAACCTTTTTGCCCAAAACTTCAGCAGCTTTCAGCACAAAAGCTCTCAAAGTTAAAATTTCAGCTTGAGCGAGGTTGTAGGCTTGGCCGAAAGACGACTCATTCATCAAGTTCATGGCCACTGTTCGCGCGATATCATCCTGGTAAATGTGGGTGAAAACGTTCAGGCCGCTGTCAGGAAGAATCAAAGGCTTTCCGTCAAGAATTCGGATGAAATAGGAATAAGCCCTGAGCGTGTAGTCCCTCTCACCGATGACAATCGGAAGGCGGAGCATGGTCACCGGAAAGCCTTGATTTTCGAAAGCTTCGCGGAGAATTTCTTCGCATTTCCTTTTATGGTATCCGTAATTCCACCATTCGTCGTCTGTTTCTGGCCTGGGATAGAGAGGGCGGTCAAAATCCTCTTCGCGCAGGGGACAGGGAAAATCCCTGGTGACAATATAGACCGAGCCGGTGCTGATGTGAATAAAATGGCCGACATTCCCTGCAAAAGCCTCTACGGCTGTCTGGCTTTCTTCGGCTTCGAAGGCAATCATGTCGATAACGACATCGTATTCCTCTCCCCTTAGCTTCTTTAAAAAATCTCGGGAATCGTTTCTGTCTCCGCGTATGCGTCTAACTCTATCGCCGAAATCATCCGGAGTTTTCCCGCGGTTGAAAAGAGCGAGCTGATGCCCGTCATCGACAAGGCGTCTGGCAATAAAGTAGCCGAAGAATCGCGTCCCGCCAATTATGAGTATTTTCATATCGTCTTTCAAAAAGGGGGCTGTCCCTTTTCTCAATCAAATATCTTACCAGGATTGAGGATATGATGAGGGTCAAAAATTTTCTTTATGCCTTTCATCAACTGAATTTCCTCCTTCCCGAGAACATAGGAGAGGAAATTTTTCTTCACAACCCCTATTCCATGTTCGCCGGAAATCACTCCACCTCTCTCTTTACAATCGCGATAGAGCTCTTCACGGACCAATTCGCTCTTTTTGCGCCACTCATCCTCGGGAACAGGAATGAGCCTTCCACCCTCGTAGCGAGCCTTCATGATATGGGTATGGACATTTCCGTCTGCAGCATGGCCATAGGTTGGAAGCCAGATGCCGTGCTTCACAGAAATCTCGTGAACTCTCCTCACGTGCCTGGCAATCTCAGCCCTTGGAACTGAGATGTCGAGGACCTCGACCACTCCGGCTTTAAGCGCCTCGTAGAATTTGCTGCGGATATCCAGGACAAGCCTCTGCTTATCAGGACTGTCTGCGACATAAACGTCGAGAGCGCCCTTTTGCATACAAACCTCTGCCACGGTCTCAGAGAGCCTGTTCATCTCCTCTTCGCCTGAGGCATCGAGGATTATCAGAAGAAAAGTCTTTCCCTGCGAGCAGGGCCATTTCTTCTTGAGAAATTCCTCGGTTATCTGGACAACCTCCTTCTCCATGAACTCGACAGCCATGGGCAATATCTTTCTCCGCATGAGAAGAGGAACAGTATCGATGGCATCTTCCAGGTCATCATAAGGAATGATGAGAGACCTCGTTGCTTGAGAAGGAGGCATGAGCTGAATCGTGGCTCGAGTGACGACTCCCAGCGTCCCTTCAGAGCCGACCATCAAATTGAGAAGGCTGTATCCTGTGCTGCTTTTCATCAGTTTCCCGCCCAAATGGACGACCGAACCTCCTGGCAGGACAACCTCCAACCCTCTGACATAATTCCGGATGACTCCGTATTTGACCGCGCGGCTTCCGCCGGCATTGGTGGCCACAAGGCCTCCGAACATGGCGCTTTCCTCACCAGGATGAGGAGGGAAGAAAAGCCCTGCCTCTTCCACAGCTTCGTAAAAATCCTTTAGAGTCACTCCTGCCTCGACAACAGACATCTGGTTCTCCTTGTCGACCTCGACAATTCGGTTCATTTTCTCGAGCGACAGGACAATCCCTCCAAAAGAAGGAACGCATCCCCCGCAGAGCCCGGTTGCGCCTCCGCGCGGAGTCACTGGAATCCTCTCCCCTTCTGCCAGGCGAAGGATTTCTGATACCTGTTCTGTGCTTTGCGGCTTGACGACAACCTCAGGCATTCGGGCGATTTCCGTCAGCCAGAATTCATCATGGCTGTAATCAGCCATTTTTTCCGGGTCGAGAATCAAGTTTTTGCGGCCTACGATTTTCTCTAATTTTTCTGTGATTTCTTTTGTAACCTTTTTATACATGCGAGTTCAGCCCGTTATTTTTTTATTGTAATTGCAGGAATCTCTGCTTTCCTGATTAATTTGTTAAAGGCAGCAACATCCTCGCCGTAAATAGAATTCAGCGCTGCAAGCTGTTCGTCCGCCTTTGCTGACAGCTCTTTAAAAACCTGGTAGGACTGTTCTGTGGGCCGGGTGTCGGCGCTGGCAACGACTGAAGCCAGAGCCGCAATCTTGTTGTCGAGCATGATCGGGTAGTTCAGAGCATCCTGGGCGCTCTTGGATTTTGACTGGATGAGCACATCTTCCACTGCGGTGAGCTTCTTCTGAAGAAGCTTTCCTTGCTCGATGATTTCCTTTCCCCTTTCATTGTCTTCGACGTGTCTCAAAATGTTGCCTATCTGTTTTTTGACATCCCGCAACTCGTTGATAGCCCTGTTTATTTCTGAAATCCTGTTGCGGATTCTTATAAGAAAATCAAACTGCTCCTGAAGGTCTTGCTGGGTGACCAAGAGGCGAGGGTCTCTCTTCCACTCGAAGGTTTGAGTCATCGATTTTTCACCGACAGTCAGCCTGGCCTGATACATTCCAGGCGCAGCCACAGGCCCGCGCGCCGTTGCTGCCCAGAGAACAGCGCCTGGAACCCGTTCCGCATCAGGGTAGCGCATATCCAGGATGAAGCGGTTCATGCCAGGCTCGGCCGCAAGAGCTTGTGGGCCTTGAAGCCGCTCGAAAGAAAATTCATCCGGGCCTTGCTCCCCTTCTGCTTTGCTTGAGAATTTCCGTATCAAGCGGCCAGCCGAGTCCAGGAATTCAAGGGTGACTTCCTCTGAAGGCTTTTCTTTAAAATAAAAATAAACAATCGTGCCGTTGGCCGGATTCTGACCCATATTGGGAATTGGCGTGTCGCCTCCTCTCAGACGATAGGCATTGCGCGGTTTGAATAAATAATAATCTCCCTCAGCGAGGCCAGCGGCTATTTGATACAAAGAGGTTAAGTCATCAAGAATCCAGAAAGAGCGGCCGTGAGTGGCAACGACCAAGTCATCATCCTTGATAACCATGTCGTGGATGGGGACAACAGGAAGGTTGAGCTGAAGAGACTGCCAGCTCAGTCCATCATCAAAGGATACAAATACTCCTGTCTCGGTTCCTGCATAAAGAAGGCCCTTTCTCCTGGGGTCTTGGCGTATAACTCTGACAAAGGTGTTGTCAGGAAGGCCGTTGGAAATCTTCCTCCAGGTCCTGCCGTAATTTTCTGTCCTGTAGATATATGGCTTGAAGTCATCCAGCTCATGCCGGTCAATGGCTAAGAGAGCAGCGGCCTCGTCAAAAGTCGAAGGCTCAATCATGCTGATTAAGCTCCACTCCGGCAAGTCTTTTGGAGTGATGTTCTCCCAGTTTCTACCTCCATTCCTGGTTATGCTAACCAGGCCGTCGTCTGTTCCAGCCCAGAGAATGTTTGGATTTTGATAAGACTCTGCCAGGGCGAATATCGTGCAATAATACTCAACGCTGGTATTGTCCTTGGTGATAGGGCCTCCTGAAGACTGCTGCTTTTCTTTGTCATTTCTGGTGAGGTCAGGGCTGATGACCTCCCAGCTCTGGCCTTCGTTTGTTGTCTTGAAAAGAAGTTGGGCAGCATGGTAGAGAACATTGGAATCAAACCTGGAGACGAGAATTGGAGATGTCCACTGGAAGCGGTATTTCAATTCAGCCGCGCCCCAGCCTATCGGATTATCCGGCCAGGGGCTGATGACTCTGGTCTGGAGTGTCCGCGAATCCCAGCGGGTGATCAAGCCGCCATAGCTTCCGGCATAAACAACCTCAGAATTATCGGTCCGGGGCACGACAAAACCGCTCTCCCCGCCTCCAACATCACACCAATCCGTGGCATCGATTCCGCTCCCTGTGGTGCGGCTGGCAATTCGAACCGTGGAGTTATCCTGCTGCGCACCATAGACACGGTAAGGGAAATGACTGTCTGTTGTGACATGGTAGAACTGGGCTGTCGGCTGATTGTCCTGGGCTGTCCAGGATAGGCCGCCGTTGAAGGAAACATTGACGCCTCCGTCGTTGGAGTTTATCATCCTATTTGGATTTTCAGGGTCTATCCAGAGGTCGTGGTTATCGCCATGTGGAACGCGGATTGAATTGTAAGTCTTTCCTCCGTCCACAGAGCGGTAAAATCCGGTGTTGAGGACATAGACTGTCTCTGCATCCTTCGGGTCGGCGTAAATCCGGGTGTAATACCAGGCGCGCTGGCGAAGGCGGCGGTCATCGTTCATCCTGCGCCAGGTCGCTCCTTCATCGTCCGAGCGAAAAACGCCGCCATCCTCAGCTTCGATAATCGCCCAGATACGCTCCGGCTTTGCTGGAGATACTGTGACTCCGATCTTCCCCAAAACGCCCTGAGGAAGACCCTTGTTCCGGGAAATCTCAGTCCAGGTGTCTCCTCCATCAAAGGATTTGAATAGACCGCTTCCAGGTCCGCCGCTGGAAAGGCTGTAGGCCGTGCGGTAAAATTCCCAGAGTGCGGCATAAATGATTCTCGGATTTGATGGGTCGAGGATAAGGTCGATGGCGCCGATCTTGTTGTCACGATAAAGAATCTTCTCCCATGTCTGGCCGCCATCTTTGGAGCGAAAGACTCCTCTTTCCTCATTTGGCCCATAAACATGTCCAAGCACTGCGACATAAACAAGGTCAGGGTTGCGGGGATGGATGCGAATCCTTGAAATCTGGCTTGTATCCTTGAGGCCGATTTGCTTCCAGGTCTTTCCGCCATCAGTGGATTTATACATGCCATCGCCATGGGAAACATTGCCCCGAATCGGAGACTCGCCCATACCGACATAGACGACATTCGGGTCGTATTCAGAAACAGCGATGGCTCCAACAGAGCCTGTTTTGAAATAGCCATCGGAGATGGGCTGCCAATTCAGGCCTCCATCCTCTGTCTTCCACACTCCTCCGCCTGTTGCTCCGAAATAATAAACAAAAGGCTTGCCAGGAACACCGGCAACTGCTGTCACCCGGCCGCCCCGGTAAGGCCCGATGCAGCGCCACTTCATGGCCTGATAGAGGCCCGGGTCATAACGATTGGCGCTTTTTGGAGCCTGGGCCTGGCCGAAGCTTGGAGGCGAAGAAATGAAAAGAGTGCAGATAAGAATTGAGACGATAAAGATATGGGTAAAAAGCTTTAATCTATATTTTTTCATTAACTGATTTCCCTCCTTTGAACGAGATTTTCATCTCTTCTGCTCTGATTCAAGTAAAAGGATTTATAATCCAAGAGAAACTTGATGTCAAACCCATATAATATCCCCTAAGCACTTAGATGGTATTTTCTGAAAAATTGGCCAAATAAAATTAATGGTCTCGAGTTGAGTAGCCCGATAGCTAACGCTTCTGTCTGTTCATTCCCAGACAACATGAGGGGGGAATAAGCCAAAATTTTTGCCAGCCACCCAGGTTAGCTTCATTGATCTGTTAAGCGGCACGAGATGGCTTCTGTAGAGGCTCAAGATGCCAATGATACGGATTCGCGGACAACATCAGAAGAACAGCGCTATTGTCTTTCGGGTCGCAGACGAGGGTACCTATTTCAGGGCTGTGCCTAGCGGTAGCGAGGTTGGCCTTCAGCTTCTTCTCTACTTTAGGGATGCCGGATAGAACCTGGAACCGTTTGAGTGTGTTGTCTTTCTGGCGCCAGAGGAGTCTGGAGATTGTAAATGTCATTGGGTACGCATCCCAAGGCCCTCGAACGACGCCCTTTGGGCTGAACTTACCCTCTTCCTCGAATAGATAGCCACTGGGGCTGAACACTGTTGCGAACACGAATGCTGCGACTTCGATTGGCTTGTCGTCGATGCGGTACTCAGCTCCCCAGAGGTAATCCGCAAAGTAGTCGAGGATTGAATCAAACCCGTCAAGTATGTCCTTGTGCTTGTACCCGCACTTTATCTCGATTGCTATATATGAGTTCCGCTTCAAGCTTCTTGCGGCGGAAAGGTTCCCACACACAAGGAGGTCTGGCCGTTTTCCCTGTTGGATGTTTCGAACATCGAATAATCCCCACTTAGGGCGTTGGACATTGATCTTCTCATCGAAGACGCAAAACCCAAGTTGAGAAAGCCAGTCCCCTATCGACAACTTCACATCAGCTTCGCTGAGGCGGATGGTATTCTTTCTCGGCGCCATGTGACTATTCTTCGTTAGAATCCATTAGGTTAGTCCATCGTAGTTCCTAGCGTTTCGCATCAGCGCGCATCATCCGGGCGCTAGCGCGGTGATGCTCCAGTATATGCATTTGTTACATGCTTTAGCTTTCGAAAATCAGAACTCAAAATCTTTAAGCAACATCTCCCAGGAATTGATTGCAGCTAGTGCAGTGTCATGTAAATCTCCAATTCGATTATTGTTCTTGTCAAAAATATCTCCAGTTATGATAACAGCTGCCCGGCCAGATCCAAGGATCTTAGATCTGCCCTGGGCATCGATGGTCAGAGCAATAGATGCGCCTTTCTTTGGGGAAGTCGTAAGCTTGCATATTCTGTTTATATTTTCTAAGCGTGGTGCCTTTCCAGAATATCCATTATTTCTTGGTGGATAACCATGCTTTTCGTTGTTTGAAAGGTCTTTTATGATTTGCAGATGTCCGGAATTCTTAAAGACGCTATCTACAAGTGTTTCATCTTTGCTATTTCTAACAGCCCATCTTCTGAGATGATTCTGAAGATGCGCGATATTATGTATCATGAGATAAGCCACGTTTTCGAGTTCTTCTTTAGACATGCCGCCTTTGAAATCCTGAAAGATCCCAATTATACGGTCTGTTTCCACTACAGTTGCAGGAAGATTCTGAAAATTGAATTCCTGCATAGCGTCAATTGACGCATAAATCCGCCGAATACGATTGATAAGAGACTCGGTATCCATTGTTCTGTTCACTCCGCCTAACATAAGGCTCACTGGCGGAGAGCCCGGACAGCTGGCTTCTTGCACGTTGAAGCCAGTTGTTCAGTCATTTTATTTTATCAAAGAGATCTGCTTCTTTTGAAGGATCAACAAGTATATCTAGAAGATCATGACCTGGAAATACGGTGGAGACCTTTTTCTGAACGATGTTTCCTAAGGATCTTAGACGCGCAAGCTTCTGAGGATAGCGAATTCGCATCTTGAGCGTATCGCTTCGTCTGATGCAATCAACAAATGCTTCCGCGGCTTTATCGTCAAACAACTCAAACATTTTCGCTATGAGGAGAGCAGCTTCGTCGGCGTAGAAGTCTGTCCTCCTATAGCGTGCGCTCGACCCCATATGGCCGACATAGGTATGTGTAAGTGCCCCCACATAATCAACGACGCACTCTGGTGGTATCACAGATGCAAATGGGAATAGGTCTCGCGTGGCCTCGTTTTCGATATTCCACTTATCGAGCCCGTCCTTCAGTTTCTGGACTAATGGCAGTATCTTGTAGCGTCTCGCAGCGGGGGAAAGATAGATGGTGGCTCCGACTAGAGCAACAAAGCGGAATGCCTGATCTGTTACAAGGGCATTCCCCTTGGATATTTCTATGTCGACTCTTCGAACGATGTCTATCTGAACGTGCTTGGAAAGGATTCTCCAGAGAATTAGCACAACATATTCAATGTTGGAGCGAAGTGTGCTGCTTGAATCGGGATGGATATATGCCGAGAAGAGCCTGTGGGCTAATTCGTTCTTATACACTTCTGGCAACTCTGTAAGCGCGACCTCGATTGCAACCTCGTTACGATCGAACTCCTGCTTAGCCAGATTCTGCAGATATATGCCGATATCTATAATCTGAGAAGGGTATGGTTCTGCGAGAACATATTTGATGCAGTCATCCATCATTGCAAGAACCTTGATAATAGATGGTTCGGTACTTCGTGGATGACCGGCGAACAAGTGGCGAGTTTCTTTTGCTTGGTGAAGAACCTTACTAGCTTCGTAACCAATGACGCCTATTTTATAAGCGCCCTCTATGAGTTGATCATCATTAACGTACTTTTGAAAGTCATCGTAAGTCTTGATTTCCCGTCCTATGTTGACTGACTTGTTAAACAATTCCAAGCTGCGGTATATAATCTTGTTCCGAAGATCATCGACAACAACATTCCAGAGGTTTCCGATGGAGCTTCGGTAGCCTTTAGCTGGCAAAACGCGAAGAGTCTCTTTGATGTAAGGATTGTCCCTAAGATCTTCGCGAACTCCCATCAAGCTACGCTCAAACAGCGGTACGATTTCCTTCTCTGGTACCCTAGCTGGAAGTTGAGATGGTTTTTCCGTCATGCGATCCCTCCTGTATGATCGAACTAGAGAACTGTACAGCGGCTATTAGACGTCCGCACGAGTGATTTGTTATGCTTTCACATGTTTTTCTTTTCTTAATGGTCGCTGTCCCTTCCCTTGCTCGTATGTTTAAGTTCATTCTGTTCACGGGTTCCAATCTTGACTAAACTTTGCTGCTGGCCCGTTAGACCGGGAAATGCACCAACGCCGGAATTGCTCTTTACCACCTTCCACAGGGAACCAAGCATACTGCATGTGGTGGTCAATAATGCCACGTTCTTTACTGATATCCCAGACCACGTTACTAAGGAAATATGCATGTGCTAAGCCATCGGCTAATTCATATGAATGCCATACATTACCGGAACATAAACTCGAAACATCATAACCTCTTTCCCAGTAGCGAAAAAAACGGTTTGGACCGAAAGCTATCCAGTTGATCACCCTATTTTGCTGGTCATTTGCTGCTGATTGTAGCTCCTCCAAAATAATACGGTCTTCAATTATGTTTTGATTTTCCGAGTCCTCATAAACGAAAAGCCCCGCAAGGCAGCCAATATTGCTATTGGATCGAATGCTTTCAATATTATTTGACAATTTTGTTATAGCCGCCTGAATATCCGATCTACTGTTCAAAGAGGTTTTGACTTCCACAATCGCTTTTACTGCATCAGGCGTCACCAACACTAATTCCCCATCCTTGAAAAGTGTTGGTTTATCATTTGCGGTAATAAGAATGTCAATCTGGTTAGAAGTCTCGTTCCTGAAACACACAAATCCCCTTCTTACACTCACTGATTCAGGCAGATGATCTCGTAAGACTTTGCGAAGCACTGTTTCTTTGTGCTCGCCATCAGTTTGCCAGTGTCGACTACCTATAAGCTGGCGGATTCTATCCTTTGTGGCATCGAGCTCTCTGGCTATGGATTTGTGATATTCAAGAAAATTATTCTCTTCAGGCATCTATCCCCTCGATAATAAAAAATTATCAGAATTTTCTTCTTTGGGCATAACTGTCAATATTAAATATACTTTTTTTGAGATCATTCTTTTTGCTGGATTGTCTCTCTAATTAATGGTCCCATCGAAATTGCCCATTAAATTGCGGTGTTATATTAATATTATCCATGTTAGATTGCAAGCAATTTATATGATGAATTCAATATCCATTATGTGAAAGATATTTGGTTGACAGAGGCAGAGATTGCTCAGAATTTTAAAAATGAAAATAGCCATTGACAAAGATGCATCTTATGTGCATGAAGATAAATAATATATCGAAGAGGTCAAGCTATGAGAATAACGTTAAACATAGATGATGACTTAATTAATAAGGCATCAAAACTGACAGGCATTAAAGAAAAAACATCCTTGGTTAAGCTTGGCTTGGAAGCCTTAATTGCCAAGGAAAGCAGTAAACGGCTTGCCAAGTTGGGCGGAACTGAAAAAGAATTGGCTATGATACCTCGCAGAAGGACATTCAGCAGATAGAATGGTTCTTGCCGAGTTGATGCTGGGGCAAAGCCTGCGAGTTTTTGTCCCGCTCAGGCTTAGCACTTTTATTTGTCTGGGGAAGAAAACAACAATCTCTGGCTTGCCTTTGTATTCTTCTAAAAAGCCTGTCACGGATAGCTCTTGACCTTCTAATGATTTAACCTCAAAAAAAAGGGAAATATTCTCTTGAGGGATGAGCGCAGAAAAATCTTCCTGTGAAGAATGAAGAAAGACAAATTTACCTTTTGCCTCGACTCTTAAGCAGATGAATTGAACAGAAATCAGGCTGCCGATATGGCTTCTTGCTTCGCTGGCTCGAATCGAAAGATAGCGCCCTTTTTGCCAGAACCCTTTCTCCAGCTTTCGGGCTTCATGCTCTGCGTCGGCGAACTCACTCCTATATCTAACAGGAAAATTCAAATAGACATAGGCAAAGCCTTCACTGAGGATGAACTTATTGAAAAGCCCCTGTTTCTCTGTCCAGACATAGGCAAGCAATCTTCCGTATTTATCTTCAATCTCCCCTTCTTCATAAGATAATTTGACCGTCCTGTTGTATAGATAATAAAAGGTGAACCTCTTAGCCATAAAAGCATAAAATTTCTCCTCTTCTCTTGGGTCATTGGTTTCAGGCGAATCGATGCCGATAAGCCTGACTCTTCTCTCTTGGCCGCTGCTAAACCTCACTTTGATTGTATCGCCGTCATAGACAGCCGTAACCAGCCCGCTGTCTGGCAAGAAAGAGTTTTTCTTTGACTTGGGGAGCTGGAATCTTTCAGCGAATAGAAGGGAAAAGCTGAGAACAAAGAATACGATAAAAATAAATTTTCCAGGGTTCTTTCTAAGCTCTTTCATCGCGTAAACTAATTCGTCATAATCGGTTTTTCACCCGCGAACCATGAAAAGAGACTATTATGCAAGTAATACAAATGCAATAAGTTTTGTTACATTGCCATGG
>CAZYBE010000014.1:20032-44961 GCA_964645765.1 uncultured Eubacteriales bacterium
TCATGGACTGTGATTCCAGCAGCAACGACCGCAGCTTTATCATCGCTGCTTTTCCGCAGAACTTTTAGTCCTCCTATCGGAAACTCCTCATCCTCATTGTAAATGAGAGGTGTTGCCGGCCGGGTTGTCCTTATGTAGCCGAGCCCCTTATGCCTGGCCAGGGATTCAAGGCAGGCCTCGGTGGAATAGGCATCGCAGGGATAAAGGACAGCGCAGCCAGGGATTGGCCTGAACATGCCGAGGTCCTCGAGCCCCATCTGCGACGGCCCATCCTCGCCGATGCTGACTCCTGAATGGGAGCCGCATAATTTAATGTTGGAGAAGGAGTAGCCGGCCATTCTTATCTGGTCATGGGCTCTGCTCAGGAAAGCTGAAAAAGTGGCAATGAAAGGAATATAGCCCTTTGCCGAGAGGCCAATGCCCATACCGACCATGTTCTGCTCTGCGATATAGAGCTGGAATGCCCTTTGAGGAAGAGCCTCAAAGAAGTCTTCAGCGTAGGTTGAATTCTTCACATCTCCATCCAGGGCAATAACAGCCTCGTTGACTTTTGCCAGGTTTAAGAGAGCATAGCCATAGGCGCGGCGGGTTGCTGTTTTGTCTTTATAATGAGTTCTTTTGAAATTATATTTTTTTATGAGCTTGTGGCTTTTTGTTTTTCTCGGCTTCTTAACATACTTTTTGGCCTCGACAGAAGGCATGGGGCCGAGCTCTTTAAGGGCCTTCTCCAGCTCTTCTTTCTTAAGAGGCTTTCCATGCCAGCCGTTCTTGTCTTCGATAAAAGAGACCCCTTTTCCTTTTTTCGTTTTAGCTAGGATAGCAGTGGGGCCTCGGTTATTTCGAGCCTTTTTAAAGGCTTGCAAGATTTGCCCGACATTATGTCCGCTCACAGAAATTGTGTCCCAGCCAAAGGCTCTGAATTTCTTCTTATAGGCCTTGAGGTCATGGCCGTGCATCGTCGCCTCTGACTGGCCCAATCTGTTGACATCGACAACCGCGCAGAGGTTATCGAGCTTAAGGATGCGGGCTGCGTTGCACGCTTCCCAGACCGCGCCTTCAGCGCACTCACCATCTCCCATCATCACAAAAACTCTTGCCGGCGATTTTCCAAGCTTCATGGCCAAAGCTATTCCCACGCCGACAGAAAGCCCCTGTCCGAGAGAGCCGGTTGCTGCCTTGACCCATTTCATCCTCGGAGTTGGATGGCCTTCAAGCACGCTCGTTATCTCTCTCAAAGTCACCAGGCTTCTCTCTGGAATGATTCCAGCTTCAGCATAGGCTGCCCAGAGAATAGGAGCTGCATGGCCTTTGGAAAGGACGAGCTCGTCGTTGGCCCAATCCTCAGGGTCTTGAGGGTTGTACCTCATCTCATCAAAGAACAAGCAGGCCATCAAGTCGGCCATGGATAAACAGGTTGTGGGGTGGCCTGAGCCCGCCTTTGTGGTCATTTTCAAGGAATAAATGCGAAGTCTCTTGGCTATCTTTTCCAAAACTTCTCTTTTTTCCATAAAGGCAAGTCCTCCTTTTTAGTTTTTGCTGAAAAGAGCTTCCTCAATTATTTGGCAAACTGAAGATATTTTTCGGTTTCTTTCCAAGGGTGGATTATTATATTATCTTCAAAAAAGCTAAACAACAAGAAAAAGGGGATAGGCAATTTTTAGAAAAAAATGCCTGTCCCCTTGCCTTTCCTTTTAACAAGGAGGGTGGAAGCTGAAGATTATTCATCTCAGCTTTTCCATCTGTCTCTTTGCACCGGAATGATTGATATTCAATTCCAGTGCTTTTTTGAACTCGGCTCTGGCTTCTTCCTTGTTGCCCTTTCCAAGATAACCTAAGCCGATAAGATAATGGGCTTCAGCGTTTTGGATTAGAGCTGATTGCTTCTCTCCGAATTTTGCAAAAAAATCCAGGGAAGGCGCGGATTCAAGGGTTGCTTTTCCAGATTGGATTAATCCATTAAAAATTTGCGCGGCTTCGTTGGCTTTGCCGAGCTTGCGAAAGGCCAGGCCCTGATAATAGCCTATTTCTGATGAGCCGTGCTTTTGCTCCACTGATTTTTCATAAAACTCCGCCGCCTTCTTTGCATCACCCAAGGCCTCATAGGCTGTGCCGATAAAATAATGGATTTGAGAATCTCTCCCGCCCCTGTTTGGCCTTGCTACTTCCAGATTCTCTGGATATTCAAGCGCGGCCTGATAATCTTTTAGAGCTTCCCTGTATCTGCGAGCTGCGAAGTGTTCCTCACCGCGCCAGAGATGGGCATCCACATAGAGATTATGGATTCCTCCTCCCCCTTCCCAGACATGAAAATGCCGCTTGGAGAGCAGATCAACGGCTTTCTCGTATTTCCCGAGCTGAACAAGGAGCAGAATCTCGCGGGAAAGCGCATCGTCGCGCTGGAGAACAACTTCGTGATTCTTTTCAAGAAGCCCGAGCCTTTTCTCAGGAGCAATTCCGCCTGCCTCGTAAAGGAGGTCAAGCTCATAATAGAGCCTTGGGTCACGGCTGTTGCAGGATACGGCCTTTTCCAGGCTGGTTATGGCTTTTGGCACATCGTTTAATATACGGGCATAGGCAAGACCAAGGTTTCTGTGGACAATAGAGAATGTCTCATCGAGTTGCCTCGATTTCTCCCATTCTTTTATTGCTTTTTCAGGCTGGAGGTCGTAGAGAAGATTCCCGAGATAATAGGGAGCACGTGGATCAGAAGGGTTGAGCCTCTGGGCAGCGCGGAGCGCAGCGATGGATTCCAGCTGGAATGGAAAGCAATAATCAGATGGCATCTTAGAGGCAAGTTTATAATATTTTAAGGCTTCCGCTTCGTTTCCCTTTTTCTCCTCGAAATATCCCAGATAATAATAAAGCATGGGATGAGTCGAATCCCATTTTTTTCCAGAATCAATAAGCCTGAGGAGAACTTCTTCAGCCTCATCGAGCAAGCCGCAATTGCCGTAGTCAGAAGCAAGCTCAAGATAAGATTGGGAAGCGTCCCTCATTTTAATCTTTAGAGCCTGCTTTTCTTCAAGCGCTTCCTCCTTTTTCCCCAGCTCTGAATTTGTAAGATAGAGTTCATTCCCGGCCCAGAAGTCGAGAGGGTCGAAGGCAAGAACTTGGCTGGCGATTTCTCTGGCTTCTTCAAAATGTCCAAGCTTCTTGAGCGCCGCAGACTTTAAATTCAAAGCTTTTGTGTTCAAGCTGTTCATCGAAAGCGACCGGTCAAGAAAATCTAATGCTCTTGAAGAATCTCTTCTCTCGCAGGCGAGCTCTGCCAGAGAATAATAAGCTGCGCCAGCCCAGGCCTGGCTCCAGCTGGCTTTGTAAAAAGCATCATAAGCTTCGCCATTCTTTCCTTGAGCTCTTAAGGCAATCCCTGAGTAGTAATAAGCCTCGCCATCTTTGGGGCTTGTATAATTTTTAGTCAATCGGCTGAGAGCAAGATTCAGCCTTTGCTCTGCTTCCTCGAACATTCCCCTTTTCAAATAAAGAATAGCAAGTGCAGTGTTGACCTTCGAATCAGCCGGGTCTCTACGCAGTGCTTCCTCATAATAAGAGTAAGGCTCAAAGGCGGGATTATGAAATTGCTCAAGCCGCAAGCCTGCCAGATAAAGCTCCTCGACTGTCTTTATCTCTTGGGGAGGTGGCGGAGGCTTTACCGTCTCAGGCATCGAAGCTCCCTTCTTTTTTGGAGGAGTGTAGCTGATTAACGTCTCGCCTTTCGAGGAAAGAAGAAAGAGGCGAAGGTTTTCTTCGCTTATGCCTTGAGGAAGGCCGATTTCCTTGGAGAAAGGCTTGGCCGGGGAAATATCTGCTGTCTCTTCAAAAATCTTTCTTTCTCCTTCAATAAGAATTGCCTTTGCTCCCTTGCACTCAAAGGTTGTATTGAATCCGATCTTTGCCTTGGTGCCAGTGACATCCAGGTTACAGGCAGCCTTGAGATTGGCCGCCTTGACTCCACCAATCATTCTTATCGGATACCAGCACTGCTTGAAAGTCCTTACCTCGAAAGGCTGGAGCCAGCTATAATCAGGCTGGTTGTCGGAAAAAGCGCCGACCATGAGCTCGATGTAAGGGCCGTCGGTCTCAGTCAAAATCTTTTCCCAAATCTTGCCCTGGTTGCCAGTGCCCCATGTCCAGAACTTTTTGCCCGGGACGATATGATGGTCTGTGACATGGACAACGCCTGCTTCTTTTCCATGGTCATAGCCTGCCAGAAAATCCTCTTCGCAGTTCCAGGCGAAAAAAGAAGTAGGAGAGGGATGATTCTTGTACCAGCTCACATCAACTCCCTGCGTGTAATCCACGCCGTTAAAAATTTCGTGCGAGATGAGCCAATGGGAGAATTGATTTTTGCCGTGAAAGGTGGCGAATTCTGTGCTCGGAGGAAAGATGACCTGATAATTGTCGTTGGCATGGACAGCAACATTTGCCCACCAGAGGAAAGAATGGGCAAAGGGTATTCTGTTGAAAATCTTGACCGTGGCTTCAAGATAAGAGCGGTCAGGGTAGAGAGTCAGGCCAACAATCCACTTCATCCGATGCCGGAGCTCTGTCTCGCCGACCCAGATGGTCTTGCTGCCGTCAGGGTTTTCGGTGAGGGTGTAATCGATATTCATGTAGCCTGAAGCCCGGTGATGGTGGGGAAAATTCCACTCTACGCCTCCAGATATCCAGGCTCCGAGCATGCCGATCAAAGCAGGCTTGATGACATGCTGGTGGTAGAAGAAATCGTAATCGTTGGTCTTATCCAGGGCAGAGAAAATCCTGCCTCCTATCTCTGGCAAAACGCAGATTTTCAGATAATCGTTTTCAAGATAAAGCGCTTTGTAAGTTTTCATTTCTCTGATGTCTGTCATCTTATCCAGGAGCGGATAAGGATAAACAGGGCCTTTCGCTCCCTGGTAAGCCCTGCCGGTATAGAAAATCGGGTTTAGCTCTGGCTCCCCTATTCTGTAAGTCGGAACGACAAGGGGCTCTTCCCAAACCTTGACAGACTTTTCGGCACAGAAAGGAACATAGATAAGGCTAAAGAAGAAAAGCCCGGCCGTCAAAAACCTTATTAGGAAGTAACTTTTTCGAAGCATAAAGGACCTCCTCTTTTGTGGGTTGGCTGAACTGCAACGAGCAATTAGGTTTTGGTAAGAATATAAAAAATGCTGTAAAGCCAAAAAACGAAAGAAAAACGGAATTTCATGGAAAATCAAATTTAAGTCTTCATTTTATTTTTTTAGATGAATTTCATCAATAGAAATGAATAGAGAAAAGGGGCAAAAGGGAAAAAAGGGGACAGGCTACTTTTTATTGAAAAAGTAGCCTGTCCCCTTTTTCCTTTTTTTAGGGAACTTTTTGTATTAAGATTTCGTATTAAATTATTGAAATACAAAAATTTATTTTATAATCAGCGAGAATGCTGAAGGACGTAATTCAATCCTTTCGAAAGGTGGCAAAAATGAAGAATCCAAACCGCAAAATTCACACAATCTTACTTTTGCTGGCTTTTCTGGCACTTCTGACAGCATCCCCTGCGTTTTGCTCGATCGAAGACACCATCAAGAAATCGTTCAAGGTGGAACAAGGAGGACAGCTTATCCTGGAATCTGACATCGGCTCGGTCGAGGTTCGAGCTGGCAGAGACAACGGCCTTGAAGTCGAAGTCCTCCGGAATGTCCATACATCGATTTCCAGAAAAGCAAAAAGGATAATGGAAGATTTCAAGATTGACTTTCGCCAGGAAGGGAACACTGTCTATATCACTGGAGATTACGAAAGGGATGGCTTCACAAGATTCTGGGATGAGCTCTTCGGAAAGAGCATCCGCGTCAAATTTCTCGTTTCCGTCCCGGCGAAATTTAATCTTGATTTAAAGACAGGCGGCGGGAGCATCTCAGTTGAAGACATCGAAGGTCAAATCCAGAGCAGAACCTCAGGGGGAAGCCTGCATTTTGACAGGATTAAGGGTCCAATCCTGGGAAAAACTTCAGGCGGAAGCATCAAGCTCTCAAGCAGTGTTGGCAAAGCTGAGCTGAGGACTTCTGGAGGAGGAATCACTATCGGCGAAGTTGAAGGTGACATTATTGCCCACACCTCAGGAGGAAGCATCAAAATCGGCAGGGCAAGGGGCGAAGTTGACGCCTCTACTTCGGGCGGAAGCATCAGAGTGGAAGAGGTGACGGGTGCCATCAAAGCCAGGACTTCAGGAGGAAGCGTCACCGCGAGTATCTCCGGCCAGCCTGCATCCGATAGCCGGCTCACAACCTCAGGAGGAAGTGTGACTCTCTCCCTCGCAGAAGATATCAAGGCCGATGTCGATGCCCACACAAGCGGAGGCCGTGTCCATACCGACTTTCCGGTGACAATCCAGGGGGAGGTGAACAGAAGCTCGTTGAGGGCAAGGATAAACGGCGGGGGCCCGGAACTGTATCTGCGAAGTTCTGGAGGAAGCATCTACATCAGAAAAAGGCAGTAATTCGGGGATAATTTTCTTCTTTTTTCCAAGAAAAAGGCTCAAGGGTTAAATTTCAATTTTTTTTCCAATTTTTTTAGTCTTCAGCGACTAAATAATTGAATACGCTGGCTGGAGAGGATCCTCACCTTCCCCTTTCTTTCCAAACCTTGGCACCTCACGGCCGGCGTTTTTTTATTTCCTACCGAAGATTTTTTATTGAATTAAAGCAAAGAGAGTTAAATAGCTTAGACTCTAATCCTATGCGATTAATAGATTTAGATTTATAGAGAGGCTATATAAAGGAAAACCAAAGGCATCAACGAAGAGTCAACCAGAGCGATTGACTACTGATTACAGCATCTCCAGAAATTCTTTCCAGGGTGTGGCGACCATTGTCTCGGTCTTTGCATGGCCGCAGGCACGGATAATCATCGATGCCCTCTCGACCTGTTTCAGGTCATCTGATTCGACGATATCAATGACATCGAAACGCCCGGTTGTAGCAAAGCTCGCTTTCCAGTCAACTGCGGGGCATTCCTCCTTGATTCTTGAAGATACGTCAGCAGCCAATTTCCTGAATTCCTTGGGTTCTCTGAATGCTCCCGGCGAAATCTGGCTGAGAATGATATAGGTTGCCATCTCACACCTCCTTCTTTTGTTGATTATTTCTTTACCCATTTATTGTCTCTGTATCCTTGAACTTTGATGATAGCCATGCCGATTCATTATATTAATATTTCCACTTGACTTTATATCTCTTGATGAACTGATACCCTTCTTCGTCCTCTTCAATTGAATAGAGCTTTTGCTTTTTCCAAACTTGCAGAATGTCTTTAAGAGGGACTCTCGCTATGTATCTCCCCTCAGAATCAAAGACATCATTGTAGAATTTCCCTTCTCCAGCCTTTTCATAGGTATGCACAAAGATTCTTCCTTCATCATCTGCAGTAAGTGAATGAACAGCAGGAAAACATTTTAGAACGACTAATTTTCGGCCTTCAGGCACTCTTCTAATTCTCTGCTTCACATCCTGTTCTGTGATCTTCACGGGTTCATGCTCTTTTGTAATCTTCTTGGACAGTTTCCCCTGGGCATTGAATACTTGAAGTTCAAAGTCTTCTTTAAAAGAGATTATTAAACTATTATCCTTGGATAATGCCCAATTAATCTCAGGATGAAAAGGCTCAAGAATTTGAGGATTGGGCCTCGGCTTAGGAATAGAAATGATGGTTTTAAGATAATTTAAATTTTCATCATATAAAACAATCTCTTTACCTGATTTATCCGGCTCATTGATATTGGTCATTGCTAAAATATGACCTAAGGAATCTATCAAAATCCCAACAGGAAATATTTTGGCTGTCGATTGAGCTTTTATGAATTTGCCATCAATAGAGTAATAGGTTAAGTTACGTATATAATCATCGACCACGAGTTGATTGCCACTTGTGACGAATATTTCATCCGGTTGAGCCAACTCGCCAGGCCCCTCTCCCCTTTTCCCTATCGCTCTTAAAAAAGTGCCATTTTTATCAAAAACTTTTATATGGTTCTCCCCTTGGTCCATAGCGTATACATTTTCTTCGTCATCAACAACTAAATGCCACAAACGTGTAAAGATATATTCTTCCTTACCATCACCCTTTCCAATACGTAACTCCTCTTCCAGGCTAAAAACATCCTCTCCATAAATCGGTTTTTTCGGATTCTTTATGACCTTGACTCCGTTTTTTTCATCGATCGAGCCTTTCCATTCAATCTTTTGCCTTTCGCCTGCTGCAGAAACAATAACAGCAAAAAGAAAAAATACGATAAATATAAGCTTATTCTGGACTATCACTCGTCCCTCCCTTAATATATGTGATTTTATTATACTCTAAACTAAAAGAATTTGATTAAAAAATTTGGCGTAATAATTTGCGCTAAAACCTCGATTTTATAATTGAAACAAAAAAAACGAGCTAACTTGCTGAATAAAGATAAGCTGGCGCGCCTGACAGGAGTCGAACCTGCGACCTACGGATCCGGAGTCCGCCGCTCTATCCACTGAGCTACAGGCGCGCCTTGCTGAGTTATATTACCTTACCAAAGAAGTGCTGTAAATGGAGCTGAGAATTACTAACTTCCAATAAGTACCTCTTTAATCCTCTCATTTTGCAGGAGGGCTGCTTTTTCTCCTTCAACTGCAACTGTTCCTATCTCAAACACATAACCCCTATGACACACTTCAAGAGCCTTAAAAGCGTTTTGTTCTACAAGCAGGATACTATTTCCGTCCTTGTTTATTTCAACTAATTTTTCAAAAACTGCATCTACATAATTAGGAGAAAGCCCCAAAGACGGCTCATCCAATAAAAGAAGCGTCGGCTTAAGCATTAAGGCCCTTCCAATAGCCAGCATTTGCTGTTCACCACTGGAAAGAGTGCCCGCTTTTTGCTTTTTTCTCTCTTTGAGGATGGGAAATAAATGAAAGACTTTTTCCAATCTACCTTGGAGTTCTGAATTATTTCCTCTGGGTAAGGTGAACGCCCCCATCTCCAGATTTTCAATAACCGTCATCGTCATAAATATTCTTCTTCCTTCAGGGACAAGGCAAAGTCCCTTTTTTACCAATCTATCAGGGGTCAATCCATTAATGCTTTTGTCTTGGAAAAATATCTCTCCCTTTTTTATGGGGACAAGTCCGCATATTGCTTTTAGGGCAGTGGACTTTCCAGCGCCATTAGGCCCCAAAAGAGAGACGATTTCTCCTTGATTTACAGAAAAAGACACATCCTCTAATGCTCTCACTGTGCCGTAATAGACAGAGAGGTTTTTTACCTCAAGGATTTTACTCATATTCTTCTTTTTCCTAAATAAGCCTTTAAGACCTCTTCATTATTTCTCACATCATCGGGCTTTCCCTCGGCAATTTTTTTCCCGTAATTAAGGACAATGACCTTCTCAGCAACCCCCATCACTGAATTCATATCATGCTCAATAAAAAGAATAGTTTTACCTTGTTCCTTGAGATTCCTTATGAGATTAAGCATAGTTCTTTTTGTCTCAGGGAAAAGGCCGGCAAAGGGTTCATCCAGAAGGAAAAGCGCTGGCTCAAGGGCTAAAATTCTGGCTAATTCAAGGAGTTTTCTCTGGCCATGTGAGAGATTTTCGGCTGGCTCTTCTTTTTTTTCCATTAAGCCTGCGAACTTTAGAATCTCTTCGGCTTTAAGGAGGTTCTGTTTCTCCTCTTGTTTCATTCTTTTGGTCTGGAATAAAGCCGAGGAAAACTTCTCTCCCTTATCATACTTAAATCCTAACATCACATTATCCAGAACTGATATTTGAGGAAAGAGGCGGATGTTCTGAAACGTCCTTCCAATGCCAAGTTGGGAGATTTTATGCGGCCTGAGCGATGTTATCTCTCTTCCATCGAAAAATATTTTGCCTCTATCAGGCTTTAGATATCCGCAAATCAGATTAAAAATCGTGGTTTTCCCCGACCCATTAGGACCGACAAGGCCGCAAATTAAATTCTCTTCAACTTCAAAGACGATATCATCTGCCGCCTTTATTCCATCGAATTCTTTTACAAGGTTTTGAACTTGAAGCATTGTCATATTATTTGAATCTGAATCTTCCCATAAGACCCTGAGGTCTCCAGATCATTAAGATAATAAGCAATAGCCCATAAATCATCTGTCTTAGAGGAGCAGCCACTGAACTCGGCATGCCCATAAATCTTAAGAGTTCAGGGAAGATTACTAAAACACAGGCTCCAACAAAAGAGCCAGCTAAACTTCCCATTCCGCCAAAAACGACCATTAAGAGGACAGCAATTGATTCCATTACTGTGAAACTTGAGGGATCAATGAAAGTTATATAGTGAGCATAGAGGCTTCCAGCAATCCCAGCAAAAAAAGCTCCTACAACAAAGACAATAAGTTTATATTTATTGACATTTTTCCCCATTGCTAAAGTAGCAATCTCATCTTCCCTTATACCTTTGAGAATCCTTCCAAAAGGGGAATTGGCAATATTTCTGATGGCTAAGAGGGCGATGGCAACAAAAATAGAAACTAGAATAAGATAACTCCAGACATTAGATATTTCATACCCAAAAATAGAAAATTGAGGTATTCCTGGAAGCCCCATCGGACCTCGTGTCAATGAAACCCAATTTTTAGCAATTGAATAGACAATGATTCCCAACCCAAAGGTAGCTAAAGCAAGGTAATCACCTTTTAACCTTAAAGAGGGGAAGCCAATGATTATACCAAGAAGAGATGCTAGAATAGCTCCGATCAAAAGCCCGATCCAGGGCGATACGCCAAAGCTCAAAGCAAGAAGGCTGGACGTATAGGCAGCCACACAGGCAAAGGCAATGTGGCCTAAGGCAGCTAAGCCAGTGTAGCCGACAATAAGATTAAGACTCAGAGTCAGGATAATATAAATTCCTGTGATAACTATTATATGAATTAAATATTCCATAGATTAAATTTGTTCCTTTTTGGTTTTAACACCCATAATTCCTGAGGGTCTTAAAAGCAAAAATATGATTAAAATAGCAAAGGCGATAGCATCTTTCCAGCCTGCTTGTATCTTCCAGATACCAAGGTTCTCAGCAAGTCCGAGGAAAAGTCCGCCAAATAATGCCCCTGGGATGCTTCCAATGCCGCCAACGATAGAGGCGATAATCCCTTTTAAGATGGCATTCAAGCCCATTGTTGGCTCAAGATTTGTTTCAAGAGAAATGAGGATTCCGGCCACTCCGGCCAGAGCAGAGCCGATAGCAAAAGCCGTTAAAATTATCTTTTCTGAATTGATTCCCACAACCCTTGCTCCGATGGTATCATCGGCTACAGCCCTGATTGCTTTGCCAAGTTTTGATTTTTGTATGAATAGCCAGGTCAGAAGAAACGATACAAAGCTGACAACAATAATGAGAATCTGGATATCTGTCATTACTGCTCCAAGGAACTGATGTCCTTCTTTAATTTGTCCTGTCCTTAAAGTGCGCATTTGAGCACCAAAAATAAGTTGGATAAGGTTTTGGAGGAAAATAAAAACGCCGAGGGAGGCGATGAGATAGACTAGATTTGGGGCTTTGTGTTTTCGAAGGGGGAAATAGACAATTCTATCTAAAGCAATGCCCAGAAGTGCTGCAAAAGCGATCGATAAAAAAAAACTAATAAGCGAGGATATTCCGAGAAGAATAAAAAAAGCATAAGCCAGATAAGCTCCTGCAACATAAACTACACCATGGGCAAAATGGAAGAATTTGACCGTTCTGTAAATAATAGTAAATCCAAGAGCAACTAGAGCATATATACTTCCTGTAATTATTCCATTAAATATCAATTGCTGAGTCATGGTGCTTTAATCCATCTTTATAGAATTAACAATATCAAGTCTTTTATCAAACTTCAATCCCTGTGTTTACATAATAAGTAAAAGCTTCTTCCTTTTTTCTTTCCTTAACTTATCTTCTTGATTTTTCTTATCGAAAAATTCTATTAGGGTATAGTTAATGGAAATGTAATTTATGCCTTTTGATAAGGCATCTCTGTTAATTTCCAACTGAACATCGAGCGCTACTCCCAAAGACCAGCTATTGAAGATTGCCCTTTTGCCCCTATAAATGTAAATATACTAAAGATAAAATAAGCTAATTTTTGTGAGAGCGAAACTCAGTACAATAAGCACATAGTCTGCTGCTTACAATAAGATCATTTAAAAATAACTTTAAAATTATCTTCTTCTGGTTTATTTATTTCTTAAACGCCAGTTAGAATTTATTATGTGCATCAAAGGTGAATATTGAATAATTGGAATAATCCAAATTGTTGCAGCAAATATTAGCCACCAAACTGTTAATCCGATAATCCAATTAAGGCATACTACTTTATTTGCACACCTTTGATAATATATGAAAAGTATAGAAAGTGAAATTGAAGATAAAATGTGAAAAGTTACTATACATAGCCACACAAACCTATAACAGCCAACCTCAGGCCATTTTTCTTTAATTTTAATGGTTTTGTTCTTTATTAGACGCTCTATTTTAATGATAGACCAAATTATGATACCGGCATACACTAAATAAGAATTTATGAGCAATATGCCTGCTATTACTGCATGCAAAGCCCTTGTTGACACCCAGTATATTATAACCCCAGATGCCCCAGAAAAAATAACCAAAAATATACTTTGAGTAAGAATAAAATCAACAGCATAAATAAATGAAAAAATATCCTTTCTTACTTCAGGAGAAATTTCTATCGCTTTATCAGGCTCATCCAAGTATTCAAGAATCCCCATAGAATAGGTATAGACTAGTGCCGGTAAAAAAGCTGCCAAAGCCATTGCAATAACTAAAAGCTCAAACGCGATACTGGATACTAAATTAATTTTTTCCTCCACTTCATACTATTAAATCCACTTTTATCAAATCATAATTGGTTTTTAATTGACAACAAATTTGCGATATCTTCAAGCTGTTTTTGAATAGAATTATCATTTATTGATGATAAACATTTTATGGCCTTATTGCAAAAATAATTTACTTTTTTTATGCAATATGTAATAGATCCGGTTAATTTAAGAATTTTTATCACATTTTTAACATCATTATTGCTCACTTTCCTCTTATTATAAATCTCTTTAATCAAAGCTACATCGCCTTTTGATCCATTACGAAGACAATGTAAGATGGCAAGTCTCATCTTCTTTTCTTTAATATCTCCACCCATTGGCTTTCCAGTAATTTTTGTATTGCCAATTAGGTCTATAATATCATCTCTTACTTGATACGCTAAGCCAAGATATAAACCATATTTGCGTAGGGTATTTATTATTAACTCATCTGATCGTCTCATAATAGATCCTAGAATAAGCGGTAGTTGTATGAAGCTAGCAGTGGTTTTTTTTATAATTCGCCAATATTTTTTTTCTTTTATAACGGAGCCATCTATATTAAAGCTTTTTATGGCCCTTAATTCTTCTAGCTGTCCTAATGAAATCGTGTTATAAACATCCTCAAATAGCAATATACATTTTTGCTTATCGGTCTCCCTAAGGTTATGTATTCTATTTAGAGTCTTGCAAAACTCAATCAATGCAGAAGATTTAAGAATATCTGCTATAAGAACAGCCTCTTCTGCTCCAAGTTTTGAATATAATGAAGGGATACTATTCCTCAAAGGCGATTTATCTAAGAAATCATCTTTTATTAGAGTAGAAGCTTTCATTAGCTCTAAACATTTAGCTACTCTAAGATGCTGTTCAAGTGAATTATTTGGAACAATTACTCCATAGAGGGTAGTAACCAGATGAACTTGCTCGCCTTCATATATTAAATGGCGGATTAATAAATCATTTATATAGCTTTTCATTTCCTCTATATATTCTATCGATAATATCTCCGGTACTTTTTAATAAATCCCTAGTTTCCTTTAAATTAAAAAAGGCCTTAAGAAATCCCTTTTGTTTTAGGGGTAATAATGATTGTGGTAATTCCTTCTTTTTTAAAAATTCTTTGGATAATTCAAGATACTGTCCCATTTTAGATCACCTCATTTAATTTTAACGATATCTATAGGTTTGTGTACATCACCATTTTCATCAAACTTAATAATACCTGAAGCACCACTATATTCAGGAATTTCCATTAAGCCTTCTTTAATATTCTCTCCTCTAAAATCTTTTTGATAATCTACTGCGAGCTTAAGAAGCTTAACCGCATCATATCCAACATCAGACAATGCTGGAGGCTCCCTATGATATTTAGCAAAAAAACTATCATGAAATAGCTTCACATTACTTTCCGAAGGGTCAGGTGATTTAGGAATCGGATAATATAATTCAAAGCCTGTTTTTTTGAATACATCAATTACCGTAGGATCAAGCATGACGGTTGTCCCAAGCCAAAGGCCTCTGTATTTTAATTCTTTCGCCTGCTGAACTATTTTTATACAATCTTTCGAATAGCCGATCAAATAAATAGCTTCTGGCTGTGTCGAGATCATCTTTATTAATTGTGTTCTATATTGTTGATCACCTTGTTCAAAAGATTCAATATCAGTAAGATCTATACCCATTTTTGTCGTCGCGCTCTGAAATACCTCTTTAAGCCCTCTTCCATAATCGTTGTTTGTAAATAAAATTCCAATTTTTTTAAGTTTTAATATATTGTGTGCATACAAGGCTATCTTCTCTCCTTCATCGGCATCTGAGTTCCATATCCTAAAAATATAATCTCCGGCTTTGGAAATCTGAGGTGCTGTTGCTCCTGTCGCTAATAAGCTGGTTTTATTTTTTTCACAAATTGGAGCGACCGCAAAAGTAACGGAACTTATACTATCATCTATAATGTATGGAACTTTATCTATTTCAATCAATTTGTTTACTGCTGATACAGCAGTTTTGGGATCCGCTTGTGTATCTTCATAAATTACTTTAATTTTTCTCCCTTCTATTCCGCCCCCTGAATTTATTTCATCCACTGCTAAATCTATCCCTTCTCGCGTGTTTATACCAGCAAGTGCTGCATCCCCGGTCAACGGCAGAATCGCCCCGATCTTTATCTCCCCTGGCTTTATTTTTGTTTGGGTGACAATAAGCGCAATAGCTAAAACCATAACAATAACGATGCCGACCCAAATCAAATATTTTTTCATATTTTTATCCCCATTTTATCAATTGATAAATAGTTCGACCTTTATAAAATCCTTTGTTTCCTTTTATTTACATTACCCAAATAAAAATAAAAAGTCAAGATTCTACCATCATCCTGCCATCATCCCCACCGTCGCCGCATCGAACATATTCTGATGATATTCCTCTTTCCAGGCCCTATCTTGGGTGAGATAGACCTACTATTTAGATCTTGAAATTCTGGACCGCATTTCCCACGACGTTGTACGGCTTACCAACGCTATTATGATCCTTGGACAATAGCCAGAATGTTAACGTTCAGGCGTCCTTCTTAAAAGAAGGATCCCTTATGCACGCCCGGCACTAGTCCTTTTAAATCTTCGAATATTCTTTCGGGATCTGGCGGCAGACTAACCTGGTCAAGCAGTTTTATTATCTCTTCCTTGCAGATAACTGCGATGCCATGTTCCTCGGCAATTTTAAGGTTCGCGGCCACCTCATCCCGTGACAGCGGCGTCACAATCGCTGATTGAATCTGCAGGTGATCATAACCAGCTGAGGCCAGCTTTTCTTTTATTACCGTTGTTCTCTGTACTAGCTTAGCTAATTTGTCGTTCTTATCTAGAAGCCCAAGCGTGCATTCTATCACTAGAACATTCCCGGTTGGGGTCATTGCAATAATGTCAGGACCATCTTGGAGTCTCAGTATCCGTCCGTAATTGACTGCGGAAAATCCGAAGAGATGGAAACACGCAGAGACGGCGCCCTCGAAGGCGTCAGCCTTATTTGGTTTTGGCTCGAGGAGTGTCCTCCTAAGAAAATCCAAATTCTTATCGAACACCTGATGAATGGCGTGTCTGGAGTTCAGATGCTTTTGTGGATCCCAAACCCGCAACTGATGAAGACAAAAACTTTCATAGCTGAGAAACGCTTGAAGCTCGGGAGCTTTCCCAACTTGTATTCGGTGTGTCCCAATTTTTATATCGCCTTCGTGTCGCCATTCAAGCACGGAACCATCGATGCTTGCTCTTTTTCCAGAATCCTTCGGAAAGGTCTCGTACCCCAATTTAACTTTTCCTATATCGAGGGCGGAGGCTACATGGCACTCTATACTTGCTTCGCCGTTCCTTATCGTTGATCCATCACCAATCCAACCGGGTGGGCTTGCCACAACCTCGAACACGGTTGAATCTCCCATTTGCATCATTTTCGGGAGGCCACAGTAGGTCAACAACTCATCAAGGTTGTCGAATGGCATATCTGCTGCTTTGAGCTCCCAATTGAGCCGGTCGAGCGGGCGGGAACCTAAACAATTACTAAGTAAGGTATATCTCGGCATTCCGTGCAAGACTAGGCATGGCGACCTCTTTCCCTCTGGCACAGAGAAAAAGGGAGAACTAATCGGGTCGAAATGCGCAGAGAAATATCCATTCCTCTCAAGCTCAATAGTCATAGCGTCATCGACAGTGGGGATTAAGCGGGTTTTCGCTTTTTCAAGACTTTGCGCAACATCAGCCGCCGTCATGTCAGACACAAACCTTGCCGCAAGAATATGTTCTGTTTCGAACCTGAACGGTGTATCCTTTGCCAATGTGCAACTGGGCAGCAAGAGGATGCGTCCAAATAAAAGGCGCGGGCCTTTTGCCGTCTTCACGCTGACGTAAGAGATCATAGAAAACGGGTACGCGCCCGCCCACGAGGTAAGCAGGGCATGAAAATTAGAAAATTCGTGCGCCTGCTGACTGTTCAAAGGATAAGAGCCTGTTTCTTGAGACATCACGCTTTCTCCTGTTATTAGGATCAGAAATAAGACGCCACGTTTCGAAAATAATGATATCTCCGTCGTCAAACCGATGTCAACATCACCATTTCTGGGAAAGAGCCACTTTAACTCGAGCATCTTTTCATACGGCCAAAGGTTCGCTAATTTCCTCCTGACCTTTGTTCCCTGCGGCGATAACGACCTTCTCAATAATCAAGATGCCTCTCACCTGCGTCAGCCGCCGTCCGGCCTGCATTAAGACTATCAGGGTCAGAACCTTCATGGAACTCTCTAGATTAGGCTGGGAAGGCAGGAATTTTGAAGAAGCAAAAGGGCTTCCCGAATTCCTCGTTTTTCTGTCAGGAAAGATTACTAAAGATCCGACCTTTTTACATGCTAAGATCAAAATCCCTCTCTGGCTCTGCTTTTTAAGATTATCATTTAGGCATAAAATGTCGATATCTGGGTTATCATGAAGCAAGAAGAAAAGCAAAGGAATTATTGAAAGAAGCTAAGAGTCACTTTTCGTCTCTATAAGCCCTATCTAAAAAGCAAACGGCAAATCAAAATTGGGGACTATATGCTCTTTTTGGAGCTTCTCAAGCCGATGTTCTAAGATATCAGTGCCCAATTTTTCGATTACTTCTTTGTAGATCTTCTCAACAGGTTTAATTATGGTCTGCTTTGATATGATAAGTTTATGTATAGCTGCAAAATTATCCAAGGCAAATCTTCTAAAAAGATCGTGCTTTTTAAACATCTCAATGTTCTCAATCTGGAAAAACCTCATCTCTCTGTAATTAGTAAGACAAGATTGATTATATCGTAATAGGGCAATTAAATTATTATTATTAGCCTTTAGGTCACTAATAGGATCTTTTGCATACTCGACATCTTCAAGACCAGCGGCTATGAAGGCGAGCCGTCGCATAACGCAAGCATAGCATGTCCCATCATGTTTACCAAATCTCTGGCTTATACAAGAAATTGTTTTTTTTAGCCCGTATTTTTCTGGACATATTGAAATAATTTCTGCTTTTGTCATGTTTTCGTACGGTACTATTAACTCTATTTCTCTGCCTAATAATAATTCAATCGCTTTTGAAGCACACCTGAGAACATATGGATGGGCGGTTAAGGTAACAGAATCAAAATACGCAAATCGTGGCTGATACATTGTAGGTCCCACTTCCGTTATTATCAACTTTTTTGCATTTAAGAGATCCATCCATGCTGCAGCAGAAACAAAGTATAAGAATCCCCGCATCTGCGAATAACCAATAGCTCTAATTTCTGGAACGTTCAGCTTTATAAGGTTTATGCCTCTTTTTGTTAATATATCATCTGAGAACCTCTTTACCCGGCTAATAATTTTGGATTGGTCTGAATGGGCACAAAAGATCCCCACCACTTTAGGATCACGCTCGTGGGCTTGGAGAATACCGCAGTATGAATCAACACCTCCAGAAAAAAGACATATCGCCTGGCACGACTCAGGTATTTCCTCCTTCTTATCCTTTAAGAATTTTATATTTTTGAACTCATTTCTAAAAAGAAAATCTATGTCTTTTAAAAGGATCAAAGCAAACAGTTCTTTCAAAATATTTTTCAGCTTAATCAAATTAATATTGAATTTTTTTGGATTAAATAAGGGAATTGAAACAACATCAAAGCCGTTGATTTTAATATCTCTTTCAACTACGAAGGGAGCAGTTGCTATAGAAAGGATATTTCTCCCTCGTAATCCCTTTCGCACTAAAAATACATGCATGTTTTTTTTCTTTGGGATGGAATAATAGAATTTATTTACCTTATTCACTTTCCACTTTTGAAATTGCCCGTTCAAGAGACCTTCTCTTTAGCTGGTCGACTTTCTTCCGATTGTTCATATATAAACTTCTGTTTTTTTTAAGATTAGAATAGAAATACTTTGTAGCATAATTGGCAATTTTTGTGATATCTTGGGTTGTCTTGATTTTTATGGATTTTTCAAGATGTTTATAAGTTGGATTATAATAATTTTTTGTGTATCTAATACTATCAATTACTTCAAAAAATAGATCTCGCATATAACGAAATTCTACATCTGAAGGATCTTCTAAGTGCTTCATCGCTTAGCCCGCAAGACTTCCTTTGCAGCATCCAAAACAGCCTTATCAACAGCGGGGTCATCTCTTACTTTCTCTCTCTTTTTGATTGATGCCCATTCTTTTCTTAAAGTCTCATCAATTTCTTTAGAGGTAAGCTTTCTGGCCTTAGATTCAAATGCTTTAATAAATTCAAGGAGTTTAAGCCCTCCGTAAAAAAAGTCTCCCGTTTCTTGACTCTTTGCGATAAGCCTTGCTGATTTGACTGCAATTTCTCTAGCCTCTCCGCGGCTAATTGCATCGGTTACTTGTGCTTTTTGTGGCGTTAGGTCACGAGCTCTTCCTACAACATCGGATACTGAGTAAGACCGCCTACTTCCCATCTAAATTCTATCTCCTATTTGATCTAATAAATTATGGAAATTTTCTTCTCTTGATCGTGCCAGAAAAAGCCTAATAATGATATAAAAGGACATAATTGCAATTATCGTTACTGTTATAATTTCTTTTGTAAAAGAAAGGCAGAACAAAACAAATTTCCACCTATCTGATACCAAAAAGTCGAGAATAGCACCCATATAGGTCATAATTGTGAGAAATATGAAAGCATAATAATTTCTTAAATGGCAAATCCTTAATTTCTCCCTTTGTTTTTCTGCATCTTCAAACATTTTAAGCATAGGTACATCAAGCTTTCTTCCTGCAAGTAACAAACCGACAGATGTTAGTTTTTCATCAGGACTCTCATCACTTCTTAACAAAGGGCGAAGGATTTTCCAGTCAACTTTTAGTTTCTTCAGAAAAGATTGTTCTTGTTCACGAATTTCTTTTTTCAAGTTTTTTATTTTATCCCCTGCAAAAATGATCGCTGCTAGGAATCCAGTGCCAATTGTCAATAATACGAAAGCCATTATATTTAGATTATTGTACTTTGCCGATACATCGATTTATTTCTATCAACAGAAAAAATCTTTGTTAAACATAAAATATATTACAAAAAGCATGGCAAGTATATAAAAAAATTGCTTCACCCAACGCCACACCAGTACGGCCAAGACCGTGTTTTTTAGCGTATTCTTCTTTGTTTTTGTGACTGTTATTCATATAATTCCTTCTTCTGTTGTATTTTTATTTGGTTTGACATTACCAGTTATTATTTAATAAGTAATCGATTAACAGATGTCAATGTTTCTTGAAAAAATGTCTCTTTTTGTCGTTTTATGTCTCTTTTTGTCGTATCAAAGATGATTTTAGAAATGAATGGCCATGAAAATATTTTTGCCCCAATAGGCTCTATGATAAAACGCAGGATGAATTATTAGACTGTGGCTCACGTCCACAATTTCAAAAGCATAAGCAAGATAAAAAAGAGGACAGCCTGAGTAAATCCAATATTTGGTGTCCAGATATTGTCCATAAGACATCTAAAATGGCCTAAAATAGCCTTGTAGAACCTAAAACAGAAACAATAATAACTTCTATATAAATCAACAATTTACAGTATTTTCAGCAAGTTACCTAAATCCCCTGGAACGGATCCGGAGTCCGCCGCTCTATCCACTGAGCTACAGGCGCGCTTTTTTGTATTATATTACCTTACTCGAAGATTATTTGTAAAATTAGGAAGGAAATTTGTAATTCACCTTCTCTCAAATGGCGTCTCGATTCTTTGCTTTGCCCATTCACCGGCAGTGATCGGACCGATCCGATACTGGGACATTTGCATGCTGCTCTTTGAGGACAGAACTATTTTGTATTCGGCGATCGCCTGTTCCCGCTTGCCCAGCAAGTCATACATATGACCTATCCAGATGTATGACCAGTCATGGATATTGACCTGTTTCTTATCATTTTCGGTCAGTTTGTTCAATTTCTGAAACACTTCGATTGCTTCCTGGTAGGACTTAACTTCATAAAGAGAAAAACCTAGATATAAAAGAGCATCCTGATTTCTCGGCTCCTTTTCGAGAACTTGTCTGAATTTCTCTATAGTTTGCTGATTTCCCCGCCAACCGCTCTTCATAAACAGATACATCGCTTCATCGTCTGCTTGAGGCGGATTGACGAGCATCACCGAAACAAGCTGCACACATTCTTTCTTCTCTCCCTGTCCCATCAGGATAGCCGGGAATCTTAGCTTGCCAGAGTTGCTAAGGTTTTCAAAGATGGCGTAAGCCGTCTCGTGGAGCAGAATTACAAATAACTCATCTGGGGCGATATTGAAAGATTGACTTAACTTATCATAATCATAGATATTTGCCACGGCCGAGGCGTACTCAGAAATCAATCCTTCGAATAGTCTGTCAAAACGATCTCCCTGATGGTAGGTAAAGACCCCGAGCTTCATTTCTGCATCAAATAACCCGAGTTCTTGTAACAACTGCGCATGGTCTAATAAGACCTTTTGTTTCCACGCGCCTTGATGCAGCTCAAACTTTGCATCCTCTATGAGTGGGATATGAAAGTCGCAGTGTTGGCTCCAGGTTATGGCCAGCGAGCCGTTGCCTAAAGCCGAATTATAATTGGTGCCAGCCATAAACGGATGCCCGGGATAGATTACCCAAGTAACATTGGGAGGCCCCTGTTAGTTAGCAAAACTCGCCTTCCAAGCTTTATCCCATATCTCATCCATAACTCTCGACCAAAGCAGATGGAACAGAACATCTGAGCTGCCTTTGACTTCCTTCTGAATTTTCTGAAGCATAACTTCGACTTGGCTGCTGAGAGCTAAGGCTTTTTCAGTCACAACTCTTTCCAGCATTTCCCTTTGCTTTTTAACAATAACCGGAAACGAAAGAAAATATTTTCCCTCTTTCACTATAATGGCATTGCCATTGATCAGTTGAGTTAGCCGCTGCTCAAGGTCTTTGATATCGAGATTTTTCAGGTTGTTTTTTGAGGCTCCATAAATACATGCCTTCCCGATGGTATTATTTGTAGCATCGCGAAATAAATCAATTTGGGGCTGCGGCCGGGTGCTTATTTCCCCACTAAAGCCGAGAGCTTGGGAATGGAGGTCCAGTCCAGACAATTCATCAACGGGGCCGCCAGAGGCTTGGGTTAAGAAAATCAAGAAAAAGAGCAGCGGAAAAATCCTTATATTTAAACTCCTCTTAAGCATTTTTCTTCCTCCTCTAAAGACAATTTTACTTTTTTTCCATAATGACAAATGGCGCCTTTAACCTTTCCTCAACCCACTTGCGGTCCATCCGAATTCCCAGCCAGCTGTGCTCCATGGGTTCACCGCTATCGTACTTGAGCGCGTCTTTATAATAACCGAGCGCTTCCTGCCTTTCTCCAAGAAGGTCCTTAAGCAATCCCATCCAGCCGAGAGCAGCAAACTTGGTCAGGCCGGTGTCATGGAGACTGGAAACTTTCTTGAAGCACTCAAAAGCCTTGGAAAAATTCTTTCCCTCATACAAATCCATTCCTAACCGGTACCAGACAATGCTCCTTTTGATGCCTTCATCTTTTATCTTCTCGAAGACCAAAGGGCTGTCTTCTGCTTTCCAACCCAGGGAGAGAATTTCAGCAGCCTTAGCGGATATCTCTGGAAGAGGCTCTTCAAGTTTGGCCAATTTGTTTTCGGGGTCCAGAATCGCTTCCTTGAGCTTGGCTTTGCTTCTGAAGGTCAAAACATTAAGGTCAAGGTTGCGGTCAGTGATTTTGGCCTGCTCTTTGCCGTCCTCAAAAATCGCTTTAACCGGAACCGGCATCCTCATCGAGCCGAGCCGCTTGACTTTGATAACAGACAGATATCCATCCCCCTCTTGCTTGCTTTCCCGCGATTCAATCTTATAGCAGAGATATTTGTTGGAGCGCAGCCATTGATCAAAAAACCAGCCAAGGTTCTGGCCGCTCTCTTTTTCACAGAATCTCTGGAAATCTTTCCAGCCAAGACGCTTGCCGCCATACTCCTTCAGGCTCTTTTTATAAATTCTTTCAAATGTCTGCCGGCCCAGCGAAGAATCGAGGGCGCTCACGATGCTATAGCCTTTGCTGTGGATGACGGTGCCGTTGTAGCCGTAATTTATTTTCTCAAGGCGAGCTGGAGGGATATCCACTGTTGTATCGTAATACATGGAGATTCCATCAATGTAATCGCTCATCCATCCAGCACGGCGCTTGGGATTGATCTCCCGGGCAAGCAAATACTCGGTATCAGCAAAGATTCCCATGCCTATCCAGAGCCAGGCAGGCCTATCGGGGTCAACGACCCATTCGCCCCAGTATTCATGGCCAATCTCGTGAGCTGTTATCCCCTGCCAGCCGAGAAGCGATTCACCCTCTTTGAAAGTTTCCTGGCCATGGATTGAAACTATGCCTGTAGCCATAGGATATCCTCCCCAACGTCCCTTGCCGCCAGGAATGATATAGAGGAATTTAAAAGGATAGAAGCCAAGCCAGTTCTTGTAATACTTGATTGCGTCGACAGCAGTATCCAAGCAGACCGAAGCGCACTTGGCTCCTTTTTCGGTGAAGAGTGTGGTGATAAGAATCCCCTCGACCTCTCTGGATTCTGTTTTCTGGTTCTTTCCCAGGTAGAGTCCGAAAGTCCTTGCGGCCTCGGCTTCATAACGGCCTGTCGCTTTATTCAGCCGGCCGCTTATAGCCATAGCGAACCCCTCCGGGATATCGAGCTTAGCTGAGAAGGAGTCATGCACCGGAAGCCCGTCCCACCAGAGTCGAGGCGGCCAGTCGCTTGTCCTGAATTCAGCATTCTCACTTGACAATTCGAAGGGTATCTTGAATGTTACGAAGAACTGGGCTTCTTTTCCAGAAGCAATGGGTTCTGATAACTGATAAAAGAGAGGAGGAGAAATCGTTGAGCCATTCTGCGAGTTCAGAAGCGTTAAAGTTCTGCCTTTGGCAGTGATATCTATTGATGAGGAAGGGCCGATGGGCCAATCCATAGCGATGACGCCAATAGGCCCCGCGGAGTTATTTCTCAGGATGATTGTCTCCTTTCCCTCGATGTTGCCTTTTTCAAGGTCAACGCGCGCGTCGATGATGTAATGGCATTTGGGAGGAGCGATGGGCGTCCAGAAATTATCCTGCCCCTGAAGATATGAAATATTCGGTGAGCATAATATTATAAAAATAAAGAAACTGATTCGGTTTAAATGAATTTGTTTAATTCCCCATTTCATGTCTTCCTCCGAATAATAAGCAAGGATTAATTAACGAAATATTAAATTAATTTTACTTCTTGACGTATAGTCCCGCAAGCTTTTATTCTCAATTTCAAAATCATTGTAAACTCTTTTCTGGTTTTACCAGCCTCTATTTCCTCATTGCTGGCTAGATTTTATTTCCAATCGACTTTAGTCTTAAAGATAGCGAAATTAAAAAATTGCTTTCTCTCCTCAGCTGTAGAGAATCATCGTCTTTTTGTTTCCCATCAACCTTCTTTTGCTGACAACAGCCGGCATGCCACTGTGTCACAGCCGTGTCACAAAGTTTGCATACCTCCCTAATTCTGACTAATGGTACGTAAAAGGAAAATGTCAATACAAGCATAGCTCAGAAAGAATCTATTACGCTATCCAAAATTTCTTAACAACACTCGGAATTATCTCAAGTATGCTTTGGCCAAAAAAGCATAAAGATAGAGGATGTGAACTGCGAAAAAAGCTAAACGTTCTTTTTTCAAAATCGGGAAGTCCCTTTCTTTCAATTCTTAGCAATGTATCTGTTAGGTAGATTGGCGCTAAAACAGTGCCAAGTTGTTTGAACTTTTAAAGCAAAATAATAAATTTCTTAGGGAAATACTTGGCGGTAACAAGAACTTGAGGGAATAGGCCAGATATAACCAAATAAATCCCAAAGGTGTGAATAATTTGTGAATATTCATGGGGAAATTATAGCAACTTATAGGAACCGAAAAGAATCCATAACTTATTGATAGATAGGGAAAATCGTAGGTTTTAAAGGAAATTCTCAAATCCACCCTTTTCGGTTTAAACGATCAAAAAATTTTAATCTTCTTTAGCTCATCTGATGC
>CAZYBE010000014.1:45061-79727 GCA_964645765.1 uncultured Eubacteriales bacterium
CCCTTTTCGGTTTAAACGATCAAAAAATTTTAATCTTCTTTAGCTCATCTGATGCTTTTCCATGATAACCTTCAATATCAGGCTTTTTTAGTATTGCCTCAAGGTTCTTCTGAGCCAAAGCGTCGTTTCCTTCTTTGAGATAAATCTGAGCCAACTCCCAATGAGAATAGACATAGAGCTGTTCTGTCGTATAGCGGTTCCCCATGTACCATCCTAGGTTCTTGTTCGCAGCTTCAGAAAAATATTGTTTTGCTTTGTCCTGCTGACCAAGATTCTTGTAAACCCTTCCTAAGAGGTAATGAGTTTCCGCGTTCTCCTTATCCAGCTCTAGCGCTTTTAAAAGCAAAGGGACGCACTCTTCCTCTTTGTTTTTCCAGATCAGGGGAAACACTTTGGCATCTATCAGGACTAAGACATCGGCAAACTTTTGAAATTCCGGTACTCGCCTGGGGATGATGTAATTTTGATCAAGCAAAACCTCTTCAGGTTCAAACTCCGTCTCAAAGCGACTTTCTGTAGTTTCCCCTCTCAATTCCACCACTTTCTGAACTTCCATGTCTTTAGAGCGTATAAGAACGGGGAGATACCACTTGGCCAGCGGATTCGACTGTTGATGAATGTTTATCGTTATCTCATGCCAGTCTGCTAATTTTATTTTCTTTTTCTGATATTTTAGGTCGAAAACAGGAGGGATCTTAATCTCCTTCCAATTTGCCAGGAAACCATTTAAATCAAATCCTTCTTTTCTAGGAGCCATGCCAAAGAAATCCTCTATGCTGGTTGTCCTTCCTTTATATCTTTCAGAAAAGTCCTTAATCCATTTGAAAAATAGCTGATCCCCGTAAATCAACCTAAGGTTATGCAGAAGCGATCTGCCCTTTCGATATTTATCTTCTGGATAGGCCATGAACCATACCAAATCTTTTGCACGTTCCTGCCTTTTTACTGAACCGAATAGAAATTCATTGACCAGCGTAGCAGAAAAGTCACAAAAAGCTTCCGCGTCAAGATCGAGTTCTTCATTCCCCTTCAAACCTATGTAGTTGGGCCACCAGTTATGAGCTATTTCGTGGGCCACAAATTCAATATCGTCTAGAATCCCCCAAGTTGCGTATTCGCGCATAAAAACCAGTTTCAAATAGCCGTTCCACGCGGGGTAATCGTTCGGAAACTCAATATATGTAAAGCTTTCAAGTGGATAAGGAGTGTAAAGCCGGGAATAGAGCTCAAGGATGCTTTCTATCCTCTTCACAAGCTGCTCTGCCAGCTCTGGCTTCTCAGAAGTTAGCCAGACTCTAATCTCGGTCTGAGAAGACCTCTTGGTAGTTTTATGCCAATCCCCCACCATGAAATATAACCAAGAGCAGCGGCATCCATCCACCTCCCAAGTCGATATTTTCTTGTGTCCGACTACACTCTCGCTAATCTTTCGACCTTCTGTAATAATGTCTAGCTCTTTGGGGAAATGATACTCCATCGTAGCCTTCTCTGCTTTTGTATCGCTCGGAGTAAAAATCCAATCGAGATCCTTCAACAAATAGTAGGAATCGGCTACCTTGCCAAAGTTATCTTGCCGCCAATCCATGTCGAGAATTCCGTAGTATTCTATGGTAAAAGTACAGTTGGCAGACAAATTCGATACTTCTAGTTTGCCGTTTTGATACGTGTATTTTGCTTTCTGCTCATCAAACATATAAACATCCGATACCACGAAAAGGGGATCGATTTTAGCTGTAAATGTTTGGTTACTATCCCAGTTCTCAGATAAGAAAATCTTATCGACCACCTTCATTTCATGAATGAAGGGATTGAACTCTATTTTAAGATTGTGAGATTTGATCAAATATGGCGTTTGCCCCGCCGGGGTGGCCAAGTTGCCAAGAGCAATTATTGATCCGGCAATGAGAATAAGCAGCTTTTCCACTCCTGTTTTCCTCATTAAACGTATCCTCCTCTGATAGGCATTGACTTTAAATGGCCAGAAGAACAATTTATTCGGCCTTGGACAGAAGGATCATAAATTATCTTCCTTATATGTATAAAGAAAGCACCCATACTATATGACCTAAAAAAACAGAAAAGGTTGCCTAGCAAGCTGGGGAGAGCTCCCGCCTATTGATTCCTATCATCAACCCCCCTTTTGCTGACATCAGCCTGATTATATTTGCCCATAAATTATATACGAATCCAATTTTATGAATTTTTAATATGAATTTTTTTGCGTGTTGAAGCGGCAAAAAACGACAAAAGGCGACATAATATGACATTCTACTTTATATTATTGACTTTAAAAAAAGTTTTGCTTAATTTAAAAAATGTTCCTTATGCACATTGCTCCGTAGTTCTCTCCCCAGTTGGGGGGAGGAAAAAGACGTGAGCAAAAATTCCATTACTTATGCAAAGGTCAATAATTGAGGGTCCTATATGGGGGAGGAGATCAATGAATCCTAAGACTATTAGACAGCTTTCACATTCTATTCTATTCGGACTTGTGGTCATTGTGGCCTATCTGGGTTGCATTAGCCAAAGCGCGTGGGCCCAGTCTGAGCAGCCTATAGAATTTACAAAAGAGTTTAAATTTGTGAAAACAGATACTAGGCTTCCCTTTGGCAAGAAAGTCCTGATCAGTGGAGCCTTAGAGCCACTAGTTACAAGTTTGACTGTGTATTGGATAGTCAACTCAAGCGAGGCAAATTTAAAGGCTAATATTAAGGATGGTCGGTGGACTGCGATTGTTGGACCTTTTCCGGCAGGACAGAGCGTTATCTTTCGTTTTGAAGTTATCTCTACTCTTTCTGAAAAAGAAAGAGCTGATATTAAAAAACAAGTTCAAAATGCACTTAATAGCTTTGTGAATAAAGTATTCAGCGTAAAGATTCATATGGCCCCAGAAGATTTCAAAGCCTACGCAGAATCAAAGCTCATAGAGGTCATGCCCCCAGAGTTAAAGAAGTTTATGAGCCCTACTGGCAAATCATTTTATGATATCATTACAAAGGAAATTCTTTCTTTAGATACAAAGCTTTTGGACGAGGTTATAAACAAAATAGCTGAAAGAAATAAAGCATCAGAAGAAATAATAGACAATATAAAATCTATTAAAGAAAATTTTCTCGATAAAAAAGAGTTTATGGATGTGTTAAAAAAATTCAGTCTAGAAGAGAAAGAACGACTAGAAGATGCAAAGATGAACCCGAAAAATATACCTCAAGATATAAATAAAATGAAAATACTTTCTGATGCGGTCGATAAATCTGACCTCGAATCAGAAAAGAAAAAGGAGCTAAAAAACATATTAATTGATGTAGAAGTGAGGCAAAATGATCTTCAAAATTTTAAGAAAGAATTGGACGAATTAATAAATGATATAGCAGACAAAGTCTCATTAAAAATAGATGAATCAGCGCAGATTGCTCAAACAACCGCTGAAGTTAGTGACCTCGAGTATTATGCTGGGTTTGATGTTGCAGCATTGATTATTCCACATGAAGCGGTTGTTAGTAGTTTTTTTACGATTAATATTTATACGAAAAGAATGGAAATCGACCGTAGTCCTAAATCTATTTGTGACCGATTTTCTCTCACAACAGGCATAGGTCTTACAACCTCTGGCATAAAATCTGACGGTCCAGTATATTATCTTGGAGCTGGTTATAGATTTAATAGATACTTTCGTTTAACCGCGGGGGCAACTATTTTCAAGAAAGTTAATAATAAAAACTTTAATTATGATTTTACTTTCGGACTTTCGCTAAATTTTAGATTTGTTGGCGATCTCTTAAAAATATTTAATTCAATATCAAGTAGTACTCCTGGTCAAGTCTAATAAGGGAGGGACTTCAATGCCTATTATTTTACGAAATTTGAGAATTGAGAATTGCGAAATATGTGTGGATATCGGCGATCATGCTAATCAGGGGATTGCTGGAATACTCAAATTTGAAATTTCAGGGGAATCTGCGAAAGAGAAAAAAGTTAAGCTTTTCTTCCCAGCAAGACCTGAGACTATTCCTCCTACCCCAAAGGACGGAAAGATCCATACAGTCACAGCAATACTTACTGCACGTGGTGAGGTCGAACAAGAGACAAAGGCACTTCTATTTTGTAAATAGCATTACAGAATTCATGGCATAGGAAATTTAGTACTTCTTCATGATGGAGACAACAAAATGGAAGATTGGTTGAATGCAGACGAAGCAGCAAATTACCTAGGCGTTAGCACAGGTAATTTATATTCGATGGCCCAATTGGGAAGGATACCAGGACACAGGCTTGGGAAGATGTGGAGGTTTAATAAAACTGAGCTTGACGTTTGGATAAAAGCTAACCGTCCCATCAATGAATTCTTCACCTCAGTAGAATTTTTAATTGAAAACAACGAATTACTTCGTGACCCTCAACGAGAAGGATATGCCGCTGCGTTAAATTTTTTTGAAACTGGAGGTCAAAAAGCCATCATGCAACTTCCTGTAGGTTGTGGAAAGTCTGGTTTAATTTCATTACTTCCGTTCGGCATGGCTAAAGGCCGTGTATTAGTGATAGCACCCAACCTTACAATTCGTAGAGAGCTAGAGAAAGTTCTCAACATTACCAATAAAAGGTCATGTTTTTGGCATAAATGTAAAGTCTTAACTCCAGAAGTAATGTCTGCTGGGCCTTACATAGCGGTTTTGGATGGTAAGGATGCCAATATCCACGATTGTGACCGGTCTCATATTGTTCTAACAAATATTCAGCAGCTAGCCAGTAGTGCTGACAGATGGCTTCCTGTTTTTCCAGACAATTATTTCGATATGATTCTTGTCGATGAGGGGCATCATAGCGCAGCACCAAGCTGGATGAAGGTATTTGATCGTTTTCCAAATGCCAAAGTTATAAACCTCACCGCCACGCCTTTCAGGAGTGATAGAAAAGACATTGAAGGGGATCTAATTTATCGATATTCGTTCAAAAGAGCAATGATCAAAGGCTATATTAAGAAACTCCAAGCCATTTATGTGGCACCAGAAGAACTCTATTTCACTTATGAAGGCGATGACTATCATCATACTCTCGAAGAGGTATTACAACTTAAGGAGGAGACTTGGTTCAGTAGAGGTGTGGCCATGTCAATTGAATGCAATCGTCACATTGTTGATGCCAGCCTAGATAAGTTAGAAAAGCTTCGTCAGTCTGGAACTAACCATCAGCTAATCGCAGTAGCAATGTCAGTGAACCATGCAAGAGCCATCAGATCTTTATATGCGGAGAGAGGGTATAAAGCTGCAGAAATCCATAGTGATATGCCACCTGAGAAACAATCTGATGTTTTACAAAAACTCAGATCTGGTCTTTTAGATTGTTTAGTACAAGTACAAATGTTAGGTGAAGGTTTCGACCATCCCCATCTGAGTATTGCAGCAATATTTCGGCCTTTTCGTTCTTTGTCGCCATATGTTCAATTTATAGGTAGGATTATGAGAGTTATTGTCCAAAATGATCCAAGGCATCCAGATAATTACGGTCACGTTGTCACTCACGTTGGTTTGAATCTCGATCAGCAATTAGAAGACTTTAGAGATATGGAAAGAGATGACATGGCTTACTTTGAAGCCTTATTATCAGGAATTGAGCCTCCACCTCCTGACAATGTTCTTGAAGGAAACACAAGAATGAAACTTAGGCCTGATATGATTGTTAAAGAAGAGATAATATCCCAATTTTTTGAAGAAGACTTTCTCGAGACAGAGGACAACGTTCTTCTTGATGAATTGAAGGCGCATGCAGAATCTCTGGGATTCGATGGGAATGATTTAATAGAGGCTTTAAAAAGACAACATAAAGAGAATCGGAGAGTTACAGAGGCTTCTGCTCCTCTTCCTGTATTGCCTCAAAAACAAAGGAGAGAAGCTAGAAAACGCTTGAATGAAGAGGTTAACAGGACTGCTAAATTGCTGCTTAATCGTTTGGGACTTGAATTTAATGGAAAAGACATCGCTTTTAAAATTTTTCCAGGCCGAGTAACAGGTAGTAACTTTGTGGCAGCAGTACAACTCGTTCATAGTGCGATAGATAAAAAGTTAAATATTAAATCGGGTCAACGCAACAGACTCAAGACTGAGGATTTCATAAAGGCACAAGAAATGCTAGATCCCATACTTGATTCGTTAACATGTCAATTTAAAAAAAGGGAGGCTGAAAATGACTAAAAGAGGTAGAACACCATCTCTGATTGGCGGCGGCGCAGGTGCATGCAAATTTGAAGTCGCACAAAGAAGAAGAACATGTAAAAGATGTGGTAATTCAATAGAACGAGGGATAAACTGTGCAAAAGTAAGTGTTCCTTCTACTATGGGAAGCAAATGTTATTGTCTGAGATGTTTCAGTGATGTCCTGAGGCAAACACAACAATCCCTCAATTCGCTTGTCGCCCAATTAGAGGAGCTACAATAATTCAAAACTATAGGCAAAAAGCAATTAAATCTGGTGTCCAAATAGTGTCTATAAGACATCCAAAATGGCCTAAAATAGCCTTATAGAACCTATAACAGAAACAATCATATCTTCTTGATAAATCAATAAGTTATACTATTTTCAATGATTTAGCTTAATCCCCTTAAACGGATCCGGAGTCCGCCGCTCTATCCACTGAGCTACAGGCGCGCTTTATTATTTTTTTGAGACGCCTTCTCCAGAAGTCTAATTGAAGTCTGCCACGCCAGTTCGAATGAAACCTTTAGATTTGTTGGGACTAAATATTCAAGACCTTGCCTCCAGTTATTTTCATATTCAGGCTTCCGCGCCATAACTTTATCAAGGTCAATTACATCTAGTGAAATCCCTTTGGCCTGGCATTTTTGGGGAAATGCTTCTAGCACTTTATCAACGCTCTCGACATTTCTTGATAGATGATACAAATCAAATATGTCATGAGGAATTGCTTGTTTCCTCTGACCAGAAAAGGCTCTCAATTTCTCTGCCATCATTTCTTCCAAACTATACACCTGAATAAATGCAGCAGGCAATTCCTCTCTATCCGAATATTGGTGAAAAACAGATAGCATATTAGTTGGAAATACAAGGCTCTCATCTCGGTTTGTATGAATTCGTATTGAGCGAGGTGAACCACCATAATTCCACGGTCCAAAGTAATATATCCTAGCTTCATAGGATTCTTTGCCATAGTCATCCTCGATAACATCCACCACTATCTCTCTTTCATCAGTTCTAATGCCAATTGCATCCTGCATTGCAATGTTAGCTGAGCGCAGGACATTACGGAGATTCTCAACGGAAATTATACCTAGAACTGTGAAGTCAAGATCTTCTGAAAAGCGATATTCCTCAAAATAACATTTCCGAAGTGCTGTCCCTCCTTTGAAGAGCCATTTTTTCTGAACAGTGGCTTGATTAGCCAAGAAACACAAGTAACAACCCAACGCATAATCATGATCAATCACTCTTGGCTCTAAGCCTAACGCTCCGGCTATCCGTTGGACTTCACCAATTGAAATCAATCAAATCTCCGTATTTATCAGGATTTTCCAGCGAGTAGAGATTTTCCCTGACTTTGGTCCGGCTGGATTAAGAGCGCTAATCCCTTTAGTCAATCCTTGTTGCCATCCTCCGAGCATGTTCTTTGCTTCTATAGGCAATTGAGGCTCAAGCTTTTCAAAGAGATAGCCGAGGCGCTTTTTTACAGCTCCATTAGGAAACCTTTGTGCATAACCGTCCAATCTTGCCCAGGAAATCTCCCTGGAAGCTTCTCTTACGGCTTTAGCAAGCTCCATGATGGACCCGCTCCTTTCTACATAATCAGCACAGTCAATGAGTGTTTTTTCCTTGTCGGTGATTAGACAAGCCTTTCCGTCTCGCCATTCTTTAGTGTGGCCAAAGAATTTCCTTTTTGAAACGGTAATAATTTCGTATTCCACACCAAAAATCGTATGGTGAGGTCTCGATTTTCTTTTCGTTGTTTGAACATAAACGACACGAGGAATTTGCTCAGTCCAATTCCAATGGCGTATGGCAGTCCAATAGGCGATAGCCGCAGGCTCTGCAATAAAGCTTGCTACGACATATGAGTCAGCACTCCACTTCCTTTGAGGACCGGCTTCTAGAGGAATGATGAAGTATTTACCTCTTTCAATCCGCTCTATCCACCCCTTTTTTTCAAGCCTCCAAAGAATGTCATAAGTAAGCTTCCTGCTTTTCCAAAACTTGACAGCTTCCTCCAGCCGGAAAAAGCCATTATTTTTGGTGGCAAAGAGAGAGATAAAATGCGCTTCTTTAGGACCTAATTCTGTTATACTTTTTAACATGAATCTCTTATCCTGAGTAAGAGTTTTATGCATAAAAATATAATAAACCCAAGAAAAAGTCAAGCAAGAAAGATGGCCTTTTGTTCAATGGAAATATAGGGATTATTTCTTCTCGACCTTCTCTGCTAATGAGGACACACTCCCTAAATATTCTCCAATCGTGTAGAAATTTGAACTTCCGGGCGTAAAAACAAAGGGTTTTACTTTTTTTATATCAGGCAATTCCTTCTCTCCAAGCATGGATTTATCCACTTTGACATCCATGATTTCTCCTATAAACATGGTGTGCAATCCCAATTCAAGGGTTTGGAGCAATTTGCACTCGATAACGATTGGAAATTCTTTAATATAGGGAGCATCTACGAAGTCGCACTTAATGGGATTTAATCCAGTGACCTTAAACTTGTCCACATCTCTGCCTGATACACTGCCAAAATAGGCGGTCTCCTTTGCGAATAACTCTGAAGGGATATTCACGGAAAAGGCTTTCCTTTCCATAATATTACCAAATGTATATGTTGCTTTCCTGATTGAAGTCATAACGCAGGGAGGCTTTGAACAACATACTCCAACCCAGGCTGAGGTCATCACGTTTGGTTTACCGCTCTTATCATATGAACCAATTACCCAGACAGGAGTAGGAAGAAGGACTGTTCTGGCTCCCAAAGATAATTTCGTGCTATCTTGCTTTTCCTCGGGACTATTTTTGAAGGGATGATTCTCAATCGAGCTTACCAAAAATACCATTGCCACAATCCCGATTATGCTCAAATATCGATTCATAGTTGCCCTCCTCTTTATGTTAATTTCAAAGGATGAGCCTCTTTACATTTGTGAAATTTCTCGCGCTGCCCGTAATGCCGCAAGCCGCTATTTTAATATTTCTTTCTAGTTCAGTCAGACAATCCGTTGCACTTTCCATAATCCCTCTGTTTCTCAAGTAAACAGAATCGAGGTTCTAAACAACATATATCTATTTTAAGAAAATCCCTTTCGTTTTATTATCCCTCACCAGGTCTCTATCATAAAATATTTTGAAAGTTTAAATATCATACTTTGCGGCAATGGGCATTCTTCTTCCTGCTCCAAAGGATTTTGTGGTGATTTTCAGGCCGGGAGAAGCTTGTTTCCTTTTGTATTCATTATTTTCAATTGGTTACCTTTAACGTCTCCTACGACCGGGTTCAGTTGGGCAATGTCAACTTTCATCGTTTCTTCTCTTCTTAAGACAATTTCTTAGAAATTGCTTTGCTTAATTATTTCACTATATTGAAATTTGTGGCAAGAAACTATCATAGAAAAAAATAAAAAAAATTTTTATTTCGAGGAGTGATAGAAATTTGCTTTTTTCGATAACCCTTTCCCTCAACAGCTCCCGCGTCCGCCGTTCTTTCCACTGAGCTGCAGGCGCGCCAAGAATTTATAGCGATACTATAACAAAATTTTAAGTTTTATTTTGGAGCCTAAGCTGTGACATTCTTGACCTTGATTTTATTAATATCCATCTCTCCCAGTCCCATATTATGAGCATAACGAATAAAGAGAATATCACTCGCCTTCTTTCCAAACAGACCCGCACAGTATGAGTCCATGGCAACTGGGTTGACGCCGACGATGACCTGCCCAATATCAAGAATCTTTCCTGGGCCTTTGGGTCCATTCGTTACCAGCACCTTTATGGCATCAGTGATGATGATCGATGGTTTGATGAGCGTGCTGAGGTCGGCTATTCCCTGGTGTAGTCCCATCGGCGTTCTATGCACACCGCTCATGCTCCAATTGACCCCTATGAAATTCTTCATGCTGAATGTATAGCCTGTTGCATAATGAACTTTGGCTATGGGAACATTTATCAGCACATTACAATCAAGAATACTCTTGAGTATTTCGGCTTGCTTAAGGGACTTTGCTTGCTCTAAGGTGACTTCTCTATAAGCGCTTTTCAGATGCCCGGAAAAAACTTTTGCTCCGGCTTTTTCTGCAGAGTCTTTTATTCCGCTTAAGCTAAAGCAGAGGCTGAATTCATCACAGGTGTGCTCCCAGACCTCAACCCTGCTCGCTCCGGCGTCAATGCAGAGCCTGGTTATAGTTCCAACAATCTCAGCATTCGTATTGCATGATTGGGCGGGAGTTCTGGCCCAAGCCACATTTGGCTTTATGACCACGTAATCTCCCTTTTTAACGAATTTTTCAATTCCACCGAATGCGGTCAGGGCTGCTTGAACCAGCGCTGAGGGCTCGCCCTTCTCAGCAACAACAAGGTCAACCTCTTCTTCCAGAGCTCCACGGGAATTGGGCGCAGCGGAGAGCTTGCGGCTTTCAAACGGCACAGGAAGCGATTTAGAGGCGCCTATCACCATTCCGCCTATTGCTAAATTTTTAAGAAAATTTCTTCTTGTTATCTCTTTCATCGATGGCTCTAATTATTCAAGGTCAGCTTGCTCACTCCTGCGTCTGTTCCAAACCAAACCGTGAGGCCGTCGAAAGCTATCGCATTGACTTGATGACCTATAAGCCCATCTTCAGAAGTAAGGGCAAGCCACTTTCCTGTTGCAATATTATAACAGCTAACTCCGCCGTCACGAGCTATCCAAATGTGCCGGCCGTCATTGACTATGCTCTTAATCCACTTCTCATCCAACCCGTCATCTGTCTTAATTATTTTCCAAACTCTTTCTTCCTTGTTAAAGACAGCCAATGAGCCATAAGTTCCGCCAGCCCAGATGTTCATGCCTTCAACAGCAACGGCCTGGATCGAATCTTCGGGCAGGCCATCTTTCTTGGCATAAAATTTCCATGTGCCTGTTTTCTTATTCAGGACAGCAATCCCTGAAGCTGTGCCAAGCCAGACTTCTTGGGAATCGATAGCCACTGAGTTGATATATTTATCGGGCAATTGTTGAGGAGAATTAAAGAAAGACCACGTCTCAGTTTTTTTTGAGAATCTTGCCAACCCCTTCTGAGTTCCAATCCAGACAAAATCAGCGTCAACGGCAATGGATGTTACGTCATCACTTGAAAGCCCCTTGTATAAGCCATAAACGGTCCATTTGGGAGAAGGATTTCTTGTGAAACGACTTGCGCCATAAAGGTCATTGTAGCCATAGAATGTCGTGCCAAACCAGACATCGCTGTTCACATCAACAGAAATTGCGGTAACATGATTATCTTCCAAAGTATTTTCCCAATAGAGGCCCGGCTTTGTTTTTGTGGATAAAGCCGGCTCCCACTTTGTGGTGTAAGCCTTCCATTGTCCGCTATCTTTATCATAACAGGAGGCGCCGCCTCCATAAGTGCCAAACCAGATATATTTACCTTCGACTGCAATCGAAAGCACAGTGTTGCTCGATAAGCCATTGTCAGTGGTATAGTGTGACCAGCTTCCTTCAAGCCATTCCTTTTTTAAAATAGATTGTTCAGCATAAGTTTTAACATTGAACAGCTGAACGCCCGCTATGGAGAGAATGAAGACAGCTATTATTTTTAACACCCATTCTTGCAATATTTTTGATTGATGATTCATTTCAATTTAAACGAATCTTGCGAGCCACTTTCCATTTTAAAGGTAAAAAATAGCCTCATTCAAGGTGGATTGTCAACAAGCTTTCCTAAGGCGTATGCATCTTTTGGCCTGAGTGTTTTCGAGACACCCAGCCTGAGCCTATTGATATCACGGATTTGCGGATGCTTCCCCTCAAATTCAGTTCGATTGACCTATTTTTGGAATATATGGTATTTTTGAAAAACAAGATAAGTTGAAAGCCTTGCAAAAAAAGAGTCTTATCGGCATTTCAAAAAATTCCTGTATTCAACACTTTGATAAAAAAATCTTTATCTGGATCTGGCTCTTTCTTCTCTCTCTTTGCAACCTGGCTTCTGCTCAGCCGCTGCCCAAACACGGGTTGCATTATGAAACACCGGCCATGGTTTGGGATGAAGCCCTGCCTTTAGGCAACGGCCTGCTGGGAGCTTTGGTCTGGGGCGACGGAAAGCCAATCAAGCTCTCGTTGGACCGGACAGACCTCTGGGACCTTCGGCCAGTGGAAATGGATTGGATTGATTCTTCTTTTATTTGCCAGTTTTCCGGACGGCATGAGAGAAGAATTAGAAAAAGGAGTCGGGTTTATGTTTCATGTTCTTCCAAGGCGCAATAAATATGCTTAGGAATGAAAATTCTCTTTATCTTCATCCTGTATTTAATTCTTGTTTAAAGGCATTAAGTTTCATTAGCCTATTTCTGTGTTTCATAAATGTATTTCATCCTGAATTTTTTCAGGGTAACTCCTTCATTTGCTCTCGAATAAAGAAAGTTTTGATTATCGATGTAAATGCAATGGCTTGCATCGGGAAGGGTGAAAGTGGTTAACAGCTTGCCTTCAGGGGAGAGAACATACACATCCTGACTTGGATTTTTAGAATAACTCCCGCCAAGAACGAACACATACCCTTGCCTGTCCAGAGTGATATCTTTGTAAATATATTCAGATGGAACGACAAGTGAGCTGACTTTTTCCTTTTTTGCCCTCTTTCCCCCTAACAAACTCTTTGACCATAACTTCTTTCCCCCGGGGTCAAATTTCTCTATTCTGTCTAAGAAGTTATAAGCAATATAGATATTGCCACGAAGGTCGAAGTCGAAGTTTACCATATCTACCATAAAGGGCAATTCTTCATGAGTATATTCAATCTCACGAGTTATTTTACCGGTTTGATCAAAAATAAAAATCCTTCCTTTTTTCTCCTTAACTTCAGAAAGGGACGAAATGGCAATTTCATTGTCAGAAATAACCTTTAAATCAGAGATGGGGAGCATAATCGGTATTCTCTGTTTGTAATTTAGGTCTTTATCAAACACTTGAATTCCAGGGATATATTGGTCTGTAACATAGAGGAACGTATCTGAGTTATCTATAAACCTGATAGCTGAAAATTCTCCAGGACCCTGCCCTTTTCGTCCGGCCTTCTTCAAAAAGTTCCCTTTTTGATCAAACACTTTTATGGAGTAGTCCATGGCATCAGTGACATAAATATTATCTGGAGTGGCTATGATATCCACCCACTGAAACAAAATATCATCGTTCAGGGTCCCTATGGAAAGAGCTTCCTCAAGATTTATTTTAAGGGGATAGCCTGCCCCCAGGAAAAGAAACAGTGAATAAAAAAAGATTAAGAACACCAAAGCCTTGAACAAAGACTTTATATTATTTTCTCGAAAAAAATCATTCATTCTTTTACCTCCAAGGCGAAATAAAAGAGTGAATCATGCTGCCATAAAACTGAGTTGAGCCTTTCCCGTTATAGCCAGAAAAGGGCCGCAGAATTATCAAGTCATATAATAAGACGAATCAGCGGGGATTTTTTCTCATGAATAAAGCTCGTTCCTTACTCTTTTCAGCACTTAATTTTGAGAGTTCGGGATAATTTTTTTAAATTGACTCTTTAAACTGACTTAACTTGAGCATATATTTTTTGTTAAGAGTTCTCAGGACTTTTCGATATATTTTCTGCAAAAAATATAGCCAACAGAGCAGAATATTAAATGGCCTAAAAAGGGATACTGGAAAGTCAGTGATGGACCGTCTGACATACACAAGTTGTAAGCCTCACCACAACTTCTTACCTGTTCCTTTGCTTCAAGAATAATAGCCTTAGAGCTCATCATGAAAGAAAATATGGCCAAGATTAAAGCAATGTTTTTTATTCTCCTTCGGATTTTTAAGATCATGATTTTCCTCCTTTCTTCTTTAATTTTATTAACGACTTTCCTTACAATATTTGCTTCATTGTTTAACGACATAAGCCATGCAAAAAGCATAGCCATTAAAGCAAAAGGTCGAATAGCCAAAAGCGACTACCGCAGCTGAAATGGCTCCTCCAAGAAGGGAAATTAGCGTTGCAATGGCCACATCGATCATGCAATCTTCCAAGGCGCCTTTGCAAACATTTGCGGATAGTTGGTAAGGGGCTGCAACAAAAACCAAGACGAAAGCAAAAGCAATAGCTGCAGCCAAAATTCTCATTCCCTTGTTTCTTTTTAAGTTTTTCATCCTTAAACCTCCTTTTGCCTAAATAATTTGCAAATTTCATGCCAGCAGGATGTAGAAAAGAATATATTTTAATTTATTGATAATAAAGAAGATAGATTGACTGATTAGAAAAACGAACAGTTAGTTTCCTGAGCTTAGGTCACACTTTGTGCCGTGCGCTTTTGTATCTAATTCCTGTTAAAATAGTTAAGGGTCCATTTTATGGCACAAAATGTGACATCATAAAAACTGGCTTGATTGAAGTGCTCGATTCGACCTTGCGACCTTAGGTCAATCCCACTGACAGGTGATGTTTAGAGTGCCGAAGTCTTGCGGCCCTAGCCCAAGAATTTTACCTCTCACTCAACCTGTGTCACAATTAAAAAATTTTAAGCGGAATCTTTCAATCGTCAGGATATCTAGATGCCGGAAACAACAACGTCCTTGAAAACTAGGCTTGGCATGCGCCAAGTAGAATAGACCCAGGGGTCGTTGGCAACTTCGACAAGCTTGTTCCAAAACTCGAGGTGGTTGCCGGCGATGTTCATCTCAGCCACAGATTGCACGGGCTCGCCATTCTCAAAAAGCTTGCCGATAATGCCGATCGACGCATCGCCTGTGGTCGAGTTAGAGTTCCCACCGATGAATCCGGTTATGAATACGCCTCGGCCCAGGTCCTTCATGATCTCCTTCACCGAGCGCTTTCCAGGAGGGATGATCAGATTGGAGGTACTTCCTGTTGTCGGGTCCCAGCCCAGCTTCCGGCTGTAGTACCAATCCAGATAGAAATCCTTCAGCATGCCTGACTCGACCATCGTCCTCTTTTTGGCAGCAAATCCATCGCCGTCGAACAGCTGGCTGCCTAAACCGCCCTTGACAAACGGGTCGTCGATGATTGTGAAACAATTGCTGCCGATATTCTTGTCTTTTTTATCGGCAAGAAAAGACCGTTTCTGCTGAATGTTAGACCCGAACATAGCTACAAGGAAACCGTTGAGTATCGACGGAACATTCCTGTTCTCGATTATGATCGGCAAGGTCTCAGTCTTGATTTTCTTGCCTCCGAGAAGGTCGAGTGTCCGCTCTACTGCCTCAGCGCCAATCTTCGCTGGAGAAGGCATATCCTTTCTCTTGACGGAAACTACATAATTGAAGCCCATCGGACGGCGCTCCCCCTCATCCTGGACAGTCACTTGCGCCCCAGCCTGGTAGACAGTGACCTCGAAGTAGCCTTCAAAGCCATTGCTGGCCATCAAGATAAATTCCTGATGGCTGTCATATTCTCCTGCCATGACAGAAATAACTTTCCGCCCGGCCTTTTCTAGGCAGGACTCCTCCACAGCTTTCACCAGACTGTGTCTTTCTTCAGGAGTAAATTTCTTATAGTCTGGGTCGACAAGTCCCAGGTCAAGCTCAGCCCTGCCCTGGTAATATTTCGGGTCGGGCAAAGTGCGAAAAGGGTCCTCGGCCAGAAGCTTTGTCGTCGCCACAGCGTTGGCGATAAAGACTTTTAAAGCATTCTGGCGCAGGTCTGAAGTACTCTGGGATGAATAGCGGCCGTTGACAAAGAGTTCGATGCCAAGATTTCTTGTGGAAGCCTCTTTGATATTCTCCGGCTTGCGCTCCCGGTAATTGATACTCACAAACCGTTGGCTGATAATACTTACCCGGGAGCTCTGGGCGCCGGCCGTCTTTGCCGTTTTCACAATCCAAGCAGCCAAATCATAAAGTTCTTTGTTCATCTCTCTCCTCCTATACCTATTACCTTATGCCGCCCACGGTCATGGACTTCACCAGAGCGGTTGGCTGTCCGAAACCGACAGGAACAGCTTGTCCGCCTTTTCCGCACGCTCCGCCGCCACCTTTTGACATTTCAAGGTCGTTGGCCAGCATGGTAATGTTCCTCAGCATCTTCGGTCCGTTGCCCATGATGTTGATATCCTTAATGGGCGCAGTGAGCTTCCCGTCCTCAATCATCCTTCCCTGGGATACATAGAAGGCAAAATCGCCTTCTCCGATTTTCACCTCTCCGTTACTCACATCCCGGATGTAGATGCCTTTGGCCACGCTCTTGATCACGTCCTCCGGTGCGGCTGAACCAGCGAGCATGTAGGTGTTTCGCATCCTCGGCTGAACATAGTGCTGATAGCTCTGGCGGCGGCCGTTGCCGGTGGGTTTCACGTTGTAATAGCTTGCAGAAATCTTGTCATGCATGTAGCTTGCCAGGATTCCTTTGTCAACCAGCACAGTCTTCTGTCCTGGAGTGCCTTCGTCATCAACGTTAATTGAGCCCGGAAGATAGAGTACGGTGCCGTCATCAATAATCGTCACAAAGGGCTCTGCGACCTGCTTTCCGATCATCGTGCAAAATGTGGATATTTTCTTGCGGTTGAAGTCAGCCTCCATCCCGTGTCCTATGGCTTCATGGAGCAGGATGCCTGTGACACCCGGACCCAGCACAACCGGCATCTCGCCTGCCGGAGGCTTGACCGCATCGAAGAGAACGAGCGCGCGCTCTACAGCTGTTTTCGCCAGCTCATCCACCAATGCCGGTGTGTAATAAGAGAAATCCCTTCGGCCGCCAAAATTCCAGCCAGCCCTCTCCCGCCTACCGGCCTTCTCTGCCACTACAGAAGCATTGAGGTAATTTCTAGGCTGCAGGTCTTCAGCTTTTGTCCCTTCGCTGGTAACGATCAGAATTCTTTTCTGCTGGTCATGAAAGTTGGCGTTGACTTTGACGATTAACGGTGACAGGGCAAAGCATTTGTCGTTTGCCAATTGTACAAGAGGAAGCTTGGACTCGAGCGGAACTGAAGTGAGCAGGGTTTTGAGCGGGTAGTAGTTTTTCATCTCCAATCCTGCAAACTTGCCTGAGGCTTTCTTTGCCTGTGCATTGGCAATTGTGGCAGCGGTCGATGCGGCTTTGCGCATGGATTCCTCTGTCAAATCCTGGGTGAACCCATAGCCGACCTGGTCGCCTTTCACGGTGCGAATGCCGGCGCCGAGAGCCACATCACTGTAAGCCTGGTTGACCTTGCCGTCTTCGAGGATAAGCCAGTTGCTGATAGTGTGCTCGAAGTAAAGGTCGGCAAAATCGCCGCCTTTGGATAAGGCCTCAGCAAGGACTTTCTGACAGAGGCTGTCGGTAATACCAAATTCAGCCTCAAAATACCCTGGTGTCCCGGCACGAGCCAGGCTATACCAGCCCTTGGGCAGAACAATCGGTACGGCGATGGTCACAGCTGCCGCTTTAGCTGTGGTCTTGAGAAAAGACCTTCTCGATATTTTTTTCATAAGCCCTCCTTATAATTTTATGATTATTATTGCAGTCATTTGATTATAAAATTTTATTAATAAGCAGCATGCCATCCTTAATATTACATACGCATAAATAAGAAATAAAGTTTAAAATTTTTTTCGACTTTTTTCCAGGATTACCCGAAAATCTTCAGGCCTGCCTCTCCGGATGAACAAGCCGAATAAAAAACAGACATTTTAAGCCAGATGAGCACGCCGGCAGGTTTGACGATTTTTTGGTAAAGCTGGTTCCTTTTATTATCCATGAGAAAGTTTTAAGTTTTTTTGAAAAACCATGGTGCAGTACTCATCAAGAAACTTGGCCCTTAACAATTCGCATCCGGCGTGGATAAGTCCCGTCCTTATTTCGAAGGCGTATTCGAACTCGATGCCGGAGAGCAACATGCAACCTCCAGGTTTTAGAAGGGAAATCAAATCGGCGATAAGGGCAAAGAGGATATCCCCATAAAGATTAGCCATGATGAGGTCGAGATGTGTATCTTTCAGGCCGAAGCTTGCTGCTTTTATTTCTCTCAGCTCCCCTTGAAAAGGAACGATTATCTTTTCGAGTCTATTCAATCTGATATTGTTGGCCGTTGCTTTGATCGCATCTGGGTCTGAGTCGAGCGCTATCACCGAGCGGGCTCCTATCTTCGCAGCCGCTATGGAGAGAATACCTGTGCCACAGCCAAGGTCTAAGATTTTTGAATGAGGGAAGATTGGAATATTTTCCAGCCCCTCGAGGCAGCTTCGGGTGGTTTCATGTTCTCCAGAACCAAAAGCCCTTCCCGGTCCCAAAATAATCGTTATTCTTTCACTCGAATCCCTCGATTCGGACGAGCGCAAAACTATGAATCGCTCCCCTATCTTGATGCTCATCAAGAATCCCGAATGAAACTTCGCCTCAATTATCTCATTTCAGGGTTTATTGTGGAATACTTCAAAAGCTCAAGTCGTCCCTGTGGTGTAACCGGTCAATCAAACTCATCTTTTTTTTCTTTTCCCCTTTTATAGTATTTATCGATAAGCGGTATCAATTTTTTTATTCTGGAACCAACTTTGCTCTCCCCTTCTTTCTCTTGGTGCTGCATAACAGCTTCCAGGAAAGCCTGAACAGTGGCTGGAGGGCAATGGAGCTTTGCTCCAGGCAATTCCCCTAATTCGCATTCAATCAAGCCCAGAAGTTTTTTAACTGTCTCTTCATCGCTTCCTGAGATTAGCTCTAAAATCTTTTTTCCCTTTATCCTCTCGGTGAAAACCGAGGCTGAAGCAATGGTCACCGCACAACCGAAAGACTTAAACTTGGCGTCTTCTACGACCCCATCTTTGATTCGCAGATAAATTTCTGTCATATCTCCACATATCGGATTTTCTATAATCCCGATTCCCTCTGGATTTTCGATCACGCCGACATTTCTTGGACTCTGGAAATGCTCGATGACCTTATCGGATAATTTAAGCACTTTCTTTAACTCCTTATTTTTTCAGGCGAGCTCATCGACCATCTTAATCTCTTTGAACCTGCAGAAATAGGAAAGCTCCTTGGTGATATCTCCGTAGCATGTCTGGCGGTGCAAGCCGGCAGTCCAGTTTTTCCAGAGCTTGGCCACATCACCGTCAACCCTGACCATAATCTTGGTCCGGCAGCCTCTGTCGAAATAAAGCCCCACAGGAGTCTCGATGATTTCGCCCGTAAAATAGCGGAGGGTATCTGTGCCGGTCAATATCGCCTGAGTCACCTTCTGTCCGATGCGCATCTTGACTTGGGGCACAACGCCTTCCCGGCGCTCCATGACTGTCCTCAGCTTGTAGGGAGCAGCCGGCTGGCGAGGGCCGTCCATTTTTGTCGACCCCATGCAGTGAGCGAGGATGATGCTGTTCTTGGATTCATCGACTGTCGGGTCGCTGATAAAGCCCGGCCTTCCCACCAGTCCCTGGAAAATGATGTGGGTCATGGCGCTTCGCAAATCTGATTCACAGATTCCTGCCAATCCCATGTCATTCAGCCTGGCAAAGCCAACACAGGGATAGGCAGGCAGCTTGATGGTCTTGTCCCACATCGTGCCGTAGCAATCGACGGTCATCACCGTTGCCTCTTCCTCATCCAGCAGCTTCTCAAAAGCCAGGGCAAGCTTCGAGGATTTGAAGATGTCCTCTTTCGAGGGCTCGACAACTTGAGTCGCTCCTTTTGTCCAGCGCTCAGCCTCTGAGCGCGCTTCGCTGTCACCAATCTTATTGTAAGCATCGACCACACGATTAAGGTCGATTGGCTTGATCTCTATCCCGAATTTGCTCTTTACAGCGCTTGCATAGTCAGCAAACGGGGATGTTGTCAGGTTTAGAATCTTGGCCTCCCTCAAGTGATGAATGGCACGGAAAGGCCTGATGGCAACAGCAAGCTGCCGGTAATCGCTGCTGAGAATGCAATCCATCTTGGCGCCGAGAGGCTGGGCGCGCAAGGCTCCGAATCTAGCCCAGTCGTGCCCAGAATAGGGGACGGCGAAAACCATTGTCGGCTGATTGGCGCTGAGAATTTCCTTAAGAATAGAATCTATCCCCAGGCTGAGATGAATGGCCAGGATTCCGTCAACGTTTTTTAGCCTGTTTTTGAGGCTCAAAGCTTGTTCTGGAGATAAGACGAGCTCGTCCACGGCAAAATCGACATCTGACAACTCATCTTTTAATTTTGCAAACTCAGATTCATAAAAGCGGATTTCATCCTTGAAATTCAAGTTCGGCTTCGGCCAGAGACCCTCGGAATTTCCCATGTAGAGCCTGGCAACTTTGACCTTTGTCCTTCTGCAGCCGGGGCTTATGAGCACCGTCCCTTTTTGATTCGAAGCAAAGGCCATTAAGTTTGGATGGCTGAGATAAATTGCTCCTCCAGCCGCTGCCATCTTCAGGAAATCTCTTCGCTTAATTCCTTTTTTCACTAGAGCCTCCAATTTTAGTTTCTCTCCAAGGTGATGAACCGAGGCGAGAGTAGGATGATCTTTAGGCTTCTTGTTTTCTCTTTTTGTGAAGGCCTTCGAAAAGAGAATAGACAACAGGAACAACAAGCAGGGTGATGAAGGTCGAACTTGTCAGGCCGCCGACAACGGCTCGGGCCAACGGAGCTTGAGCTTCAGCACCTTCACCGAGTCCCAGAGCAAGAGGAATCATGGCAAAGATGGTTGTGAGCGCTGTCATCAATATCGGGCGGAGGCGGCGCCGGCCGGCCTCTTCGATCGCCTCCCGTAAATCCATTTTATCACGGCGACGGAGAAGGTTTGTGCAGTCCACAAGCAGAATGGCATTGTTGACCACGATGCCGCCCAGCATGATACAGCCGATATAAGACTGAACATTGAAGGTTGTTTTGGTCAGAAAGAGCATCAAGATAACTCCGATAGCAGCCAGGGGGACTGAAAACATGACTATGAACGGGTCACGGACTGACTCGTAAAGCATGGCCATGATCATATAGACCAGCATAATAGCCAGAATAATGCTCACTAAAAGCTCCCGGAATGCCTTCTGTCGCTCCTCATAGTCTCCGGTAAAGGCAATGCTGAAGTTCCTGGGAATGGGAACAGAGCGAATGCCTTGACGGATATCGGCCAGGATGGACCCAAGGTCTCTTCCGGCCATTTCGCCCGAAATGCTGAGAACTCGTTCCCGGTCTCTTCTCTCTATTCGCATCGGCCCTCTTCGTGGCCGGACATTGACGACATTCCGCAGGCTGACCGGCTCTCCATCGGAATTGGTCAGAGTCAGGTCGAGAATATCACCAATATTCATGCGTTCCGAATTTTTAACCTTAACCAGGATTCTGAATTCATGCCCTGCTTCCCGGTACATGCTGGCCTGGGTTCCTGTCAGAACAGTCTGGATGGTACGGCCAATCTGGGTAACCGAGAGTTTCATGTCCGCGGCTTTCTGCCGGTCGATGACGAAGAGTTCCTCAGGGTTTCCTATCTCCCGGCTGAGTCTGACGTCTGTAACTCCTTCGACATTTTCAACTATTTTTTTGACCTGTTGGGCCAGCGCTTCACCTATTTCCAAGTCGTAGCCCCGTATTTCAACCTGAACCCTCTCTTGCCCTCCGCCTCCTCTTATGCCGAACATCATTTGTCCTCCGCTCGCTCTGGTTCGGATGATGACTCCCGGAATGCTTGAAAGTTTCCGTCTGAGGTCGGATGCGATTGCCTCGCTTGACCTCGAGCGTTCGGACTTGGGCTTGAGCTTGATGGTGATGTTGCCGGTGTTAGCCCCACCCCGCCAGCCTCCTCCTCCGAAGCCTTCTTCAAGGCTCTGTTGCTCTGGCACTTCCCTGCGGATGATTTCTGCAATCGTCCGCGACTTTTCATTCATGATATTCAGTCTTGTTCCAACTTCCATCTCAACCGAGACCCGCACTTCTCCTTCGTCGGTGGCAGGCATGAATTCGCTTCCCACCAGCTTGATGAGAGCGAGGCTTCCGGCGAGAAGCAAGGCCGTTAATCCCAAAACCAGAACAGGGTGATCAAGAGAATAGTGGAGAAGCCTTTTATAACTATTCTCTAACCATCTGAAAAACTGACGGGCAGTTCTAACAACTCTTTCTTTCCAGCTCTTCGGACGGGGATTGGCCGGCTGGGTGTGCCTGAGAATGCGGCTTGAGAGCATGGGAACTAAAGTCAGAGCAACCAGCAGGGAACAGAGGAGAGAAAAACTGACCACATAGGCCAGTTGTTTAAACATGATGCCCGTCATACCGCGGATAAAAACCATGGGCATGAACACGGCCACAGTGGTCAGGGTGCTGGCGATGATAGCTGCCGTGACTTCCTGAGTGCCGTTAGCAGCGGCTTTTATAGGCGGAATGCCTGATTCCTGCAGGCGGTAGATGTTCTCTAGGACGACAATTGAATTATCGACAAGCATCCCGACGCCGAGGGCCAGCCCACCCAGGGTCATGACGTTCAGGGTGAATCCGCCAAAATAGATCAGAGCAAAAGTCGCGATAACCGAAATAGGGATAGAGACGGCGATGACGAGCGTGCTCCGTATATTGGTAAGGAAGAAAAGGAGCACGAGAACCGCCAGCAGACCGCCATAAAGAGCTGAAGAACTCACATTATTAATCGCTCTTTTAATGTATTCTGAGCTGTTTGAAACTGGTATCATCTGGATTTGAGGGATGTCCTGCTTGATTCTCTCTATTTCCTGCAACACTCCCTGGGCCACCGCGACTGTGTTTTTACCCGATTGCTTATAGATGGCAATCCGGGTTCCAGGCTTATCGTTGATTCTCACGATGCGTGTTATTCTCCGGAATGTATCCTCAATGCTGGCAATTTCTTTTAGCCGAATGGGAACCCCCTCCCGGGTGGCCATGACTGTATCTTTGATTTCATCCAGATTTGTATAGACACCGGGGATGCGGACGAGAACTTCATAATTTCCTTTTTCGATGATTCCTGCCGGCAGGTCGATGTTTTCCTGTCTGATTTTAGTGGTGATTAAATCCAGCGGAATGCCGAGAGCCTTAATTTTGTCGGGATGGAGGTTGACCTGGATTTCCCGCTCAAGCCCGCCAAAGACATCGACTGAAGCGACACCCGGAATCCGCTCGACCCGGTAAGAAATCTGCTCGTCGATGATCCGCCGGGTCTGGATGGGGTCAAGATTACTCAAAGCCCCGAGCATCAGGATAGGAGACATGGCAGGGTCGAATTTTCGGAGGGACGGTCTGGTGACATCTTCGGGCAGGCGGCCGATCACCCGGTCGAGACGCTCCCGGACATCATCGGCCGCAGCATCCAGGTCGACTCCCCAGGAGAACATGACCCTCACCGAGCTGCTTCCCTCAGAGGAAACGGAAAAAACCTCTTCCACACCCGGGACCGCACTCATGGCTTCTTCAATGGGCCGGGTTATTAACTGCTCGATCTCCTCAGGACCGGTGTTTTCATAAGAGGTGGAGATGTTGAGAGTGGGAAAGGTTATTTCCGGCATCAGGTCGATAGGGAGCCGGCTGACTGAAACAAGACCGACAACGATGACGGCAAAGGTTATCATGACCGTAAAAATGGGACGCTTGATCGAGAAATCGGAGAGGCTCATTGTTTCCTCCTCGAAGAATTTTCCTCGCGTCTGTCTGGCTTCTTTGAACCCTCGGCCTTTTCTTCTGAAGAGAGAGGCGCGTTCCGGGGAAGAATTATGGTCGTCCCGTCCTCCAGAAGATGGTGCCCGAGGGTGACTACATATCCGGAAATCGAGGAAGGCTCAAGGATTTCAACCCGTTCTCCTTCGACGATGCCGACCTTGACTGGCTTGAAATAGGCTTTTTTGTTCTCAACATCTGCCACAAAGATTCCCTGCTGGCCGTTTCTGTTGACCAGGGCATTCAAAGGAATAACCGTTACCTCCTCGCGTCCGGCGAATTCTATCTGAGTATTGATAAACATACCGGGCTTGAGAAGCCCTTCTGGATTTTGAATTTCAATCTCCACTCTTGCCTGCCGAGATGTCTCTTTCAATAATGGAGCTATCCTGACCACTCGGCCACTAAATGCTATTGCCGAAAAGGCACTGCTGGTGATTGTGACCTTCTGTTCGGCTTTTAAGCGGAAATAATCTTTATCAGTCACATAGATGACAGCTGTAATGGGCTGAAGTTCGATGATGGAAAGCAGGGGCGTATTGGGGGAGAGCATCGTGCCTTCATTAACAAATCTTTCTCCTACGTATCGGATATCGTTTCCTTTTTCCCACGAGGCTTTGATCCGGGTGTAAGATAGGCGAACCTTAGAAGTTTCCAAAGCTGCTTCTTTATTAGCCAGTTGGGCGATCGCCACCTTGTATCTGGAATCCTGAGCATCATGCTGGGCCACGACCGCATCGAGTTGCGAGTCCGACTGAATGCCTTTCTGATGAAGAGTTCTCGCCCGTTCCAAGTCTCTCTTGGTTATTTCCAGAAAGCTCTTGGCCTCTTCAAGGTTGGCTCTGGTTACGCGGAGGTCCGCTTCGGCCTGAATGACCTGTTGTTGATATTCTTCATCCTCAAGCACGGCTACGAGTTGATTCCTCCTAATCGTGTCGCCGATGTCGACAAGAAGCTGGTTTAGTTTCCCGGAAATTTTGGGGGCAATGGTGAACTGGGATTTGGGTATCAGAGTTCCAGAAAATTGACCCACATCTTTTATGGAACCTCTCTCGACAGGCGCAATTTCCACCGCAACGGAAATCCCTCTCTGCCCTCCCGGGCTTTTGGCCCCAAAAGTCGTTTTGTAGACTCTCCAGCCAATGTATCCCAGGATGAGGAAGGCAACGGCTATTATGATCTGAGTTTTTCTTCTTGAAATTTTGCTCTTTAATTCTCTCATCATAGTTTTGCTCTTTAAAAAAATTAAGTTCTCACTTTATGTCAGGCTTGACTGTTACTTTTTTCCTCACTGACCGTCAATTTTTCCCTCTTTTTTCTTCGATATAATTTCTAACACCGGCGCTTTGCTCTTCAAGGCCTGTCCCTTGAACCCGATTGAGATGGGCAAGCGATATATTATAATCCACAATGGCCTTGAGTTCCATGATTTGAGCATTGGCCAGGTCTCTTTGATATTGAAGGATGAAGTAATTTGTGCTCAGTCCGACCTTGAATTTCTCTTCCTCTGCCTCCAGTTTTTTCTGAGCCAGCTCCCTGGCAGCCCTGTAAGCTTCGACCCGCTGATAGTTGGTTTGGACGGCCCGGACAGCAGTTTTTATTTCCAGGAATACCTGTTGTTCCTGGTCTTTTAACTTCAGCCTGGCCTGCTCGAGGTTGAGTTTTGTCTGTGCGTGGAGAGCCCGAGAGAAAAAACTGCCAAGGGGATAAGAGAGGGTCAATCCCAAAGACCAGTTCTCGTATCTGAAATTAAAGGCATCTTTGAGGGCATCGGAACTTGGGCCAGGAATTTTTCCGATGATGTTGCCCGTTAAGGCATTCCCTCCCTCATACAGAATTTGATCTCCCGATATCCCCGGGCTCCAGTAGGAAGCCTGAAGACTCAAATTGGGAAGGAGCTGATTTCTGGCATAACTCAAATTGAGTTCTTTGTTTTGCAGGTCTATTCTTGTGGCCTGAAGCTCCGGCCTCTTCTCCATGGCCGCCTGCAGCGCTTTTTCAAGGCTGAGGTCTTGTTTGATGACCGAAGGACTGTCAGTGGGAACGATCCTCACCGCATCGGCATTTTGGACCTCGGCTGGCAGGTTTATGATTGTCTTGAGAAGGTCTTCATTGTTCTTGACCATAGCTTCTGCTTCCAGAATATCCGCCTGTCTTGTGGCCACATCAGATTGAGCGCTAAGGATTTCAATGGGCGCAAGTGTACCGGCTTCGATTTCAGCTCTGTTTTTTTCGAGCAATTCCTGGGCTAATTTCAATGATTGCCGGCGCACCTTCAGATTCTCTATGCTGTAGACAAGATTCCAGTAGGCATTTTCTACAGTATATATTGCATCCTCCAGCGCCCTGCGGAAATTCTTTTCAGAAATATCTCTGTTGTTCTGGGCAAGGATGATTTCTTTGCGATTCATCTTAAACCCGAAATCTTTTAAGAGAGGCTGGCTGAAGGTAAAGCGGAGAGTGCTTCCGAAACGGGGATTGATAGTTGTGGCCCTTCTGTTTGTGTCAGTCATGTAGCTGTAGAGACTGAGTGAGAAGTTGCCTCCTGTAGGAATAAGCTGGGAGATTTGGAAGGTATAATCGTTTTGAAGTGTGGAGACAGTCTCTGAGGCATCAAGAAATGAATATGAAGCTGAGTTGGTATCTTGTTTATTATAATTCGCTGATAGAGAGGGGATGAATTTTTCAGCGGCGAGCGTTACAGAGACATCGGCAATCTCTGGAGTGAGGACCTCAACGGCCAGCCCAAAATTGTTCTTGACCGTTTTTAAAATGCATTCCTTAAGAGAAAGATTATTAACTTCTTCTTGTCCCAGCAAAGGGAGACAAGTTAAAAAGATAAGTGCCGTCCATACTCCTTTGATTTTATTGAGCATCTTTTACCTCCTTTGAGTATTTTCTGGATATTCCTCTGCGGTAGGAATTTCCTTAGCGAAACTATTTCCTTTGCCTTATTAGCCTGAACTCTTCCAGCAGTCCATAGCCGACCAGGCTGTATTCAGAGCCTGAGGGATAGCCTCCTTCTGCTCCCTTTTGAAAAGCGCCAGGCCAGGCCATGCCGAGCCTGGGATTATTATGATGAGGGCCGAGTGTATTCTTCAGTGTGCCATAGACAATGACTTTCACTTTATTCGGGCCAGGAGCCAGGAAATCTGTGATGTCGAGCTCATAGGGCTCAAAGGCGATGTAGCCTGCACTCTTGTCCCCTACCCGGACTTCAGCCAAAGCTCCATTCCACTTTCCAAGCTGAAGATAATATCGAATTTTTTCTCTCTCAAAAGAAGGAATCACAAAGGTGTTTTCGCAGCTCACTCCAGCCGCATAAAAGGGCATGCCCTGCTTTTCCCAGACTCCGAGCGCAAGCTTTTTTACCGGCACCAAGGCGAATCCTTTCTTCTGAGCCTCGAGCATAAAGTCACCAAGCAGATAGACAGGCTCAAGCTCGGTGAAAATGGTGAATGGAGAAGACTTAAGCATGATGCTATTCTTCCCGGAAGAAACAAATTCTCCGATATTGAAGACACCGAAAGAGCGGTCCAGCCACCACCTATCTTTTAAAGGGGCGACAGGCTTGCCGTTGACAGAAACGCGGTAAAGCTCGGGCTGTTCGACAACGAGCTGCATAGAGCTGATATTGACGCCTTTGCCCACATTGAACCAGTAGGTTGCCTCGAAGCCTGAATCCGAAGGGAACCTGTTCAAATCCAGAATTCCGGTTTTAAACTGGACAGAACTGTCCCATGGGTTTCGCGGCAACCCGTGATGCTGGAAGATTTTTTGCTGGGCTTGGTAAAAATAAAGGTCTTTTTCAACCTTGCCGGCCAGGTTAAGGTCGCAGTAATCCAGAGTCAAGACATTGGCAGCTTCTGGCTTGATTTCTGTCTCATCCTGGGGAGTGATTTTTTCGAATGGAACGACTGGCACCGGCACCTCTTCAGCCTTTTCAGGTCGAACACAGAGAAGCAGGCTTCCTCCTGCAGGGATGCTGAAATTCATCTCCAGCTGCTCATTCTTCCTCTTGAAAGGATAAGCTGAAACTTTTCCGGTGAAAGGGTCCCACTTTTCCACAGAGCCGCCTGATGCATAAAATTTTCCTTCTGAAATCTCCCTGTCGCTGCTGTTCACAAGAAAAACGATTTCCGCATCAGCGAGTAGCCGGCGATGATGGAATAAAAGGCCGGAGATGCTTTGAGCTTCCTCAAAATTGAGGCGGGGAGGACAGATATCATCAATCGCGGCTGTCCGGTTTTCTTCCTTAAACAAGATCCAGTTTTTGACATACTCAGAAGCAAGTTTTGCTCCATCATCGGATATCTTTCCATCCACATACCTAGGCAGAATTTCCGAGGAAAGAATTTTGCCGCCGCTTTGAAGAAACTTTCGAAAAAGCTGTACTGTCTCGCGGTTCAAATTTTTTAGTCCAGGAGGAAGCACAATAAGCTCATAAGCTCGCTCGCCAACAATCAGCCTTTTCCGGCCAGCCCTGCCGTGATTTTTGAGAATATCCTCACTGGCCAGGTCATACTCAACCTGTTCTTTTTCCAGTCTATTGATAAAGGAATGAAAATCGTTTCCAAGCTTCTCGATGCGTTCCGCCATGCCTGCAGGCGAGTAACACATCCAGCCGGTTGTGGTCGGCTCAAGCACAAGGATTCTGTTCTCCTGTTGTCCTCTGCTCATGGCAACAGAAAGACGGCCGAAATAATCGGCGAGCAACCTGTAGGCCTGCCACCACGGCTCATGGTAGGAAAAAGAAAGCGGGTGGTCTCGCTTTCGCGCTCCCTTGATGGTGACATAGGAGAGATGCTGGTTGAGGAAATTCACGCCCAGGACAAACTCCCAGTCGCCTATTCGCTTCTGGTCAAAGAAAGTCATGTCCCAGCCGCCTGCTCCATACGTCTCTGACATTGTCCTCAGCTTTCCCATCTGGTTGGCCGCGCTGCGAATCTCCTTGACTGCCCTGGTGTTTCCAAACTGAGCATGGGGACCTGTGCTCCAGTCATTCATCAAGCAGTCAATTCCAGGCATATGGGCATAAGCAGCCATGGCCATGTTATCTGGAGAAACGCGGGGAATAGGCCATTCATGCTCCCAGTAATGGCCGGTAAAAGCGAGCTTGTTTTTTGTGCAGTAATCATAATAGGGCTTGGCCCAGTTCCCGATGAAAAGGTCGAGCAGGGTTGCATAAAAATTGTGTCTGACCGCCATCCAGTCGCCAATTTCCTCGAAAAGCGAGGGCAGGTTGAGCTGCAGGTCATATCCCCACTTCGCTTTAAATTTATCAAAGAGCAAAGGTGTGAAGTTTATAGTGTTCTCGCCCCCCACAGGAAGAATATGAGACTCATCCTGGAACACGCCTGGAACAGTGGCGCCGAATTCATCGCCGATGGCCTTCTTGTAGGCGTTAAGTGTAACATCCAGAAATTTTTCGGTCACTTCCCTGCGCATGAGGTCAACATAGGTAAACCCTCCATACCAGGGTGAAGGATTGCTCTGCTTCAGCTCGAAAATATAGAATTCTCCTTCAGGAAAAGATTGATTTCTGGCCTGCTGGGTGATGTCCTCAAAACCTGATGCCGTCTTTCTCAGAATAAGGAAGGGCGAAAAATCCGAGGGCAGCTCGAGCTTTTCCTTTTTTGTCATCTGCAATCCTTTGCCCGCTGCCTCCGGCATCTCAGCCGGCACATGCCCGCCAGCAAAGCCGGAAGGATAGGAATTCTCGTCATAGAGCCAGACCTTCATCTCCAGGCTTTTCCCCTTATCCACAGCATAGCGGCACAAATCGAGCCATTCCTCGGAGAGATAAGGTGTGATCAACCCAGGCCGGGGATGGATAAAGACCCCGCCTATGCCAAGGGCTTTGAAATCCGCAAGCTGCGTCTCGATTTCTTCTCGGGTGATTCGGTCATTCCAGACCCAGAGAGGCGCGCTTCGAAATTCAGAGGGCGGGTTGGAGAATTCCGCAAGCACCGCCGCATAAGAATCACGGCCTGGCTGCTTTCGGCAATTCTGGCTGATAAAGCAGATTAAAAACAGTGCGAAACCAAAAATTAAATATTTTTTCATTATTTCTTACCTCTTCTGAAAAGATTTTTATCTTTTTTATGCTTTTATCATAAGAATTCGAGGGACACAATACTTAACTCTGTCCCTATATTTTGAATTAAGTATTGGGTCCCTGTATCTTTATCTCTATATCTTTCTATGTCTTTCCCTTATCTTATCAATTTGAATTAAGTATCGTGTCCCTATATTTTATGATGGGAAATGTTGAATATCCTTTGAAAGGCATAATTTGTATTTGCTTGGTCCTCAGCTCGGCAACAGCTCGATGGCTGGCATCCAGAACTTTGGTCTGGATTCGGTAAACCTCTTCTGTCTTCAAGAGCTTTGGAAGGGTGACATCATAGTATCGAGCCTTGCCGTGAGAATAACCATTATCCATACTTTCAGGAATCTTCACTCGATAGAGGTCATAAGAGCTTGAAAACTCGTGCTTTTGATAGTCGAAGGTCTGCACCGAAAATTCGACCGAAGCCACGCCAGGTAGATCCAGCAATGGCTGGCCGAAACGCATCAGGCACTTGCCCCCTTCTTTCCAGATCAAGGTCATGGCTTCAAACCGCTTCTCAAAATCGTGGCCTGGGATCAATTTGTGAACTTCATAGGCTGGAACCCATTCCGGAAAACTGAAGTCGGTGGATGAAATAACTCCCAAAGATTCACAGGCTGCCAAGCCGCCGTGCGTTCCTGACCGGCCTTTGAATTTTGCCAGAAATTTCATAAACTTGCTGCCGCTTTCAAATCCCCGCTTGAGGCTCACCAGGACCGACGCTGGATAATTAACGCTATTCTGAGTGAGCCCCGCCTGGATGCGCATCAGGCTGTCTGGAAAGAGGGTCTTGACCGAGGCCTCAAAAACTCTTGACTGAAGAATCCATTGTCCCAGCGGAAGGCCCTGCTCGACCAATCCTAAAGGGTCTTCTCCGGTTACTTCTGTAATTCTGAATTCATTCTTTTCTTCGTTGTATTCAAAGGACAGTGTCCCTTTTTGGGAAATGACGAGAAAGGTACCTCTCTCATTGTCAATGGTCACAACCACATCAGCCCAAGGCTGGGCGGCAAGAACATGAGCCAATTCAACTTTCCGTGCATCCTGAATGAAGAAAGGGGCGATGGACAGGATGCCGCTGTTTTGAAAAACAACGTCGTCAGGCCCTTTGATTCTTTTGGTAAGCTTGAAGTTATTTTCTTTTAGTGCTTTTCCGAAGTCGATGATTCTGCCGCTAACTAGAGTGTTACCGTGGTCTGAGATAATAGTAACCGCCAACGGCTCATCGAATTTCTCGAGGTGTTTTTTACGAAGAACGATAAGCTCCTGGTCGATGGCCCTGAGCAGCTTGTTAAGGCCGGCAGCTCCTTTCATGTGAGCGATTATGTCCGAGGCGCTAATAAGGCTGAAAAACAATCGAGGCTCGTTGGAGGCAAGAACCTTTTGAGAAAGATTTTTCATTGTGCTTTTGGTAAAACCGCCGCTTGTGATGTAGGCCAGCACTTTTTTTAAAGTTTTGTTATCGCTGTAATCCAACTTATTGGGGTAAGCGGGCTTACCCACCTCATACAGCAGGCGTCCAACGACTTTATTAAATCCAAGGTGATAGTATTTAGCCTGATAACTCTCCAGCTTATCCGTATTCAGTATCACCGACCAGGCATAGTTCGAGAGTGAAGGAAAGACGGAAATAATTTTTGATGGCGGAGAGAAATCTTTAAAAAGCCCTTTCTGCTGGGCCTCGACGAATATATGATAGGGAACAGCATCAACACCTAAATACAGATGGCGAGGGGCCCTTTCCTCGGCGAAGCACCAGTTCCCAAAAGAGAAAAAAAGATCAAGGAATAAGAGCAAGCCAAGCGTACTAAGGAATCTTCTCTTCGGGCTTACGACAATCTTTTTCCTTCTGTATTTCAATATCATCGTCAGACTCTAAATAACCATATATTATAAGAGAAATCTCGTCCCGGCTGAAATGAAAAGTGATTAATATTGGCATTTCCTGTTCCATTATTGGATAATGTCTTAGGAAATAAAATCGATCCCAATCGGACTTTTAATATTATGGAAAGGAGGTGCCAATGCCAAAAAAGCGACAGGAGCTTGACTATCCCAAGCCAAACCCCAAACTCTATCACCTCCCTTTCACTGTGGATAAATTTAACGGCATGCCTTACCGCCGTTTCGGGAATACAGGCCTTAGAGTTTCGAATATCGGCCTTGGAACCTGGAAATTCGGGCTGCCTGAAACAGGAGATGGCTCCCGCGTCGACGAGAAAACGGCTTTTAAAATTCTGGATAAAGCCATTGAGGAGGGAGTCACCTTTTGGGACACTGCCAACCGATACAATGAATCCAGCGGCAATTCTGAGCGAGTCATCGGCAGATGGTTTCGGGAAAATCCTAGCCAGCGCCGGAATGTGGAGCTGGCAACAAAGATCTACGGCCAGATGGACGGCCTGACTCCGAACTACTCCAGGTTGTCAAGGGTCAACATCATGGAGGCAACTTATTCCTGTCTGGAAAGGCTCCAGACTGACCGGATTGAAATCTTGCAGTTTCACTCGTTCGATGAGACGACCCGGATTGAAGAAAGCTTGATGGCCATCGAAGACCTCATCTCTCTGGATTTGGTCCGCCATTTCGGAGTTTCCAACTTCAGCCCGGAGCAACTCACCAGATTTTCAGTTTTATCCGATAGCTTCAAGCGGGCAAGAATTCAGTCGGTGCAGAACCAGTTTGACATTCTCTATGGCGAAGACCCGGCGCGAAGAGGAGTCTTGAGCTACTGCGCCCAGAATAAGTTGACGTTCATCGCCTGGAGTCCGCTGCGCGGCGGACTGCTGACAGAAAGGTATCTTGATAAATCCAAGGTCGGTCCTGGAGACAGGCTTTTTGATGAGAACAGGCTCGACCAGGAATTGAAAGAGCCTGTGCTGAAGAAATTGCGTCAACTTGCTGATTTGGCCCATGAATGGGGCTTGACCTTGGCTCAGCTGGTCATTCTCTATATGCTGCAGCTCCCGGGATTGGGGCCTGTGATTGCTGCTTGTTCCAATCCAGAACAATTGGCTGAAAATTCGAAGGCGGGAAAAATCTCGCTGGAGCCAGAACAGATCGCCAGAGTTAAAAGTATCTTGAGTGAAGAAAGCTAAAAAAAACACGAAGAATTTGTAAAAAAAATGACATTGCTTCAACCACATCGGCGATGACCGAATCCAAGCCATAGAGAAATGGATGACAAAATCCTTCTCTATGCAGGTTTGGAAATCGCAATCTCGCCGACGGATTTAAGTAGATCATCTCACCTGAAAAGGTGAATCATGAAGGAGGGATATAGCCTCTAAGATTTCTCAGACAGGACTTTTTCCAGGATGGAAACAGACTTGTCGATGAGCTCCTGGGTGATAACCAGAGGAGGCGCGACCCGCATCACATTTCCATAAATCCCTAATTTGCCAACCATCAGGCCGCTGGCAACGCATTTCAAGACGACTTCTTTCGCCAATCCAGGAGCGGGTTTCTTCGTCTTTCTGTCAGCCACAAACTCAATTCCATAAACCAATCCCCTGCCACGGATATCGCCGATCATCCTGTATTTATCCTTCAGACGATTTAGCTTCTCCTTTAGATATTCTCCGTTCCTGGCTGCCTTCTCGATGAGATTCTCCTTTTCTATGATCTCCAGCACCGCCAGGGCTGCTGCACAGCTGAGAGGATTCCCGCCTGCGGTCGAGGACATCTCGCCTGTTTTAAGGGACGAGATTATTCTCTGCCGGGTCACAACCGCGGCAATCGGAACACCGCTCCCGATTCCTTTTCCCAAGCAAAGGATATCTGGTTCGAGCTTCTCATACTCCAGGGCCCACATCTTCCCTGTCCTTCCAAAAGACGACTGCACCTCGTCGAGAACAATCAGCAGCTTTCTTTTAACAGCCCATTTTTCCAGCTTCTTTAAATAGCCGTCAGGAGGAAAGATGAATCCCGACGTCCCTTGATAAGGCTCGACGATTAATCCAGCGAGGCTTCCTACGGACTCTGCGTCGATTATTCTATCCAAATAATCTACGCAAAAAAGATCGCAGTCAGGATATTCTTTATCAAAAGGGCAGCGGTAACAGTAAGGATAGGGCGCAAAGATTGCGCCGGGGACGAGAGGACCGAAATTTTTCTTAATTTTCGAAATCCCGCCAACGCTCATCGGCCCAAAACTTCTTCCGTGAAACCCGCCCCAGAAAGCCAGGACCTCAAATTTATTGGTATGCCTCTTGAGGATCCGCAAGGCAGCATCCGTGGCTTCAGCGCCTGTGGAAACAAAAAATACTTTTTCAAGGTGAGGAGGCATGAACTCGATAATCTTTCGGGCTAAGCTCAAGCGCTCCGGCGTTGGAAAATCATAGGTGTTGAGCAACCGCTTGGCCTGGCGGGAGATGGCTTCGGAAAGACGAGGATGAGCATGGCCGACGTTGGTCACCAACACGCCTGAAGTCCAGTCAATATAATGTTTCCCGTCGACATCCCAGACCTCAGCTCCCTGGGCATGGTCCCAGACCACTGGCGCCTGCCAACTCATACAGGCTGGTTCGTATTTCTGGGAAATCTTTAAAAATTCTTCAGTCCTTCCGGTTTTTTTCCTTTCCATTGGATTTCCTCATTCGCATAATGACGAGATGCTTTGCTTCTTTGGATTCGTCTTGAATGAACTCCATATTTTGAATCCAAAAATCCTTTTGGGCACTGAAATCTTTGAATATCATATCAAATATTTCTTTAATTTAAAATTGATGAATAAAGGCTTTGGGAAACAGCCTCGCTCCCAATCGGATTTTTAACGCCATCTCCATTCGCTCTTCTCGGCGGC
>CAZYBE010000015.1:0-76978 GCA_964645765.1 uncultured Eubacteriales bacterium
GCACGCCATGCACATTCTCTCCTCTATACCTGGAATATCATTCATCCACTTTAACGAAAAGGATGTGGTCAGACATCCGCTTGTTCAAAAGATCATAAAAGCCTATGAAAAAGCCGAGGCCAAATCTCGAAGAAATCGATGAACCCCATATCATTTAAAAGACTTAAATTCTTTAAAAGCTCAGGGCTGCAGACAAAAAAACAAAAGGATAGCGTTCCTTCACCCAAAAAAGAAGTGAATTTTTTTAAAAGAGTCGTTCAAAGTCCGTTTATTTTTATCTTTATCTTTGTCGCTATCGTGGCTTACATTGTTTCTTATCTGCCTTCAAAGTCTCTTCCCCTCGCTGCAGAGGGGGAAATTGCGTCTTCGGATATCATCGCTCCCAACGATTTAACGATCGAGGATAAAGAGACAACCGAAAAAAGAAAGCAAGAAGCTATGGATGCAGTTCTCCCTGTCTATAGCCTCGATAACAATGTTTTCTTGAACACCGAGGTCAAAACTCGGGAATTCTTCAACTCTGGACGCGAGCTGCTCCAGCAGCCTTTGACTCCTGGAAGAATAGAAGAATTTCAAAATACCATCCGAGAAAAATATGGGATCGAAATTTCTTCCAGAGACCTGGCCTCCCTGGTGAGAGCTAAATTTTCGTCAAATATAGAAGATGACCTGATCAACCTCATCGGAAAAGTCTTTAACCAGGGCATCATTCTTTCCAAGAACCTTTTCATCCGTGGAGAGCAGGAAAAAGGATTCATTCTAAAGAGGCTGGAGGGAGAAAGGAACGTAAAGATCGACAACATCCTGGATATGAAAGAGAGTAAGGAGAAATTGGCCGAGGAAATAGCTCAACTGGACCTCCCTCGAAATGAAAAATCCTTGCTCCCCACCCTCTCTTCCCTTTTCCTTGCTCCGAACGTCAGCTTCAACATTATGGAAACTCAATCCCGGAAAGAGATTGCCCGCCAGAGAATTGAAACTGTTTTTTATTATATCAAGAAAGGAAAAGTGATTGTCCGCAAAGGAGACGAGGTCAATAAAGAAGCTCTTAAGCTGATCAAAATCATCAACCAGAGCCAGCAAACAAAACCGAGCTGGGTTATAAACTTCTCAGGCACTTTTCTCCTCTTCAGCCTTCTTTTCGTTACGCTCTGGTATTATTTAAAATCCGTGCTAAAGCTCGAACAGACTTTAAAAAATTTCAACATGATGGGAATCATCATCATCCTCAGCCTTCTCTTCTACAAGCTCTCAAACTTCTTTGCCTCGCTGGTGAGCGCCAGCACCAATTTTCAACCTCTGACCTATATTGAAAGTTACATGCAGGCCTTCCCCTATCAGTTCGGTGCTCTCATCTTTGCCTTTCTGACTGTGAGCCATTTGGCCTTGATCTATACGGTTATCAACAGCCTGCTCATCGGCTATCTCTTCAAAGCAAATTTTTATTTGATGGTCTATAGTTTTTTAGGGGGTTTATCGGCTATCTACGGCATAAGGTATTACGGCAGAGGAAAGAGGACTTCCACTTTTCAGGCTGGCCTTTTCTTGGTCGCGCCTGTCAACATTTTCGTTATCATCACCTTTCATATGATCAGTGAGAAAATTGGCCCGATCGACCTCCTTTTGAGCGAAATCTTCATGGGACTCCTGGGAGGAGTCATAAGCGCCTCTTTAGCTTTTCTTTTTCTTCCCATCTTTGAGAATATCTTCAACATCCCGACTCAATCGAAGCTCCTCGAGCTTGCCAATTCAGACCTGCCGATTTTTCGGCAGATGGCCATGGAGGCTCCTGGGTCTTATCATCATTCTCTGCTCGTTGCTTCCCTGGCCGAGAATGCTGCAGAAGAAATCAAGCTCGACCCGATGCTGGTCAAAGCCGGCGCCCTCTACCACGATATCGGGAAACTCAAAAGACCCGAGTATTTTCTGGAGAATCAAACTCGAGTTCTTGACCTGCATAAAGACCTCAAGCCGAGCATGAGCAGTCTGGTCATCATTAACCACGTCAAGGAAGGAGTGGAGCTTTCGAGAAAATTGAAGCTGCCGAAAAAGATAAGAGATATCATCGAGCAGCATCACGGGAATTCCTTGGTCAGGTACTTTTTCCAGAAGGCAAAGGAAAAGTATGACCCGGAAATGCATAAAATAGGCGAAGAAAGCTACAGATATGCCGGTCCCGTTCCCAAGAGCAAAGAAGCGGCCTTGATTCTACTCTCAGACTCTGTCGAGGCTGCCTCGCGCAGCCTGAAGTCACCGTCGATTGCCAGTCTCAAAAAAATGATTAGCGACATCTTCAACAGCTATATAGAAGACGGGCAGCTCGATGATTGTGACTTTTCGCTGAAAGAGTTGAAAACCGTCGCCTCTTCCTTTCTATCCTCTCTTTACACAATCTACCATCCAAGGGTTGAATACCCCGGCTTTGACTTTGAGATGAAAGAAACGAGGAAGAGCGAAAAGAATCAAAAAACCAATGATAGAAATAATCAACAAACAGGACAAGCACCGGATCAGCAAAAAAAAATTTAGAAATTTACTCAGAAAACTCTTTGAACGTTATGGCCTGAAAGAGGCTGAGACGGCGCTGGTCTTTGTCGGGAAAAAAACAATAAAACAATTAAACAAGAAGTTTCTGGGAAAAGATGTTGCAACCGATGTCCTGAGCTTTCCTCTCGGGGAGAAAAGTGCGGACGGAAAATTCTACCTCGGCGATATCATCATCTCTGTTCCCCAGGCATTCGAGCAAAGTCTCTTCCGAAAGCACAGCCTGGAAAGAGAGTTGGAGCTTCTCGCTGTTCACGGCTTTCTCCATCTCCTGGGATTTGACCATTCTGCAGGAATCGAAGAAGAGGAAGATAAGGTCAAGGAGCTATTGCTCAACAGCTAAAAATGAAAATGGAATTTTTAAAATGGGTTGGATTGCTTCTGAGTTTTTTGTTCACATTTTTTCTCTCCCTCTTTCATCTCTCTCTCGGCTCCTTCTCCAAAATCTCCCTCAGCCGCTTTCTTGAAAATAAGAAAAAGGCCTATCGCCTCAAAATCCTCGGGGCTTATGATGAGATAAAAATCGCCGTTGAATTCACCAGGATTTTTTTCTTAATCGTCTTTCTTTTTTATCTCTATCTTGTTTTCCCTCGTCCGAGGCTTTGGCTGCTCTGGCTTTTCCTCGTCTCTCTGGCGATTTACATCATCCTCCTGGATGCTCTTGCACGTTTTCTTGCCAATCTCGGCAGTAAGAAAATTCTCAGCCTCACGCTTCCTTATTACAAACTCATCTATCTCTTTTCGACTCTTGTGCTTCTCGTGGCCAGAATCAAAACCTCTCGAGGCCGCGAAGAGTCCCGCGAAACCTCTGAAGAGGAAGTCGAGACTTTCATCGATGAAGCCCGGAGCGAGGGAATCATCGAAAAGGAAGAAGGAATACTCCTACGGAGCGTGGTTGAGTTCAGCGATACAGTTGTCAGGGAAATCATGACTCCCAGGGTGGATATGGCCTGCCTCAGGAAGGAATCGACCATAGAAAAAATCAGAGAACTGGTCATAAAAGAAAAGCATTCCCGCATTCCTGTTTACAAAGATAAGATAGATAACATTGAAGGGATGGTGATTGCCAAAGACCTTCTCGAGTATTCGGAGGATAGATTCAGAAACAATTCGATCGAGCCGCTCATTCGTCCGGTCTATTTTGTTCCCGAATCGATGAGAGTGGCCGAACTCCTCAAAGAGCTCCAAAAAAGAAAGCAAAAATTGGCTATTGTTGTCGATGAGCACGGGGGCGTCTCAGGCCTGGTCACTATGGAAGACCTTATGGAAGAGATTGTCGGCGATATCCTAGACGAATACGACCTGGGAGAAGCCCAGATTGTCGAAAAAGGTCCGCACGATTATCTCGTCTCCGGGGATCTGGAAGTGGAAAAGGTCGAGGAGCTTTTTGACCTGGACATTGCCGAAGATGATTTCATTACGGTCGGAGGGCTGATCACCCATCACTTGGGAAGGCTGCCAAGGCAAGGAGAGCATATCCAGATTAAAGGCTTATCGCTGGAGATTCTTGAAGTCGACCAGAAGAGGATAAAAAAGCTGAGAGTCAAGAAAAGCGAAGCGCCTCGAACATAGAATGAAACCAGGGATAAAAAAATATTCTTAGGAAAGAATCCGATATCAGGCTAAAAAGGATTAAAAATGAAAGCTGGCTATGTGGCATTGATCGGGCGGCCCAATGTCGGGAAGTCCACCTTGCTCAACGCCATGCTCGGCAAAAAAGTGGCCATCATCTCCAATAAGCCCCAGACAACACGAGTCAGCATCCTGGGCATCAAGACCACAGACAAAGGGCAGGTCATCTTTGTCGATAACCCCGGCATCCATAAGCCTCTGCATAAATTGAATAAGCGCATGATGAACTTTGTCTACTCCTCGCTCGAGACCTGCAACCTTGTCAATCTGCTCATCGACGCCACTGAGAAGTTTGGACACGGAGACCAGTTTGTCATCGACACTTTGAAAAACATTCGAACACCCATCTTCCTGCTGATCAACAAGGTCGATATCATCAAAAAAGAAAAAATCCTTCTCATCATCGACAAATACAAAGACTTAATGAATTTTGCCGAAATCATCCCCATCTCAGCGCTCAGAGGGACAAGTCTTGACCTTCTTGAGAAAAAAATCTACGAGTATCTGCCTGAGGCTGAGAAAATCTATGCTGATGATGAGGTTCCAGTTCAATCCCAGAGGTTTCTCCTCGCAGAAATCATACGGGAAAAACTCCTCAGCCATGTCATGGAAGAGCTTCCCTTTGTCACCGCTGTCTACATCGATACGATAGAAGACAGAGCAAAAGAGGCTTCTCCGGGCGCTGAGCCGGAGAAGAAAGCGACAAAATACATAAAAGCCACCATCTTTGTCGAGAAAGAATCTCACCGGCGAATCGTTATCGGCAGGCAGGGAAATCTGATCAAGGCCATCGGGACTCAAGCCCGCCGCGAGCTCGAGCAGATTCTGGGAGCGCGGATTTTCCTTGATTTGTGGGTAAAGGTCAAAGAAAACTGGCGCGACTCAGCCGATGTCTTGGATTTAATCGAAAGCCAGTAGCTTTGCCATCCTTCTCTCTCAATCATTTTATTTTTTTGCCAATAGAAACACCCCATCTTTTAGGTTGGGTATTTGCAAAAGCGAGTAAAAACTTATTCAGCTTCACACTTAAAATTTGCTTTGACAAATCCAAATTCTTATGAAAAGATTGTGCAGAAAAAGCGGCAGGAATTATGCTTAGCTTAACTCGCAATTAAAAAAAGGAGGTAAAAATGGATTTTGAAGGAAAGTCTTTCCGTCTCCAGCCTTTCTCGACTGTAAGCACAGTGGTCAAAGCCAAGTTTGACACTTCAGAAATAACAAACCTCTTCCAAGAATCGCTGAATCACCACCTTGAGAAAAAGGGGCTTGTCATATACCAAGGGGAGGGTGAAGCTCAAATCATGATTCGTGGACAGGTCGTTACTGTTGATGAAGGAAATCGGTGGTTGCGTTATTTTTTAACCTTTCTAGGAGGCAAGACGGTTTTTGAAGCGGAGGGGGAAGTGCTCATCAATGGTGCCTCTGCGGGCGAAGTTCATTCTGTTAAGAAAAGTGGAATAGGGCTATTCGGCGGGAACTCGATAGGTCTCCTCAAAACGAATGCAAAAGCTGTAGCGAAAGATATCACCGGCCAGGTTATAAAAGTTCTAAAAAGGAGCCAAACATAGCGAGCTTTGATAATCAAAAAGGGAATGCTCCCCCCTTTTCTCAGCGACAATTGCGGTCCTACATCGAGAAGAAGCTCAACGAAGGAGTCGATTCTCAATCTGTTATCCTAGACATTTCAGCCAAGGGTTATGATCCTGCAAATGCGCAGAATGTTGTGAAAGAAATCTTAAGTTCACAGCGAAAGAAATATTTTAAAATTTTAGGAATTAGTGGAGGATTTTGTCTTCTAGGAGTGGTAGTCACTTTGAGCACGTTAAAATCAGAAAACACAGATATCTGTTATGGTGCTATCATTTTCGGTTTAATTGGCATAATTTATAGCCTTATTAGGCTAATGAAATTAAAATAGATTAGCTATTCAATCCCTATTTGCTGTTAAGACCTTCCTTCCCAGCTAGCATTTCAAAATTTTTGATGATTGTTGCCATATTCGAGATGCAGGTTTTGGGAAGTAGCCACAGCGCGCATTGAAGATTTAGCCTTATCTAATCACTGAATCGGAAATTCTATCTCCAACAGCTGGCTCATTGACTTTAGCCATGATTGATGAGAAAATTTTAAACATCAATTTTCGGTGAGCGTAGCTCAACTGGTTAGAGCATCGGACTGTGGATCCGAAGGTTGGGGGTTCGAGCCCCCTCGCTCACCCCACCTGAATCTCTTGATTTTAATAAGCCTCCGCTCATATCCGCGATACACGACAAAGCATATGGTTTTAGAGACTTTGAACTCTAAATCGGCAGTTGGTATATAATAAAAGCTGTCGGCTCATCCAGTGCCTATCCTTTAAAACACCGATAAGGAATAATGAGTGAAAGGAGAATCAAATGAATCGCAGGACATTCTTAAAGACCTTGCCGGCTCTCACCGTGCTGACTGGCACAACGTCCAGCTTCCCACGGGAAGCGTCCAGCTCCAGCCAGGAACTGCAACCGATCACGCTGCCGAAACCCCAGACCGACGGCGGCAAATCAGTCTTGGCGGCCCTGCAGGAAAGAAAGACTATCCGCAATATCAGTGCGGAAAAACTTCCCCCGCAGGTGCTGTCTGATCTCCTCTGGGCAGCATTCGGAGTGAACCGAGAGAAGTCGGCATTTGGAAAGCCGGGAAGGACAGCCGCATCGGCCAGCAACTCGCAGGAAATCGACCTTTATGTTGCCTTGCCCGAAGGAATCTACCTATATGAGGCAGACCCTCACCGTCTGACTCCTGTTGTTCCCGGAGACTTTCGCCCGAGGGCTGGCAGGGGTGCTGCAACTACGGCCCCGGTTAATATCTACTACATCGTGGATCTCACCAGATACGATACAGGGAAGGGGCAGCCCGACCGAAAAATTGGGGATCCGGAGGTCCAGAAGTCTTATTATTATGTCGCCACTGGTCTCATTGCCTCGAACGTCTATTTGTTCGCGGCCTCGCAAGGTCTAGCGGCTTGGTTCCACAATTGCGATAAGGTGAACACAGCCAAGGAGTTCAAGTTGCGGCCCGAACAGCGTGTGCTTTTCGCCCAGACAGTGGGTTATCCGGTGAAGAGTTAGCCAGAACGGTGACAGGTCTGATCGACAATGATATTGCGTATGATTAGACCAATTCTCTAGAATGGGAGTCTCAATTGACTCTCTCTTTGTCGATTGCCATTATTCCCCAAACAGCCAAGAGAAAAATATGAAATACTTAATTTTATTGCCTGCTTAGGAGCCCTTTTTTATTTGAGAATCAATGAGCTGAAAAAGGGAATTCCTGTAAAAAAAGAAGTTTTCGATGGCCTCACCGTGAAAGAAGTCACAACCGTTGCCATGAAGGAGGAAAGGATAAAAACCCGTTTCGGCCCGAAGCAGGTGATCATCATCAAGCCCCTCATGAAAGACTTCAGGAAAGCAGGAATTACCCAAGTCCAGGAAAATATAACTCTTTATTTACAAAAGGAACTTCCCCGGGTTCCCTATTTAGTAAAAGGTAAATTGGTCATTGGTTCACTGAAAGCGACCCTGACTGAAATCAATCATTGAGGACCTGATGACCGACTATCTTGAAAGTTTTTTATTGACCCTTGGCTAATTGGACATCCACCCAGAAGGAACGTTTTTCCCTGCCCCTTCTAACTGACGAAAGCTCTGGGCCACCCTCACCTGTCCTCTCCGGTCTCTCCTCGTCTTTTGTAACCATCGCGGCTTGACCTTCTGTCGCACGGGTGCTCTGGCCGCCAAGTTCGCCTGCTTTCGCCTGCAATAATTCCTTTGTCAACCCGCCCCACTCAAAACCAATTTTTACAATTTTTCCGGGCTCGAGCTTGAACTCAGGAGCTAATTTTTCGATCGTGTTAAGGCGAAGCCTTATTTCGTAGAGCGCAGTCCCCCTCCCTGGCTTCAGCCTGAATATGGGGACATCCAGGTCGCCGGCCAGGGCTGTGGGAGTGAGATTGTTACCTTTTTTATCTATGACCTCTCCCTGATAAAGGAAATAAAAAGGTTTCGACTTAAACTGCGCTTTCTGAGCGTCAGGAATTGGCCCCTGCTGCCTTTCAAGAATGGCAATCAACTCATCTGCGTTGATCCGTCTCTCCTTGAAGTTAATTCCGTATGTTTTTTTATCACTTCCTTCTGTGTTGAACCAGAGGGTCAGACCTGTCACCTGAACCGTGCTCATGAACTTTCGATCCTTGAAGTTGAAAAGAATATAAAGATACTTGCCATCGTTTTTGAAGGCATAATCAATTCCGAACTTTTTCATTAAGTTTATGGTCTCAGCCTGCCAGTCTGCATTTGAGCCATCGACATTCACAGGGGAAGCAGCCCATGTGCTCTGGACTGATTCGTCTTTTGGAAACACAACAAATGTAAAAGTCAATATCACGAATATGAGGAAGGAAAATGTCGTAAAGATTTTACTCTTCATCTCGGCCTCCTTTTTCAAGCTATTTATACTAGCTCAAGTCTTTCCATTTTTCAAATCATAATTGACTGGACCTCTATTTTGCTAAAAAAAATAAATATGGTATAAAAAGGGATTGCAACTGAGAAATTTTAAAGGTATAAACGCGGGAAAGAGAGATGAAAAAAATTGTGCTCTGGGTCATTGCTTTTCTCATCATGGCTTTGACGGCTGTCTTCCAGAGTCTCACAGGGCCGACCAATCCAGTGCGGGGTAAAGTCAAAATAGATGATTCCTGGATCGCCTACAAATTAGAACGAAGCCTGGAGAACACGAGCGATTATGAGCTCCGGATAAAGGTCCAGAACAGGGAAATCGCTGGAAGCCTGATGTGGAAGAGGCATAAGACCAGTGACTCCTGGGTCAACATTCCCCTGGCGAGAAAAGACGACCTTCTGCTCGGCAGCCTCCCTGCCCAGCCCCCTGCTCGAAAACTGGAATATAAGGTCATTCTAATTTACGGAGAGAAGGAAATCTCACTCAGCGGGGAGAAGCCGGTAGTCATTCGCTTCAAAGGGCATGTGCCAGGGGCGCTCCTCATCTCCCATGTCATCATCATGTTGGCCGCCATGCTTTTCTCGACAAGAGCCGGAATCGAGGCTCTTGACTCCAAGAGAAATCCCAAAAAATTGGCCTTGTGGACCTTAGGGCTTTTAGTTTTGGGAGGGATAATCCTTGGTTCTATCGTCCAGAAACTTTCCTTCGGCCAATTCTGGACAGGAGTCCCTTTCGGCTATGACTTAACCGACAATAAAACTCTGATTGCCTTGATAGGCTGGATTGTCGCTGTGGTTGCAGGCCGAGGCGGAAGGAAAGCTCGCTGCTGGGTCTTGGCAGCTTCGGTCTTGCTCCTGGTCATCTACCTCATCCCCCACAGCCTTTAGGGTTCGGAGCTTAAATACTCAAAAACAACCGGCACTTTTTGATATCTTTCATTTAAGCGTAAATTGAATGGTGACGGTGAAGATAATAGGATTTGGCTTTCCATTGACAAGCATAGGCTCGTAAACCCATTGTTTAATGGCATCGATCGCAGCCTGGTCGAGCAGAGGGCCGGCGGTTTTTCTAACAAGAATATCTTCCACCTTCCCATTGATGTCAGTCCTCACGCTCAAAATGACGATGCCTTGGATCTCAGCTTTCCTTGCTTCTTCGGGATAAACAGGTTTTACCTCTTTTATCAGCTTTGGAGGTTTGACATCACCCTTTGCTTTTACCGCACCTTTGGAAAATTCCTCGAGCTCCTGGGCTGTCACCCCGCCTGCTACCGTAGTTTCCACTTCTTTGAGGCTTCCTGTGACGCGCAAAGAGAGAAAATAAGGATTACCCTGCATATCCTCAAAGCCGAAGACGGCGATGTTTCCTTTGGGCTGGATGAACTCTGTATCCAGCAAGCTGTTCTTCCTTTTATCATTCTGCTCGAAAACTTCAATCCTGAACTGATTTTTATGGATTTGATAGAGGGGAGTTAACGAGATCAAGTATTCTTTGCTGTCCAGGCGGATGACGTGAGAGATCTTTCCCGAACCTTCAGACCAGGGCAAATCTGCTTCAGTAATCAAACTTACATCCAGCAGATTGAAAACCCTTTGAATCTGCTTCTTTTCCTCAATCAGTTCAGCTTCGGATGGGATATTGGCGGCAACAGTCGGATGGAGAAAAGAAGAGGTCACGATTTGGGGAAGTTCCACGGCTACCCCCCTTGTGCCTTCATAGAACCTCAACTTTATATCCAGTCTGACGCCTGCTTGGAGGCAGAGAAAACCAAAGGCCATGAAAAAAATTGCGAAAAAAAAGAGCTTTTTCTTAATCATTGTTTTCCTCTTCTTTAGTTTCCCTTTCAGCCCAGACGAAAATCATATTCGAATCGTAAGGCTTAAAAACATAGGCCCTGGCCGGGCCGCTTCCAACCTTGATATAGTTAATTTGAAAGCGCCCAGCCAATCTTTCGCCCGAAGTGTTCCTTCCAGGGCTGATAAAGAGCCAGACTGAGGCAGCAATTACTGCCAAGAGTCCTGCAGCCCCTGCTATCCAGGCCAAACGGCGCAGGCCAAAACTCTCCTTGACCCTTCCTTCCCCCAGCCTCATCCTGACTGCTGGCCATAGGCCTGGGACACTCTCCATATCACCTTCCTGAATAAATAATGATTTAACTTCCTCGGCACTGGCCATTTTTTTCTGACACAAGGGACAACGCTGGATATGATGGCTAAGCAAAAAATCCTGCCAGCGCTTTAGAGGAATAAACGAGAATAAAAAATTAACAACCTTGCATTTAATCATTCTCTTTCTCCAGTAAAGCTTTAATCTTCTTACGAGCTTTAAAAAGATAGACTCTTGCAGTGCTTGGAGAGCACTTCAGGACGCTCGAAACCTCCTCGCTGGTGAAGCCTTCATTTGCCCAGAGGAAAAGCGAAATTCTCTCTTTAGGGCTCAATTTTTTCAAAATATCTATCATCAGGGGCTGCTCCGGGGATGGATGTGGAGTCTGGGCGAAGGCCAGCGGGGCATATTCCCTCTTTGCTCTTTTAAAAAAATCAAAAAACCGCCGTCTCTTGCGAAGCTGATCAAGGCAACGATTATAGACAATGGCATAAAGCCAGTTCTTGAAACTTTTCTGGGAATCAAACTTTTCTAAATTGCGATAGGCTTTGATGAAGGCCTCCTGGCGGGCGTCTTCGGCATCCTCGCGGTTTTGGAGCAAATTCATGGCCAGCGCCAACATCTTTCCTCCATATTTCTCCACAATATGTTGAAACTCCTCTCTCTTTCCTTGAAGGCAGCCCTTCACCCAGAGATTGTCATCCATTTCTTTTATTTTTTTCAATTCTTTTACGCCCGCCATAAGAAAAGTGTTTATATCCTCTTATAAAATAATAATCCAATCCTCTTTTTTTTATAAGCGGATTCACAGCAACGGTATTGACAAAATCAGAATGATGGCTAAAAAAATCCATTTTTATGAGCACCTCCAAATCCTTGATAACGAACTGCTGTATTCGCAACAAAGGGTTTTTGGAAATAGCCGAAGCGACCATTGAGGATTTAGCCTTCGGAATTTGCTCTTCGAGGGAACCCGACGAAGTCGGGCGGCGAGTATGTTTGAGCGAAGCGAGTTACGCAGCCGCCGAGAAGAGCGAATGGAGAATGGCGTTAAAAATCCGATGGGAGCGAGGCTATTTTCCAAAACCCTTTTTTATTTTTGACTTTCGCCTCCTGTTTTTCTATCTTTATAACACTCTGAGACTGAAAAGGAGGTAAGCAGAGATGAAGAAAGCAAGAATCGCTTTTGTATTCCTGGCATGGATTCTCTTGGTTTTTCCTGCCTTTGCCATTCAGGAGAAGCCCGCAGCCACTCAACCCAGGCCAATCGAACTCCAAGATATCCTCGCCTGGAAGAGTATCCGCACTGCTGTTTTGTCCAATGATGGCCAGTGGTTTGCTTACAGACTGTCTCCGAACAAAGGAGACAGCGAAGTCATCATCAAAAAAATAAAAGGAGATAAAGAATACAAGTTTCCAGCCGGGGAAGCTCCACGGTCTTCGTTTTCGATAGATATATCCTTCTCTGACGATTCTCTATGGGCGGCTTACACAGTCTATCCCAAAGAGAAGGAAGCAAAGATGCTCCAGAAACAGAAGAAAAAAACTTACAACAGAGCGGAAGTCTTAAACCTTTCTTCGGGAGAGAAGCTTGAGGTGGAGAAAGTCAAAGATTTTGCCTTTTCAGGAGAGAACGCTTCCTGGATTGCTCTTCATAAATACCCGGCCGAAAGCCAGGAGAAGGAAAAATGGAACGGCTCGGATTTGATCCTCCATGAGCTTGCCTCTTCCCAAGAGCTGAATGTCGGAAATGTCTCTGAGTTTGCCTTTGATAAAAAAGGCCAATGGCTGGCCTGGATTGTTGACGCCAAAGAAATGAGCGGCAACGGAATCCAGCTCCGAAACATATCCACAGGAGTCGTTCTCTCTCTTGACAGCGACAAAGCGGTCTATAAAAGCCTGAAATGGACTGAAAAAGGAGACGGCCTGGCTGCTCTCAAAGGAAAAGAAGATAAGAATTTTGAAGATAAGCTTTATAGCGTGGTTGGCTTTATCAGCCTTTCCTCCTTATCCCCACAAAAAACAATCTATGAACCCAAAGAAGACAAAAATTTCCCGGAAGGGATGACCGTAAGCCCGAACAGGGCTCCGATATGGACCGAAGACTTAAGAGGAATCCTTTTCGGCATCCATAAGGCGAAAAAGAAAGAGGAAAAAGCGAAAGATAAAGATCAGGAGAAGCCCAAGGAGATAGCTGAAAAGGCAGAGGAGCCAGGAAAAGAAGAAGGGAAAAAGGATGAGGAAGAAGAATTGCCGGAGCTTGTTATCTGGCACTGGCTGGACAAGAGGCTTCAGCCCATGCAGCAGGTCCAGGAGAAAACGGACGAAAACTACAGCTATCTCTGCATCTATCATCCCCAAGAAAAAAAGTTCCTCAGGCTTGCCGACGATGAGCTGAGGGATGTTGTCTCTGCTCCCAAAGAGCGCTGGGCGATCGGCTTTGATAATCGCGAATACGAGCTCACGGCGAACCTTGACGGACAACGCTATCAGGACATTTACGTTATCGACCTCGATACAGGAGCCCGGGAGCTGGCTTTGAAAAAATGCCGCTGGTATTTTGGGCCATCTCCTGATGGAAGCCATTTTCTCTATTATGACGATGGGCATTATTACACCTATGAAATGGCAACAGGAAAAAAATACAACATCACCAAGGATGTCCCGACTTCTTTTATCGACGAAGAGGACGACCACAACGTGGCCAAACCACCCATCAGACCCGTAGGACCGGTTAAAGACGGAGTCTCTGTCCTCCTCTATGATAACTGGGATGTTTGGAACGTTCCAGTTCACGGCGGCAAAGGTGTGAACCTTACCATAAACGGAAAAAAGGACGGAATCCGCTATGAACGCCGCTTCAGGCTCGACCCTGAGGAGAAAGGCATAGACCTTTCCGGCCCGGTCTATTTTGGAGTATACGGGGAAAAGACCAAAAAAGGAGGAGTGGCTGTGGTTGAGAAAGGAAAGCCCCAGGCCAGGATGCTCCTCTGGGAAGATGCACTTTTTTCAAGGCTTATTAAAGCCAAGAAGGCCGAGGTCTATCTCCACACCCAAGAAACATACAAAGATTATCCTGATTATTACGCCACGAATGCCTATCTGGAAAAAGGACAAAAAATAACAGAAGCCAACCCTCAACAGAAAGACTTTCTCTGGTCAAAAGGCTCGTTTCTCATCGACTACAGCAGTGCCAAAGGTCAAAAGCTTCAGGCTGCTCTTTTCCTCCCGGCAAACTATGAGAAGGGAAAGAGCTATCCGACAATCGTCTACATCTATGAGAAGCTCTCCCAGAATCTTAACCGCTATTTCACTCCATCAGCCAACGGGTTCAACAAGTCTGCCTACAACAGCCAAGGCTATGCAGTCTTGATGCCCGACATTGCCTATCTCGTGAACGACCCTGGCATGTCCGCAGTCTGGTGCGTTCTTCCAGCCATCGAGGCTGCCATAGCCACTGGAGTGGTGGATAAGGACAGAGTGGCCATCCACGGCCATTCCTGGGGTGGCTACCAGACCGCTTTTCTCGTAACCCAGAGTGATATTTTTAAAGCAGCAGTGGCTGGAGCGCCGCTGACTGATATGATCAGCATGTATAGCTCGATCTACTGGAGCTCTGGCTCAACCAACCAGCCAATTTTTGAAAGCAGCCAGGGACGCTTCAAAGGCAGCTACTTGGAAAACCTGGAGGCTTACATCAGGAATTCCCCTGTCTATTTTGCCAAAAATGTCAAATCCCCGCTGCTTATCCTCCATAACGATAAAGATGGCGCTGTTGATTGGAACCAGGGTATCGAATATTTCAATACCCTAAGGCGCCTCGGCAAGCCAGTGGTCATGCTTCAATACAAGGGCGAAGAGCATGGCCTGAGGAAGCCCATCAACCAGGAGGATTACACAGTCAGAATGCGCGAATTCTTCGACCATTATCTCCTGGGAAAACCTGCGCCGGAGTGGCTCGAGCAAGGAATTCCCTATATCAAGATGAAAGACCACCTCAAGGAGCTTTCCAAGAAGAAATAAGTAAATTCCTGAAAAGTGGCCCTTATTTCGGCTTATTGAGAGAAGGTTTGATAAAAAGGGGCGCTGGCTGTCGAGGAGCCAAGGTTTGGAAAAGGAAGCGGGGCTAAGGAGGATCCCTCTCCAGCCAGCATACTAATTATAATCAAGTAACTGTCAAAATGTCAAAAAAAATTTTTGATATAAGAATAATACCCAGAATCTAATCTGGAGACCCTCGGCTCTCTTGGCAAACTGCTAAGCGAACGAAACAGCCGAAAAGATATTGCTTTTAGGACAAAAATAAGATAAATTAGGCAAAAATTTTCCATGGAGGACTTATAAGATGAAAAAAATATCCGGGATTGTAGTTTCATTATTCGTCCTTACTCTGTTACTCTCCCCAATTCTGGCAAAGGCTGATATCTTCATCACCAAGACCAAGCACTCAGATGAAGTGGTCGTGATGGGCCAGGTTCAACCTGCCAAGGATGAGCAGGGAATCTCATGGATGGCAAATGACAGGATGAGGGATGACATAGGTGATATTTCAACTATTGCCAGACTCGACCTCAACAAAGTCTACATTATCAACAATAAAGACAAAACCTACTCTGAGATTGATTTGCCCATAGCCTTCGACAAAATTCTGCCTGCTGAAGCCATGCAATATTTGCAAATGATGCAAGTCACAGCAACCGTCAAAGATACCGGCGAGACTCAGAAGATTAAAGACTGGAACTGTAAAAAATACCTTGCGGAAATATCCGTCTTAATGATGGGAATGACCGTGCCGATGACAATCGAAATGTGGACTTCAAAAGATCTAGGAATTGATTTAGACATTTACAAAAAGTTCCGCAATGAAACTCTCTTGCTGAGTCCTATGTTCAAAAATATAATCGAAGAATTCCAGAAAATAGAGGATTATCCTGTGCTTACAAAAACTTCGATGACAATGATGGGTGCTGAGACAAAATATCAAGAGCAGGTCCTTTCGGTAGAGAAAAAAGACGCGCCACAAGGAACATACGACCTCCCCCAGGGCTATACAAAGACAGCCTATAATCCTTTCCAGAGATAAGACCCAAGAGAAGGAAAACGGATTTTTCTCTCACAGAGTCTTAAAACAAAAGATTCCTCAATTTTAATTCGGAGAAAGGTCTCTTCATCTGCAATCAGAGCTCTTGAGGTTTGATAAAAAGAGTTCCGCCATAACTATGGAAAGCCAGCGGGGGGATTCGAACCCTCGACCTACTGATTACGAATCAGTCGCTCTACCAACTGAGCTACGCTGGCCCTTTAGGAAAACATTTACTGAACAGATAGAAAATAATTGAATGAGCACGGACTGTCAAGCTTCGTTCGGCTTAAACCCTCCTAGAATCAAGATGAGTGCGTTGGTGAGGGTTGGGGGGTGAGGAGTCCCCTATGAAGCCTGAGCGGGCATGGTTTCTCTCCGAAGGAGAGAAGAGCGACCTTGGAGGGGGAACCGCTTCGCGTTCCCCCTTCCAACGCTTTCGCTGCCTCCCCTTCTCGGACGCTTCAAAGCGTCCTGCGACCAAGGGGTCATACCCCCTTGGAACCCCCCGCTGCTTTGCCGATGGCAAAGCAGCGAGGCTGAATGGGAGCTGATTTTCCTCGCTGGGGAAAATCAGCGTGCTCCGAATCTCCAACCCTCACCTATATTACATAATAAGGGATATCTCCATTCTTTGACAATCCTCTCGAATTAGATAAAATATCTATTCCTTGAAAAACAAAAGAATTCGCTCAAGCGCGAAAGGCAAGCTTTATTATAAAAGATGATTATCAAGAAAATAGAACTTCAAGGATTTAAATCCTTCCCTGAAAGAACAAAAATCCTTTTGCATCCTGGAATAACCTGTATCGTTGGACCGAACGGCACAGGAAAAAGCAACATCGTCGACGCCCTGCTCTGGGTCTTGGGCGGACAGAGGATGAAATCTCAAAGAGCGGAAAGGAGCGGAGATGTCATTTTCAACGGGAATGCCAAAAAACCCCCGCTGGGAATGGCGGATGTCAACCTTTTCCTGAAGGACGATGAGGAGGAACTCGTCATCAGCCACCGGCTTTTCCGCTCGGGTGAAAGCGAATACAAGCTCAACGGCAAACTGGTCAGGCTAAAGGATATTCAGGACTCGCTCTGGAAAAAGGACATAGCTGAAAAAGAATATTTTGTTATCGAGCAGGGACAGATCGGTCTTTTCCTCAATTCCAAAGCCGCGGAGAAAAGGCTATTCCTGGAAGAAGCTGCTGGCACAGCCTTCTACAAGGACAAGAAAAAGCAGGCCCAAAGCAAACTGGAGGACAGCGAGCAAAATTTGATACGCATTGAAGACATCATCGCCGAAGTCTTGAGAGCCAAGAATTCTCTCGCCAGACAGGCGGGGGCAGCGATCCGATACAAAAAATTGAGGGAGAAGATTCGCCAGCTGAAGTCTCTACATCACCGGAAAAAAATCGCCCTTCTTGAAAAAAATCTTCAAGAAATCACACAGCACTTCGAGGATTGTCTGAACCAAGAGACTTCAGCAGTCTCCCGGCTGAAAATAGAAGAGAAGAATTTGGGGAAGAAACGGGCAGAACTCTGGAACCTTGAAAAATTGATCAAGGACCTCGAGAGAAGCTTGCTTTCCCAGAAATCTCATTTGGCCCGGTTCGCAACAGAAAAGGAAAGAGAGGCAAAGAGAATCGAGTTTCTCGCCGAGAAAAAAAACAGAGCCGCTGAGACTAAAGACGAGATTAGAGGGGAGATTTCCCAGCTCGAAAAAGAAACGACAGAAGCTGCGGAAAATCTTGAAACGCTCAGCGAGCAACTGAAGGAGAAACAAAAGGCTTTGACGCAAGCCGAGGAGTCGAGCCTTGCCTCCAAGGAGAAACTCTCGGCCTGGGCCGATGATGTCAAAACAATGAGGAATGAGTACTTCCAAAAGCTCTCCGCCCTCACGGAAACGAAAAATGAAGGGGTCAAATTAGAGAAAGAAAGAGAGCTCGTCCTTCGCCAGAAAGAAAGGCTCGAACGCCAGCTGCAAGAAGAGCAAAACCTTCTCCAAGAGAAAGAGAGAGAGCTGGAGAGGCAAAAAAATGAGCTTCTTTGCGCTCAAGAGCTCAAAGATGAGATGGAAAAGACGATCATTTCCCAACAAAAAATGCTCGATGAGAACCTTGCCTCCCTCCAAAGCCTTCAGAGCAAAATCTCAGAGCTGGAAAGAAAAAAAGAGGAAGAAGCTCATCATCTTCAAGCCTTGGAGAGGCTGGAAAAAGAGGAGAGAAGTTCAGACCTGCCCCAGGATATTTCTGCTGCCTGGGGCATCTTGGCCGACCTGATTGAGGTCGATGCCGAGCATGCCCCTCTCATCGACATCTTCTGGAAGGAAGAAGCCAAAGCCACACTTATCCATGCTCAAGATTTTCTGAAAATTGCAGACAACAAAGAGATAAGAGGCCGCTTCCTTCTCCTCTCTTCCCAAAAAAAAGAAGAGACTTATCCCGAAATCCTTAATGACCCGCAAGTCCTGGGATTCTTCAAGGCTTATCTCCGTCCCAGCCCTAAAATTAAAGATTACCTCGCCCAGCTTCAAGAAGCTGTTGTGGTCAAAGATATAAAAAGCGCTGTCCAGCTCTGGCTCCGCTTCCCTTCCTTCAGCTATTTGACGCTCGAAGGAGACCTGCTTGCTTCCACAGGGCTTCTCAAACTGGGCCAGAAAAAAGAAGGAATTTTTACCTTGAACGAGGAGATAAAAAAAATAAAAGAGAACATTTCCCCCATCGAGAAGGAGATCGGGCCCTTGAGCCTGGAGCAAAAAGAAAAAATCGAACAAAAACAAAGACTGGAAGAAGAAACGAGGAAAGACATAAGCCTTCTCTCTGAACTTCAAGAGAAAATTGAAGAGACTGAGAAGGAGATGAGGTTCGACCATAAAGAGAGCGATAAAATTAAAACTCGCCTTGATCTCCTCGAAGAGGAGAACAGGATTCTGACACAAGACCAAGAGGCTCTGGACAAGAGAATTGACGACTCGACGCTGAGAAGAAGAACACTTGAAGAGGAAGAAATGGCCTTAAAAAACAGTCTGGAGGAGAAAGAAAAGGAGGATTCGACGCTGCAGGAAGAGAACGAACAAAGAAAAAAATACTTTTTTGAGCTCAAAGCCAGCATCGACCTTCTCCAGGAAAAGATCAATAACCTCAATCTTCATCTGCAATCTCAAAGTCAGAGGAAAGAGATCTTGAAGGTCAAGACCGATTCCCTTCAGGAAGAAATCCAGAACTGCGAGATGGGGCAATCTCAAGCCAAAGAAACCCTCTCCGGCCTCTCCCAGAGGATAAGAGAGGCAGCAGAGGAAGGGAAGAGAATGGAAGCAGAGCTTTCTCTTAAAGAATCGAACCTTCAATTGCAGAAAAAAGAACAGCAAGAAATGGAGACGAGGATTGAGGAATTGAGAGAGGAATGCGAGCGAAGGAAGGAAGAGCGAGTGAAATGGGAAATCAGCAAAGCTGAGGGAGAAAGGGACTTTGTCAATTTAGAGGAGAGCTGCTGGCAAGAGCTCAAGAAATCCCTGAAGGAAGTGAAAGAGGAAATACCGGAAGAAAAGATTCTGGAAACAGACATCGAGGAAAAACTGGCAAAAGCCGACGAGGAGCTTCAAAAGTATAAATCCGTGAACTTGATGGCCGAGGAAGAATATTCAGCCCAAAAAAAGCGCTATGAATTTCTCATGGCCCAAAAGAAAGACCTGCGAGATTCTATCGATGCCACCAGGGAGGCCATCCAAAAGATTGACGAGGAGAGTAAGAGCCAATTCTTGAATGCCCTGGCTGAGGTCAACAAAAATCTTCAGGATGTCTTTTCGATTCTATTTAATGGAGGAAATGCAGAACTCAAACTTGTCGATTCAAGCCAGCCGTTGGAAAGCGGAGTGGAAATCATCGCCCAGCCCCCAGGAAAAAGGGTGCAGAGCCTTTCTCTTCTCTCTGGAGGAGAAAAGAGCTTGACCAGCCTTGCCTTCTTCTTCGCCCTCTTCCGCTACAAGCCCACGCCATTCTGCGTCCTCGATGAAATCGACGCTGCTCTTGACGACGTGAACCTGACAAGATTTCTGGAATTGATGAAAAAGACAAAAAGCCAGACGCAATTCATTATCATCACTCATAACGTCAAGACCATGGAAGTGGCTGATTATATCTACGGGACAACCATGGCTGAGCCTAATATCACCAACCTTTATTCGATAAAAATTGAAAAAAAAGAAGACGGCTCAAAAAACGTTTGAAAGTTTTAAAAAGAATTGAAAGAATAGGAAGGATTTACTCTTTAGAAGCATATCATAAACATGCATGATGAGCTGAGAACTACGAAAAAACAAGGAGGGTTTCATGTCAGTTTATCTCTACATCATCCTCGCCTATCTTCTCATCCTGACCGGCTTTAATTTTTACCGGGCAAGACGCATCAAGAGCCAGGAAGACTTCATGGTCGCTGGCCGTAAGCTCAAGCTGACCATCATGGTTTTTACGCTCATCTGCACCTGGATCGGCTCTGGGACGTTTATCGCCGGTGCTGAGTATGCTGCTCGCGCCGGCTGGTCTTCGCTGTGGCTTCCTGCTGGTGCCTGGATCGGCATCGTCGTCATCTATTTCCTGGCGGCCAAGATCCGCACCTTCGGCCAGTACACCATCGGCGATATTCTGGAAGTCCGCTACGGCAAGTTCGCACGCCTCTTCGGGGCCATCGCCTTGATCATCGCCTTCACCACCATCGTCTCCTACCAGTTCCGGGCTGGAGGCTACATCCTCAACTTGGCGACCAAAGGCTCTGTGTCCGTCGAGCTGGGACAGGCAATCGCTGCCCTTTTCGTCATCTTGTTTACAGCCCTGGGAGGAATGGTAGCCGTGGCTCACACCGACCTTCCCAACGGCATCATTATCCTCCTCGCCTGTTGTGTGGCTTTGCCCTTCATCATAATATTCGCCGGCGGCGTGCATGCCGCCCCGGCTGCGCTGCCCGCACAGCACTTCGCTGTTTTTTCAGCCGACTTCGGCAAATATCCTGCCCTCAAGGCCGGAGGGTATTTCCTGGCTACAATGCTCCTCTTGATGGGCGTTCAGTCCATGTACCAGAAATTCTACTCCGCCAAGTCGCCGCGGGAGGCTAAGCGTGCTGTAGCCATCTGGATTATCGGGACGATCCTGGTCGAGACGCTGGTGGTGGGAATCGCCATCTATTCCGCAACCGCTCACTGGACAGAGATCAAAGCCTTTGAAATCGCCGGGACCGTGAAGAACGAAGTGGCCACAAACAAGCTGCCGGCCACAGAGGCTATGCCGAGGGCGCTTACCCTAGCCCGTGAGTTAGAGACAAAAGGCAATGTAAAGCCTGGTCAAGTGGCTGATTTGACGAAAAAGTTGCAGGATACGTTTGCCGCTGCAGACACACCCCAGAAAGTGGCGGACATCCGTTCGGGAATCGACCCAGCCTCAGTTGTGCTCATCGCAGCCAAAGATATTGGCTCGATGGGCGGCATCGGCCTTGCCGCCGGCCTGCTGCTCCTCGGTGCAGCCTGTGTTGTGGTCCTCTCCACAGGGATGAACTACCTCCTCTCTCCCTCGACCAACATCATGCGTGACATTTACCAGAGGTTCATGAAGTCGGATGCTGACCAGAAGAAATTGGTGGCCCTGCAAAAAGTCTTCATCGTCATCCTGGGCGTATGCGCTTTCCTGATGATTTTCATTCCTACTGTCCTTCACTCTCGAATCTCGGTGCTCCGCTACGCTTTTTTTGCCTATACCATGTACGGCGTGTCTATTACTCCAGCGCTTATCGCTGCGCTCACCTGGAAACGAGCCACACGCATTGGCGGAATCACCTCCATCGTCTCGGGCGCAATCATGGCGCTCATCTTTGAGCTTGTCATCCCTAACGCTTTCCCCTCTGTGCTTAGGGGCGGCGACCCATGGGGTATCCCGAGCATCTACCCGGCCATAGCCGTCTCTCTCCTTTTCTTGATCATCGGAAGCCTGTTGACCAAGAAGCCGGGCCCAGAGCAGCTTGAAAAACTTTTCCCTGCGAAAATTTTACCCCAGGGGGAATAGATGCAAACTGGAATTGTCAAGGACGGAAGGTATGCTGAGCACGATATGGGACCCTTCCATGTGGAAAGTCCGAGAAGGATAGAAGCCATCTATGACATGCTGGAAAAGGAAATCTCCTTCCCCTATTTGGAGATAAAACCGCGGTCCGCTAAAGAGGAAGAAGTCGAGATGGTCCATAATCCAGCCTACGTCAATCTCATCAAGGAAACTTCAGGCCAGGAGAGAGTCTATCTTGACCCAGATACATCAACATCTGCTCGCTCTTATGAAGTTGCGCTGCTGGCCGCAGGCGGGCTGCTTCAGGCCGCGGACTTCATTATGGAAGGCAAAATCCAGAATGGCTTTGCCCTGATCAGGCCGCCTGGCCATCATGCTGAAGCAGGTCGGGCTATGGGATTTTGCCTCTTCAACAATATCGCCATCACTGCCGAGCACCTGGTCAAAAAACATGGCCTCAAGCGCATTCTGATCGTCGACTGGGACCTTCACCATGGAAACGGAACTCAGCATTCTTTTTACAATCGAAAAGATGTTCTCTATTTCTCTTCCCACCAGTTTCCCTATTATCCAGGCACAGGTTACTGGGATGAGATAGGCCAGGGAGAAGGTGAAGGCTATACTGTCAATGTTCCGCTTCATGCTGGAAAAACAGACGAGGATTATCTCTATGTCTACAGAAAAATCCTTGCCCCGATTGCTTCATCCTATAAACCAGAGTTTATCCTGGTGTCTGCTGGCTTCGATATCTATCAAGGGGATCCGCTGGGGGGAATGCGCGTCAGCGAGCAGGGTTTTGGAGCACTCACCTCTGAACTTCTTTCTTTAGCCCATGATTCCTCAAAGGATAGAATTCTATTCACTCTCGAAGGGGGGTATGAGCTTGAGGGGCTTCGAGAAGGAGTCAAACAGGTCTTGCTCCAGCTCGGGAGCGCAGCCAAAAAGCCTGCCATAGAAGCAAAAGCTTCGCCTGCGACTGAAAGAGAAATCGAGCCGGTCTTTAAAACACACGAGAAATATTGGCCACTGAAGCCATAATTTAAATTATTGGCTTTTCCTCGATTGTATCTCTCATATTGCAGTCGTCTTATTTTTAGGACATATAACAGGGACAATTGGCGCGACTTTAGGAGAGAGGAATTGGCATAGTATTTGCTGTATAATAATAGCTAAGCTGATAAAAGGAGAAGCAAAATGAGAAAAATATTGGGTATTTTAATAGCTGTTCTCTTCCTTCTTACAACCTTATCGGCAGAGGAGTCTAAATACACGAATAATTCCATCGTCCGGCTAAGCTTCCTCTCTGGAAATGCCTACCTCCAAAGAGCATCAGACCTCGGCTATGAAGAAGCCGTGGTGAATATGCCCATTTCTGAAGGTGATAGATTGGGCACGACTGAGGGAAGGGTGGAAGTTTATTTAGGGAAGGGAAACTACATCTGGCTGGACAATAACACAAAAATCGATTTCTTGAGCCTCCCCAGGAAAGATTCAGAGCTTGTCCGGATAAAGGCCTGGTCAGGGAACATCTGCTTCCGCGTGAAGACCTTAGAACAAGAAAAGAAGGTCGAAATCCACTCCCCGGATGTTTCTCTCTATGTTCTGGATGAGGGGCTCTACAGAATCGATGTTAAGCAGAACGCCCAGACAGAGATATTCGTCTACCAGGGCATGCTCGAAGCTGCAGGGGAATCAGGCTCTGTTCTGGTCAAGGATGGACAACGACTTGAGGTTTCCAATGCAACATTCACCTCTCAGCCCTCTCGATTTCAGGCAGTGGCAGAGGATAGTTTCGACAGATGGAGCACGCACAGAGATTCCCAAATCGGCAAGTACCAAGCAAAGGCTTTTCTTCCCAAAGAATTGGAAGATTTCGAATCCGAGTTGGCTGAATACGGCGAATGGACTTACGTCCCTCCTTATGGCAATGTCTGGGTCCCAAATTCTGTTGACTCGGGCTGGCATCCTTACTATTACGGTCGATGGACTTGGCTTTCTCTCTGTGGATGGACCTGGATCCCCTATGAACCATGGGGCTGGTGCACTTTTCATTTTGGCCGTTGGCATTGGGCACATTGGCTCGGTTGGTACTGGATTCCAACGAGTATCTGGGGACCTGCCTGGGTGAACTGGTATTGGGGTTACGATTACTTTGGCTGGGCACCCTTGAGCTATTATGGCTACCCAGTGGTCGTCATGAACAATGCCTTTTATGGTCGATACACGGGTGAGTATCCGCTGCATTCCCGGGCTCTGACTGTTGTTCACAAGAATCAGCTCAAGGCTCGAAACGTATCTGATGTCGCCCTCAAAGAAGAATCTATAAAGAGCCTGGGAAAAATCACACTTACCAGCCAGGCTCCATCCCTGAGGCTGGTAGCCAATCAAATCTCTGTCGAAAAACTTGGAGGCGAAAAGCTCATCCTCAGGAAAACAGAAAGCCGCTACGAAGCTGATAAAGGACGCCTTGAAGGGGCAATGACCGGCAAACCAGAAGCTTTGCGTTCAAAAGAAATCGCAAGAGAAGTGATTCGGAGGCCCGAATCGTCTCAAGAAAGAAAAATCATCAAGAGAGACTCCATCGGTTATCCTTCTTCTCCAGAGATTAGCGTAAAAAATTATCCAAGAAAAATAGAAACAAGAAAATCGAGCTCAAGCCTCAACCGGATATATAGGTATATTTCTGGTTACCCCAGCGGTCCCAAAGGAACCTCATCTTCATCTCAAGGTTCAACGAGAAGGATTAGCTCCAGCTCAGGCTCTCGCCGTGCAGCCCCATCACGAAGCTCTCCCTCCAGATCTCATTCCTCGGGCTCGGGCAGAGTAAGAAAGAAATAAGCTGACTTAATTCTCTTACTTCTTCATCTGTTCATAATAGTCGAGAATCATCAAATGGTCTTCAGGAGTGCAAAAGCGGGTTGGTTCAGTCCCGGGCAGAAAAGCCTCTTTTATGGGAAAAAGACAAAACGGACCAGCAAGCAAGCCTGTCTTGTAGTCAATCTCGACAAAAGAGAGGTTCGGAGGGATCTCAAATTCTTCGACCGTTGAAGCTTCTTCCCCAGCCTCCTCAATTTCCTTCATTTTGTCCTGGACGACTTTATCAAAAAAATCTATCCATATCGGCATGGCGACAACAGCTCCAGATTGCCTTTCTCCCATGGGGACATTCCCGAAATGTCCAACCCAAACGCCTGCGCAGAGAGAAGGAGAGAATCCTAAAAACCAGGCATTGGTAAAATCGTTGGTCGTCCCTGTCTTCCCGGCCAGAGGCCACTGGATATAGCTCGCAGCTCTTCCTGTTCCTCTCTGGATCACTCCCTGAAGCAAGCTAGTCATGATGTAAGCCACCTGAGGAGAAATGACTTTTTCTGCTTCAGTCTTATTCTCTTCTAAGATGTTTCCCTCTTTGTCCTCGATGCGGGTTATAAAGTAAGGCTTGACCCGGATACCTTTGTTGGGGAATGTTGAAAAGGCAGAAACAAGCTCTATCAAACGCAGCTCGAATGACCCCAGTGCCAAAGAAATATAGGGATACACTGGAGAGGTGATTCCGAATTTCCGGCAGTATTCAGCGCCCTTCTGAGGAGAAATATACTGGAGAAGCTTGGCTGTTGGGATATTCCTCGACTCTTCCAGGGCCTTGCGAAGAGTTACAGCGCCCTTGTATTTTCCGTCGTAGTTCGGCGGAATCCAAGGCTCGCCAGTCCATTCGTCGATGAAATCGGTCGGGCCATCGATGATGATAGAGGCTGGCGAGAATCCACTCTCAATAGCCGCAGTATAGAGGATTGGTTTTATAGCCGAACCGGCCTGCCTCATGGCCTGCGTGGCATTGTTCCACTCACTCCTCCTAAAATCATAGCCGCCCACCATGGCTTTTATCTGGCCAGTCTGGGGCTCGACGGCAAGGAATGCTCCCTCAAGCAGAGGGCTTTGGTCGAGGGAGAGGAAAAGCTCCTTTTTTTCTTCATCTATTGCATTGATTTTGACCTGGATGACGTCTCCCCTTCTGATGAGGCTTTTCAAGTTCTTTGTCCCGGTCCAGTCGATATGGCTGTTTGTAAGCTTTCCTTTATAATCTTTGACTTTAGCCAGAGCTTCATCGCTTGTGACCGATAAAACGACGGCATCTAAGATATTCTTCTCTCTAAAAGATGGCTCTTGCCAGCTCGAAAGAAAGCTCCTCTCCAGGCCTTCAAGGTCCTGGATGCCTTCGACGAGCAGATTCCGTTTATCATTCCTCCATCCTTGGCTCCTGGCAAGCAGGCGGAGTCCTTCCTCAACAGCATCTTCAGCATATCTTTGAAGAACAGGGTCCAGCGTCGTGTAGATTTTTAGCCCTCTTCGGTAGAGAACGTCTTCGCCATATGTCTGGATGATGTGCCTTCTGACTTCTTCCTTGAAATAAGCGGCAAATCCTGATTCCTTTCTCCTCGGCGGAAGGGCATTCAGCGGCTTTTTTCTTGCCTGTTCTGCTTCATCTTTGGTTATATATCCTTCTTCAACCATCCGCCTGAGCACGTGATTTCTGCGTTCGAGGGTAATTTCCCGCCGCGTGTAGGGAGAATAAAGGGAAGGGCCGCGCAAAATGCCGGCGATCAGGGCTGCTTCTTCAAGGTTTAACTCTGATGCTTTCTTTCCGAAATAAAGTTGTGAGGCTGCTTCAATCCCGTAGGCCCCATAGCCAAGAAAAAAGGTATTGCAGTACATGGTTAAGATTTCCTGCTTTGAGTATTTTTTCTCAATCTGGAGGGCAAGGAGACTCTCCTGAACCTTGCGCCGGATTGTCTGCTTGCGGTAGAGGAAGAGTTCCCTGGCTAACTGCATGGTAATGGTGCTTCCGCCATGAGGCCTCCTCAGCCTCTTCAATTTTTTTATATCCTCCCTCATCGCCCGCAGAATCCCACGAAAATCGATCCCGAAATGATGGTAAAATCTAGGGTCTTCTGTGGCGATGATGGCTTTTTTCAGATTATCCGGAATCTGCTCGTAAGGAATCTCTATTCTCTTTTCCCGGGAGAGCTCCCCAATGATTTCGCCGTTAGCAGCATAAATGCTGGTGACGATATAGGGCTCGAATGTCTCCAGCATGGATATCGAGGGGAGATTCTGCTTGATAGCCAGATAGCCCCCGAGCATGATTCCTAAGCCAAGAGCAGCACAAAATAAGAGGACAAGAACAAAAACTTTAAAGACTCTTCGCCCGGCATGCTTTTTTGCCTTTTTTGTTATGTCCGCCTGAACAAGATATTTCTTCCCATGCGTTTTTAATTTTAGAATAAATTTTTTAGAAGCCATGATGATAAAATATAACAGATTTGGGTATTATTGGCTATAGTCACTGAAGGTGCTTATGAGTCTTTATTCTTTAATCCCGCACCCAGATACCCTCATTTGTGAGATAGCCGAAGACAATTTTTTCTATCTTCTCAGCGATTTTTTCTTTGGGCTTTCTCCCATCAATATGGATAATGTTCTTTCCTTTTATGCTTTTAAATATCTTCCTGACCTTAACAAGGTAATCTTTCTGTTCAAAAAGCTTATCTTTTTTTGCCCGGTCCTCTATCCGCTCTAAACCTTTTTGCGGCTCTATATCAAGGATGAAGACCAAGTCAGGCTTCACCACAAAGTCTTCGTTCGTTGTCCTTATCCACTTCGTATCAATGCCCCTTGCTCCCTGGTAAGCGATGGTCGAATAATAATATCTGTCCAGGACAATGATCTTTTTCTCGGACAAAGCGGGCTTTAAGTTCTTCTCCACATTTTCTTTCCTGTCTTTCAAGAAAAGACTCAGCTCTTCTTCTGGAGAAAGGGAATCAGGATGGAGAGCCTTTGTCTTGATCTTGCGCCCCCACTTGCCCTCTGATGGTTCACGGAAACAGACGACTTCAAATCCTTTCTCTTTGAGCCTTTCGATAAGAAGCGCCGCTTGTGTTGACTTTCCAGAGCCGTCAATGCCTTCAAAGACAATTAGAATTCCCTTTTTTAATCTCATCTTTCTCCGACTCAGTTGATAATAGCCATAAAAAATCCTTATTGCAACTTTTCTGCAACTTTAAAGAGTTAACAATAAGTAGCCCAATTGAATTTTAGTCATGAGTATGCTATTTATATCTTCTATGATTTAGGAGGAAGGGAAATGAAAAAGACCCTTTTTGTTGCGCTCATCAGCTTCTTTTTGGGAATCCTCTTGGCAGGCATGATTTTCGTCTACTTTCCTGAAAAAAACCGGCCAAAGGGCTTTCTGAATGAGACTCCTTCTCCTTCATCTCAATCACTGCTTCACGCCGCTGCGCCTCCGCAGATAAAGCCTGATTTGGATTTCGTAAAGATCGCAGATAAGGTTGGGCCTGCAGTCGTCCAGATTGTTGTCGAGAAAGTGGAGAAGAGAAGGGTCTCAAGCCTCTGGGAAGAATCCCCCTTCGAGGATTTCTGGGATAGATTCTTTGGAATTCCCCGTGAGAGAGAGCGGGAGTTCCGCTCCGAAGTTCGTGGAGCAGGCTTTATCATCAGTTCAGACGGATATCTTCTGACTAACAATCACCTTGTCGAAAATGCGGCGAGAGTTAAAATCTCAACTCTTCAGGAAAAAGAATATACCGCCAAGGTCGTTGGAACTGACCCTCTGACAGATTTGGCTCTTTTGAAGGTCGATGATAAAGATTTGCCATTTGCTGAGCTTGCAGATTCCTCCTTGCTTCAAGTCGGAGAATGGGTCCTAGCCATCGGAAATCCTTGGGGATTACAAAATACCGTCACGGCCGGAATAGTCAGCTCAAAAGGAAGGCAGCTTGGGATTCCAGGTTTGCCTTACCAGGATTATATTCAGACTGATGCTGCCATAAATCCTGGAAACAGCGGCGGACCGCTGGTGAACATGAAGGCGGAGGTGGTCGGAATCAACAGCGTGATTTTTTCCACCTCTGGAGGAAACATCGGCATCGGTTTTGCCATTCCTTCCAGCCTGGCGAAGAGAGTTATTCAACAATTAAAAGAAAGAGGAAGAGTGGTCAGGGGCTTCCTCGGAATTACGCCTCAACCCATCACTGAAGCTGACAAAGAACACCTTAAATTGAGATCAAAAAAAGGTGCACTCGTCGGCTCAGTCGAAGCCGGCACTCCCGCAGACAAAGCCGGGTTAAAACCGGCTGATGCCATAGTTGAGATCAATGGAAAACCCGTTGAATCGGACAACGACTTGAGGTTTAAGGTTGCAGAAATCGAGCCCGGGACAAAAATTGATATCAAATTAATCAGGGACGGAAAAGAAATGATTGTTTCAGCAAAACTCGAAGAAATGAAAACAGAAGAAGAACGTGAGACTGCATCCACGTCCGGAAAGGATTTAGGATTTTCCTACACGACTCTGACTCCGCGGCTCGCCAGCCGCTCTGGATTCAAAACTCAGGAAGGAGTGGTGATCACCAACGTCAGCGACTACAGCGAAGCAGACCGGAGTGGCCTTGAAGCAGGAGATATAATCCTTGAAGCCAATGGAAAATTGATTAGAGAGGAAAGTGATTTACAGAATATCATCAACAGGCTAAAATCTGGCGAGACGCTCATGCTCCGCATCCGAAGAGAAAAAGATTCCTCAGAATTCATAAAAACCCTCAGGATTCCTGAATGAAGTTTGCCAAAATTCATTCCTTAGGAAACGACTTTTTGATTGTCGAGGAAGAAGAGACAAAAGGTCTGGCTGAGATAGGCAGGTTTGCCAGCCGGATTTGTGACCGCCACACTGGAGTCGGAGCAGACGGCCTGCTCCTTATCTCGGTTAAGGATAAGAAAAAGGGGCTTGTCAAATTCCGCATCTTCAACGCTGACGGAACCGAGCCAGAAATCTCGGGCAACGGATTGAGATGCGCGGCCGCCTTTCTCTACCGCCAAAAGAAGATCGATTCCCCTCATATTATCTTCCTCACCACAGCCGGAAAGAGGGAATGCAAGCTGATCGAGCAGAAAAAGAGCCTATTTCTGATCAGGATTGAAATGGGAATCCCCCGCCTGAATTCTAAGGATATACCTTTTGACGATGGCTCTCCTCATGAAAAGATCATCGATTACCCCCTTTCTATCAATCAAAAAATCTATCCGATAACAGCCATCTCTGTCGGCAATCCCCACTGCGCCATTTTCGTCGACCGCTTCCCTTCCCGCATCGAATGGCATCAGCTCGGAAGAGAAATCGAATCCCATCCCTTCTTTCCAAAGAGAACGAACATCGAGTTCATCAGGGTCTTCAGCAGGGATGAGATTGAAGTCCTCTTCTGGGAAAGAGGGGTGGGAGAAACCCTTTCTTCGGGAAGCGGCGCCTGCGCCGCTGCTGTGGCTTCTATCTTGAAGAACCTGACTGACAAGAAGGTTAAAGTGGGAACAAGCATGGGGCAACTGCTTGTCGAATGGGAAAAAAAGAAAGTCTATCAGACCGGTCCTGCTGAAATTGTCTTTAGAGGGGAATTTCCCTCAAATTAAGAGAATCAAAAAGAAAAGGTCACTCCCAAGCCCATAAGGTAGACATTGAGATTATATTTTCCCGGAAAGGATGAGGCTGTCGTTTCTCTCTCTTTCCCCTGGGCATAAGCGTAAATGAAGTCAATCTGCATGCTCCCTGTTCTGTAGCCTATCCCACCCAAGAAGGTAACCTTATCAACATCTATATTTTTGAAATCCAAAGTTTCCTCAGGTGTGGCGTAGCGGTCGAGGCCTATCCCTCCTCTAAGAAAAACTCCGCCGAAGATGTGGTACTCCAGTCCTCCTCGCCAGATCAGGATATCCTTGAAATTCATCGGCTCAGAAGTTTCTAAATCTCCCTGGACAGGAATGTTTTTAATCGTCTTATCAACTTTTTTCAGCACTGACCACATGGTGTACTGGGCACTCGTGGAAAAGAGGAGATTTTCGGAAATCCTGTAAGAGAAACCCAGCTCCACATCCCAGGGGAGGTTAAAGCGAGTTTCTGAGTTTAGGTCTAAGTTCAGGGCGCCTAATCCAGGGACTGTCAACGTGAACGAGGTTTTTCCGCTGAGTTTCATTTTGGCCGGTCCCCTTATGCCCAATCCAAGCCCGATCTTTTCTGTTGGCTTGAATAACACACCCAGACCGCCTGAAACTGCCGAGCCTTTCTCTTCAGACCTCATCGGGCCATACTCAACTGTTCTCGTATCAACATTTAGGGAGGAACCATAAAAGTTCAGGCAAAAGCCCACAGATAATTTTTCATTCAGATGATAGGCTAAAGTTGGGGTTATAGAGTAAACACCTAAGGTCGATTTAAATGGAAATCCCAGCTCTTCCTCTTTCCAATCCATTCCTGATCCAGCATAGGGAATATAAAAGCCAAGCCCGAGTGTGACTTTAGGGCTTGTCCTGTAGGAAAGGAAGATTTGAGGTAAGGACGTGTCGTATTTGCTTTGAGCTTCCTTTCCCAAGGGCATGATATATTCATGAGTCGGCCAGATGGAGAAACCCCCAAGGGAAAGATTAAAAGCTTCCCTCTGGAAAACGAGTCCGGCAGGATTATAAAAAATGGCACTCGGGTCGTCGGCAACGCCGACAAAAGCTCCGCCAAGACCAAGAGCTCTCCAGCCCATCAAGGTGTTGTTCCAGCCGCCCGCCTGAAGATTGGTGAAGATTAAAATAAGGGAAAAAATGAAAAAGAAGCCTCTTTTCGCCATGTCCTCCTCCCAAGGTGCTCAAATCAGCAGTTGTCTATTTTGATTATAAAATTCTCTCTTTTTTGTCAACAATTAATTTGAAATCGATAGCAGCTTAAATTCCGTGACAGAACCCCCGCCACAATTCTATGATTAGCACGGATTTGCGGATGCTTCCTTTGAAATTATCTAAAATGCTGATATCCCCTTATCTCTAAGGGTTTTCTTATTCCCCGATGGTCGAGGAGATAAAGGTTCTTTTCTCTTATCATCTTCCCGATGCAGGAGATTTTGTATCTCTTCTTTAACCTGGCGATAGAATCCGTCTTCCCGGGCGGAACAGAAAAAAGAAGCTGATAGTCTTCTCCGCCCTGGAGGGCAAATTCATAGGGCCTTTTCTGCCAGAAGCAAAGCTCTCGAGAAAGAGGCAAATTCTCCTGCTCAACCACAGCTCCGCAGCCGCTTTCTTCGCAGAGATGAAGCAAATCTACAGACAATCCATCACTAACATCGATCATCGAAGAAGCCAGTTTGAAGCGGGAGAGCTTCTGAGCGAGAGCAAGCTGAGGAACAGGATCCAGAAAAGCCTTCAGCAAGGGGTTTGCTCTTCGATTATCACCAAGCTTGAATCCTCTCTTGAGAAGGAGCAATCCCTGGCGGGCGTTCCCCAGCTCGCCAGAGACAAAGATAAAGTGTCCGGGCCTGGCTCCCTTCCTCTGAATTATATTTTTGCCCTGGCCGATAATCGTAACTGAGATTACAACCTTTTTTGACTGGGAGAGATCGCCCCCGACAAGAACCACACCCCATTCTCTGCATGAAGACTTGAATCCGGAAAAATATTCTTCCAGCCAGCGCGGGGATGTCCGGGAAGGAAGTCCTAAACCGAGAAGTGCATATCTGGGTTTTCCTCCCATAGCAGCAATATCGCTCAGGTTCACGCTCAGGCTTTTCCGCCCTAAGAAATAAGGCGGATGAAGGGCCGTGATAAAATGAAAGTCCTCGATAAGCAGGTCTTTGGTCAGAAGAAGATATCTTTTCCCGGCTTTGATTGCTGCCGCATCATCTCCGATGCCGAGGATTAAATCTTTTTCAAAACGAGAAAAGTCTTTCCGTATGGCTAGGATGAGATCTTTCTCTTGAAGGACTCTAAGCTTCATGGGATGCGGCTGAAGAAATGGCTATTTGGCTTTGGTTTTCTTTTTTCTATCTTTAACCAAAGCCTGGTCAAAGACTTCCTTGATTTCCTCGACAAAAATGAATTCGATATCCTTTTTGGCTTTCTTGGGAATATCGATCAAATCTTTCTTGTTCGCCGCAGGCAAAATTATTTTCTTCACTCCTGCTCGCTGAGCAGCCAAAACCTTCTCTTTCACTCCACCGATGGGAAGAATATTGCCCCTCAGCGTAATCTCTCCAGTCATGGCCACATCCCGCTTGACTTTGAGATTCGTGCAGACCGAGATGAGGGAAGTGGCGATGGTCACTCCAGCAGAAGGCCCATCTTTAGGAATGGCTCCCTCGGGAATATGGATGTGGAAGTCATTTTGAGTGAACATCTGGCTGTTAATGCCTAATTCCTTGGCATGGGCCCGGGCATAGCTCAACGCGGCATGAGCAGATTCTTTCATCACATCCCCCAACAACCCTGTCAGTGAGAGGTTTCCTTTTCCTTTCATCTTGGTGGCTTCGACAAAAAGCATCTCTCCGCCTGTGGCTGTCCAGGCCACGCCGGTTGTCACCCCAACTTGGTCTTGCGGGAGAAGCTGGTCTTTGAATATCTTTGGAGGGCCAAGGTGTTTTTCTATTCTCTGAGAAGTGATTTTAGTCGACTTCTTCTTCCCTTCAGCAACTCTTCGGGCGATCTTCCGGCAAACCGAGGCAATCTCCCTTTCGAGATTCCTCACCCCTGCCTCTCTTGTATATTGAGAAATAATTTTCTTTATCGACCCGCTGGTGAAGGAGATTAATTTTTCACTAAGGGCATTTTCATTGACCTGCTTTGGCACAAGATGCCGGAGGGCAATCTGCAACTTCTCTTCTTCTGTATAACCCGGAAGATGGATGACCTCCATTCGGTCACGGAAGGCGGGCAGTATGGGATCAAGCAGATTGGCGGTGGTGATGAACATGACCTTGCTCAAATCAAACGGGACGCCCAGGTAATGGTCGCGAAATGAATAATTTTGCTCAGGATCCAAGACTTCGAGAAGAGCAGCTGAAGGGTCGCCCCTGAAATCAGCGCCAATTTTGTCCACTTCATCCATCATAAAAACAGGATTGTTCGAAGCGACTCTTCTCAGTCCCTGGATAATCCTCCCTGGCAGAGCCCCGACATAAGTTCTTCTATGGCCTCTGATTTCTGCTTCATCTCTCACCCCTCCGAGAGAAATGCGTATGAATTTTCGTCCCAATGCCCTGGATATTGACCGGCCGAGCGAAGTCTTGCCCACTCCAGGAGGTCCGACAAAGCAGAGAATGGGCCCTTTTATTTTTTTTGAGAGTTTTCTCACTCCCAGATATTCGACGATCCTTTCCTTAACCTTTTCCAGGCCATAATGATCTTCATCCAGAATTTTCTTCGCTTCCCGCAGGTCAAGGTTATCGACTGTGCTCTTGTCCCAGGGAAGGGCAAACATCCAATCCAGATAGTTGCGGACCACGGCTGTCTCGGCTGACTCGGGATGCATCTGAGAGAGGCGCTTAATCTGTTTCTCCAGCTCGTCCCTGACCTCTTCAGAAACTTTTAACTTCTTGAGTGCATCTTGATAGCCTTTTATTTCTTCCTGAAGCTCAGTCCCTTCTCCCAACTCCTTCTGGATAGCTTTCATCTGCTGCCGCAAGTAATACTGCTTCTGGAGCTTGTCCATTTCTCCCTTGGCCTCAGTGCTGATTTTGCTCTGGACATCCAGAAGCTCGAGTTCCCTGGTTAATAGCTCATAGACTCTTTTTAGTCTCTGGACAGGGTCAACGATCTCTAAAATCTGCTGAGCCTCATTAATTTTTAATTCCAAGTTGGCGGCGGTCAGGTCAGCCAACCTTCCCGGCTCTTCGATATTAGCTGCCAAAATCATGACCTCAGGAGGAATATCTTTCCCCAAGGAAGATGCCTTCTCCAGCCCGGTCCGGGTGCTGCGGAGCAAGGCCTCGACCTCTATCGATTTGGCCGCTTCCTCAGGCTCTTGAACGACGCTGACCTCGACTGAATAATAAGGCTTTTCCTCATCCAGGCTTTCTATCCTTGCCCTGACAAGACCCTGGGCGAGGATTCTTACCCTTCCATCTGGAAGCTTCAGCATTCTCATGATCAAGGCCACGGTGCCTGTATCATAGACATCTTCCCTTTTTGGCTCTTCAATCTCCATATTCTTTTGAGTCAAGAGAAGAATCATCCTGTGGCTGGAAAGGGAATAGTCAATGGCATTCTTAGATTTTTCTCTCCCCACGAATAAAGGGATAACCATGTATGGAAAAACAACAATATCTCTCAACATCAAAACAGGCAATTCTTTGGGAACATGAATCTTCTTGTCCCGGTCCTGCAGAATGTCTTCTGTTTTTTCTTCGCTCCCGTCTTCCTTCTTTGCCATGTCTTTCCTCCAGCTCTAATCCTTTGACTGCCGGATTTTCAAAATAAATTCTTTCTCTGCTTTCTTCTTATATTTCCTCAAGTTAATGCGCAAGACTCCATTCTCAAACGAGGCTTGTGCATTTTCTGGGATGACCATCTCTCCTCGGCCTTCACTTTTCCTTGAGAAGCGACTCCAGCTCTTGCTTAAACTCAACAACATCCTTGAATTCTCGATAGACCGAAGCAAACCTGACGTAGGCCACCGTATCCAGCGCCTTGAGCCTGTTCATTACCAGCAGGCCAATCTCTGAAGCGTTCATCTCTTTATCGGGCCTTTCCATCAGCCTGCTCTCGACCTCTTCAACCACCTCTTCCAGCTTGGCCAAAGGAACGGGCCTTTTTTCGCAGGCCTTGAGCATACCCTGGAGAAGCTTTTGCCCGTCGAACGGCTGCCGACTTCCGTCTTTTTTTACGACCATATAGAGAATCTCTTCGATTTTTTCGTAAGTCGTGAACCTGCGCTTGCAGGAAAGGCACTCTCTGCGGCGGCGGACGCACATTCCATTTTTGCTTTCACGGGAATCAATGACCTTGCTCTCCGAATGCTCACAGTAAGGGCATCTCATTCTTCGGTAACCTCACCAAGCTTTTTAAGCTGAAACAGTGAAATTCCCTCTTTCCAAAGTATAGTATATCCTACGAGGCAAGTCATCACAACTTGAATGGCATGAACGACGATGGTCATGCTCACCGCCATGCTGGCGTCGATGTTGTAGAGAGAGGTCAAGCCTATCCTGCTGAAAACGTCAAATCCTCCGATCATGCCGGGAAGGGGGATGGAGGCGCCGACCATCAGCAGAAAGCTGTAGGGGAAAAGCAGGAAATATGTAATAGGAATTTTGTAGGCATAGAAGAAAATCCAGTAATAAAAAATAATGCCGAGCCAGACCACAAAGGATAGGAATATGTAGAGGAGGAGATTTCCGATGGAATGAAAAAATTTCAAGCCGTGGATAAATTCGACAAAAAATTCATGAATTCTTTTAGATATTTTTTGAGGAAACGGCTTCAAGAGAAAGGCAATGGCGGCGAGCGCCTTTTCTCTAAAAAAATAGATAACCAGGATGAGAACAATCAGAACTGAAGAAAGAATAACTCCGACCGTGCCCCAAAACTGAAGATGTGAATATCCCTCCTTATTGAGCCGAAAATAGGAAGAATAAAGAGGCTTGGAAAGAAGAAAAAGTCCAAGCAGTGTGCAATTGGTCAGAACATCAAAAGTCCTTTCGACAAAGACTGTGCCCATAACGAATCCCTTTCTCATCTTCTCTTTCTGAGCTAAATACAAAGGCTTGACCAGCTCTCCGAGTCTTCCTGGAAAAATCAAAGTGACAGTAAAGCCGATGGCATTGGCGGCAAATCTGTTGGCGAGGCTTACATTCTTTTTCTGGTGGATGAGGAGATATTTCCACCTGATGGAGCGAGTGAGAATATGGAGTGGCGAAAGTAGAATAAGGAGAATAAAAAATTTTGGGTCGACTTTAATTAAATTGGCTAAAACGGCTTTCCAATCTACGCTCCGAAAGAAGAAATAAAGAAAAACAAAGGTCAGAAAGAAGATGATACTCAGGCGAATAGCGGTTTTTTTCATTAAGAGGCGTCAATATTATCACCTGAAATAGGCCAAGTCAACGCAACTTTAGTTTAGGCAATCATCACAACTCCAGTGGAATGAATAGCTCAGGCTGGGTGTTTCGAACGGTTTTCTCAAACACCCAGCTTGAGCTATTCTAAACTACAAATTTGGAAAAATTGCTTCTTGACTTTTGCCATGGGTTGAAAAAAGATAAGACATTTTTTATTATAACTTCTCTGGTTGGGAAGTCGTCCAACGGCAGGACACATGACTCTGGATCATGCGATCTAGGTTCGAATCCTAGCTTCCCAGCCAGCCCCTCCAATATCTTTCCTTTAAAAATAGAGGGTCATCAACTCCTTAATCGAGCCAAAAGGGAGAAGAAATTAGTTTTAGACTAATCTAAATTTTCGCTCAGAAACGCTTGAGCGGAATGTTCCGGTTTTTCAAATTTTCGAGGACAAAAGGATAAGCTTCCAAGATTTCCTCTTCGAGCCTGGCCTTGATTTTGTATTCGCCAAGAAGCTTTTTTAAGCGGCCAATCTCCTCGTCATTGAAGAGCTCTCTCATCACGGCCGGCCAGGCCTTGACCCCCAGATTTTCCAGTTCCTTGAGCGCAATAAAAGGATAAGAGAAAAACTCCTTTCTTGCCCCGGTGATGAGCTCGAAAGAATCCTCATCAACACCCTTTATCGCAACCCTGACCCATAAATTCCTGAGTTTCAATTTCTTTACAAGGTCGGCTCTGGAACCCAGAAAAAATCCGTTTGTTTCGAGGACAAAAACAGAAAAAGGCGCCTCTCTAAAAATAATCTCGACCACCTCGAGAAGATGCTCGAATGAGCCTTCGCCCAAAACTGGCTCTGAGCCAGTGACACGGAAGAGATTAAAAGACCGTCGCCTGGCGATTTTGAGGAGAATTGAAGCGACCTGCTGGGGAGAGTAAAACTTATTGAAGCGCTCAGGATTTAAATTCCTCCAGTAATTCCAGCAGTAGGCACAGAGAAAAGAACAGCCGACCGCATCAGCCGTGGCAATGCCGCCGTAATAGGGAGCTGGCCTGAACCTGTAATACATCCTTCTTCCCTCTTTCAGGACGATGCGCTCGACTTCTCTCGACCTTTCCAGCGCATCAAAAGGAAAACGAAGGCTCATCATTAGTCCTTAATAAAGCTTAAATGAAATCTTTTTCGAAGCATAAAAAAATAAGAACTTGCGATTAAATCGCAAAGGGAATCTCCAATCCTGTCCGGCTTTATTTTTTGCTGGGGCGGGTCTCTTTTTTAGGAACAGTCTCCTCATCATGAATCTTGGTCAAGTCATCTGTCTTGGCCAGGGTCTTGTAATTCAACTCGACAAAACGGACAAGAGCATCAACGACTTCAGAGTCGAACTGCTTCCCTTTCAGGGCACTGCACTTTTCAAGAGCCTTTTTTAATGATAAGGGCTTGTTATACGGCCTCTGGGTGGTCATGGCGTCAAAAGCATCTGCTGCGCCTATGATCCGGGCACCGAGCGGAATCTTGTCGCCCTTCAGAGCATCCGGATACCCTGAACCATCATAATGTTCGTGATGATGGCGAATCGTGGGCAGGACAAAACTGAGATACTCGATTGGCCTGAGAATATTCTCACCGGTGAGAACATGGGCCTGGATGGAATGGAATTCAACCGTGGAGAGAGCGCTTTCTTTGCCGATGATATGCTCCCTGACGCCGATTTTGCCGATATCATGGAGCTCTGCTGCTGTTTTTATTCGCTTGCATTCCTCTTCGCTCAGCTTCATCTCTTGGGCGATGCCGAGCGCATAACGGCTCGTCCTCTGCGAGTGCCCTCGTGTGTAAGGGTCTTTTGCCTCCACAGTGTTCATCAGCGCCAGGATGGCTTCATGGTAGGCTTTCTGAAGGTCCTCGTAGAGTCGAGAGTTCTCTATGGCGATTGCCGACTGGTTGGCCAGAGCCGAAAGAAGGGCGACATCGTTTTCATCAAAGCAGTCCGGTTTTTCGCGGTTATCAACATAGATCACACCCAAGACTCCCATTTTGCTCACCAGCGGAGCGCAAATCACAGAGCGAATATTCATGCTGAGCACACTTTCTGCGGCTGAAAAGCGGTTGTCTTGAAAGGCATCGTTGGCCAGAATACAGACTTTCTCTTTGACCGATTTGTCGACCATGCTCTTGGAAACATGAAAAGGCTGGGGAGAAGCCTCGCCTCTTTCTTTGATGAATTTTGGCACGAAATCATTTTCTTTCTCTCTGAGCAGAATACAGACTCTTTGCACATCGGGAAATACGCCAAGCAATTTTTCAGATATCTGATTGAGCAGTTCATCAACCGATTGCATGGAATTGATGGTGTTGCCCACTTCGTAGATGATTTCAAGGTTTTTGATCAACTTTCCGATAAGGGCCTGCTTTTTGGCATCGAACTTTTTAACTTCCAGCATAGTGAGTTCGGGAGAGGCGACAACCTCATCAATCTGGTTTAAGAGAAGGTTAAGAGGAGCCTTGGTGGTGCTGAGCGGCTCGCCTTCTTTCCATTTGAAGCCTGTGCTTAAGTCCTCGCCAAGAACCTTGATTTTGGTGTCGCCGAGCCTTATCAGGTCGCCCGGGATTAAGACCTGGCGCATGACTCGATTTTCGTTGATGAAGGAGCCATTCAAACTGTCTTTATCATAAAAAATGAAAGCATCGCCTTCGCGAACGACCTCGGCATGGATTCTTGACAGCTTCTTGTCGTTGAGGACAACATCGCACATGGAGTCGCGGCCCATGACCGTGCGCACGCGGCCGAGTTCCCAGACGCTGTTTTTCTCCTGGCCTTCGATACAGATGAATTTCATCGGCTTAGCTCTCGGTTAATCCTTGAAGAGAGAAATGTTTCGCGGAAAAGTGAGCTGAGATTCTTTTTTACTCCTTCGCAATCTTCTAATCTCCGCTCCCTCTGCCTTTGCCCGAGCAAAAGCAATATTTTCCATCGCCCAACGGAAAAATTTATAACACAGGAAAGATTTGAAGTCAAACAAAGCAAAAAGGAATAAAATCAAAAAAAAGAGATCATTACCCCGCTCCGCTCCTGGCAGTGGCACATAAAATATAAGGCTTTTATTGGCTGAATAAGGAAAAAATTTATCTTTAAGAATTAAGTTTTGGAGCGAAAAAAAATTTAAATTTTTTGAGGGACAATGGCAGCGCTACGGGGATTCGAACCCCGGTTTGATGGCTGAGAACCACCCGTCCTAGTCCCCTAGACGATAGCGCCGAAGTCAACAAAATAGCAAACAGGCCTTTTGTTGTCAATCCATCGTATTTCCATCTTATTTTTTTGCGGACATGAGCATCTTGGCCCTGACTTCACCGCCGTTTATTCTCCAGAGCATGGGCATTGGCCTGTCAACTCCTTCTATGGACTCGGGCGTATTCTCCCAGCGGTAGTTGAGAATCAGGTTATAATCTGAAAAATGCTGCCATCGCCGGCGAGGAAGACCAGTCACCATATGGAAATGATTGGCTGGCATTCCGACTTTGACCAGGCTGGCATGTATGTGGTCAAATGTAACAAATGTATGGGGCCAGGAATAATTGGAAGCATGGCAGCATCTCTCGCTAAGCTTCGCTGGAAGCTCGACGCTCTGGGCTTCATCCTGGATCATGGTGAACGTCGCCGAAAGGTCAGAATAGGCCAATCTCCCTGCCATGCCGGTTATCCCCTTGGGCGAGATAAAGCCCACTGAAAAGCCAAGTCCTGGAAAATAGTATTCAATGGCTTTGAAAAGATATGCCTCCTGAGCATAATCCAGGGAGGCGCTGCCTGAGTTGTTTCCGTCGATAAAACCTCTCTTCATCCAGATTTCATTCTTGTAAGGAGCGAGGTCGAGCTTAATTTCGCCGGCGATCTTTTCTATCTCCCAAGGCTCATAGACTTTTCGAAAATCCATGAATAAGGGCGGCTTCCCTCCAGTCAAGTAACAGTAAGCAATCATAGTCAGAAGGCCCTGGATGTCGTTCTCTGTAGAAAAAGGAATCACGGTCTTTGCTCCAGTATGGTCTTCAGTCGAATTAAACAGGGATTCAGCGATATCAGCCGTCGTCAGAGGTATTCCTCGCCTGTCCGAACCCCAGGCGAGCTGGCTTGTCCAGCCTCCTCCGATGGCGTTTATCTCCCTCATGTAGTTCCTGATGATCAGGTAGAGAGCCAATCCCTCATCGAGCTTGTTCCTGTCTTCCTCAGAAAGCTGAGGCGGACGGATATCTTTTTGGGTGTAAACGGCTTTTTTGAACTCGACAATCTCTTCGGTGTTGGAGAAGATGCGATTCTTGAACTTAATGTTCATCACCCAGTTCCTCAGCCCTTTGAGCTCCTCTGGGTCGTAGCCTCCTTTCTTGTGAATCATGTCAGCAAAAATCTTCATCGATTCGCGCGTCGACTCGAGGCCGAAGAAACGCCTGGCCGCATGAACATGATTTATGGCTGTCTCCATCTGCATCGAGTCCGTATCAACCGAAAGATATCTTTTTCCCCGCAGTGCGACTGTAGCCATCATGGCATAGGCAAGGTCAATTATTTCATCCTTGGTCTTTGGGTCAAATTCCGGATTCATGCCTGTCTCTGGCATGTTTCCGATGACCATCGGACAGAGACGGCCGGTCTGGGCATAGGCACCGACTAGAGCATCGATTCCCACCACTCCGGGCTTGGGTGCATTGTTGCCCCCGATACAGGCTAAGGGAGTTGTCGGAGGAAAATGGGCGGTGAGGGCCATGGCGCTTTTTCCAGGGAAGAACCAGGTGTCAGGGACGATGACCATGGCTTCCACTCCGGCTTCCTTCATTTGCTTAGCGCCGGAGTCGGCTGTTGCCTCGCTATCGATAAGATGAGAGCAGTAAAAAATGTTCAGAGCAGTTCCGTCAGGCATCCTCAGGCGTTCTGCCAGAAGATTGGCTGTCATCATTCCTATGTTGAACGCCCTCTGCCGCGAAGCCTCGTCAATTCTCGGGTCGCAGGGAACGAAAATTCCCAAACAGGGAACGTTTGACTTTTTCTCTTTAACGAAGGGCATCTTTCCTCCTTAAGGCTGAATGATTCGCCGGATCGAATTCAATCCTGGCATTTATTCAAAACATTTGCCAACCAGGGCTTGACTTAACTTGTGTATTATAGATGAATTTTTTATCCTTATAAATAAGGATGAACAAGGAGTTCTAAATATACTCGATGGTGGCTGGAGGCTTTGATGTAATCTCATAAGCCACGCGAACCACCTCTGGAATTTCGCTGGTTATCCTCCTGGAGATCTTCATCAGAGTTTTCCAGGGAATGGGAGTAGGCTCAGCAGTCATGGCGTCCTTGCTCTCCACTGAACGGACGATGATGATCTGGCCATATTTTCTCTGGCCGCCTTCCACTCCTGTTCCCCTGTCACTCAACAAGACAGCAAAAGCCTGGAAAGGCCTTAGCGGCCCGACTTCCTCCTCGACGATCTGGGTTGCCTTTCGGACAAGAGAAACTCTTTCTGGCGTCACCTCGCCGACCACCCTTGTGGCTAACCCGGGGCCTGGGAAGGGCATCCTACCGTAAGTTCCCTTTGGAAGCCCCAGTGCCTTGGCAACTTTTCTTACTTCATGCTTGAACAGGTCTTTGAGAGGCTCGATGACTTTAAAGCCAAAGCCTTTCTCAGGGTCTATTCCAATCTGCTCCAGAATGTTGTGCTGGGTTTTGAGGCCTCCCTTGGTCTCGATAATATCAGCGGCAATGGTTCCCTGCACCAAAAATTTGGCTTCGCTTTTCAGGACTTCCCTTCCAAAAACAGTGTAAAAAGTGTGGCGAAAAGCTTTTCTCTTCTCCTCCGGCTCAATCATGCCTTTAAGAACACGGAAAAACTCGTCCTGAGCTCCTATGACATCGACCTTGATCCCGAACTCAGAAAATGCCCTGCTCACATTTTCCGCTTCTTTCTCCCTCATCAACCCATCATCGATAAAAATCACCTTTAAACTCGAGCCTATGGCTCTGTAGGCAAGGACGGTGCAGGTAGAGCTGTCAACCCCCCCGGATAAAGCTGAAATCGCCTTGCCGGACCCGATGATGGCTCTTATCTCCTTCACTTTTTCTTCAATGAATTCTCTTTCATTCATGCTTCCTCTCCTTATTGCCTTCGAAATCATACATTATCTTAAAAAAAATAGTAAGCCCTGGTCTTTTTCATTTTATTGAAAGTCACCTTCCCTCACCTTTAGAGGTTAAAGAAGCTTTAAAAAATTCATCATCAAATCCACCAGGAAAGGGGATTGTCACTCTTCGCTCTTTTTGAGATTATCTGCTTGCCAAGATTTTTTGATTGAGAAGAGGGCCTCTCCAAGGCGCCAGCAAGAATAACAAGAATAAAAAGGAAGCAGGCATAAAGGAGGACCCCTCTCAGGCCCTCTTCTTCTCCCTCCAGTCTTTAAGATGTAAAAAGATTCTTTGTAGAAAAATTAGGCTCGCTGGTGAGATTGACCCCTAATCTTTTTAATCCCGCTTCATCACCGGGCGGAGGAATATGGGTCAGATGGACTTCGCATCCTTCAAGCTCTTTCAATTTCTTCAAGGCCAGTTGAGCGGCAGGGTTTGTAGTCGCACTGATACTGATACTGATCAGGGTTTCCTCCAAGTCCAAACTGAGCGATTTTGATTTCAAGATATTTTCTTTTAGATTCGAGATGGACTCGATGATGTTTGGCGACAGCAAATGAATTTCATCAGGAATTCCAGCCAGCTTCTTCACGGCGTTTAAAACAAGGCTGGAGGCAGCATGCATAAGAGGAGAGTTCTTTCCGGTTAGAATTGAGCCATCCTTTAATTCGATAGCTGCTCCGCAAAATATCCCTTTGTTTCCTTTTCTCCGTTCTCTTGCCTCCTTGGCGGCCTGCCTTGCTGGCTCAACCACCCTCCTCTGCTCCGGCTTGACATTCAGCTCTTTCATCAGAAGCTCTGCCCTTTGGACAGTGTCACTCTCCACGAACCCCATGACATACTCGCAGGAATACCTGAAATATCTTCTGATGATTTCCTGCTTGGAAGCCTCAATAACAGCTTCAGGATTCGTAATTCCCGAACTTGCCCGATTCACGCCCATATCTGTAGGGGACCTAAAGACTGACTCTTCCCCTGTTAATTTTTTTAGGATTCGCCTCAAGACAGGGAAGATTTCGACATCGCGGTTATAGTTCACGGCAGGCTGGCCATAAGCCTCCAAATGGAATGGATCGATGAGATTGAAATCTCCGATATCAGCTGTGGCTGCCTCGTAGGCCACGTTCACCGGATGTTTCAAAGGCAAATCCCAGATAGGGAAAGTTTCAAACTTGGCATATCCGGATCTTACCCCACGTTTGTGGTCATGGTAGAGCTGCGAAAGACATGTCGCCAATTTACCGCTTCCTGGGCCGGGGCCGGTGACGATGACCAATGGCTTTTCAATGAGAACATACTCATTGGCTCCATAGCCTTCATCGCTGACGATAAGGTCGATATCTGTGGGATAGCCCTTTGTGATGCGGTGGGTATAGACTTTTATATTTTGCCGCTCTAGCCTATTCTTGAATATCCTGGCTGCAGGCTGGTTATCAAAGCGAGTTATGACGACAGCCAAAACATCGAGGTCCCAATCTCTTAAATCATCAATCAATTTCAGGGCATCGACATCATAGGTGATTCCAAAATCTGCCCTGAGCTTCTTTCTTTCTATATCACCGGCATAAATGCAGAGCAAAATATCGGCCTTATCCTTGAGCTGCTTGAGGAGTCTCATCTTGACATTGGGGTCATAACCGGGCAAGACCCTTGCAGCATGATAATCAAAGAGGAGCTTTCCGCCAAACTCAAGGTATAATCTGTTGTTAAAAGTCTTCATCTTTTCCAGGATGGCCAAGGTCTGCTCTTTCAAGTACTTCTCATTATCAAAACCTTCGTTTTTTCCCATTTTTCGATTCTTGCTCTTTATCATCTCCGGCTTTGTCTCTCTAATAAATAATTCCTCCCTTGATGTCAATATCTAATCTTGAGTTCCATTCGAAAGATAAAAAATTTGTCCCTTTCCTCTCGAAGAGACAGCGACAGAAACCAGAGCATCCAACTGGAAATTACCTCAATACATCCTTTAAGACGAGAATAAATCATCCTTTCAGGTGAGAGAAAACGGGGAAAGTCACCCTGCAAATCATCCTTAAAGGCTATTTACTCAGGGTGTGATTTTTATTTATTGTATTTAAGCGTAGCGAAGACTCTTGCATTAAGTTCTTATGTACAAATATATTGACGAACTCGATGATAAGTGATTATAATTTATTAAATTATCGGAAATGAGCGGAAAACTTCAATGAGTAAAGTAGCCCTAAAAGGCCTGCTTGCGCTAGCGGTCTTTTGGTTTTTTTCCTGTGCTTCTCACCGTGCTGTTCAGCTTATCAATTTGACCACAAATGAACTCCCATCAGAAACTGAGCTTGTTCTGACCACAACAAATCCAGTCCAGTATAAAGACACAAAGTTAAAAAATCCCCCTTGTTTGATAATAAATTTTCCAGAAAACAAAGTCTTTAGCAAAGTTGAAGATGAGTTGAAAATAAACAAGGGACCGATCAAAAATATAAAAAATGAGTATTACCAGGGGGGGAACAAAGACCAGCACCAACTCAATCTCTTGATTGTGGAGCTCGCTCAGGATTTACCTTATAAAATCGCTCAGAGTGGCAGCTCAATCATAATAAAAATAGAAAATCCCAAACAATCTCCTCTCCCACAAAAAGAAAAAAAAGTTGAAGCTCAAAATGAGGAGAAGGAAAAGCCCTTTGTCCTCCAACCGGCATATCTAATTGGCCCAGAAGACGTGCTGACCATAGAAGTCTGGAAGAACCCTGATGTATCAGGAGAGGTGACAGTCGATTATAAAGGTGATATCAAACTTCCTCCGGTAAGAAAGTTGAGTGTTGCAGGGATGGCGACCTTCCAATTAGAGGAGGAATTGACCAAAGCTCTTTCAAAATATTTAATCGACCCCATAGTCTTCGTTAAGGTGAAAGAATACAACAGCCAGAGAGTTATCGCTCTGGGAGAAATAGCTACTGGAATGTACAACTTGAAAAGAAGGACAACCTTGGCTGAGTTCCTAGGGCAGATAGGAGGAACCAAAATCAATTCCGACATCTTTCACATCAAGTTGATCAAAAAGGATGGAAAAATTTTCAGCTATGATTTAAACGAATTGCTCAATGATCCAAAAAAATCTGAGGAAGTCGTTGTTTCCGGAGGAGATACAGTTTATATTCCGCCTTTAGAGATGAATAAAGTCTTTGTTCTGGGGGAAGTGAAGGGTCCCAATGTCATCAATATCAAAGGAAAATTAACCATAACCGAAGCCATCGCCCAAGCGGGTGGCTTTACCCCAAATGCTGTCAAAAGCAGTGTTCTTGTCATTCGTGGAGAATTGGGCTCCCAGAAAGGATTCCGGCTCAATCTCAATCAGCTCTTGAAGCGTGGCGACCTCAGCCAGAATATTGAGTTAAAGCCAGGGGATATTGTCTATGTGCCCAAGAGCTTTGTTGCCGATATTGAGCGATTTCTAGGAGCCATGGCTCTTCCTATGACATGGTATCTTTGGCTAAGGCGATAAAGAGGTGAACAAAAATGCCTAAGCTTGAGATGAACCTGGTTGATTATTTGCGTGTGATTCGCAAAAGAACAAGAATCATATTCATGTCTCTTATATTAGTGATTGCTTCGACATATTTCTATACCCAGAAACAAATTCCTATCTACAGAACATCCTCTAAAGTGAGGATTGAGCAAAGAAAATCAGTCGCTGAGATTCTAACTGAAATGGTCACCTGGTCTCCAGGCGATGCCATTACTTCCCAAGTGGCTCTTATCCAAAGTTATCAAACTATGGAAAAAGTTGCGGAGAGCCTAAATCTGATAAATCCCTCCATGAAAGAAGCAGACAAGACAAGAGTCGTCAAAGGACTTCAAGCTCAAATCACAGCAGAGCCCGTAGAAGCCACCAATATTGTTGCTATTACATCCACTTCCAGCAACCCCGGACAGGCGGCAGAACTCGTCAATAAAGTTGCCGATGTTTATGCCGATCTGCATTTTGAAAACAAGAAAAAAGAAGCAACAAATATGAAAAACTTTATCGAGTCTCAGCTAAACAAGTATTTGAAAGAATTGCAGGACAGCGAAGCCGCCCTCCAAGCCTTCAGACAAGAAAATCCTCTAGTTGTCGATAGAAATCTGACAGATTCGCACCCTATTCTCTCTGACCCGAGAGTGACGAGTCTCCAGGAAGAAATCGTCAAGCTAGAATTAGAATTAATTACCTTAAAAAGCAAATACACGGACGCTCATCCAGACGTTATAACTCTGAAAAGGAAATTGGATAAATCTAAGAAAGACTTATCAGATAATGTCAATTCCATCACGGTTGAACAAAAGGAACTTTCTTCCAAAGAGATTATGCTGGCTCATCTCAGAACCAATGTGAACATCGCCAATGAACTTTCTTTAGCCTGCAGAAAGAAATATGAAGACGCCCGCGTTCTGGAAGCAGAAAAAGCTCAAGATGTGACTGTTATCGAACGCGCCTCTATTCCCACCCGTCCCATAAGTCCGAATTATCGTTCCAATATAATCGTCGGCATCCTCAGCGGAATATTAATCGGCCTGATCATGGCCTTTGTCACTGAAAGCTTGGACACGTCCATTGGCCGGATAGATGATTTAGAAGAACTGCTCAAAGTTCCTGTTTTAGGCATCATCCCCAGTACTTCCTTGGAAAAACAGAAAAAATTTAAGTTTAGATTCAAAAAGAAAGAAAGCGTTTTTGAAGGAGAACCAATCAGCAAACGTTTGATTACTCTTTTTGACCCTTCTTCTGTCACAGCCGAAGCCTATAAGAGCCTGAGGACGAATCTAGACCTTACAGGCCTAAAAAAACACGGAACGACCATTGTCATCACCAGCTCGGCTCCGGAGGAAGGAAAAACACAGACTTTGTGCAATCTGGCTGTCACTATGGCCCAGGCTGGGCAAAAGGTCTTGATTATTGGCTCTGATTTTAGAAAGCCAGCGATTCATAAATTATTTGGGCTCAAAAGAAGCCCAGGCCTAACCGAAATTTTATTAGGGAATATCCCCTGGAAAAAAACGGTCAACACAGCAACGGATATGTTATTAGGTGGGCTCGAATATGAACTGATATTGAGGACTCCAGGCATACAAAATCTGCATATCATCACCTCTGGAGAGTATTCGGCCAATCCAACCGAGTTACTCAGCTTTCCTGAGATGAATGCCCTCATTCAAGAGTTCAAGCAGAATTTTGACGTCATCCTCTTTGATAGCCCTCCAACTCTTCCGGTGACCGATTCAGCTATCCTGGGATCCAAGGTTGACAGCGTCATCATTGTCTATCAGGCTGGAAAGACCTCAAGGCATGCCCTCCTCCGGACAAAAATTCAGCTTGAAAATGTAAAGGTCAAAATTCTGGGAGTTGTCATCAATAACCTAAAGGCTCGATTGATAGAGGATGTTACTCCATACCAGAGATACCGCTACTATGGATATTATGGCGAGGAAAAGAGAAAATAGTCACATCATTTTCCAGGCAGAGTCAAATCAAAGTCCCGCATGAGGTTCCTCTTTAGGAAATAAAGGTTATGATTATCGATTGGGAAGGGCCAAAATTCACTACCGCCATTGTCATTCTCGCTACTTTAATCATCAGCATTTTATTGGGTCAGATTACTATCGGATTTTCTTACAAAATCACCTTAGCCTTAATTATTGGCGCCATAATTTTCTTGACAACTCTGGTCAATACTGACGCCGCGTTAGCAATATTGATTTTTTCGATGCTGCTTTCTCCAGAAATCCTATTGGGTCGAGTGCCTGGCAGGGAAATCGTCATCCGCTTTGACGATCTCTTGCTCGCCCTCATCACTTTCAGCTGGCTGGCAAAAACAGCAGTCAATAAGGGATTGGCTCTTTTCATAAAAACACCGCTCAACAAAGCCATTCTTGTTTATATTTCGGTCTGTATTGCAGCAACGCTTAGAGGCACGATTATGGGATATATCATTCCCGCCAAAGGATTTTTTTATGTCACACGTTATGCGGAATATTTTTTGCTCTACATCTTAGTGGCAAATAACATTCACAGCCGGAAACAGATAAATTTCTTCCTCAAGGCCATTTTCATAACCTGTGCCGTCGTTTCCATCTATGGAATACTGCAAATTCCCTCGGGACAAAGAGTGAGCGCTCCTTTTGAGGGAGAATCCGGCGAACCCAATACTTTTGGCGGCTACCTGCTCTTCATTTTCTGCCTGGCAATCGGCATACTGCTGCAAAAAGTTTCCCCGAAACTAAAATATCTTCTTTTCGGGCTCATCCTTTTGATTTTTCTTCCTTTCCTCTATACCCTATCCCGCGCTTCATACGTGGGCATTGTCTTTTCCTTTCTGGCATTTATTTTCTTCAGCAAACGAAAAGCGCAACTGACCATAGCCATGGCTACAATAATTCTGGCAGTCATCCTGCTGAGGCCTGAAGCAGTCTTCTCTCGGGTAAAGTACACATTCTCGCAAAGAGAGGCGCAAGCAGAAAAAATTGGTGGTGTCTATCTCGACCCGTCTGCCTCAGCAAGGATACAAAGCTGGAAACTAAGCTTCAAAAAATGGAAAGAGAATCCCATTCTGGGACGAGGGGTGACAGGATATGCTTTTATTGACGGAGAATACATGCGGACCCTCCCTGAGGTGGGAATTGTCGGCTTAATGGTCTTATTATGGCTTTTTTGGGAAATTTATAGAAACTCTCTTCGCATTTATAAACAAATGGATGATGAATTGTATAAAGGCCTCAGCATTGGTTTTGTTGCAGGATTTATCGGTTTAACGGCCCACGCCCTGACTGCCAATACATTTATTATCATCCGTATCATGGAGCCTTTCTGGTTTATGGCTGGCATCATCGTGATGCTGCCAATGCTGAAAGAAGAATTATCAGAATCAAGTGCAATCAATACGAAAAAGGCTGTATCCAGCAGGCTCGCTGTTTAAGGCGCAAATCCTTCTTGTGTTTTGACATTTAAAATGCTGCATTCGCCTCGAGCATGGACAGAGAAGAAAGAGGGAGAGGCAACAGATAAGATAGACGAATTGAGTTGAATAAAAAACAAAATTGGCCCTAATTTCCTAATGGCGGTAGCTCATTGAATTCTCGGCGAGCATTTTCCCCGAGTGAGTTGACTCAAAGCGCCCAGCCTAATCTCAATCTGCATGGATTGCCAGGAAATAGCCAGTTTCATTTTTCAGATGATCTTATGCCTTATATCTATTTTTTTCTTAAAGATGAACCGTCCTTGCTGCCAAAGCTTTCCAGAGACCGATGGCTTAAGTTACTTTCTATTCTAATCTCACACAGGATTCTCCCCTTGGCATACTGGCGTATCAACTCTTCGCCGTGTGAATTTCCCCTCCCCCAGCAGGTCAATTATCGATTGAGAATGGCATTCCTGAGAAGCTTTGTTCGCTGCTTTCGCATTGAGAGACAACTCCAAGAAATCATCGAAGCTTTCAAAGTCCAGGGGGTGCGTGCCCTGGTTCTGAGAGGGCCTGGTCTGGCCTGGTCAGTGTATCCCAATCCAGCGTTGAGGCCTTTTGATGACCTCGACCTGTTGGTGCTTCCTGAACAGATAATTAAGGCCCGAACTGTATTGGAGAAACTTGGCTATAAATGTCTGAATAAAACATTTAATCTCTCCAGAGATTTTTATCGTGAGGAAAACTTCATCCACCGCGAGAATCCAGCCGATAACCTTCTGGTTGACCTTCACTGGGAAAACTGGGAGCTTCATCCTTTTTTCAGGAAAAATGAGCATGGCATCGAGGAACTCTTCCAGCGAGCCACCAGGGTTGAATTTTCTAATCTGACTTTTGAAACCCTCCATCCTGTGGATGCCCTTATCCAGGCTGCTATCCACTTGGCCATTATCCATAATCAGGATATGCGATTGATCTGGATTTACGATATTGCCTTGCTTTCTAAACAATTACGAGAGCCGGACGATTGGGAAGCATTAAAAGAGAAAAGTGTCGCCTGGCTGGGCCGCTTGGCCGTAGAGAACTCTCTGAAGATGGCTCAATTTTGGGCAGGACTTAATCTCCCTGATGGATTCAAAAATTTTTCAAGCTGGCCCAAACCCCAAGCAGAAGAAATTATAACCTGGCGCCATTCGACCAGGGACTACTGGGTAAAGGTTTTGTTAAAACAGTCTCTGTCGAGTCTCCCGGCTCTCTTGAGGCTGGCTCGATCTCTTCTCCATCTCCTTTTTCCTCCTGCGGATATCATCCGCTATTCCTATCCGCCATCCAGGCGCTGGCTGCTCCCGGTCTCTTATGTCCGGCGCTGGCAGAGATGGTTTATGCAGCTCATTTTGAACCGGGACAGTTTATCAAGAAGGCAGGAATAGACTATGAAAAACAGCTGGTTCGCCTATCTGAGCAAGAGCGGGGAACTCAATCGTGTTTCTGACAGACTTGAGAACGTTAATCGGGCTCTGCTTAAAGCATCTAACCAAGGAATTTCGAAGATTTAAGCTAAAGAAGGATTATTTAAAAATTCGAGAAGGGCTTTGTCTTCGAAAAAATGACAGAAACTAAGATGGACAGGGAAACAAGATTTATAAAAAATACCATAGCTTTAATGGGCTCCCAGGTTGGTATTAAAGCGCTGTCATTTGTACTTGGCATATTTGTAGCAAGATATCTTGGCGCAACAGATTATGGCAAGTATTCCTTTGGCTATGCTTACCTTGACCTTTTTGGGCCTGTTGCTGGTTTGGGACTCAATCTGCTGATTGTGCGAGAGGCATCTCGCAAGAGGGAAGATACCCCTGTCCTGGTGGGAACGTCCATGGCTTTAAAGCTCATATCCTCAGTTTTTGTTGTTGGGCTCGCCTTTTTGATTCTCCACTTTATCCCTTCTTCCCAGGATGCCAGGATTATCGTTTATATTTTCGGATTAGGCTTCATTCTTGAGCATCTGTACGGCTCCGTCAGTATGGCTTTTGCCGCTTTTGAGAGGTTCGATATCTATGCCACGGTGCAAGTCATAGAGAGAATTGTGAGCTTCGCTTTTATCTTAACTCTGCTCTTCTGGGGTTTCCGACTGATCGCCATCTCCTGGGTTCGTCCCCTGACGGCGCTTATCATCTTGCTCCTTAATCTTTGGTTGGCCTCGAAGATAATTCTAAAATCCAGGTTCCACTTTAATAAGAATCTTTCTCCCTTTCTTTTAAAGGAAAGCTGGCCGTTTATGGCAGATGCACTCTTCATGATCGTCTATCTAAAAGTCGATATTGTAATGCTCCAGGCAATGAAGAGTTCTACCATAGTGGGATGGTATGCCATAGCTTCTGGGTTCCTCTTTGTTTTTATGCCTTTACAGATGGCCATCGTTCAATCTGTATTCCCAATATTTTCAAGGACTTATGTTGAAGATCAGCACTCTTTTTCTTTATATTTTGAAAGGATTTCAAGATTCCTTTTATCAATGGGAATGGCTGTTGCTGTGATGGCGACATTCGCTGCTTCTCCGCTGGTGTCACTCCTTTATGGCAAAGAATATATCCAGTCAGCCTCAATGCTCAAGATACTGATATGGACTTTGCCACTGATGTCTCTGAGTTCACTAGCAAGGACAGTTCTAATGAGTTGTAACCTCCAGCGAATCGCACTCTGGGTCGGCGGGAGTAATGTCATAGTGAATATTGTCTTGAATTTATTTTTTATTCCCTTCTTTGGCGGACACGGGGCTGCCATTGCAACTGTCCTGACCGAACTTGCTGGGCTTATAATTTTCTTCATTTTTATAAAAAAAAGGTTATCCTTTGTAAAGTTCATCAATGGCTTAAGACCTCTCAAGGGAGATGATTTTCGTGCCATGAAAGAGCTTTTGCTAAAAAGAGGGAAATTCGGGAAAAACAAGTCCTATCCAAGGCAACTCGAATGAAGAAATATTTAGAGAGGATTTCAGAAAATGAAAAGGATATGGCTGTTTTCAAATGCCACCATACCCAATATAGATTTGCTAAGGATTACATCCTAGGACAAACTGTCTTGGATGCAGGCTGCGGCAATGGTTATGGGGCTTATTATCTGTCGTCTTGGGCCGTTCGGATTATTGCTATGGATATTTCCACTGAAGCCATAAGGTATGCACAAGCCCGTCATCAAAAAGAGAATATTACATATATTAGAGGTAACTGTGAGTCGCTTCCTTTTCATGAGCATTCTTTTAATACAATCTGCAGTTTTGAAGTGATAGAACATATCTCCGATTATTTTAGCTTTCTCCAGGAAATGAAAAGGATTTTAAAACCGGGAGGAATAGCGATCATTTCTACACCGAATAAAAACGTGTCATTGTCCTCTGGCAAAAGCTCTGCTAACCCTTATCATTCTAATGAGTTTTCATCAGAGGATTTAGAGAATTTGCTTCGACCCCGCTTTCGAGATGTAACAATTTATGGCCAAAAGGGCAGTGAGAAACTCAAAGAAGTCTTCCAAGGAAACAGATTCAAGCGGTTTTTAGCAAAAATAGATTTCCTTGGAGTTCATCGTTTTTTGCCCGATGTGATTTATGAAAAATGTGCAAGAATCTTTGGATTTGCTTTACAAAAAGATATTACTGAAGATGATTATTTTTTTGTTAATTCAGAAATCGATACAGCAGAGCAACTTATCGCTGTCTGTAAAAAAGAGCCATGAAGGTCTTATTAGTAGCACCCCAATCAAGAGACACAATACTGGGGGCAATCGGCAACTATTGTGGGAAAGCATTAAAAAATCTTGGTTACCAGACAGAAGTTTTTGACTTTCGGAGAAGTCAGTACTTTAGAAGTCCGATAGGCTCTATTTTTAAGAAAGTGATAAAAAAAGTATATCATTATCCACACTGGAAATTTTCTTTTGTGGAATCATTAGAAAAAGAAAAGATGAATCAGAGACTATCAGAGTTAATCAAGGATTACAAACCGGATGTCATGTTCGTGTTGATGGGCGACACCATTTCTTCTCTAATCTTAAAGGAAGCGAGAGAACAAGGAGTGGTCACAGTCAACTGGTTTCATGACACCGTTCTTGCTCCAACACGAAAAGATTTTGTTCTGAATACGTCTTCTGACTATGACTATTTTTTTATTATCGACTCTGAAGATGTTCTCAATTATATAAAAATCGGTGCGCGATGTGTGAGGACTATTCCTTTGGCCTGTGCTCCTGAAGTGCATAAAAATATCAATTTAGCGGAAGAAGAGCAGAAAAAATACAGGAGTAAAGTTTGCTTTGTGGGGACATTGAAGTTTAACCGTGAGAGAGTCCTAAGTCATCTTATAGATTTCGATTTGGGTATCTGGGGTTACTGGATAAAAAAGAATCCCATGCTCGCCAAATTTTACAAGAGAAAGCATTTCTTCGCTGAAGAGGCTGTCAAGATTTATAATTCCTCTGCCATTGTTCTTGATGTTAATCAGGGAAATGAAAATCAACGCTTCTATGTGACTCCAAGAGTATTTGAGGTCCCTGCGTGTGGAGCGTTTCTCCTAACAGGAGAAAATCTATGTCTCTCCAGTCTTTATGAGATAGGTAAAGAGATCATTTGCTATAAAGACGAAAAAGAGCTGAGAGAGTTGATAAGATATTATTTAGAGCATCCAGAGGAGAGAAAGATGATTGCCAAGAGAGGTCAACAAAGAGCGTATCGTGACCACACTTATGAAAAGAGAATTCAGCATATTTTTTCCATTATAGAAAAAAATGGTTAATATTCTCGGAACTTCTGCTTTTTACCATGACAGTGCTGCCTGTTTGATTCAAGATGGGGAGATTATTGCCGCTGCCCAAGAAGAACGATTTACCCGTAAGAAGCATGATTTCAGTTTTCCAAAAAATGCGATTGAGTATTGCTTAAAGGAAGGAAAGATTTCGGAAAGAGAATTGGATTATGCGGCTTTTTATGATAAGCCCTTTATTAAATTTGAACGCATTGTCGAGACCTGTCTTGCTTATGCACCACGAGGGTTGAAATCCTATTTATTAGCACTTCCTCTCTGGCTGAAGGAAAAACTCTTGATGACGGACTTGATTCGTAAAGACCTGGATGGGTTCAAGGGAGAGATTATTTTTCCTCAACATCATGAGTCACATGCAGCTTCTGCCTTTTATCCATCACCATTTGAAGGAGCAGCATTTCTGACCATTGATGGAGTTGGGGAATGGGCAACCGCGAGTTTTGGCGTGGGAAAAGGTCATTTAATTGAGACCTTGTATGAACTTCATTTTCCTCATTCCTTGGGGCTTCTTTATTCTGCCTTCACTTATTATACAGGGTTTAAGGTCAATTCCGGCGAATACAAAATGATGGGATTGGCACCTTATGGGGAGCCCAAGTATGTAAATTTAATTTATGAGCATTTGATAGATTTGAGAGAGGATGGTTCATTCAAGCTCAATATGGAGTATTTTGACTATTGTGCCGGACTTGAAATGACAAATGAAAAGTTTCATAAATTGTTCGGCGGAAAACCCCGAAAGCCCGAGACCCCCATAACCCAGAAGGAGATGGATTTAGCCTCTTCCATTCAAGTTGTGACTGAAGAGGTCGTGCTGCGGATGTCTCGCCAGGTGAAAAAAGTAACAGGAGAAAAGAACCTTTGTTTAGCCGGGGGTGTCGCTTTAAATTGTGTTGCCAATGGGAAGATATTGCGTTCGGGGATTTTTGATGACTTCTGGATTCAACCTGCTTCCTCTGATGCGGGCGGGGCTCTAGGCGCAGCGCTTCTCGTTTGGTACCAATACTTGGGGAATAGGAGGAAGCCAGCAACTCGCAGAGATAGTCAGAAAGGTTCCTACCTTGGCCCAGAATTTTCAAATGAATATATAGAGACTTTTCTTGAAAGCAGAAATATTTCTTATAAGAAGCTCTCTCTAGAAGAAATGACTGCTTTATCGGCAGAATTGCTGACACAGGGAAAAGTCATTGGCTGGTTTCAGGGCCGAATGGAATTTGGCCCCAGAGCCTTGGGAAGTCGAAGTATTTTGGGAGACCCACGCTCACCAAAAATGCAGTCGATAATGAATCTAAAGATCAAATTCAGGGAATCTTTTCGGCCTTTTGCACCTTCTGTGTGTAGTGAGAAAGCATCAGAATGGTTTGAAATTCAAAGAGAAAGCCCTTATATGCTTCTTGTCGCTGACATCAAGAAGCACAAACGAAGAGATGTGGCTGAGAAAGAAGAAAAATTATGTGGCCTTGACAGGTTAAAGACTATTCGAAGTGAAATTCCAGCAGTCACCCATGTTGATTATTCGGCACGTATCCAAACAGTGAATCGCGAGGATAACCCGCTTTTTCATCAATTGATAAGCGAGTTTTACAAAAAAACCGGCTGCCCTTTAGTTATTAACACCTCATTCAATGTTCGTGGTGAGCCAATTGTTTGCACTCCTTTGGATGCTTACAAATGCTTCATGAGGACAAATATGGACTATTTGATTATGGGCAATTATCTTCTTGATAAAAAAGGTCAGCCAGAATTAAAAGGTGATATCGACTGGAGTAAAGAATATGAGCTGGATTAGAAAGGTCGCAGATGCTTGGCTTGTTTTGGGAATAACGATAGCTCTCTTCTTATTTATTGAGTTTATCGGGTTTCTTGTGGCCATAATCCATCGCCCATATGACTCAAGAGCAAACCTGCCAGTCTATAAGACTTTTGATGAACGCGTGGAATTTTGGAAAGAACATGAAAAAACCTGGTATAAAAACCAGCGGTATTCTCCATATCATTTATGGAACAGAAAACCTTTTTCAGGCAGGTGGCACAATGTTGATGCTAATGGTGTTCGAGTTACCCATTATAATGCTGATGAGAAGAAAGATGCCGTTAAAAAGATTTTTATGTTTGGGGGATCAACGCTGTGGGGGCCAGGAGCAGCGGATTGGGAAACTATTTCAAGTTATTTGGCCAAATTTCTGAATAAGGATAATCCCCATTATATTGTTTATAATTACGGAGAAACAGGGTATGTCTCGAGCCAAGGGTTAAATAGATTGATATCTGAGATAAAAAAAGAAAATATTCCTGATCTTGTAATTTTTTACGAGGGCATAAATGACGCTTTTACAGGTGCGCACGCGCTTTATGCGCTTAAAACTCCTTCTTATCACACCCATATGGACCAATTTGAAAAAATGTTTGAAGGAAATAGATTTACCCATTTTCTCGAAATCTTAAAGGCGACATACATTTATCAAGGCACTGATTTGGTTAAAGGGAAACTGCTTCCCAAGCCGGAGGAGAGATGGGCGAAAAAAATAAAAGAAGCCGAGATGCAAGAAGCGGTTCACAGGACCGTAAAATACTTGATTTCGAACTATAAGATTGCGTCAAGCTTAGGGAAGGAATATGGGTTTCAAGTGATTCTTTGCCTTCAGCCGAATATCTATTCAGGCGAAAAGATCCTCCAAGAGTATGAAAAAGAATTCCTTAAAACCAGGCTGAGAGCAGTTGACCTTACGTATGGGGAGATAAAAAGAATAATAAAAGAAAACACTTCTTCCGGAATTTATGATTTGTCCGATGTATTCGAAACTGTTGCTGAGCCAATATATATTGATTGGGCTCATATAGGACCTTTAGGAAATTATCATGTGGCCCAGAAAATAGGGGAAATTATAAAAAGTAAAGACTATTGAATAGAAAATTTTGTTAGAAATAACTATGATTACTGAAATAAGGAATAGAATCCGTAACCTTAAGACATCAAGGAAAGAGCTCCGCAAATTTGGCATGCTCTTATTTTTTATTTTTGCTCTCATTGCAGGATTGATGTTCTGGAGAGCGAAATCCTCTTGGTTGATCTTATTTTGTATAAGTATGTTGTTTCTCTTTATTGGGCTCGTGAGACCTTCATTTTTAAGATCTTTCTACAGAGTGTGGATGGCCTGGGCTCTTGTCCTCGGCTGGGTAATGACCAGGATTATTTTAACGATTAGCTTTTTTGTTATCATCACTCCAATGGGATTGTTCTTAAGAAAAGTGCTCAGAAAGGATTTGTTAGATGAAAAAATAGAAAAATCAAAGGAAACATATTGGAAACCTCATATGCCTGCGATTGACAGATCGCAGTATTTAAAGCGATTTTAAATGGAGGTATTGATGGGGAAATTTTTGTTGATAAAGGAAATATGGGCCTTCTTGAAAGTTCGGAAAAAATGGTGGTTATTCCCCATTATTCTCTTTTTAATTTTACTTTCAGTTCTCGTTGTGTATGTTTTTCATTCGAGCTTAGCACCCGTGCTTTATCCTTTATTCTAGAAATGATATCTGAAGATCTGCCCAGCACTTATTTGTGCGTAGCTTTCCTCTCTCACTACAGAGCAAAAGAGCAGTTCATTCATTTTTGACTGGGAAAGGAAAAGAATGGATAGGGAGTCCATACAATTCTTTAACCAATATCATGACATACTCTGCTGTCCTAATTGTGGGGCAAACTTGACCTTTGGCAATAATGAAATCGAATGTTCCCAATGCCATCACCATTATCAAATCTCAGATAATATTCCTTTGTTTTTTTTGCCGAACGCTTGGAAGACTACAAAGGAGGATGTTACTGATAGAATAAAGGCATTTTATGAAGATACCCCTTTCCCCAATTATGATGATTTTGATAATGTGAATAGCCTGATGGAGAGGGCAAGACGAGGAATTTTTGCTAAACTCTTAGATGAACAAATCCCTTTTGGTGTTCGGATTCTCGAAGCGGGCTGTGGCACGGGCCAGCTGAGCATCTTTTTAAGTATCGCTCATCGGACTGTTTTTGCAACAGATATCTCTCTCAATTCGCTCAGGCTAGGTCAAAAGTTTAAAGAAAAAAATGGACTTGAAAGAGTGTACTTTCTTCAAATGAACTTATTCCGACCGGTATTTAAGCCTGAGAGTTTTCATCTTGTAATCTGTAACGGTGTTCTCCATCATACATCGGACCCCTATGCTGGTTTTAAGGCACTATCAAGGCTTGTAAAACCCGATGGCTATATTCTCATCGGGCTTTACCATAAATATGGGAGATTGAGCAATGACATCCGCCGCCTTCTTTTCAATGTATCTGAGCATTTTAACTTCATTAAACCTCGCTGGAGGAACAAAAACCTTGAAAAAACTAAACAAGCCATTTGGTTTCGAGATCAATATAGAAATCCCCATGAGTCAAAACATACGATCAAAGAAGTCCTCAACTGGTTTGAACAAAAAGGATTTCAATTTGTAAAAAGCCTGCCTAAAACGGGACTTTTTGGCGGGGTTTCTGAAAACGAGAAACTTTTTAAGCCTAAATCACCTGAAAATTTGTTCAAGCTATTTTGCCTTGAAAAGGCAATGATGTTTAAAGCTGCCAAGGACGGTGGACTCTTTATCATCATCGGTCAGAAAAAATCCTACGGAATGAGGGAGGAATTTCTGAAACCGAATTTGCGATGAACACAGGAAAAAGCGGAGAGAGGAATGTTACAAAAAGAGAATGTCAGGCAAGAGAAAGAAAGAGAGAAATTGGAAAAATGCAATCTTTGTGGCAGTGAAAAATTCACCTTTCTTTTTGAAGGACATGATTATTTATCTTTCTCTCCACTCGCTTTTAGAGTGATGCGATGCTCCAGATGTGGATTGGTCTGCGTAAATCCTCGTCCGGGGAATATCATCGATTATTATCGTGAATACCATAAACGAAGTCTTGAAAAAGATGTTTTTCTTTCTTTATCGCCAAATAGAGTAAAAAAAATAAAAAAACTTAAAAATGGGGGAAGGATTTTGGATGTTGGTTGTGGCTTTGGAAAGTTTTTATTCGAGATGAGCAAGGAAGGATGGCAGGTCTATGGGAATGACATCTCACAAGTTGCTTGTGATAATGCAAGGAAGGAATTCGGTTTAAAAAATATCTATAATGGAGAGCTCCTTTCTTTGAATTTTCCAGAAAATTTCTTTGACGTCATTACTCTATGGCATGCGTTAGAGCATTTGGAAAAACCCAAGGAGACACTCAAAAGAATTTATCAGATATTAAAGGATGACGGCCTGTTGGTCATTGAGTCTCCTGACTTTTCAAGCCTTCTCAGTCGATTTTTTAAAGACAAGTGGCAAGCCTTGGAATTACCAAGGCATCTTTATCACTTTTCAGGAAGGACCTTGAGGAAACTTTTGAAATCGGCAAAGTTTGAAATTGTTAAAGAAGATTATCTTACTGACAGCCGAGTCAGCTTTATTGCTTTAAAGGTTAGCCTGCTGAGATGGTTAGGAATAGAAGAGTTGCCAAACAGAGATCAATTAAAAGAATCAGAAATCTCTGCTCATTCTCGCAAGGTCAAAACTCTGTGGAGATTCACTCGATTTACATTTAATTGGACGTGCCTTTTGTTTTCTCGCTTCTTGAATTTAATAAATTGTAGAGATATGTTTCGAGTTTATTGCCGTAAGATTGATTGAAAAGTTATGAGATGGAAGTAAAAAATATCAGTATCGTTATTCCCAATTACAATGGTCAGGAGCTCTTAAAAAAATATCTCCCTTCTGTTTTAAATGCGTGCAAAAGCTATTCTCTTGAAAAAACTGAGTTAATCATTGTGGATGATGCAAGTTCCGACGGGACAGTCGAGTACTTAAAGTCGAATTTTCCCAGAATAAAGGTCATCGAGCATTCAGTAAATAAAGGTTTTTCAGTTTCTGCCAATCATGGCTTCCACGCTGCCAGAAACAGGATAGTTGTTTTGCTTAACAACGATGTGAAAATTTCTGAAAACTTTTTCCATTTTTTGCCTCGCCATTTTGAGGAAGAAACAATTTTTGCTGCTAGACCCTGCATAAAGTCAGGCATCGATGATGGGGGAAATGACTTAGAGAATCCAAGGATAGGAGGAGAATTTCGCTTTGGCTTTATTCAAGTGCCTGTGAGAAAACGCGGTAAGCTTGACTTTTCCTTCTTTGCTGGCGGAGGAGCCTCTGCCTTTGATAGAGAAAAGTTTTTGGAACTGGGTGGTTTTGACGAAATGTTTTCGCCTTTTTATTTTGAGGATGTGGACCTTTCCTATCGAGCCTGGAAAAGAGGATGGAAGACAATTTACGAGCCAAGAAGTTTTGTCTTTCATCAAGGGAGAGCGACAATTTCGAAATTTTATTCTCGGCGGCGGATAAGCAGGATTGTAGAAAGAAATAAATATTTTTTGGTCTGGAAGAATATCACTGATCAAAAGCTTCTCATCCAGCACTTGATATTTATTCCCATAAGGATCTTTGTTTTTCTGATAAGGGGGAAATTTACGCCTCTCGCAGGTTTCTTTTATGCTTTAAGACAGATTAAGCCAGTTGTTAAGCGCAGAAGACTCCAGAAGCAAGCAGCTAAATTGAGTGATAAGGAAATTTTCAGTCTCTTTAAGGATTAATGAGTTGGACGCAAAAAAATTAAAAGTTGCCTTGGGTATCATAACAAGGAAAGTCCTTACAGGTCCAGTAGAAGTTTCTGTTGATCTCACCAGAAAATGCGGTCTTGATTGTCTTATGTGCTGGTGGTGGAGTCCTCTTTTGAAGGAGCAGCCTCCTAGAGAATGGGCAAATCAGAAAATCGATTTTGAGTTGTTCAAAGAGTTAATCAAAGATTTTAAGAAACTTAATGTAAAAAGAATTATTTTGGGCGGGCAGGGGGATCCCCTTTTGTATCCAGAAATTCTAGAGGCTATCGAGATAACGAAAAAAGCTGGCATTGGCGTGTCTTTGATTACTTCTGGTGCCTATTTTGGAGAAAATAGAATAAGAAAAATCTTTGATTTAGGAGTGGACAACATAGATATCAGCCTTCAAGCCGCAACTCCTTCGACTTATGTCAAGATTCATCCGGGACAAAATGAAGGAACTTTCGAGAGAATTAAAAAAGAGTTATTGCTCCTGCGAGAGCTTAAGGAGAAATACCATCGAAAAATCCCCAGGATACAAATCATATTTGTGCTTTGTGCCCTTAACTACAAGGAGGTAGCAAGTGTCGTCGAGCTGGCCAGAGAGGTTGGTGCTGAGTCTGTGGGTTTTAAGAGGATAGATGTTATTCCCGAAACAAAAGGTCTTCTGTTAACGAGTGAACAATTAAAGGAATTAAAGAGTTTACTCAAGGAAGCAAAAGAGGAAGCAACAAAATCCGGAATAGCGACAAGTCTTGATTTTTATCAGAAATTTATTGAAGAGGGTCTCACCACTGGAGTCTACACCTCCACCTATTACACACTTATTCCCTGCTATGTGGGCTGGCTTTCATCCAGAATTTTATCGGATGGGAATGTCATTCCCTGTTGTGGTTGCTACGATGTTGTCTTCGGGAATATCCGGGACACTTCTTTCGCTGCGATCTGGAATTCAGAGCAGTACCAGCAATTCCGGAAACAAAGCATAAATATCTGGAAAAACCCCAATCTTGTCCAAAAATGCAAATGTTCCTCTTGCATAGATTTTGAATTCAATCTTGGTATTTATCGCAGATTGCATCCCCTTAAAGCAGAGAAAATCCAGAAATGATGGAAAAAATTCACGTGCTCTATATCGCGGCTCAAGGCAATATCATGGGAGGTGGAGAAGTCAGCCTTTTGAATCTCCTGAAGCATTTGGATCGAGAGAGATTTACTCCTTTGGTTGTTTTCCCTTCTGAGGGATTGCTCTTTCAAGCAGTAAAAAAGATGAATATCAAAACGCAGGTTATTGCGCTTAAGCCTTTAAAAAAATTGCATCTTTTTTCCTTTATCCGATCAGCGGCAAGGCTTTTCTGCTTCGTCAAGAAAGAAAAAATTGATCTTATTCACTCGAATGCCGCTGCTTCCCGGGAAAGCATTTGCAGTGCCGTTGTGGCTAAGCTGGCGAGAATACCCTTCATTTACCATGCCCGGGTTTTAGAGTCTTCAAAGGGAATAGAGAAATTTTTGACAGGTTTTTCAACTCGAATCATAGCCATTTCAGAGAAAGTAAAAGATAAATTCTCTTTTGTCAAAGATAAAAATAAGCTAATAAAAATTTATAACGCCGTTGACTTAAATGAATTTAACCCTGATATTAAAGGAGGAGAAAAAGTAAGAGCAGAATTTGGAATATCTTCAAAAGAAAAAATTGTAGGTATAGTCGGCAGATTATATCCATTAAAAGGAGTTGATGTTTTTTTGAAAGCTGCGGCTGGGGTTGAAAGAAAAATAGCAAAGATAAAATATCTCATCGTCGGCGAAGATGCTTCCTCTGGCAGTTACCAGAAAGAACTCAAGAGACAAGCCGAAGAATTGAGTATTAAGAGTGAAGTTATTTTTACCGGTTACCGGACGGATATTCCAGAGCTTATTGCAGCCATGGATATTTTTGTCCTTCCTTCCCTTGAGGGTTATGAAGCTTTTGGGAGGGTTGTGATTGAAGCCATGGCTATGTCAAAGGCCGTGGTTGCTACCCGGAGCGGTGGTGTCCCAGAGATCGTAGAAGATGGGGTGACAGGGATTATGATCTCACCCGGTGACGCCGAGGCAATGGCAGAGGCCATTGTTTCTCTACTGAAAGACGAAGACAGAGCAAAACAGATGGGCCTTGAAGGGAGACAGAAGGCAGAAAGGTTTTATGACCTTAGAACACATCTTGAAAGAATTGAAAATCTTTATCTCCATCTTCTGGAGAGGGGTCAATCAACAGAGAACAGATTATGAAGAATTGCATCCATGATTAAGCTCTCAGTTATCATCATTACCAGAAATGAGGAAAGGAACGTTGGCAGTTGTCTAGAGAGTGTGAAATGGGCAGACGAAATCGTTGTTATCGATCAATCAAGCATTGATAAAACCGTCGATATCTGTAAAAAATACACAGATAGAGTATTTGTCGTTGAACCAAAAGGATACTGCGAGCCGGATAGAATGGTGGCCATATCCAGGGCAAGGGGAGAATGGATACTCTATATCGATGCAGATGAAAGGGTGAGTCCCGAGCTAAAAAATGAAATCTTAACTACAATATCTAGCGAGAAAAGGAAGCATAATTGCTATTATCTCCCCCGGAAAAATTATTTCTTGGGAAAATGGATAAAAAATTGTGGCTGGTATCCGGGATATATTCTGAGGTTGTTTAAAAAGGGGACTGTGATATTCAGTGATAGGATTCACCAGGATGGGATAACGAAGGAAGAATGTAGCTTCCTCAAGAATGATTTGATCCACTTATCTTATCAGAATTTAGAAGATTATTTCGAGAAATTCAACCGCTATACTTCGCGGATTGCCCAGGAGAAATACGAGAGGGGAGATCAAATCTCAAACTTGAATCTCTGGATTTCTTTTCTGTTTAAGCCACTTTTTCTTTTTTTTAGAAGCTATTTTCTCAAAAGGGGTTGGAAGGATGGCTTTCGGGGATTCTTCATCTCTTTTTCTTCTGGTTTAGTGATCTTTGTGACCTATGTTAAACTCTGGGAATTGCTTAAGACTAGTAAGAAAAATGAGTAAATTATCGGTGGTCATTGCAGCCAGGAATGAGGAAAGAAACATCAGGAACTGTCTCGAGAGTGTTAAATGGGCTGATGAAATCATTGTCATTGATGACATGAGTACTGACAGGACTTCTGAGATTGCAAGGTTCTTCACTAAGAATGTCTTCTGTAGGGATAGCCATGGAGATTTCCATAACAACAAAAATTTTGGTCTCGATAAAGCCTCTGGGGAATGGATTTTGAGTTTAGATGCTGACGAGGAGATACCGTCTGGGCTTGCCCAGGAGATTAAACAAACAATCGAGAGTTCTCTTCTTGCGGGTTATTACATTAGCAGAAAAAATTTCTTCCTAGGAAAATGGATAAAAGGATGCGGCTGGCGGCCTGATTACATACTTAGGCTCTTCAGGAGAGGGGCGACTCAATGGCCTCTTGCCATTCATGATGTGCCTCAGATTGAAGATAAAAAAAGAGTTGGGTTTTTGAAAAATTCCTTTCTTCATTATTCTTATTTTTCTTTAAATCAATACTTTGAAAAATTTAATCTCTACACGACTCAGCTTGCGAAAGAAGAAGATGCCAAAGGCGTTCGCCTCAACTCTAAAAATTTTTTCCTCTTATTTTTCTTAAAGCCCTTTTATTGGTTTATGAAAAAGTACATTTCTTTGAGAGGTTTTCAAGACGGCTTCCGCGGATTTTTCATCTGTTTTTCCTCAGCCCTCACAATTTTTGTCACTTATTCAAAGCTCTGGGAGATCCAGCAGGTGAAAAAATGAAGGTCGGAATAGATTGCAGAGAACTGAGGGCTAATATAACAGGTATCGGACGGATATTGCTTGAATTTCTCAGAGAAGCAAGAAGGCAGAGGGAAGATTTTGACTTTACCCTCTTCGGCAATCAATTGACAGACTTTTTTTCATTTCCGGATGTCTTTGAAGATTACAGAAAGGTTATCCTCCAAGAGAAGCTGACTTTATGGTGGGATCAGATTCAGCTCAAAAATGCTATAAAGAAGAATAACATTGATGTCTTTTTTTCGCCCTACTACAAAATTCCGCTTTTAAGCAAGACAAAAACGATCTTGTCGATCTTTGATGTGACCTATCTTTTGGTGGAGCCGTATCGTTCCTCTTGGAGAAACAAATTTTATATAAAAAATTTCATTCAGCTTGCATCTCGAAAGGCAAAGAGAATTATCACCTCTTCCCATTGGACAAAAAGTGATTTATTAAAAGGTCTCCATTTACCCGAAGAAAAAATAGAAGTTATTTACTTGGGCGTAAATCCCAAATTTCAAGCAATTCTGGAAAAAAATAAAAGAGATTATATAAAAAAGAAATACAGAATTCAGAAGAGATATCTCCTCTATGTTGGAAATTTTCTACCTCACAAAAATGTGAAAAGTCTCATTGCTGCTTACAATTTATTGCCAGAAAATATCAGACGAGAATACAGTCTTGTCCTTGGAGGTGGAAGACCAAAAGGGTTTAAACAAGACATTGAGCAATCAGGACTGAGTGACTCACAATCCATAATCTATTGTGGAGATATCGTGGATGAAGATTTGCCCGCACTTTATAGCGGCGCGGAACTTTTTGTCTTTCCATCGTTATATGAAGGGTTTGGATTGCCGCCAGTGGAAGCTATGGCCTGCGGCTGTCCTGTCGCCAGTTCTCATGCCTCCTCTCTTCCTGAAATTCTTGGCAATGCAGCCCTGTTCTTTAATCCTTACCAAGTTGAAGAAATATCCAAAACAGTGAAGCTCATACTGGAAAATAAAGACCTCAGAGAAAACCTCCGCCAGAAAGGGTTGGAAAGAGCGAAGCTTTTTGTCTCGGCGAGAATGGTTGAGAAGCTCATAGCCGCCTGCAAGACAGCTTATGAGAGCTAAAATGAAAATACTCTTTGTTGCCGATGTTTCGATTAAAAGTGTCATCGGAGGAGCCGAAAGAGTCCTCTATGAACAATCTTGCCGCTTGGCCGAGAAAGGGCATGAGGTTTTTATCATAACCCGAAGGCTTCCCTTTCATTCCACCTCTGATGAATTCATAAATCATGTTCATGAATTCAGATATAATATAAAACAATTCAATTTCATCACCTTTATTCTCTCCTCCATCTTGAACTCAATCAAACTCTTCTCCAGACTGGAAGAGGAAAATTCATTTGATATCATCAACTTCCATCAGCCCTTCTCCGCTTTTGGCATCAACCTGGCATCTAAAAGCAAGAAAATTAGAAAAGTATACAGTTGCCATTCCCTGGATTTTGAAGAGTTTCTAACCAGAAATCCAAACCCATCTCAACTGCTTCCAAGAATAGGCTATAGAATAAACTCCGCCATCAGAAAATTGAATGAAAGATTCAGTATTTCCAAGAGCGACATCGTCATAGTCGCAAGCGACTTTGTCAAAAACAAGTTGATCGAATATCATAAAATAAGCCCGAAAAAAATCTATATTCGTCCTTATGGTGTTGACCTAAAAAAATTTAAATTCAATGAAAGCAAGCATACGGCGCGCAGCGAGTTAGGCTTGCCGGAAGAAAGATTCATCCTTTTCACCGTCCGTAACTTGGTCCCGAGAATGGGGCTGGAGAATCTCGTCTGCGCCATGAAAGAGGTTATCAAGTCTGTAGAGAATATTTATCTCATCATCGGCGGTGAAGGAGAATTGAGAACAAAACTTCAAGATTTGATCTCTGAATTCAATCTGGTTGACTTCGTGAAGCTCCAGGGATTTATACCCGAAGAGAACCTGCCGCTCTATTATCAAGCAGCCGATTTCTTCATACTGCCCACAAGATGCCTTGAAGGCTTTGGCCTGGTCACTTTGGAAGCCCTGGCCTGCGGGACTCCTGTTTTAGGAACCCCTATCGGCGGGACAAAGGAGATTCTGGGTAAATTCGACCCATCATTTCTGTTCAAGGATATTAGCCCTGAAGTGCTGGCAGAGCTTATTATCAAAAAATATCGATATTATAAAGCAAGACCTGACGCCTATAAGCAATTGTCCCAGGGATGCCGAGATTTTGTGGAAAAAAACTATGATTGGGAAAAAAATATTGAAGAAATCGAAGTCCTTTTCTCGGATTTGATAAAGGCAGAATAAGTCATGCTCAGAATCTGAAAACAAAGATGAAAAATCAATGCATTCTGTGCCAGTCGAGCGATACTTCTGTTCTGTTCAAGAGAGACGCATACGCGATGGTCAGATGCAAAAAATGTGGCTTAATCTATCAGCTGCCTCAAGTCGAAAAAGATCAACATCTGAGAGAAATTCAAAAACATTATTCTGAAGTTGACCCATCTTATCGAGTCGCATATAGCCGGAAAAAGCTTTATGAGAGATTCCTTTCCAAAATTAAGAGGATCAAAAGAAAACACTCGAGGCTTCTCGATGTCGGATGCGGTATCGGATATTTTCTATCTCTGGCCAGAAAATATGGCTATGATGCCTATGGCTTAGAACTCATCCCAGAGCTTGTTGAAGCCGGAATTCGAAACTACGGGTTGGCTATCCAATGCGCTGAATTTGAAGAAGCCAATTTCTCTGAAAATTATTTTGATGTTATTACCCTTTGGAATGTCTTTGAAGAGCTGTCCCATTCTAAAGAAAGCATTCTTAAGATAAAAAGAATCCTAAAACCCGAGGGTCTTCTTTTTATAAGAACGCCGAATGCCAGATTTCATTTGTTAGTATATAGAATTCAGCAGATGCTAAAAAAACTGCATCTTGAGCATATCCTACCTTATCAGAGTTTTCTTTTTCATATCTTTAATTTTTCAAAAAAGAGTCTTGAGTGGGAATTACGCACGCATAACTTTTCTCATATTAAGATAAAAAACTCTTGGCCAACCTCTAAAGACCCCTATGCCGTCGGAAAAGCAGTTGGAATCTTAAAAATATTCGCATTTCTTATAGCCCAATTTCTGTTTTTCTTAACCTGGGGTAAGCTAACGGTTGCGCCATCCATAGAGGTCTTTGCTGAGAATGAAAAAGCTTAAAGTCCTGTACCTCATCACTCGTCTCGATAAAGGCGGGTCTGCAGAAGATATTTTCATTACGGCGATAGAATTGGATAGAAGAAAATATGAAGTGACTTTGATGAGCGGGCCAGTCGAAGACCCAGGGCAGGACAGGAAAAAGGAAATTGAGGAATGTGGAATTAGGCATATTTTCATTCCGGAATTAGTCCGCAACATCAACCTTTTTAAAGATTTAATAGCTTTCCTGAAGATTTATCGGGTCTTAAGGAAGGAAAAATTTGATATTGTTCATACCCATACATCAAAAGCCGGGCTCTTGGGAAGGCTGGCGGCTAAGCTGGCTAGAGTCCCGATTATCATCTATACCCCTCATGGTCATGTCTTTTTTGGCTACTTCAGCTCGTTAAAAACAAAGATATTCATTCTTCTTGAAAAGCTCGCCTCCCCTCTGGCAGATAAAATAGTGGCTAAAACAAATGCAGAAAAAGAAGATTATATCTCCTATAAAATTACCAGTGAGCGTAGACTTACCATTATCTGCAGCGGGATAGACTTAAACAGGTTCAAGGAATTATCTTCCGATGAAAAACTAAAGATTAAAAAAGAGCTGGGAATACCCGAGAATTCTTTGGTCGTCGGCACGGCTGGAAGGCTGGTGCCTGTTAAAGGGCCTGAATTCTTGATTGAAGCTTCAAAGATAATCGTCTCCAAATATCCTGACACCTATTTTCTTTTCGCTGGCGATGGGCCGCTCCGGCAGAATTTGGAGATGAAAGCGCTTCAGATAGGAGTGAAGAAAAATATTATTTTTCTTGGCTGGAGAGACGATGTCGCAAAAATCATTTCCATCTTTGATATTTTTGTTCTTCCTTCTTTGAACGAAGCAATGGGCCGCGTTTTAGTCGAAGCGATGGCTCTTCGAAAGCCGATCGTGGCCAGCCGCGTCGGAGGAATACCAGATTTGGTCGCTCATGGCAAGAATGGCTTCTTGATCCAGCCAAAAAACCCGATGGAATTGGCAAAACACATCGAGCTCCTTCTCGAAGACCGAGGGGAAAGAGAGAAAATGGGATCCGCCGGCCAAGAGACGATTTTTAATTTCAGCAAGGAAAGGATGATTGAAGATACGGAGAAACTCTATGAAGAACTAAGGTTTCGAAAAAATATTTAACTTTAAACGATAAAATGCAGTTTTTTAGGGAACAATTAGAAATGATGTTTTTATAACTACCGAGGGGGAGACCCCTTTTCCTTGCTGAGTTTTCGTTCGGCAAGCATCAGGATGACAATGATGACAAACATAAAAAAAGACTGGAGAAATCCAAGATAAGCTCTTAAATTCTCCCCAGCCCGAAGCTCTATACCACCTATTCCCAGACAAGCTGTTATTAAATAGATGAGCAAGACTGTTTGAGTTTCATTAAACCCCAAAGACACCAAACGATGATGGAGATGGTCCTTGCCTGTGTATTCGATCCATTCCTTGAAATTTCTGACCGCTCCGCTCAAAACTCTAGCGACAGTTATATAGACCATATCAAAGATAAACACACTCAGAACCAGGATAGGGAGACTCAAAGCAACCTTTGGATTTCTCTCGGCCCAGCCGCCCATCACGGCTATTCCGGCTAAGGTGAATCCCAAAAAAGTACTCCCTGTATCCCCTAAAAATATGGAGGCGGGCTTAAAATTGAATCTTAAAAAACCCAACGAGCTCCCAGCCAGAGCGATGGTCAAATATCCTAAATAGGATTGATGAGTTATTTGAGCCACAACAAAAAAGCAAAACGAGCAAATCGTTGTTAAACCTGCAGCCAGCCCATCCATCCCGTCAAAAAAATTCACCGCATTTGTTATTCCCACCGTCCAGATCACAGTCAGAATAATCTCCCCCCCATTTCCCCACCATGTATTCGGCAAAAAGTCCAGCTTTACGCCGCAGAGAATCATGGTCGTTGAAGCCAATAACTGGGAAAGCAACTTTAGGGTGGCTGACAACTTCTTTATATCATCGATCATTCCCACCAGCAGAATTATTGTGCCTCCCATAATGACGCCCTTTAGCTCAATTGAAAAATCAAAATTTAGGATGATTGTCGCCATATAAGAAATATAGATGGCCAGACCTCCCAAGAGAGGGATGGGCTTCTTATGAATTTTTCTCTCATCGGGGATGTCCAGTATTTTGAGCCTGCTTGCCAAAAATCTCACGAGAGGAGTCAAGGCGAATGTTAAAAGAAAGGAAAAAAGGAGGAGGAAGAACCACCTGTAGGGGATTCCGGATAAAAAGGAATGAAGAAGGAGCAGCAAATTTCTCATAATATTTAAAACAATATATTAAAAAATTTCCTTGACGACTGCAATGATTCTTTCAATCTCTTCTTCTTGAAGCGAGGGATAAAGAGGGATGGAAATTGTCCTCTCCCAGGCTTCCATGGTGTTGGGAAAACCTGAGAGGTTAAAATAGAGATGAAGGGGGATATAGACAGGCCGTTGGCACATAACCTTTTTCTGCTGCAACTTCTCAAGATAAGGAGAAGCCTTGCTTTTTGTTTTGACCACAAACCGGTAATAGATAGGCTCCTTGCCCTCTTTGCAGAACGGCAGAGAGAAATCACAATCCTTAAACTCTTCAAAATAGCGGGTGGCGATCTCTCTCCGCTTAGCAATGAAATTTTTTAAAAAAGCCAGCTGGCTGATCCCGAGAGAAGCCTGAACGTCTGTCATCTTGTAGTTATAGCGCAAAACATAGATGTCCCGGTTGTCATAATCTCTGAGGTCTTTAATCCTGGAAATCAACTCTTCAGAATCGCTCAAGACCATGCCGCCCTCACCAGTGGTCAGCACTTTGGTGGCATAAAAAGAAAAAACAGAGAGGAGACCAAAGCTACCGGCATTGCCTCCTTTGAAGCTTGCACCGATGGCCTGCGCACAATCCTCAATCAGAGGAACGCCCAGGCCGGATAACTCCTCCAACTCTGCTGGACAGCCGAACATATGGGGGACAATGATAGCTCTGGTTTTCCTGGTTATCGCCCCTCTGGCCGCAGCCGCCGAGATGTTGAAATTTAGAGGCTCAATGTCGACCATAACTGGAGTTGCTCCCGCATAATTGACTGAATTGAGGACAGCCGCACAAACAAAAGAGGGAATGATGACTTCGTCTTTCTCCCTTATATCCAACGCTAATAAAGCCAGATGAAGGGCTGAAGTGCCGGAGCTTGCAACTGCCGCCTTCTTTTTGCCGATGAAATCTTCAAATTTTCTTTCAAATTCTTTGACTCGAGGCCCTTGTGACAATTGCCCTGATTTAAGGGCGTTCGTCACCGCCTTGATATCTGTATCCGAGATATAAGGACGGGAATGAGGAATTATATCATCTGACATCGCGTAAATATCTGAAAGCCTTAAAGCCTTCGGCATACTTGACTTTTCCCTGAAATCCCCTGAAATTGGCTATGGCCTTGACACTTTCAACCATGTCTAATTTCGTAGGATAAGATTTAGCCACTTGCGAAGAATAGATTTTTATTAACCTTTGCTTCTCCTCCAAGACATCCTCAATATCCACGAATATATCCGGCTCAAAATTCACTGATGTATAATCTTCATAAAAGAAGACTTTCTTGACATAGCGAGTGGCAGCCAGGGCACACTCAGCCAAAGTCCGGTGGTCCTGATGGATATCATAGAGGTAATTGACATAAACTTCATCCGGCATGACTTTGGCGATGACTTGATCAATGCGAGTGATGATAATTCTATCATTGGGCAATTCTGTATCGGTATATCCACCCCAAAATATCTCCTTCACTCCCAATAATCTCATCGCCTCTTCCTGTTCTCTCAGCCTGACCTTGGGGTCTCCGCCAAATTCTCCCTTGGTCAAGACCATGAAATAGATGTTCTCCCCATTCCTGGCAAATTTGAGAAATGTTCCTCCGCAGCCGTATTCAATATCGTCCGGATGTGCTCCTAATGCTAGGATATTCAATTCACCCTCCTTTCTTTAGGATTGAAAGGCTTCCCGGGCCACAATTAAACAATAAATCGACAACTGATAGATAGGGCTCAAATTCCCCAAAGAGCTGGGGATAGAGCGGATGTTTATAGCTTTGAAAGATGACCTGAATTCTTTCTTTTTTGAATTCATCCAAATCCAGATATTTTGCTCCATCTTGACCGGAGAGGTAGACTTCTGCTCCAACCAGCTTGCAGAGGTCGACCAGCCGCTCTGTCGGGCCTTCTCTCGATTGATACTCTGAAGCCAGCCGAAATTTTTTATTCGAAATATCCAGGGCCTTGACCAGATAGTGAACAAGATGGAGGTTGATATCCAGCAAACGCCTCCATTCTTGTGCATAAGTCTTCACAAAAAAATCAAGATGTTCTTTGAAAAAAGGCGCCTTTGAATAGTTTGTAACCAAAGCCTGAAGGTGCTTGTTGCCCCAATGAACCGTGTTATTGATTTCGACTTCATTGATTTTCTGCCCAAAGCTGTGAATGACCGGGACAGAAAGCCATTGCCATGTCTGGTCGGTCTTGATCTTATTCCGATTCTGCCATTCGTTTTTTTTAAACTGGACGTTATCCAGAAAGATAAAGATATCGCATCCTGCAATCTTGTCAAAATATCCTAACCAGGGCAAGTATTGAGGCTGATGGATGGAAACAATCATTCAATTACAGGTCGTTCTCATCTATCGCTTTTTCAATGTAGAGAATAGAGGATTTGGTTAAATCAATTTTCGTTGGCTTCTCCGGAGGCTTTCCCTCTTTGTCAAAATAAATCTCCACAATTGGCCGGAGGGCAAGGCCCTCATTGACGCCAACAACCCTGGCGATTTCACCGTTGTTGAGCAGGATAAAACTTCCTATAGGATAAGGAGTGACAAGATTCAAGAAGGTTTTTACCAGCTCCGGGTCGAAAGAGTTTTTCCCCTCCTGGATAATCATTTTTACAGCATCATAGGGAATAAACTTACTCCGGCGATAGGGGCGAGGATGGGTTAAGGCTTCATAGACTTCGAGTATGGCCACAATTCTTGCGCATTCGGCGATATCCTCTCCCTTTTTTCCTTCGGGATAGCCTGTTCCGTCCATTTTTTCATGGTGTTGATGGATGACCATAGCCGCGGATTTTGGAGCATTTTTGATATTTCTCAATAGCTCAAGGCCATAGAGCGGATGTTCTTTAACCATCCTCTCTTCCTCTTTGTCGAGCTTTGAGGGCTTGATGATGACTTTTAGAGGAATCTTCAGCATGCCGATATCATGGAGCAGCGCCGAAGCGCAGAAATCGATGAGCTTGTTTTCCTCGTATTCAAGAGCTAAGCCGAGGCAAGCGGATAGAACCGCAACATTGATTGAATGCAAATAAATAAAATCTTCTTTTTCATTGTAAAAAGCAAAAATATTTATCAGAGATAATAAAAGATTATTGCTGTAGTGAATTTTTGTAATCAGAGTTTCCGCAATATCAATAACTTCCTCTCCTTCAACACTCTGACCCCTTCTTAGATCCTCCATCATTATTTTGGTAAGAAGGACTGAACTCTCGTATATCTTTTTTATCTCAGCTAAGCTTTCCACCCTTTCCTTTGCCTTAACAGCATCTGATATTTGAGGTCGTTCTTCTTGGCCTTTTATCTCGGGAGTTTTTCTGATAATTTCAGATAGCTTGACCATGGCAATTAAGTTTTTAGGTCATAAGCAGCTTTCTTAATTATATCTTCGCTGATTTCTTTAAGTCTCTGAGTGAACCCCAAGAGCAGGCCCATATCACAGATTGTGTTTATCAACCGCGGAACTCCATCCGAATGAACCCAGACCAAGCTGAAGGCGTTATCGCTGAAAATCTTTGCTTCCGTTCCAGCCACTTTTAACCGATGAGTTATATAATACTTGGTATCTTCCTTGCTCAGAGGATTAAGATGATAACGTATGGCTAATCGCTGCTTAAGTTGTTTAAGTCTATCGACGATGGCTCGCAATTCAGGCTGACCGATAAGGATAAGTGTCAGTAAAAATCTGTCATTCAATTGAAAATTCAAAAGAAGTCTGAGCTCTTCGAACGTCTCGAGGTTTTTAATAGTCTGGGCTTCGTCGATGATGATAACGGTTTCCTTGTGTATGTTCAGATTCTCGTAGAAACGCTCATTGAGTTTCGTCAGCAGTTCAGGTTTGGCTGAGTCTGAGGAAATTTTTATGCCCAGTTGAGAGCAAATCTCTCTCAAGAGTTCGACCGGGCTCATAAGAGGATTCGTGACCAGGCCAATTTCATACTTATCTTGAGGCAAGAGTTGAAAAAGGAGCCTGCTGATGACTGTTTTGCCGCAGCCATATTCACCAGTCAAGAGAGCCGCTCCCTTGCGTTCCTCAACAGCATAGGTCAATCGCGTTGCAGCTTCTAAATGCTCGTGAGAAGAATAAAGAAAGCGGGGGTCAGGAGTATTTTCGAAGGGCTTTTCTTTAAGTTTCCAGTAACTCTCGTACATATTATCTTCTAGATAACGGATTTTCTCATGATGAATATAAATTAAATAAGCCCTATAAGTCAACTTATTTATCTTGTTATATTCAGCTTATATTCAGCGTTTAAAATAAAAAAACGGACATACGCAGAAAAAGGGGACAGTCCCCTTTATTCATTTTTTTACCGTCGCCGTCATTAGGAAAAGAGGAAAAATCAGAAAAAAAGGGGACTGTCCCCTTTTCTGTATGGACAGAGTTTTATTTACTTTAATATTCTTTTTATATACCATTATAGCTGCGAAAGGATGGCAACAAGAATGACGAATCCTCTTAAACATTTCGCCTTAATTTTGGCTTTAACCAGTTTCACTTTATTCTGCGGCTGCTTCGGACTGGCTGATGAACCTGATGAATACATTCAGGTCGCAGGACTTTTCGACATCCACACCAACTTCAGCGACGGAGCTCACTCGCTCGACTATCTCATAAAATTGGCTGAAAAGAGGGGCATCAGCGTCCTTTTTGTCAGCGACCATCCCCGAGTGACCATAGAATATGGGCTTCGCCCTTTTCAAAATATCCTGAAAAAGAGGGTGGATAGGCCCTCAATCAATAAAGGCGGGGCAGCCAATTTCCTGAATATGATCCAGAATGCCTCGAAGAATCATCCGGAAATGATTTTGATTCCAGGCGCAGAGGCAGCTCCCTTCTATTACTGGAGAGGAAGCTACTTCAAAAAAAATTTGACAGCCTGTGACTGGGAAAGACACCTCTTGATTATTGGCCTGACTAAGCCAAAAGATTATGAAGAATTGCCGATTCTTCACAACAGCTCTTCCCGATATTACGCCCGTTCGCCGATCTCGATCGGCCTCTTTCTTCTGCTCATTCCTTTTTTAGCGGGTCTCTATCTCTTAAAAAAACCAGGAATCCTCAGATATTTTGGAGTAATGATTATTGTCTTCAGCCTGCTTCTCATCATCAACAAATACTTCTTCAAAAATCCTCCTTATGACCAGTATCATGGACCGCAGGGAATCTCTCCCTACCAGCTTTTGATCAATGATGTGAATTCCCGAGGGGGAATGATTTTCTGGAATCACCCCGAGACAAGGTCAGGCCAAGGAAAATTGGGGCCGATTTCTAAAGAGACTCTTCCCTACCCTCGGCTCCTGCTCGAGTCAAGAGATTATACGGGCTTTTCTGCCCTTTATGGAGAGGGCATAACTCTTACAGAGCCGGGCAACATCTGGGATCAGGTCTTGACCGAGTATTGCCTGGAGTTGAGAAAGAAGCCGGTCTGGGGAATCTCCACCGCTGATTTTCATAAGGAAGGTGAAGCAGGTGATAAATTAGGAAATTATCCCACGGTTTTTTTGGTAAAAAATAAGACCAAAGATGACATTCTTGATTCTTTGAGGAATGGCAGGATGTATTCTTATCTCGGAGATATCGCCTCCCCTCGTCTTGCTCTCGAAGAATTTTCAATCTCTGGTCCAGGAAATTCTCATAAAGAATTTATGGGTGGGGAGATTATTTCTGAAGGCTACCCGAGAATAAAAATCCGAGTTTCCATTGAGGGGGGAGAGCAAGAGAATCTTCTCACTCTGAGGCTGATCCGTTTCGGCAAGCTCATAAAGACCTTTTCAAATCAAGGCTTGTTGGATATAGACTTCACAGATGAATTCTTTGAGCCGGGGAAAAAAATATATTATCGTTTAGACCTAAATGATAAGAGGAACAGGACGATAGTTTCGAACCCTATTTTTGTTAAGTTTCAGGCATCAAGAAATACTAAATCTCAAGCGTCAGAAGCTATCGATTGAAGGGGGGTATCACTTTCTCCATAACTGCCTGATTCCGCCGGCAATGGCGAACAAAAGGAGAGTCTGAGTAAACCGGAGATAAGCCTGGGCTTCAATTCCATGAGCCTTGCCAAAAGGAAAAGGCGTCACCAGAATTCTAGAGATAATTCCCAAAATCAAGCTGATGATGGCGACGATCATACATACATCAACAAAAATTTTAATGGCTTTATCCATTTTCCTCCTCCATCTTTCAATTATTATGAATAATATGGATAGATGATAACGATGTCAAGCTTTTTCTTGCAGGGTTTATATTAATGGTTCTCTTCCATTCTGTGTGGGTTCTATGAACATCCTATTCGGAATGGCCTCG
>CAZYBE010000016.1:0-64354 GCA_964645765.1 uncultured Eubacteriales bacterium
TTGAGAGATTTTACTTATATCTTTCCCGAAAAAAGATGTCAACCGAAAACTCAAATAGGAATGGGCTCAGGCTGGGTGTCTCGAAAACTCAAAAATAAACTCTTGCCTTGTTGGGGTTCTTCTTATAGATTAATGTGTTTTAAAGCTAAAAGAAGCTTTTGGCTTTAGGAGGGAGGAAAATGTCAATAACACTCGACGGACATAGCCTCGATATCGAGAAAGTCGTCCAGGTTGCCAGGAAAAACGAGACCATTGCCATCCATCCCGAAGCGATGAAAAGAATTAGTAAGTGCAGAGACCTTCTAGAGGAGAAAATAAAAAAGGGAGAGATCGTGTACGGAGTCAACACCGGTATCGGCGAGCTCTCAGAAGTTGTCTTGACTCAGGAACAGGTGGAAAAATACCAAAGATATTTGATTTACAGCCATGCGGCCGGCTATGGCCAGCCTTTGCCGATTGATGTTGTCCGGGCAGCTATCCTCAGCCGGATCAATTGCCACTGCCACGGCCATTCGGGCCTGAGGCCTGTGGTCGTAGAGACGCTCAAAGAGTTGCTGAACAAAGGGGTCACGCCTGTGATGTGTGAGAAGGGGTCGGTAGGTGCCTGCGGCGACCTTTCTCCGATGGCTCAGATGGCTCTCGTGCTCATGGGAGAGGGCGAAGCTTTTTATAAAGGGGAGAGATTGCCGGCAAAGGAAGCGATGGAGAGGGCAGGCATTCCCATTATTGTCTTTGAAGCCCGCGATGGTCTGGCCACAATCAACGGCTCGAACGTGATTTGCGGAATGGGGGCTTTGGAGATATACGATGCAGCACGCTGGATAAAGAATTCCGAGATAGCTGCGGCCATGACTCTGGAAGTCCTTAACGCCAACATGAAAGCCTATGACGAAAGACTGCACAAGGTTCGGGGCTATCCTGGAGCAATCGATGCCAGTGAAAACATCAGGCGGATCACTGATGGAAGCGAGCTCTTGGCTCGGAAGGGGAAAAAAGTTCAGGATGCCTACAGTCTGCGCAGCAGCCCTCAAGTCATCGGGTCAGCCCGGGATGCCCTCAACTGGGCTCGGAAGATGATCGAGATCGAGCTTAACGGAGCTGCTGATAACCCCACTTTTTTCCCGGATGAAGACCTGGTTCTGACCGGAGCCAATTTTCAGGCAACTCCGCTGGCATTTGCTCTCGAGCTTTTAGGGATAGCCATCACCACTGTCTCTGTCCTTTCCGAGAGGAGGACAAACAGGCTGATGAACCCTCATCTGAACATGGGACTTCCCGCTTTTTTAACAAGAGGCGCTGGGATGTTTTCAGGATTGATGCTTTCCCAATATACGGCAGGAGCCTTGGTCTGCGAGAATAGAATCCTCTGCCATCCTGCAGCAACAGGCTCCATACCCGCTGCTGCTGACCAGGAAGACTTTGTCAGCATGGGCATGACCTCAGCCCTGAAGACACAGCAGATCATCGATAATGCCCAGGCTGTCCTGGCCATCGAGTTGATGGCCGGCGCCCAGGCTATTGATTTTCGAAAGCCGCTCAAACCGGGCAAGGGAGTCCACGCCGCTTATGAGGTCATCAGAAAATATGTGGCTCACCTGGATGAAGACCGGCCTCTTTATGGCGATATCAATAAATTGAAAGAAGTCGTTCAATCCGGAGAGATACTCGAAGCTACGGAGCGCGCTGTCGGCAATCTTAAATAGGATGAATTAGAAGAGAAACCTGAAACCGAGCATCATCCTGTAGTTGTCTTTAAAAGAAATGCCGGTTGCCGGTCCTCGGCCTTCAAAGAAGATGGAGCCTGAAGAATTGACCTTTCTAAAGATGTCAAAACCCAGGTTGGCGATGACCTCTCCATAAGAATAATTTATGCTCTCCTTGGATTTGGTTGTCGCGCCGGCCCCGGCTCCGACAAAGACTGGACCGAAGTGGTAATTGAAGAGAGCATCAACGATGTAGAAATATTTCCAGCCAGGCACCTTAGAGACATAACCTCCACCTCCTCCGAGCGCAAAGTCCAGCTTCTTGGGGATAATTTTGTAGAGAAGACCGACACGAAGAGCCGCATAGCCAATATAAGTTCCTCCACCGCGGGCAGCCAGAGCCCCGGCATCAGCCAGGAAGAGAGTTTTCCTGGGTTTCTTGGGGTTGATCATCACTGAAACTCGAGCAGGCTCGGATATCCCTCCAAAGTCATCCGTGGTCAGAGCTGTGATAGTATACAAGCCTTCTTTCTCGAATGATTTTTGCCAGGCAAAGGGTTTTTCCGAATCTGTGAAACGGTCAACGACATTCCCGGCTTCGTCGCTAACTGTGAATTCAACCTTGACGACTTGTCCATCGCTGTCCGTTGAACCTGAACCATCAAGGGCGATAGGCTTTTTCACATACTCCTGAGTGGGTTTGCATTCCAGTTTGCTCGTCGGCGGAAAATTGATGTAAACCTTAGCCTCGCAAGGATTTTCAGAGGGTTTCCCTTGAATGGTGAAAGCTTTCCCTTTGAAAGCATACTCGCCCGGCTTGTCAAGCATTGTCTTCCATTGGGCAGAATCAGGAGATAGCTTCTTCGTCTCGATTTTGGTTCCTTCGGGGTTGAAAACTTCGAGCTCCATGGATTGGGCATGCTGAGAGCCGCCCATATCCACAGAGATGACATCGTTGATGTTCGCTTTTTCAGGAACGACCTTAAGTCCGCAGGTGGCATCTTCGACTTTCATCTCTTTGACTTCTTCGGCAACGACCTTAGGAGCCTCTTTTGGCGCTTCCTTAATCCCGATAGTAACATTCACTCCGTTCTCAATGCTCTCGATGTAGTAAGGGGGAATTTCTCCAGTCATATCAAAAACCACTCTGGCGATGTTGGACTGAAACATGCCTGTTCTGATGGAACGGACTCCTAAATAATTCACCGCGTAAGAAGGGGCGGCATTAATCTTCTCCAAGTTAATGAAATCGATCACCAGCCTGCTGGGGTTTGCTAGCACAAACTGGTGGCGAAGGGTGAAGACGTTGAAGAGAATTTTGACATCCAGTCTATCGGCTTCTTTAGAGATAAGAATTCTTTCCAGAACTCCTGTCTTTTTAGGAACCTCTTGTGCTCTTGAATAAGAGAGCAACATCAGGGAAAGAACAACCAAAAAGAGGCATGAAAAAAATATGGCCTTTTTCTTCATCATTCTCCTCCTTCATAAAGACATACTTCTTTGGGGACATATAACACAAGAAGGAATGAATTGCAAGGCTAGGCCGACTGAATTGGAAATCTTTCAATCAAGAGGTCAACCGCTTGCTTCAGAGTTGTGTGTTTCTTGTTGATGTCTCGCTCGTAGTTGATGACAAAGCTGAAGGCATCCCCTTCTAAGCCTTCGCAGAAGCAGAAGTATTCCTTTTTATCAGCGTCGATCAAGAAAGATGATTCTTGGCCGTGGAAGGGACATTTTGCCAGATATTGGTTCTCGGTCCCTATCTTTTCTCCAGAAATCCCGTAGTCTTTCATCAAGGCCAGAAAATCGACTGATTTCTCAATCGCTTCCATCTTTTTGGTGAGGTCGGTATCGGCGTCGTGGATAAGCTTCAGCTGCCGCAGGACAGAGAAGACTCCTTCTGCGCCGCAGTCTTCGCAGACAGTCGCTGCCTCTTTGGACTCGATGACTTTTTTTGTTCCGTCCTCCTTGACTTCTTTGCTGAAAGAAAGGGTGAAATAGGGATTCTTGGGGTCAATGTCTTTGCCGCATATTTTACATTGGTTCATGCCCTCTCCTTTCATCTTGAATCTCCACGAAAGAATTATAGTTTATTCTTTTCTGGCGAAAAATCAAGAAAACGCTTAGCATCTCTATGTCCGTGATCAGGAAAGGCTTTGGAAAATAGCCTCGCTCCCAATCGGATTTTTAACGCCATCTCCATTCGCTCTTCTCGGCGGCTGCGCAACTCGCTTCGCTCAGACATGCTCGCCGCCCGACTCCGTCGGGTTCCCTCGAAGAGCGAACTCCGATGGCTAAATCCTCAATGGTCGCTGCGGCTATTTCCCAAAGCCCTTTATAAATAGCGAAGAGTTTTTGGCTCTCTTTCGAGATGAAAGATGATAATTTCCTGAAGGGTCTTTTTGATGGTTTCGAGCTGCGAGGGAGAGAAGGGAAGTGGGCATTCTCCTGGAGGGGGGTTGCTTTTAATCCATTCCATGAACGCTTCCATTTCAGGCCTGACTTCTTCTTTTTTTTGGGGTGCGCACCGGTCGCAGAAGATGCCATCCCTTTTCGGAGATAGCCATCCAGTCTCGGTGAGTGTTTTTCGGCATTTTTTACATTTTTTAAAATCCGGAAGCACTCCATTGATCTTGAGAAGCCAGGCTTCAAAATATCGAGTGAGAAAGTTCAGGTCTCCACCGGCTTTGAGCGAGCGGAGAGCAGAAAGCAGCAGCCGGTAAAGGAGGTCGTCTTTTGCATGCGAGGGCGAGAATTCCTCAGTTAGCTCTGAGAAATAACTCAAAGTAAAAGCCCTTTTCGGCTCATTCTGAATCTCAAAAAAAGATTCGAGAAGGTCGCAATGACTGACGGTGACCAGGTCTTTTCTCTCTTTCTCGTAATAGAAGGATTTGACCAGAGACAAAGGCTCCAGGCTGCTTCCGAAACGATTTCCGAATTTTCGAGCCCCTTTGGCGATTCCCTTTATGACTCCTTTGTCGCGTGAGAAAAAGATAACGATTTTATCCTGTTCGCCGACATCGAAGCTTCTCAAGACAATCGCTTCTGATTGTTCGATAGGCATTTTTATTTATTCAAGGGATAAGAAATTCGTTTTCTGCGGCGATGGCTGAGCGAACATTCATTCATCGATTTTACCTCGTCCCATCTTCATGGATGATAAATCACGACGTGAAGGGGTGTCAAGTCGAGCTGAGAATAGCGAGAGGCGTGGCACAGAGGGCGCGGGGAACCTCAAAAGCGCCAGAAATCGCCTGTGAATCTTCCCTTGTCCTCTCCTCTCTCACTCACCAGGAGCTCTCCAGACGCACGCGGGAGGCCCGAGCCAGTGGCGGCCAGAATACGCTCACCAAATCAAGGTTGAGCTGCTACTTCGCTTTCTGCCCTTTGATAGTCTGATGCTGATGCGCTCCCTTGGTGGCATGAATCAGAAACCCGTCCTCTCCGGGCAGCCAGACCTCAGCCAGCACATAGTCTGTTACGTATTCCGTATACGACGGCTCAAAGTTCCCGACCATGTCGAAGACAAGCTGGGGCTCCTGGAGGGAGGGCTTTGGCTGCTCCAACCTCTGGATAAAAGGAACTAAGACTTCCTCGCCATTCGGTTCCCGCCTTAAAGCGACCTGTTTGTCTCCTTTCTGGGCCACCCAATATTCCCCCGCCGAGAACTTCTTGCCGCCCGCTTCGAACTTGAACGGGATTTTAAAAATGCCCTGAGCATGGGCCACAGTACCGCCCGCGATGAAGCCAAAGGCAAATGCCACCACAGCCAAACTGACCAAACGTTTCATATGAATTCTCACAATTACCAGATACTCGCCCATTGCACGCCCTCCATTGGGCCACCCCGAGCCGCCGCCTGTGTGGTCGGAACTCCATTTTTGAGGGCGTCTTCCATGGCCATCACGAATGTGTCGATCTCCTCGAGCGTCGTGTAGACGTTCGGCGACACGCGGATAGCCTGATAATCGAAAACTTGATTGGGTGGAGCTCCACCGACAAGCGGCACCACGATAATCCGGTATTTGTCCATCAGAAACTTCGCGAGGTCCCTGACGTCGATCCCTTCGATATTGACTGTCGCCACCCCCCATGCCTCCGCCGGCTCGCTGAGGTTCGTCAGGATCTTAACGCGTGGATACTTCTTCAGGGCATTGGCCCAGCGCAACGTCAGGTAGCGCAGCCGCGCCGCCTTGCGTTCGGCTCCGATGGCCTGATGGAACGCCAGCGCTTCGCCGAGCGCCGCCCGAATGGCCCAGGGGTGCGTGCCGATCGCCTCGAACTTGCGAATGTCGTCGTCCTGCCTTTCCGGCGCCGCTTGAAGCGGCCAGAATTTCGGGATCATTTCCCGGCGCACATACAGGCAGCCGTTGCCGATCGGCGCCAGCAGCCACTTATGGAGGCTCACGCCGTAAGCGTCGCATTCAAGGTCCCGCAACTTGAACGGAAAATGCCCAAGCGCGTGCGCGCCGTCAACGATCGTGACAATCCCCTTCGAGCGAGCCAGCCGGGAAAGCCGCTGCACGGGAAAAAGCTGGGCCGTCAGGTTGGTAATGTGACAGAAATGGAAGACTTTCGTCCGCGGCGTGATAGCTTTCTCAAACCGCTGATAGAGATCGTCTTGGGTCGTCGGCACCGGAAACTGGAGACGCGTCACCTTGATTCCTTCGCGCCGCAGGCGCTGGTCCCAAGTGGTGAGCATGCGGGGGTAATCCTGCTCGGTCGTGATCACCTCGTCGCCCGCCTTGAGGTCGATCCCGTTCTGGGCGATCTGCAGCGCCTCGCTGGCCCCGCGCGTCAGCGCCAACTCTTCCGGGTCGCAACCGAACTCGGCCGCCATCCGCAGCCGAATCGTCTCCACGTTCCTGGCAATCATGCCCTGGTAATGGACGGGCAACATGTTGATCATGTCCATATAACGCCAGACCGATTCGAGCACCACCCGAGGGCAGGGGCAGGTAAAGCCGTTATTGAGGTTGGTGAGCGTGCGGTCCAGCTTGAAGGCTAACTGAATCTCCCTCCAGTAGAACTCGTCTTTCGCCACCTCTTCGGGTGATCGGTCCGCAACCGTCTGCGAGGCAGCTTCGATGCGCTCGAAGCCGCTGGCCTTGGCGGCATAGGCGGTCGCCCCCAAGGCGCCGAACATCCGTAGAAACGCTCGTCGACTCCACATTGCCGATTTCATGTCAGACCTCCTTGCTATTGTCCATTATTCAATTAATTTTAAGGGATAAGAAACTCGTTTTTTGCGGCGATGACTGAGCGAGCATTCATGCGTCAATTTTACTTCGTCCCAGCGTCATGGATGATAAATCACGACGTGAAGGGATGTCAAGTCGAGCTGAGAATAGCGGGAGGCGGGCTCAGAGGGCGCGGGGAACCTCAAAAGCGCCAGAAATCGCCTGGAAATCTTCCCTGCTGCTTCCGAAACGATTTCCGAATTTTCGAGCCCCTTTGGCGATTCCCTTTATGATTCCTTTGTCGCGTGAGAAAAAGATAACGGTTTTATCCTGTTCGCCGACATCGAAGCTTCTCAAGACAATAGCTTCTGATTGTTCGATAGGCATGTTTTAGGGGAAACATATTATGCGTCTGAGGAGTTAGATAAAGCTTGTGAAGAATATGAAAAAATAACTTCGCTCACAGTTGGGAAACTCAAGTATGGCGACATCTACGCCAGAAGCTTCTACATGCTCGGCAAGATCTTTGAGAAGAAGGGCAATAAAGACAAAGCCATAGAGAATTACGGAAAATTCCTTGACCTCTGGAAAGACGCTGACCAAGGTATGACTGAGGTTGAGGATGCCGGGAAGAGGCTGGCCGGGCTGAAGATCCAATAAAAAAAGGGAATCACAGCCGCATCGACGGAATCGGGCTCTTAGCCGGCACTTTCTCTTTGAAATTTCCGCGAAGTCGGAGTAAGATATTGAAAGATATAGAAAAGTCCATTCGTGAAGGGAGGCAGTTAGAAAGAAATGGTCGAGCCATTCATAGAAGATCAAAGGAAAAAAATCGCTCTTCTGATTGACGGGGACAATGCCCAGCCGTCCCTGATTGGAAAAATCCTGACCGAGGTCGGAAAATACGGCCTGATCACCATCCGGCGGATCTACGGCGACTGGACCATGGTCAACATGTCCGGCTGGAAGCACACTCTGCACGACAACGCCATCCAGCCTGTCCAGCAATTCCGGTACACGGTGGGGAAGAACTCAACGGACAGCGCCTTGATCATCGATGCCATGGATGTCTTCCACAACCGCGCCGTGGACGGCTTCTGCATCGTCTCCAGCGACAGCGACTACACGCGCCTGGCGACGCGGGTCCGCGAGATGGGGTTTTTCGTCATGGGCATCGGCAAACGGAAGACGCCCAAGGCTTTCGTCAACGCCTGCAATGTCTTCATCTACACCGAAAACCTGGTCTCCCTCGGAGCCCCGGCCAGAGAGAGAAGGGCATCCAGGAAGGCCGAGGGAGGAGACGAGGAGAAATCCCCAAAGCTGGACCCCATCCCATTGTTGAAGGGCGCTTTTGACATGGCCGTCGGCGAGGACGGCTGGGCCAACCTGGGGACGATGGGCTTATACCTGCGCCAGTTCGACCCTGGGTTCGACCCGAGGACCTATGGATACAAGCAATTGTCCCAGCTCATCAAAGCTCATTCCCACCTCTACGAGATCAGGTCCCCGAATGAGCCCGGCCAGACGGCTGTCTATGTCCGGCTGAAGGGCTGAACGCGCTGTCCCGAAGAGCAATCATCGGCCGCCAGGCCTTGAGGGACTCTTTAGCTTTTACTAAAATCTTTTGCGGATTTTGCTCCGGCTTCTTTCAATAGTTTTACAATCTCTTCTTTGTTGCTTATTCTCAGGATACTAACTTTGTTAAACTCCTCTTGTTCCACTCTTGACACCCATCATCTTCAGTAGATATACTTTTTTCGTGCTCAGCAGCAAGGCTTCCAAGCTTAGAGGGGAGCAATCTTGCGCGAGTCCACAAAAAGGAATTCCCCCTTATTTTGATATCAGGTTTATCTGGTCCACAATTCGGAAAGTAGTCGAATACCTGCAGGTCATTGTCGAACCATCCACATTGACTGGAAATGGTTTGTTATGGTCAGGTTCAATCTTAAGGACATTTTTAATACGATAGGATTCAAACCGCCAGAGTTCGGGCCGATCCATGATGGAAGAATCCCAGGCATGCTTGAATTGACCGGGTAAACTGAGCAGTCCAAGGTCCCTGATCGCATACATATAGAAGTCTCCAGAGCCGAGGGGGACTGATTTTGCGAATGGAAGATCAGGGCCTAAGTCTCCGTTCACGATGATCATGGCTTGATAATAGCCTTGTGAGGCCTCTTTCCCGTCTACTGTTATCCCCCAAGCCGTCTTTTTTCTTCCAACCTGTTTAATCGCCTTCTCCAGTACGGATAACATTGCGCCGACGAAAAATGGTCCAAGGTCGCCAAACAGCTGACCCAATATGCCTTTGTAATATTTAATGAAACGGTTTTCAGTGTAGTGAGGGATTCTTCCGAAGATTTCCGCTCCTCCGTAGCCCACGAAGTGGCGAGGCCTTACGCCTCTTTCTCCGCTTACTGCCTGTATGACGTCGCACTTCACAATTTTTTTCTCAGCCAATGATGTCACAAAAACCTTTATTGCGCTTTTTATGTTGTCAGGCATTCCCAGAGTCTTCCCGATAAGATCAGCTGAGCCCTTTCGAAGGAAGCCAAGAGTGATGTTGTTGAGTCCAACTTTGGAATCGATGCATCCTTCAAGAACTTTGTTAAATGTGCCAGAACCCCCAGCCGAGATTATGGTCCTTCGCCCCATCACGATAAGGTCATGGGTTAACTTCCTGGCCTCTGCGTGGCTGTGGACCGCATGAAGAGAGACATCCTCCCTTCCGAGCTTTCTGAACAGGGGAACTATCTTGTTGACTTTACCCCAATCTTTGATTGAGCCGGATATCGTTGTTGCAATTACTTCAATCTTGCTGCTACTCATGTTCAGGTTCCTTTAAATTGAGTTCCCTGACGAATTCGATAGCTGAGGCAGCCACTTTATCGATTTCCGACTCTCCATCGAGGATAAGGGTCGGCATGTTGAATTCCTTCTCCACGACATGGGTTACCAAGAGGTAGCCCTCTCGCAGTTTGGCTAACTTTTCCTCTGTTTCATGGACCTGCCTTTGCTCGCCCCTGCCCTGAATTCTTCGGGTTGAAACAACTGGCGCCACATCAAGCAAGATTACGGCATCTGGAAGTCTCATATGGTCAAGTCTGAAGCGTTTAAGAGCAGCCAGTTCATGAAATTTTGTAAATATAGGGTCATCTTTTATGATTGCTTCCCTCTTGCCTGTAAGAATCCTAATTGCTTTGGAGCAAGCTTCTGTATCGAAATATTCCTCCTTGTATAATTTTGCCCACGCCGCCAGGTTGATCAAAGGACATCCATCCTGGACAATAATATCAGGTGTATACCACCTCTGCACTTCACCCATAATATGGTCCCTCAGCAGCAGCTCGGCCAGCTTTGGAATCTTATACTGTTTCAGTGATTTTGCCGTCTTGGCATATCTGCCCAATGCTTCTCTGACTTTCTCGGTAAGCAGAGGCTGAAGTTCTTTTTGATTTGCATTCTCGTAGAATTCTAGGTTGTCACTAACCAGGCAAACACGAAAGGCATCCGAGAGTTTTTTCGAAACCATTCTGGAAAGGGCACTTTTACCTGAACCGTCGATCCCCAGCACTGCAAGCGAGAATGCAGACCTGGGATGTTTGCATCTCCTGTGTCTTTTTGCGGTCTCTGACTCAGACAGCTCCCGGATCATCTTTTCCAGGGAGGATGTGATATCCAGACTATCGCCCTTGAACATTTGAGGAGGACCGATGGTAACATTGTTCCAGATTGGGACCGGAAAGACACTTTTTTTGGGGAATGCTTTCTCAGGACCTGAAAGAAAAACAGGGATAATTGGGATGTTCCGATATTCTGCCGCCAGCCTGCCAACTCCGGTCTTGAATCTTCCTATCTGTCCAGGAACTCCTCTCGTTCCCTCAGGAAAAATGATGATGTTGTGCCCAGAATTCAAAACTTCTTTCATCTCCCTCAGAGGATCATTATCTTTCTGGTCTCTCACGATCCAGATGGGACGGAAGAGGTAATTCACCAGCTTAAATAGAGCCATCCATTTAGAGAAATATTCTTCGGCTGCAACCGGGTGAGTCGTAAGGATATGTTTAATCGGAAGGATATAGAACAGCAGCAGGATGTCCAGATGGCTGTTGTGGTTGGCAATAATAATACGCTGGTCCAGAAAGGCTAGGTTCTTCCTTCCAGCCACATTAACTCCGAAAAATAACTTCAAAAATGGCCTGAGCAAAAATAGATGAGTCAAAACTCGCACGGAAAAAAGGCTGGCGAACTTCTTCATCTCAGAAAGCATCAGATCTCATGGAAAAATACCGGAGGTAATGGAATATCACCGGCGCCGCATAAAGGAGTGACCTGAGGTTGTCTATAACCTGGCCCTTCCCTGGGAGGAGTCGATCGCGGCTGATTCCCAGATCCTTCTCAATATATCTTATGGTGTGACGACCGATAGCCACTAGTGCGGGTATCAAAATCCCCAGAGATATACAATGAAACCATGGTATCCTTGTCCAAAATGATAGGACCAGCGTGAGGATGACAGTAATCGGAGCCGAGACGAAATATTGGGTTAAGACATTGCTCCAGCGATGATCCTTCCTTTTCTTCATAAGGATGGCGACAAGGTCACAGAAGGCTACATTGAGACACAGCATGATTGCCCACCATGTGGAAAAAAGCAACAGATAGCCAATGTGACCGATGCAGTAAACGAGAAGAAAGAGCCCAAAGGCAATAACTCCCATAGAAAGAAGAGTCCCTTCGATCTCCTTTCCTCCTAACGTTATTAGGAAGGGGATAACAAGAAAAGCATAAACAGGAATTGAGATGATGAACATTCCGTAGAAGTCGGACTGGATAAAGATAATCATGAAAGGAATCGAAAGATAAGCCCCCAGGACACCCCATCTATCCTGGAGTCTAATGTCCACCAAGGTAAAATACTCTCGCAAGGCCACAAAACAGAGGGCCGCCAGGATCCAAATAGCAACTTTGAATGAGACGGCCTCTGATACGGCAAATATCAAGAAAAATGTCCATAAGTAATTAATGTAAGAATCGTAAGGGAAGCGGATCCTGAATATCTTTCTGGATAGTATAAAAAGCGACAGCGCCAGAAAAATGAGGATAACGAAAGCTCTTGATATGTCTGAAAACACTGAAATAACTACCAGCTTATAGGGATTTGTTTTCTGCGGCGATGACTGAGCGAGCATTCATGCGTCGATTTTACCTCGTCCCATCGTCATGGATGATAAATCACGACGTGAAGGGATGTCAAGTCGAGCTGAGAATAGCGGGAGGCGGGCTCAGAGGGCGCGGGGAACCTCAAAAGCGCCAGAAATCGCCTGGAAATCTTCCCTTGTCCTCTCCTCGCGCTGAGGAACATCCAGAAGGAGTTCTTCGCGCATCCATTCGCCCCACTCTTCAAGCCGCTTCGAATGACATGAGGGACAGAGTCCCCTCGTTCGGTAGACTCCTGCCATACCAAGGACAGGAATTCAAGAAATGAACCAAAAGCCTAAAGGATACACTGAGAATCAGATTCCCCCTGGAAAAGATAATCGAATAACCAGCCTTCTGCTTCACCATGTCCACAGAAGTTGACAATAAGAAGAATGTTCCGTCAATTCATCTCATTCCTCTAAACCGAAAAAAAAAGCCCATCCCGGCTCGGGCCGGGACGGGCTTTTGTGCGTCAGTTAATATCGCTTAGAACTCGAACCGGGCGCCGAACCTAAAGATCCTGGAGTTGAGGATTTCGTTCAGGCGGCCGTTGTAGGGGTACGTATAGCTGCTGTACTGTTCGGGGACTCCGCCCACGTTTCTCAGGTAGTCGTAACCGTCGTACTTGGAATACGAGCGGATGGCCATGTTGGAGTTGAGCAGGTTGAAGGCGTCGGCCATGAGATAGAGGCGGCCGGCGCTTCCGATGTTGATTAGCTTCTCGAGCCGGAGGGTGATGTTGTAGAACGTCGGCAGGGAATCATTAACGTCGGTCTGCTTGTAAGCGGTCAAGGCGTGGCCGACGCTGGTGGTGCCGCTGATGGCGCTGTAATTGGGAGCGTCCATGTTGTCGATGTTGAGGTAGTTGGGGATCTTCCAGCCTTCGCGGGCGTTGAACGTCCCGGAGATGTTGAAGCCCCAGGGGAGCTGGTAGAGGCCGCTGAACTTGACCATCCAGCGAGTGTACATCAGGACCGCGACCTTGCCGCTGGCCGCGCCGCCCCAGTCGCCGTAGGCTTTGCCGTCGAAGGCCCACTGGTTGGTGGGGTTGAAGAAATCATTACCCCAGTAGCTTCTCTGACCCTGCCAGGTGAAGGAGGTGTTCATCATCCACTTGTGGGAAAGTCTCTTGTTCAAGACGAGGTCGACGCCAGAGTAGGTGTAGTAGTTGTCGGACTTCCGGATCAAGGTGAAACGCGTGGACGTGGTCGGCCAGTTCGTCCCGGGCAGGTAGTAGGGCCGGCCGGCCGCGTCGCCCGATGAGTAGGTGGTGCCGCCGGTGTTGACCCAGTGGCCGCCGACAAGCGCCCATGTCCCGCCGATGATGTAGGTGTCGGGGATCGTCCCGGCTTGGACATACCAGCCGCCCGCCGGGGGCGTCCGCGGGTCGATGACCTCAGGGCCGGTGTAGAGAGGGTAGTCGGCCGCGTGCTCCTTCGGGTAGTAGGGCAATCCGATTTGGTCCTTGTCGAATTTTCTGTAGGTGAAGCTAATGGAGGCGGAGAAGTCGGTGACGATTTCCCGCTCAAGGGTCAGCAGGATTTCGCTGGTCCGGCTGGAGGATTGGGCGTCCGTGTCCAGGAAGTAAGTCGTGACGTTGCGCTCGTAGTCAACTGGAGCGTCCGGGGTGAGATAATCATAGCCGGAGTATTGGCTGCCATAGTAGGCGTCGCTGTTAGTCCCACCGACGAGCATAGCCGTGGCCGCGGCAGTGAGATTGCCCGAGGCGTCATAGACGAGATAGGGGACGTACCGGGTGCCGACCGGCTGCCGGCTCGAATAGGCCCAGTACATCTCATTGAAGGTCATCTTATTGTCGGCATTCGCGTCCCTCCACCAGTAGTTGATGGTTCCGCCGGTGCCGTAAGGCGTGGCCGCATACCAGCCGACGCCCATGATGTCGCCGTACGAGGAGAGGGCCAACTTGGCCAGGGTCTTGCCGTTGCCGAAGATGTCCCAGGTCAGGCCGAGGCGCGGCGAGAAAGTGTTCCACTGGTACGTCCGGTCATCGCCGTTGACGATTTGAGCAATACCCTTGACCGGATCAACGCTGACGTCGGTCAGCCGGGTATCCAGGAGGGTCGAAACCGCAGGATCGAAGACCGCGTCCCAGGCCGGAGTACCGGGCACAACCGCGTCGTTGGTATAGGCGCCCGAGCTCGGCCACTGCTTGTCGAACCTCAGGCCGAGTTGGAGCGTGAAGTTGCCCTTGACGATAGTGTCCTGGATGTAGGCGGCATACTGCTGGGCGATGGTGTTGCTGCCGGTGCGGCGAGGGATAGTGACTCTCTGCCAGCCGGCCATTTCCCCCGTCGTCCGGGTGCCGTCGGCGTTGACGTCGAGTTGGAGGGATGTGTAGTCTCTCCGGATGTTAAAACCCTGGATGTTGCCGGTATTATCCCCCTTGGTGGACTGGACCTTGTGGGAATACTCCGCGCCGACCTTGATCTCGTGGGACATGCCCAGGAACGAGTCGTTGAAGTAGGTGGCCTGGAACTGGTAGTTGTTCCGCGGACGGGACACGCCGTAGGAGCCCCAGCTGGCTTTCATGCTCGAGATGTAGGGGACGTACTTGCCCTGGGATTCGCTGTAGACGATGGGGTAGATCGGGATCGTATTGTCGTCCGTCACCGGCCGCCACATGAAGCCGGCGTCGTTGAAGGAGTACTTCAGGGACACGTAGAAGTCGCTTCCGAAGCTGTGCTCGTCCTGGAACTTGACGATCGGGCTGCCCCAGTGGTAATTGCCCGTCTGGTGGTTGCCCTCGGGCGTCTCAAAGCTCGAATCCCGTCCGATTTTCTCCTTCGCGCCCGAGGTGATCAGGGCTTCGAAGCGGTTGTTGGCCAGGAGCTGGGCGTTGAGCTTGAGGTTGTAGTTGTTGAGCAGCGACGTGTCCTTGTTGCCCGTGATGGTGTAGACGAAGATGTCCTGGACGCCGTAAGCGCCCCACCACCACACCTTGTCCTTCATGATCGGGCCGCCGGCGTTGAAGCCGAAGTCCTTGATCTGCTGGATCTTGTTGACGTTGACGACGCCCTGGGCTTTGAGGGCAGCGGTCAGGTTGTCGGCCTGGAAGAAATTGTCGGTCAGGTAGAAGCGGCCCGCCAGGCTCATCTTATTGCCGCCGCGGCGGGTGACCATGTTCAGGGCAATACCGCCCGTCTGAATGGATACGTCGGCCGCGCCGCCCGTCTGGATTTGCAGCTCTTCGAACATGTCGAAGTCATAGTACAGAGCGGAGCCGCCGAGGGCCGCCGGGTCCGTGATGTCGATGCCGTCGACCGCCCAGGTGTTGTTGGCGGCCTGGTTGCCCGAAATCCGGGCTGAGGACGTGTCGCCCTTGGCGATGAAGCCCGACTGCTGGCCGGACTCGTTGCCGCCGACGTTCTCACGGTCGATCATGATCGACGGAGCCAACTGCATGACGACCCAGGGATCGCGGGCCGAGGGCAGCGACTGCATGGCTTCCTTATCGACGTTCGCCCCGACCGTCGTCTTTTTGCTGTCGACGACTGGCGACACGGCGGTGACGGTCACCTCCTCTTCGATGTTTCCCATCTCCATCGTCAGGTTGATTTCGACGTTCGTGCCGACGGTTACGATGATTCCGGTCTTTTGGGTCTTTTTGAAACCCGTCAGTTCGGCCGCTAGCTTGTAGTCGCTGGCCGGATAAAGGGACAGGAATCTGAACATGCCGTGCGCGCTTGTGATCGTTGTCAGCGGAGCGAGGATGTTCGAGGAGATCGTGACGGTAACGCCCGGAAGAGGAGTATTTTCTGTGTCTGTGACTTTTCCGTAGATAGTTCCTGTTCTCACCTGTGCCGCAGCAAAAGAAACCGCGACGAGTAGCACGGCAAGAACAATCAATCCTTTTTTCACATTTCCTCCTTTTTCGGATTAAAAATGCTTTAACATAACCCCGGAGCGATGAATCGCTCCGACCATTCCTAAAAAACGAAGCTTATTGCTATTATCACCTCCTGTTTTAATAATTTTTTCCCTATTTTTCATCCCTTTTTATGATTAATATGCAATTTATATGCCAAATGAAATTTTCCGTGGCACAATATTTATCTTTAATATAATCAATAAATTAAATTCGTAGCGTACCGATTTTGTGAGACAGGAAGTTCAATTTTTTGGATTTTATTCAAAAAAATGGATATAAAACATTTAGGTACGCTTAGCGTATGTCTACCTTAATAAATATATCCCTGCCGATTGACGACTGCATAACCTCTATCTTTGACCCTGATTTTTATGCTCCGGAACATCCCCTCCGTGGCTTCGGAGAAAGGCGTGAAATAGAGGAGGTAATATTTATTCGAGGTTTTGAGCGCCGTCTCGATTCCAGCGGCGGGGTTCTGAGACGTATCGACAATCCCACCCGTCGCTTGGGCGACTGCAGAAAACGCCTTGAAGATATCTTCCGACTGTTCGCGCATGACGATCCGGGCGAGTTGTACGGGCGCTTTGTTCATGAAGATGAGGTTGAAATGCGCCGAAGAATCGGCGAAGCTTTCTCTCAGTTTTTTGGTATTCTGGGAGATGTTCCGGGAATAGGACATGAAGAGCTCCTGGATCCCGTCGAGGACGTGCGGCGAGTCTTGATAGAGACCCATGGTCTTTTGGATGACCGCCGGACTGATCTCCGGACTATATTCCCGCTGATAGATGAAGAAGACGAACTTCTGTCCGCTCTGATTTTTGAGAGCTTGGGCGAAGCGGATAAACTTGTCGATATCGATCCGGCGCAAAGCTTCCATCTTGGCCAGGATCTCCTTGTAGCGGAGTAGCAGCATTTCCAGCCCGACTTCCTCTGTCTCTGTATCAGTCTCAAGCCCTCCCATGGGATTCGATCCCCCGATGGCTCGGACATGTCTTTTCAGCTCGTTCAAAAGGTTGTTGTAAGCCAGGCTTCCTTGAACGATATCTTTCTTGACGATGTTTGTCATTTCCTCAGCCAGGACATTTTTGGATTTGTTGGCGAAGGCCGCGGGAGAGAGCTTGTAATTCCTCACCGGCGTCTGGATCTCCAGAGAATCGCCGGCGAGGAGTTCCTGGTCAAAGAGATAGAGGATCGCCTCGGGCAGTTTGGGGTGGTATTCGAACAAATGAAATAAAAAATAGAATTTACGGCTGACATCAGGCTGGTAATCTCGGTCGGTTTCCTGCCTCTGGATGGCGTTTTTATCGACGAAATAAAGAGCTTCGACGGGCCTGGGGATCCCGTTTTCCAAAATTTCAAAATCCTTGAGCGCGAGGTCGGTGACGAGTTGTTTGCCGTCGAAGACACGGACGGCAACCGGAATCGCGGCAGGCCGAAGCCCGGGCTTTTCGGCCTGCTGTTGGTTCGCCGGGGATAAGCGATTCATCAGACTCAAAAAGATCAAGGTCATGATGAGGACCGGAATATTTTTTTTCATATCGCCTCTCGTGAAAGATCATACACTTGTCAGAAAAACCTGTCAATTTGAAGAGGAACTGACCGTCGACCTCAAAAATTTTTATCCCAGGAATGTCAGCCTAAGGCTTTTGATTTTTTTGTTGAGCTTACTTTTTTCGATCTTAAGTTCGGAAGCTGTTTCTTGAAGGTCCCATTTGTGCTTGATTAAGGCTCTATGGATATATTCTCTCTCGAACTGTGTTCTCACCTGTTTGAGAGATTGATGACCGGCCGGTCTTGGCGTCGATTGAGGCTCCCTTGACTCGACAAGAAGCAAGAGGTGCGAAGCCTTGATTTCTTCATCCTGAACGATGATCACAAATCTTTCGATGACATTGATGAGTTCACTGATATTTCTTGGCCAGGAATAATTGACAAAAGCCTTCATAGCCTGACTGCTCATCGATTTTTTCTTTTTTCCATTTTCAATCGAGAAATGTTTCAGGAAATGGTTGACAAGGATTGGAATATCTTCCTTCCTCTCCCTCAGCGGGGGAATGGCAATGGGGATAACATTGAGTTTTGAGAAGAGGTCCTCCCTGAATTTTCCCTCAGCCACGGATTCTCTGAGATTTTTATCTGTTGCCGCGATGATTCTTACATCCACGGGGATGAATTCAGTTGAACCTGGAGGGTCGAACCTTTGCTCCTCGATAACTCTGGCCAGTTTGGCCTGGATTTCTAGGCTCATATGATCAATTTCCTCAAAGAAGAGAGTCCCTCTGTTGGCCATGAGCAATTTTCCTTTTTTGTCCTTGAGAGCATGAGCAGAGCTCCCTTTAACATAGCCGAAGAGTTCATTTTTGACGAGGTCCTCTGGAATGGCCGCAAAGTTGATGGGAATGAATCTCTGCTCTTTCCTCGGACTTTCCAGATGAATCAAGCGGGCAACGAGTTCTTTTCCTGTCCCGTTCTCCCCGTAGATGAGAACAGGGGCGCTGGTCGGAGCGACTCTTTTTATCTTCTCTCTTATTTTCTGAATAGCGGCACTTTTTCCAATGAGATGATACTGTGCCCTGATTTTTTCCCGAAGTTGGATGTTTTCTTCTTCGAGCTTTTTTTGCCTCAAAGCATTCTTCACCGTTAAGATCACTTTTTCCAATGAGAGGGGCTTTTCCAGAAAGTCATAGGCTCCGAGTTTCGTGGCGACGACAGCTGTTTCTATGGTTCCGTGGCCTGAAATCATCACCACCTGAGAATTCTCATTCATGGCTTTTATTTTTTTCAGAAGCTCAATCCCGTTCATTCCAGGAAGCCAGATGTCGAGGAGAATGAGGCTAAAATCCTGTTTGCGGAGCAGCTCAAGCGCCTCTTCGGCGGTCTCGGCCGTTTTGATCGCGAAGTCCTCATCTTCCAGAATTCCTCTCAGAGAAGACCTGATGCCGGCTTCATCGTCGATGACGAGAATTTTTTCCTTGTTCATACTGGAATCTGAATAATAAATTTTGCGCCATGAGGCTCATTGTCTTCAACAGAGATCGAGCCGTTGTGTTCGCTGATGACCTGGTTGACGATGGCCAATCCCAGGCCGGCTCCTTTTTTTTTGGTTGAGAAGTTGGGAAGGAAGAGCTTGTCCTTATCTCTGGCTGAGATGCCGGGACCTGAGTCGGCAATTTCAATTTTCAATTTTTGCAGTTCGCTATTGAAAGATGTCCGGATTTTGATCGAGCCTTTTTTGTTCATGGCGTGGATGGCGTTATCGAAGACGTTGATGAAGACTCGCTTCATCTGCTCGGGGTCGGTTCGGGTCGAAAGGGGGATGTCGGGTGAAAAGTTCAGCTCAAATTCAACCCCGGTGTATATCCCCTTGAAGAGAGAGACTGTCTGGTCGATGATTTCATGGATGTTTGCCGATTGGATGTGGACTTCGGGCATCCGGGCAAATTTCGAGAATTCATCGACCAGGGTCTTAATCGTGCTCGTCTCTTGAACAATGGTCTTTGCCCCGTCTTCGATGGCTTCGTCGTAATCTTTCTTGTTCTTCTTTATTTTCTTGATGATTCTCTCGGCGGAGAGCTGGATGGGTGTTAAAGGATTTTTGATTTCATGAGCCACCATCTGGGCCGCCTCCTTCCAGGCAGCAATTCTTTGAGCTTTTATGAGCTGAGTGAGATTCTCGAGCACGACAATCAGGCCTGAGAATTGATTGTTGGCTTGTTTCAATGGAGATAAGGCTAAAGAAAGTGTCATGTTCTGGCCGTCAAAATTTATGGTTATTTCTTTGCCGGAGAGCGGATATTCGCTTTGAATTCCCTTTTGAATGTTTTTTACGATTTCCTCATATCGGGGATGGCTGAAGACACCTTGGTAGCTTTTCCCGATGTGATTGCTTTTAGGCAAGCCCAGCATTTCCTGGGCAGAAGGGTTGAGAGTCGTTATCAGGCCCTGGGAGTCGAGGCTGATGACTCCTGTGGTGATGTTGTGCAAAATGGTCTCGATATACTGCTTTCGAGCTTCGAGCTCCGATGTTTTTTGGGCTATGTTTTGCTGGCTTTCCTTAAGGTCGAAGATCATCTGGTTGAAGGAATCGATGAGGATTCCTATCTCATCCGATGCAGGGTCTTCAACCCTGATCCCCAAGTTTCCTCTGGAGACTTCTTTTGTTGCCTGGGCCAGCTTCTCGATCGGCACTGTGATCGTCTTGGCGAGGTGGAAGCCAATCCAGCTTGCAGCGAAGATGATCAGAAGGGTGACGAAGCTCAAGGTGATGAAGTAGAAACTTTGGAGCGGGCTTCTCCCGGCTTTTAGCTGGCGGTATCTTTCGATATAGGAGTTGATGCTCTGGATTCTTTGGGTGTAATTCTGGGGGATGAATTTTCCAGTAACGACAAGCATCCTCCCCACATCAGGGATATAAAAGAAGACGCCACGGCGGACGATCTCTCCTTTTCCCATCAGGCCTGTGCTGCTCAATGTTTCACTCAAGTCAGACGCTTTGATTCTCTCTGGGCTAAGTTCAAGGTAATCCTGGAGAGGGAGGTCCAAGTTGAGCAAGGAAAACAATTCTTCATAGCCCAGATAAACGCCAATCTCATCCAGTTTGTATTCCTTCAGCTTTCCTTGGATGAATTCCCTGAGGCGGAGTTGGCTTTCCGAGTTTGCCAACTTTTCGCTCTTGATGGCCTTGCTCAATTGTCGGGCATAGTGGAGCGTGATTTCTGCAGTGTTCAACTGGAACTCCTCAGCCAAGGTTTTGGTGTCATCCATGAGTCTATTCAATGGCGTTTTGAACCACTGTTCAATGTTCCGACTGATTAAATCACTGGCAAAAATGAAAAGGAGCAGGGTGGGAATGAAAGAGAGGGCGGTGAAGAATAAAACCAATTTCGTTTTGAAATGAGCACCGATGACCTTCCTCTTTCGCTCAAGGTAGAGCTTTATGAGATTCCTTCCCAAGACGAAGAATAAAATAAGAAAGAGGAGGAGGACAATAATCTGCAGAAAAGAAAGGAGAATATAGGCAATAGAGGAAGGGGAAAATTCCTGTTCTTGGCGGATGAAGAATTCGATGGCAAAGAAGAGGATGATGAGGGTGATGACGGTCGCAGCAAGGAGCCGGGGGCCTTTTTTCTTTGGTTGGACGGATTTTAACTTCTGTTCTTCAGCCACTCTTTCCCCCTGTTCTGCTCTATGGGTTATTCGTGCTCTCCTTTTCTTCGGCGAGAAAATTCTGGTAATTATCAAGGTTTATTCTTATGTTTCTGCGGACGGCACCAGACGGCCCAAATGGTTTTCCTTTTTTATGGTTTAAGCTATACGTTATTCCCCCTGCATTCCCCAGACTGAAGAGAAGCTCCTGCTGGGCTTGAACGACGACAGTCTCTCCTGGCTGCTTGAGAGCTTCAAGCTTCAACTCTCCGTCTGCATAGACCTGGAGCCATGTTTCTTCTGTGAAAGAGATTTCGAGGGTTAATCCTTTCTCTTCCGCAGCAGGCTCGGCCGGAGTCTCAGGTTGAGTGGCTGGAGAAGGAGGCGGAGTCTCTTCCTGAAGAGTGATGGACGGCTTTGTCTCTGCAGGAGGCAGGGGTATCTTTTTTTTGGGAGCAAAGTAATAGAACCAGCCGATCAAGATCAATAGACATGCTCCTAGAATAATTGAGGCCATCCATCTTTTTCTTTTTTTGGAAGTCTCTTCCTGACTTGTCTTTGATTGCTCTTCGGTTGGCTGGGCCTCTTCTTGAGAGATGGCGGCTTCCTGATACTTGTTTAAGACCGAATGCTCTTCCAGCCCAAGAAATTTGGCGTATGTCCTGAGAAGGGCCTTTATGAAAAACGTGCTGGGCATAACCTCCAGCTTGTCTTCCTCCAGGGCCTGGAGAAACTTCAGGTTGATTTTGGTTGATTCGGAAATCTCTTCGAGTGAGATTCCTCTTAATTCTCTTTCTCTCTTGAGTTCCTGTCCTAAGGATGCCATTATTTTTTAAATTTTAGGCTAAGAATCTTGCTATGTCAATAAAATCTAAGCTATAGTAAGCATCTCTATCTCCGTGACGGGGGTGAGGGTTTGAGGACAAGGATGAAGGTCGACCTGGCCAAAGCTGCCGAGCGCCAGCGGCAGCTCGCCTCGCAATTGATCCTGGGGTGGGATCGAAGGGAAGTCTGTCTGGTTGCAGGCGCTGATTTTTCCTATGATATGAGGGCAAAAAAGGTTGGAGCCTGCATTGTCATCTTCAAGATTCCAGAGCTTGAAATCGTTGAGGTTTCCAAAGCGGTGAAAAAGATTGAAATTCCCTATATTCCTGGCTTTCTATCCTTGAGGGAAGGGCCGGTTTTTTTTGATGCTTTCCGGAAGATTAAGAACAAGCCCAATGTGACGCTGGTCGATGGAAACGGAATCGCCCATCCCAGGAGAATGGGGTTAGCCTCCTATGTCGGAGTGATCCTGGACATCTCAACCATCGGCTGCGCCAAGAAGCCATTTTTCCCTTTCTGCCTGCCTGGGGAGGGGAGAGGGGCCTACACCTTCTTCAGGGATAAAGAAAAGCGCAAGGTCGGGTTTTGCCTGAGGACTCGCTCTGGAGTGAAGCCTGTCTTTGTTTCTCCTGGGCACAGGATGGATTTCCAGATGGCCAAGGAGCTTGTTCTTCGCTTGGCAAAGTTCAGGATTCCTGAGCCGCTGAGGGAAGCCCATCGAAGGGCGAGCCTTATATTTTCAGGAAGCGGGAGAGGGAGCTGAGGCTTCCGCTGAAGCCGATGAATGTTCCGCCCGCCACAAGCGTGAGGGCTTGAGATAAGGAAAGATAGCGGAAGTTGACGAGCTCGTTGAGAGCTCCCAGGGAGGCGCCCAGATAGATGGGGAAGAGGTTGATAAGGAGGAAAAGCAGGAGCAGAGAGACCAGCGTTCCCACTATTCCCAGAGTCATTCCTTCCAGGAGAAAAGGAATTCGGATAAAAGTGTTAGAAGCTCCAACCAGGCGCATGATTTCAATCTCTATTTCGCGAGCAAAGACATTGAGCTTGATAACGTTGGAAATGATAAAAAAGGAAGCAAGGCTCAGTATTCCTCCCAGAAAAAGTCCCACGGCTCTGGTCAATTTACTCAGCGATTGGATTTTATCTATCCATTCTTTGTTGAATTGAACATCCTCGATTCCCTTCATTGTTCTCATCTCTCGGACGAAAGCTATGGTTTTTTCTGAGGAAATGTTTTCTTCTTTGAAGGCGGCCTCAAAGGAAGAGGGAAAGGGATTTGTCTCTAAATTTTCAACAATTCTTTGAAGCTCTGGAAAGTTTTTTTGGAATTTCTCAAGAGCTTGCTGTGAACTGAGATATTGAACATCTTTTATCAGGGGTGAACTCTTTAGTTTCACTTCGATGAGATTCTTATCAGATTCTGGCAAGTCATTCTTGAGGAAAAAGACAACGACTATGTTCTTGGCGAGCTGATGAGCGATGAAACGGAAGTTGTTGGATAGAGAGAGGAAAATTCCAAAGATGAGAAATGAAAGGCAGATGATTGTGATTGAAAAGAAGTTGCGGACCCTGTGCTGCCAGAGATTGTTGAGTGTTTCTTTTAGAAAGAATCTTAGTTTTTGGATAATCAGAGTGTTTCCTTTTTTATCAATTTTCCTTTATAGAGGAAAAGGATATTTTCGCCAAAATGTCGGATCAATTCCCGGCCGTGGGTGCAAATGATGACGGTAGCGCCTTGCTTGTTTATTTCTTTAAAGAGGGCCATGATTTCAAAAGAAAGTTCGGGGTCGAGGTTTCCTGTAGGCTCATCAGCCAGGAGAATCTTGGGGTTGTTGACCACTGCCCGGGCAATGGCCACCCGCTGTTGTTCCCCGTAGGATAGCTGCGGCGGATATTCCCACATCTTATGATGAAGATTGACCATTCTCAGAGCATTGAAAGCCCGCCTTCGGATTTCCTTACGAGGAATTCCCAGAACGTCGAGGACAATAGCCACGTTATCAAAAACCTTCTTATGGAAAATGAGGCGAAAGTCCTGGAAGACAATGCCCATCGTCCTTCTCAGCTTAAAAATCTTATGTTCTGGAATGCGCAAGATGTTCCTCTGGTCGATGACGATCTGGCCTTGGGTGGGAAGGATTTCTCTAAAAATGATTTTGAGGAGAGTTGTTTTTCCTGAGCCGCTGGGGCCGGTGATGAAGACAAAATCTCCTTGTTTGACCTGGAGTGTGATATCGGAGAGAGCCCAGCGAGGGGACTGGTATTGCTTCCAGACATGATAGAGTTCGATCATTTTAACTATAAACCGAAATGCCCGGCACGTCCGTTGAGCTCTATTTTTTATAACGTTCGAGAATATCTTTCAGAAGCTTATTGACAAGCTCAGGATTTGCCGAGCCTTTTGTTTCTCTCATCACCTCTCCGACAAAGAAGCCAAGGACCTGAACCTTTCCTTCCGAGTATTGCTTAAAGGGCTTGGGATTTTTCTCGATGATTTGAAGGATGATTTCTTTGATTCGCCCTTCATCAGAAATCTGGCTTAAGCCCTTCTCTTTCACTATTGAAGAAACATCAACTTTCACATAACCGCGAACGTCAACTTTATCATGAACACGAATTTTAATTTCCGGAGCAATAGCTCTTTTCAACATCTCTGGGAAAACTTCTTCTTTGGCGGCTCTTAAAGTTATCTCTTTCTTATCAACTTTGATGATAAGCTCGGCCAGATTTTCTGGAGACAGAGGGAAATCCGCGATTTCAATTTTATTTTCTTTTAAATATTGAAGCACTTCACGCAAAATCCACTTGCCCGACTGGTCTGGGTTGCCCGATGCTTTTGCCGTTTTCTCAAAGTAGTCTGACAGTTTTCTGGAGGAGGTTAAGACCTTCGCCTCATAGAGCGGAATCTCGTACTCTTTGAGAAACCTTTCAATTTTTTCCTGGGGGAGCTCGGGGAGAGCATCCTTGCTTTCGTTGATGAGCTCCTCGGAGATGACAAGAGGAGGAAGGTCCGGCTCAGGAAAGTAGCGGTAGTCATGCGCTTCTTCTTTGCTTCGCATGGCAAGGGTTTTATCCCGCTTGGAATCCCAGAGCCTTGTCTCCTGGAGCACAGGCTTTCCGGCTGTGACGAGCTCAGTCTGGCGCTGGAATTCATAATCAAGAGCCTTTTGGAGAAAACGGAAAGAATTGAGATTTTTGATTTCAACCTTAACCCCCAGCTTTTGAGAGCCTTTTTGTCTCAGCGATAGATTGGCATCGCAGCGCAAGTTTCCCTCTTCCATGTTGCCGTCGCAGATCTCCAAATACTGAAGGATAGTTCGAAAGAGCTGAAGGAAATTGACCGCCTCTGAGGAAGAGCTCATGTCCGGTTTTCCGACGATCTCAAGCAGAGGAATGCCGCTGCGGTTGAAGTCGAGATAGGTTTTCGCAGAAGAGTCGGCCATCCCATCATGGATTGATTTTCCTGCATCCTCTTCGAGATTTATCCGGTCGATTCCGACTGTTTTCGCCTTTCCATCGCCTTCAATCGTCAGCTGGCCTTCAGTGGCAATTGGAAAATGGTATTGAGTGATCTGGAATCCCTTAGGCAGGTCAGGGTAAAAATAATTTTTCCGGCTGAATACAGAATGACGATGAATTCTGGCTTTGATGGCCAGGGCAAGCTTCACCGCCATGACCATGGCTTCCTTGTTGAAGACCGGCAATGCTCCAGGAAGTCCAAGACAGACCGGGCAGGTGAGTGAGTTTGGAGATTTTCCGAACGAAGTGCTGCAGCCACAAAAAAGCTTTGTTTTTGTCAGGAGCTGGGCATGAATTTCGAGCCCGATGACTGGTTCGAAGATTTGAGAGCTCATCAATGCTGGGAGGATTATAGCATATCGATTTGAGGATTCAAAGGGATGCTCAGGCTGGACGCCTCGAAAACACGCCGCTTTTGACCCGGCGAGTCAATAAAGGATGAGTGTTTCAAATAAAAAGATACATAAACCAGCCGAAAACAATTGCCCCGAGAACCATGAACAGAAAGAGCGAGAGCGCGTATTTTATTCGGGCCTTTTTATCATCCCTTCTGATTAAAGCTAAGACGACACAGACAAGAGCCGCATAAAGGATCATGGAGAGCAGATGGCTTTTCCAAATCATTTCTTTTTCCCCAGGGTAATGTCATAGGCATCCAAAGCCACGAGATAATTCAGCAGGCCAGCGCCTGCGATATAGGCTGTTCCGAATTCGAAAGTTGTATTCTTCAAATTCCCAAGGCCAAAAGAGAAGAGTTTGGAGAGGATGTAGATAAAGCCATATCCCAAATCTGAGAGAGTGGCAAGGAAAGTCAACGGATTTTCAGCCATATGCCTAAAAATCAATTTTAGGTATAATCCTTCTTCTTGATACGAATAAATTTTTCCCCCCATAAGCAGCCCAAGGATTAGCATAAAAGTGATGCAAGCAAAAAAGATGCCGCCTCTCCAGTATTTCTTGAGAGAGACATGACCCAAGCCGGGAATGAGCCAGCCCAGAGCTAATGATTGCATCGCTTTTGATTTCGTTTCCATTGAACAGCAAATAATAAGAAAAATGAGTCGCCAAATCAAGAAGAATTTGGATTTTGTATGTGCTTCCAATTAAAGTAAAATGAAAGTATGCCTGAACTTCCTGAGGTTGAGACTCTGATCAGGAGCCTTTCTTCGATAAAAGGACTTGAAGTCAGTGGATTTAAAATTTTTCGCCGCGGCGTCTTGAGAAATGAGAATCTCTCTCTTCTTCATAAGTTAACAGGAAAGAAGATTGTTGATATCCGCCGCCGCGGGAAAATGATCCTCATCGACTGTGAGGGAAATCTAAGCCTTATCATCCATTTAAAAATGACGGGACAGTTGATTTTCTATTCTGAAGATGAGCCCTTGGATAAGCATACTCATTTTGCCCTCTTTTTTAAGGGCCGGAGCGAGGAGCTGCGTTTCAGGGATGTGCGCAAATTCGGCTTCATCTCCTGCAGGCGAACTTCAGACCTCGGCTCTGCTGATGAGCTGAGACAACTCGGGCCTGAGCCGCTGAAAATTAATTTCCCGCGCTTTTGCAGCCTTTTTCAAGGCCGAACAGCCCGTTTGAAGAGCTTGCTTCTCAATCAGAATTTTCTAGCAGGCATCGGGAACATCTATTCAGATGAGATTCTCTTTGAGGCTAAGGTTCATCCATTAGCGCCCGCTTCTTGTCTTGGAGAAAAGGAGCTGAAGCTGTTGTGGAGGGCGATGAGGAGTGTGCTCGAAAGGGCCATCCGCTATAAAGGCTCCACAATCCGAGATTTCACCGATGCCGAAGGTCGGAAGGGCGGCTTTCAGAATCGCCATCAAGTCTACGGAAGGGAATCTCTTCCTTGCTTTATCTGTGGAGCCTCTATTGCACGCATCCGCTTGGGAGGACGGAGCAGCTTTTTCTGCCCTGAATGCCAGAAGATTCGATGTTAGAGGCTCAAGCTGTTCTTAGGGGAATATGCCCCGGTAGCGGTAGACTTCGGCGATTCGCTCAATGGCCACAAGATAAGCAGCACAGCGGAAGGAGACCTTTCTTTGTGAAGCCTCATCCCAGACTTGTTTGAAAGCCTTGACCATTTTTCTTTCCAGCTCGGCGTTAACCTGTTCTTCTTCCCAGGAGAGACCGCTCAAAGCCTGAACCCATTCCAGGTGGCTGACAACGACTCCGCCGGCATTGGCCAGGATATCAGGGATGACAGGAACTTCACGCTTTTCCAGGATTTCGTCAGCTTCAGGAGTGGTCGGGCCGTTGGCTCCTTCGACGATAACCTTGGCCTTGATTTTCTCTGCATTATTCTTGTGGATCTGGTCTTCGAGAGCAGCGGGAATGAGGACATCGACATCCTGGAAGAGAAGCTCGTCCTTATCGATTTGTTTTCCAGGATACTTGACCACGCAAGAGTGTTTTTCAACGCAATCCACCAGGCCAGGAATATCGAGTCCATTTGGATTGACAAGGGCGCCGGAGATGTCAGAGACAGCGACGATCTTAGCTCCTATTTCAGAGAGAAAAAGAGCAGCGTGGCCGCCGACATTTCCGAATCCCTGGATGGCTATCTTGGTGCCTTTGAGGCTTTTCTTCTTGGCTTTGAAAAATTCTCTGACAATGATCGAGATTCCTCTTCCTGTTGCTTCCTTCCTTCCCTTGGAGCCTCCCAGGATTTCGGGCTTACCGGTGACGATGCTCGGCTCGGTATAGCCTTTCATCATCGAAAAAGTATCCATGATCCAGGCCATTTCCTTCGAGGTGGTGTAGACATCAGGAGCCGGGATATCGAGATGCGGACCCAGGAGGGGCATGATTTCAGTCGTGTACCGTCTGGTTAATCTTTCAAGTTCACTCTCAGACATTTTTTTCGGGTCGCAGATGATTCCTCCCTTGGCACCTCCATAAGGCAAATCGAGAAGGGAGCATTTCCAGGTCATCCAGGCAGCAAGGGCCACGACCTCATCCTCTGAGACCTTGGGATGGTAGCGGACTCCTCCTTTCGTCGGACCTTTGGCATTGTTGTACTGGCAGCGAAAGCCTGTAAAAACTTTTACCCTTCTGTTATCCATTTTTATAGGGACAGAGACCTTCAAGGTTCGCATCGGCTTCTCCAGGATTTTGAGCAGGTTGGGGTCGAGCTTGATTTCCTTGGCAGCTTTGTAGAGTTGTTTTTGAGCCTTGCGGGACAGTGAATCTTCGATCATTCTTCCCTCCTCAATTTGACATCGTTTTATATTTTATATAATTTAGTTTTTTATTATAATTGGAATTCATCCTAAACTGCAATTTTTATCATAAAAAGCCAGCGTGACTCAACAAGGTGAGAATTGTGACAATCTCAAAAGATAGAAAGGTTTTAGATTAAAGGAGGAGATATGGCGGCACAAACTTTTGAAAAAATAATCGATTTTGCCATCAAAAGAGAAGAAGAGGCTATTCAGACCTACGGAGACTATGCCAGAAAAGCAAAAAGCCCGGGCCTCAAAAAACTGCTGGTTGAGCTTCAGGAAGAAGAGAAGAATCACAAGAAGCTTCTTCAGAATATAACAAAAGAGAAGATCGGGGCTCTGGAGATAAAAGAAGTCACCGATTTAAAGATAAGCGATTATCTTGTCGAAGAGAAGCCGAACGCTGATATGAATTTTCAAGATGTCCTGATTCTGGCTGCAAAAAAGGAGCAGAAGGCTGTCAAGCTCTACGCAGATTTGAAGAAAAAAGTCAAACAAGCAGACCTCAAGAAGCTTTTTGAGTTTTTGGTCCAGCAGGAAAAGTCACATAAGCTGAAACTGGAAGAGGAGTATGAGAAGCATGTCATGGAATGGGACTGATTTCTTTCTCCTTCTCCTTCGACTCATTCCGAAAGTTTTGCTCTTAGAAAAATTTCGAGGAGGATGATGATGGAAAAATGGGAATGCACGGCTTGCGGTTATATCTATGACCCTGAAAAGGGAGACCCGGAGCATGGCCAAAAGCCCGGAACCCCGTTTGAAAAGTTGCCCGACACCTGGGTTTGTCCCCAGTGCGGAATGCCCAAGGACTATTTCCAGAAGATTGGTTAAAGCCATAGGAGGGAATCGATGAGAGTCGTCATTGTTGGAAATGGTTTGGCCGGGACCATCGCGGCCAAAACTCTTCGTGAACTGGATGCTGGAGTCGAGATAGAAGTTTTTGCAGAGGAGAAATATCATTATTATCCCCGCCCCAACCTGATTGAATTTTTAGCCGGCAAGCTTGCTCGGGAGAAACTATTCGCCTTTAGCCAAGAATGGTACAAAGAACAAAAGATTGCTCTTCATCTCAATAAGCCTGTGAGGAAAATTTTCCCGGATTCGAAGCAGGTTGAAGTGGATGGAGCCAAGCAAAGATACGACTTTTTGCTTCTTGCCAGCGGCTCATTGTGTTTCATTCCTCCTTTTAAAGGAGCGGAGAAGAAGGGTGTTTTCACGCTCAGAACACTTGATGATGCCCTTCGAATCCTTGACCAGCTCAAGACTCGTCGAAGGGCCGCCGTCGTTGGAGGCGGGCTTTTGGGCTTGGAGACAGCCAGGGCATTGAGGTCAAGCGGCGCTGAGATTGAGGTTGTTGAATTTTTTGACAGGCTCCTGCCTCGCCAGCTTGACTTCCAGGGAGCAGCTCTCCTAAAAAGTCAAATCGAGAAGACTGGAATAAAAGTCCATCTCGGTTTGGCCACTGAGGATATTCTTGGCCAGGACGAGGTGAAAGGCTTGAGGTTTAAAGGAGGGAAGGAGATTGAAACGGACCTGGCCGTTATCGCCGCCGGCGTCATGCCAAACATCCAGATAGCCAAAGAAGCAGGGCTCGAGACCAATCGTGGGCTGGTGGTCAATGAATATCTTCAATCGAGCAGGCCAGAGATTTTTGCCGCAGGGGATGTGATCGAGCACAGGAGCAAAGTTTATGGGATCATCCCTGCTTCCTTCAATCAAGCCCGGATTGCAGCCCGCAACATTCTCGGAAAGAAAGAAAAGTATGAGGGCACTGTGCTTTCTAACACCCTGAAGGTTGTCGGCATTGACCTCGCTTCGGTCGGGCTGGTTAATCCTGAACAAGGCTCTGCTGAGGAATTCAGAAAGGAGAAGAAAGAAGAAGGACTGTATAAAAAGGTTGTTATTCAGAATGGGATCGTTGTTGGTGCAATCTGGATGGGAACGAAAAAAGGAGTTAATGAGGTCAGCCGGATCATCACCGAGAGAATAAACGTGGAGCGCTGGAAAGATTCTCTCTTAGAAGATGATTTTGATTTTCATCTATTATGAGAATTAAGATTTTTCTGGTCTTTATCATTTTATCTTTGACCTTTGTGCCCGCTCAAGGAAAATTCAACGGCTACTTTTCACTGAGTTATATAAAAGGCCAGAATCAAACAGATTTTCACCAGGGAAGTTTTCAGAACGCCTTTTTTGGTCTTATTTTTTCAGGAGATGTGACCGAAAAAATTGATTATACGGCAGAGCTCCGATTCGAAGAAGACAGCTTCGAATTCGAGCAGCTTTTCGTCGGATTCAAACCCTCAGCCTTATTCAGCCTTAAGCTGGGCCTCTACCTTGTTCCTTTCGGAAGATACAATCAATTTAACCGGGCTCATCAAACCGCATTAATCAATTCTCCTTTGAATGTCGAAAAGACCTATCCTTTAAGCTGGAAGGATATCGGAGTCCTTATGGAGGGAAGGCTGGGCAGCTTCTTTTATTCTGCCTACCTGGGCAATGGCCTTGCTGAGGGTGAAAATTTAAGTCAAAGCCAGCAGTTTAAGGACAACAACGCAGATAAAGGGAAAGGAGGAAGAGTTGGGATTGCGCTGAGCGAGCACATGGCAGTCGCTTATTCCACCTACAGGAGCAAATACGATGAGCGCAACATGCGCGACCTTGTTCTTCAGGGATTGGATTTGACTTGGTCAGAAGAGTCATTCGAAGTCTTAGCCGAATATTCGAGAGCTAACCTTGAGAATCCTGAAAGTTTTAATGAAGGAAAGACGGAAGGTTACTTCATCCAAGTTTCATTAAACGCTGACAAGCTTCAACCCGTTCTCTGCTACCAATGGATGAAATACAAGGACCCTTTTCATGGCCCTGGTTTTGTTGGCCCTGATCTTCAGGGAGAGGGGATCTCAGAGAAAAAGGGTCGCTGGGCCCTTGGCCTCAGATATCTTATCTCTGAGAGCGGTTCATTGAAATTTGAATACGATTTTAACCGCGAGAAAGGTGTAAACTTAAAAGACGACACTTTTTCTATTCAGGTGGCTTTAAGTTTTTAATCTTGTAAACATTTTTTCCGTGGTGAAAGAAGTTGCGATTCTTCATTTAATCTTGTTTAATGGATCGACTTCTGATAAAATTCGCTAGCAAGAAGATTTCATCCCGAGTATTGAAAATGAATAAAAAATTTTGAGGTGGTTTTATGGAAAATTTACTTGTCGTCGGCATGCAATGGGGAGACGAAGGCAAGGGCAAGATGATCGACTTTCTTGCTCCTTCCTTCGATATTGTTGCTCGCTATCAGGGTGGACACAATGCGGGGCATACGGTCTATGTCAACGGACAAAGAATCATCCTCCATCTCGTCCCTTCTGGAATTCTTCATCCAGACAAACTTTGTATCATCGGCAATGGAGTTGTCATCCATCCCCAGGCCTTTCTGGATGAGGTCGAAGGTTTAAAAAAAATTGGAGTTCGCATCGAAGACAACCTCGTCATCAGCAAGAATGCCCATCTCATCCTTCCTTATCATGCCCTGCTGGAGGCCGTCAGCGAGGAGAGAAGGGGTGCAAGAAAGATTGGCACTACCTGTCGAGGTATTGGACCGTGCTACGAGGATAAAATGGCTCGCCGCGGAATCAGGGCCGGAGACCTCCTCGATTTGTCGATTCTCAAAGAGAAAATTTTTGAGAATGTCGAAGAAAAGAAAGCCTGCCTTGCTCATCATCAGAAATCTCTTCCTCCGCCAGAAAAAATCTACAAAGAATACGCCTCTTACGCCTCCAAGATGAAAAAATACATCAAGGACGTCTCTGCGCTTCTCGCGGAGAAGATCAAGGAAGGAAAATCTATCCTCTTTGAAGGGGCTCAGGGGACACTTCTCGATGTCGACCATGGAACCTATCCCTATGTCACTTCCTCCAGTTCAACTGTCGGCGGAGTCTCGACCGGCTTGGGAATTCCTGCCAAAGCGATAGATTCGGTGCTGGGCATAACCAAGGCTTATACGACTCGAGTTGGAGAAGGTCCTTTTCCTACAGAGATATTTGATGAGAAGGGAAAGCTCATTCTTGAGAAAGGAAACGAATTTGGCGCAACGACAGGCCGGGCAAGACGTTGCGGCTGGTTTGACGCCGTGGCTGTTTCTTATTCTTGTCGGTTGAATGGAATAGATAAATTTGCTCTGACCAAGCCGGATGTTCTTGATGATTTTGAAGAGATTCTCGTTTGCGTCGGATACACGTACAAAGGAGAAAGACTCCGCACTTTCCCCTCCGAGGCTTGGGTCTTGGATAAAGTTCTCCCTCACTATAAAAAAGTTCGAGGCTGGAAAAAATCCGTCCATGGAATTAAAGACCTCTCTTCCCTTCCTCAAGCTTTTAAAGATTACTTAAGGCTCATTGAAGATGCCGTCGAGGCTGAGATTGTTATTGTTTCCACAGGAATGGAGAGAAGAGAAACCGTTTTAATTGAAGATAAGCTGAAAGATATCGTTGACCTTGAGAAAGTCAAAAGCGGGATAGATGAATGTTGAAGGATTGATCGATTGAGCAGCAGTTTGATTGCTTTAATTTTTTTGATGATGTTGTGTGCTTTGTCAAAATCACTCAGCGCGATGATTGTTAAATTCATTTTAAATTAAAAAAATTTTTATTTTATTGAAATCTCTTGTTGACTTATGTTAGAAATAATGATAAATAAATCAACAAATGCCTAAAGCATTATTTGTACAAGGAGGTTTAGATGCCCGCGAAAAAGAGAGCGAAACCAAAGAAGAAGGTAGTTAAGAAGGCCAAAAAAAAAAGTAGGTGCTAAGGCCAAGAAAGGCCCAGCTTACGAATGCCGTGTTTGCGGCATGCGGGTTGTTGTCGATGAAGCTTGCGGCTGCGCCGAAGAGCACTCTTTGATTTGTTGCAATAAGCCGATGGTGAAGAAATAGGCTGAGAGAAAAACTTCCAAGCAGAAAGCAAGTTTTCGAACAAATTTAATTTCGCTTTTTTAAAAAGCGAAAGGATTCCTTAAAAAACGACAGAAAGTTTTTCCCTCAAATTCAAAAAATAATTATCTCATAATTTTTTAAAATTCTTTTAGCCCTAAAAAGAGAGTTTCTTTTTGATCTCTCTTAGAAAAATTTTAAATTTTCTTATTCATTATTATTCATCGTAGAAAAATTCTTCTTTGTTTCCCCGACAAATTGAGATTGGTTCTTATGGAAGTTTCATCGAAGGGAGCGAGTCTTCCCCATTTATCAGGGAAAAGTGGAGAAAAAGCGATGTTTCTTGTTGGCACGAATATTGTTTATAATATTAATAGGAATAAATTTTAGGAAATTGCCTTGAATATCTAGGAGAGGATAAAGAGAAAAGAAACGATGACAACCGATATTTCGGTGATGATCGCTGGAAAAGCAGGAGACGGTGTCCTTTTCACCGGGAATGTTCTGGCAAAGATTCTGAAGAGACAGGGATGGGAGGTCTTAACCTACAGCGATTTTCCCTCAAACATAAAGGGCGAGCCGACCAACCATACGGTCAGGGCCAGCCAGGAAGAGATTTACGGCCGGGGGGACAAGATTGATATTTTTCTGGCCTTTGACTGCCAGGCGATTCTCCAGCATTCGAGAAGAATGAGAGAAGGAGGAATCCTTCTCTGCGATGGAGAAGATTTGCTCGAGCTCTCTCCTTCAGAAAAACTCGCAAAGACATTCCATAAATTTCCCTTGAGAAAGCTGGCAAGAGAAAATTTCGGTAAAGAAATCTTCAAGAACATGATTGCCCTTGGCGCTCTCTGCTTTATCCTCGACCTGGATTTTGCAGTCGTCGAAAGAATCATAACCGAAGCTTTCTTGGAGAAAAAAGGGAAAGAAATCGTCCAGAAAAATATCCAAGCCTTTTATCTGGGATTCAATCAGGCGAAGGGAATCGTCAGAGAAGAGGAACGCCATCCCCTGGCGAGAAGAAAAGATTCAAACAGGATTCTTCTCAGCGGCGATGAAGCCATTGCCTTTGGCGCCTTAGCTGCAGGCTGTCGCTTTTTTGCCGCCTATCCCATCTGCCCGGCTTCTGAGATTTCACAGTGGCTGGCATTGTATCTTCCCCAGTTTAACGGGATTGTCTTCCAGACTGAGGATGAGCTGGCTGCTCTGAATTCGGCCCTGGGTGCCTCCTATACTGGAGCTCGGGCTATGACTGCAACTTCAGGGCCAGGAGCGTCGCTGATGATGGAAGCCTTCAGCCTGGCCGGAATGGCCGAGATACCGGTCGTCATCGTCCATGTCCAGAGAGTCGGGCCGAGCACAGGGATTCCAACAAAATCTGAACAGGAAGACATCATTCAGTGGATTTTTGGCTCTCATGGAGATTTTCCCCGCATCGTCCTTTCGCCGGGAACAGTGGAGGAATGTTTCAAATTCACCGTAGAAGCCTTTAATCTGGCTGAGAAATACCAGTGCCCGGTCGTTCTTCTCACCGAACAGGACTACGGCCAGAACCTCCGCTCTGCCAGGAGATTTGACCTCTCTGAGGTCAGAATCGAGAGAGGGAAGCTTCTCAGCCAGGAAGAGCTTTTGAAGATGAAAGATTTCAAAAGGTTCGAGTTCACGCCAAATGGGGTTTCTCCTCGCGCCCTTCCTGGAATGAAGAACGGGCTGCATATGGTCGAAGGCAACGAGCACAACGAAAAAGGATACCGTGACGAAAGCCCGGAGAATAGAACGATGATGATGCAAAAAAGGATGAAGAAGCTTGAGGGCGCGGCCGGAGAGACGGCGTCTCCCAAAATGTGGGGAGAGAGGGGTGCTCGAATTGGAGTTATAGGTTGCGGCTCTACCTTTGGACCCATCCAAGAGGCGATAGCCCAGCTCAAGGAGAAGGGAATTAAAGCAAAATACCTCCAGTTGAGGACGCTTTGGCCTTTCCCTGCAAAGGAGGTTGAGGAATTCATAAAAAGGTCTGAGAAGATATTTTTTGTTGAAAACAATTTTTCCAGCCATTTGTGCCAGCTCACAAGAAGCCAGGTGGAAGTCGCCTTTAAGAGCGGCAAGGTCGTTAAGTATTCAGGCCGGCCCTTCAGGCCTCAGGAAATTTCATCAGAGATTGAAAAGGCTTTATAGATGAGAGAAAGGGATTATCATTTGAGTGACCCTACCTGGTGCCCAGGCTGCGGAATCTACGGCATCTTCACTGCCCTCAAGAAGGCTGCGGCAAATCTCGAGCTCGACCCTGAGCAGCTGGTCGTTGTCACTGGAATCGGCTGCCACGGCCGTTTGAACAGCTATTTTCGCTCTTACGGATTTCATGGCCTCCATGGCCGACCTTTGCCTGTGGCCGCAGGCATCAAGCTTTCCAATCCCGGTTTGTCAGTCCTGGCCGTAAGCGGAGACGGCGATGCCTATTCCATAGGCTTATCCCATCTCATTCATTCCATAAGGCGGAATATCAGCCTCACTTACCTGGTTGTGGATAACAGAGTCTATGCCCTGACTCAGGGACAGACCTCGCCGACAAGCGCCATGGGTTTTGTCTCTGTCTCGACTCCTGCTGGGTCAAAAGAGCATCCGATCAACGGAGCGAAACTCGCTCTGGCGTCTGGCGGAACTTACATTGCCCGTGGGTTCTCTGGCGATGCAGGCCAGCTGGCCGCACTCATCGAAAGAGCGATGAAGCACAAAGGTTTTTCCTTGGTCGAAGTTTTGTCTCCCTGTGTCACCCACAACAAAGTCAACACCTACGAGTGGTTCAAGAATTCAATCGACCCTCTCGATCAAGACCCGAGCTACGACCCGCACAGCAAAATGCAGGCTTGGGAGAGGCTGAGCCAGGATAAGAAAATTCCTGTGGGGCTGGTTTACCAGGAGGAAAAACCATCCTATGAGGAACTTGCTTTACCAGAGAAGGAAAGGGCGCTCGTTTTTTCTGATTTGAAGCCGGATGCCGTTCGCTTGGAAAGCATCCTGGAAAAATTTGAGTAATGGAATTAGAATATAATGTAGAGACCTTAAGGAGGTTTTCTGTGAGAGAAAAAGTCGAAAAAGCATTAGAAAAGATTCGGCCTTCACTCATGGCTGATGGAGGAAATGTGGAACTTGTCGAGGTTAAAGAAGGCGTGGTCAAGCTCAAGCTGACCGGAGCCTGTGGCGGGTGCCCCATGTCTCAGTTGACGCTGAAGATGGGAATTGAAAGATTCCTGAAGAAGGAAATCCCGGAGATCAAAGAGGTCGTGGCAGCTTAGACAACGAGCAGAATCAGGATGTTTGGATTTTTGATGATCGGCTCATTGAATTGAGAGAGGAGAGAAATGAGAAAAATTTATTTAGACCATATCGCCACCACTCCTCTTCATCCGCTCGCTCTTGAGGCCATGCTTCCTTTCTTGAAGGAGAGTTTCGGCAATCCCCAGAGCCCTCATTCGGCTGGACAGGAGGCCGCGGCGGCAGTGGAGCAAGCTCGGGAAGAAGCGGCTCAACTCATCAATGCCCATCCCTCGGAGATATTCTTCACCGCCAGCGGCTCTGAGTCCAACAATTTTGCCCTGAAAGGCCTTGCTCTGGCTCATCAAAGCCGCGGGAAAAATATCGTCCTCTCTGCCATCGAGCATCAATCCGTGCTCCATTCAGCCCAGAGCCTGGAAAAGCTTGGATTCAGCGTCACTTTAGTTGCTGTGGATAAATATGGAATGGTCGACCCCGCAGAGGTCGAGAAGGCTATTTCCAAGGAGACCGTACTTGCCTCAATTATGCTGGCCAACAGCGAGGTGGGGACGATCGAGCCGGTCAAAGAAATCGGCCAGGTTTGCCGCTCCCGCAATGTCCTCTTTCATACCGATGCCGTGGCTGCAGTTGGAAATATAGCTGTGGATGTTAAAGAGCTTGGAGTCGATACCTTAAGCCTGGCCGCAAACGAGTTCTTTGGTCCAAAAGGCGCCGCAGCCTTGTTCATCAAAAAAGGAACAAGAATCCTTCCCTTCATCGACGGCGGAATCCAGGAGGGAGGGAGGAGAGCCGGGACAGAGAATGTGGCTGGGATTGTCGGCCTGGGAAAGGCAGCGGAGATTGCTAAGCGAGAGATGGTAAGCCGGGAGGAAAGCTTAAAGCCATTGAGAGACAGACTCATCCAGCTTCTTCCGCAAAAAGTCGACCATGTGATTCTCACCGGCCATCTGGAAAAGAGGCTTCCTCACCATGCCAGCTTCTGCATCGAGTTCATCGAAGGGGAGGCGATGCTGTTGAACCTCGACCTGAAGGGAATTGCTGCCTCCAGCGGTTCTGCCTGCACGTCCAAGGCTTTAAAGGCCTCCCATGTTCTTCTGGCCATGGGGCTTGACCATGCGACAGCCCAGGGCTCTCTTGTCTTTAGCCTGATCGAAGGGACAACAGCGGAAGACATTGATTATCTTCTTGAAGTCTTGCCGCCAATCATAGAAAGATTGAGAAAGATGTCTCCCTTGTACACCAAATATTTAGAGGAGAAAAAAAGATGATTTACAGCGAAAAAGTCATGGAGCATTTTCAAAACCCAAGGAACGTTGGGGTGATCAAAGACGCTGACGGGGTCGGAGAGGTCGGAAATCCTGTCTGCGGCGATATGATGAGCTTTTATATCAAGGTCAAGGACAACCGCCTTGTCGATATAAAGTTTCAAACCTTTGGCTGCGGAGCGGCGATTGCCGTCTCGAGCATGGTCAGCGAAATGGCCATGGGGAAAACAATCGAAGAGGCGCTCAAAATTACCAACAAGAGCGTAGCCGAGGAGCTGGGCGGCCTGCCCAAGAACAAGCTTCATTGCTCAAACTTGGGTGCTGATGCCCTCCATAAAGCCATCGAAAATTACAAAGAGAGGCAGAAGGCAGCAGAAAAGCAAGCCCCCAAAAAGTCCGCTTCGGATGAAAAGTGCTATTGCCCTTATTGCGAGGGCCCGCTCGGGGACTTGGAGAATTATTGCCAGGCCTGCCAGGTTGAGCTTGAGCCCTGCCCGGAGTGTGGAGAGCCGTCCAAGAAGGGCGAGGAAAAGTGTCCTCATTGCGGGGCAACGAAAGTCAAGACATGAAGGCTGATGCCAGTCTGGATTGTTTCGGATTGCTGTGTCCGATGCCCATCATCCAGACCCAAAAGAAAATCAAGGAGATGAAAGTCGGGGAGGTTTTAGAACTGGTCTCGACCGACAAAGGAATCAAGGAAGATATGCCTGCCTGGTGCAAGATGACTGGACAGGAGTACCTCGGCATGGAGGAAGAGGGCGAGGTCATCAAAGTCTATGTCAGGAAAGTGAAGAATTAGAATGTTGAGAATCACTGCCAAAAAAGAAGAAATTATGGCCGAGATAAAGAGGTTAAAGAAGGAGAGGAATGCCATTATCCTCGCCCACAACTATCAGATTGGCGAGGTTCAGGATATCGCCGACTATATCGGCGATTCACTGGGATTGAGCCAGAGGGCAGCTCAGGTCGAGGAGGAGGTCATTGTCTTCTGCGGCGTGCACTTTATGGCTGAGACAGCTGCGATCCTGTCTCCAAAAAAAACAGTCCTTATCCCGGACGTCAAGGCTGGCTGCCCGATGGCCGAGATGATTACGGCTTCTGAGCTGAGGGAATGGAAGAAGAATTATCCCGGAAGAAAAGTTGTCTGTTATGTCAATACAACTGCCGAGGTCAAGGCTGAGTGCGATGTCTGCTGTACCTCCTCCAATGCCCTCAAGGTTGTGAATGCTGTTGATGGAGATGAGATCCTCTTCGCTCCGGATAAAAACCTTGGTGCCTATGTCGCTCGCTTCACAAAGAAAAGTATTATTTCCTGGGACGGCTACTGTTATATCCATAACAACATCCTTATCAAGGATGTCAAGCTCAAAAAAAGTCTTTATCCTGAGGCAGAAGTCTGGGTTCATCCGGAGTGCCGGCCGGAGGTGATCGATATTGCCGACAAAGTTCTTTCCACAGGGCAGATGGTCAAGGAAGCTAGGGAGACACGAAAGAAAGAGGTCATCATCGGAACCGAGGCCGGGATTATCTATAGGTTGAAGAAAGAGAATCCTGAAAAGAATTTTTATCCTGCCAAAGATTTGGCTCTCTGCTATAACATGAAAAAGATAGATTTGAAGAAAGTGCTGATAGCCTTGAAGGACATGGTCTACAAAGTTGAAGTTCCGATTGAGATTGGAGAGAGGGCAAGAGGGGCAATCGAGGCTATGATAAGAATTTAGGAGGTTCGTCATGGATTTGGACCCAAAATTGCTGCCTCATGAAATCCTGGCCGTTGCCATCAGGTCTGAAAAAGAAGCTGCTGATATCTACTCTAGGCTTAACGATAAGGTGAAGAACATGCTCTTGAAGAAAAAGCTTGAATTCCTGATTTTTGAGGAAAAGAAGCACCGTCAGATTCTCGAGCGCCTTTTTTATCAGAGGTTTCGTGATAAGGAACTCAAGGAACCGGGCCAATCCTTCCTCCCTCCTCCCAAAGATTATCTGGAGGAAAAGGCCTCTGTCTTCGACCTCTTTAAAATAGCCCTCGAAGCAGAAAAAGCGAGTGAGGACTTCTACAACAGAGCTCAAGAGAGAGCCGAGGATGAGGGGACGAAGAGGATTATGGAATATTTAAGCCGGGTGGAGAGAAGCCATTATTTCGTCATCAAATCGGAGATAGACCTCCTGGAGTTTTTCCCTGACTATTACAATGTCGAGGATTTTCATTTCGGCCACGAAATGGTCCATGTCGGGCCGTGAAAGGCTGGAAAAATTTTTTGGGAGCATAGGCAAATTAGTTCTTCAGCGCAAAAAAAAGATGCTTTTGCCTCTTTTTTTCAGCTTGATTTTCTCCTTGAACTATTTTCAAATATAATCGATAAAGCAGGAAGATTCACCAGTTCATTTGCGTTCATTTGATTAGGTGGCCAGACCATGGAGCTGGGGCAGAGTCCTTATTTTTTCTTATGAAGGAGAAAGATGATGAAATATTCTTGGCGAATCGGAAAAATTTTCGGGATTGAAATCAAAATCGACTCAAGCTGGCTGATTATTTTTTTCCTGGTCACCTGGATTCTTGCTGCAACCTACTTTCCCAAGGAATATCCGGGCTGGAGTCACAGCCTCTACTGGCTTATCGGGATAGCGACCAGTCTTCTCTTTTTCGCCTCGGTTTTAGTCCATGAGCTGGCTCATTCCCTGGTGGCCATAAAGCAGGGAGAGAAGGTGCGGAGCATCACCCTCTTTCTCCTCGGAGGAGTCGCTCAGATAACCGAGGAGCCGGAAAAGCCTATGCGCGAATTCTCCATGGCTCTGGTTGGCCCGGTCTCGAGTCTGGCCTTGGCCCTTATTTTTTATGTCCTCTCACTCATTTCCAGAGGAGTGAGCAAGCCAATCGCCGCTTCAGCTTCCTACCTGGCCTTCATCAACGCCATGCTGGCTGCCTTCAACCTGCTGCCTGGTTTTCCCATGGATGGCGGCAGAGTCTTGAGGTCCATAATCTGGAAGGTCACCGGCAATCTGAGAAAAGCAACCCGGATCGCCTCAAGGATGGGCCAGGGATTCGCCTTTTGCCTGATTTTCCTTGGAATTCTTCAGATTCTGAGGGGAAATTTCGGAGGCCTGTGGTTCATTCTCATCGGCTGGTTCCTGCACAATGCAGCGGTAACAGGCTACGAACAGGTTATGGTTGAAGCGGTCTTGAAAGGAGTCCGGGCTGAGGATTTGATGACAAAGGATTTTGAGACAGTGAGATTTGACCTTTCTGTGCAGAGTTTGATCGACGATTACATCCTCAAGAAGAGGGAGAGAGTTTTTCTTGTCGCGGATGATGGCGAGCTTAAAGGGATCGTATGCCTGGAAGATGTGAAGCGCCTTGCTCGGGAAAGCTGGGCCAAGACCAGAGTTGGCGATATCATGACGGCAAAAGAGAAATTAGAGGTTGTCTCTCCTGATGCTGACGGAAGACAGATTCTGAGTCGCATCACCAGCAAGGACATCCATCAGGTTCCAGTTATGGTCAAGGGAAAGGTTGCGGGCATCATCTGCCGCACAGACATTCTCCGTTTTATACAGCTTCGTTCAGAGCTTGGAATCTAAAGGAGGGAGAAGTGAAAGGCTTGCCCAAAAAAATTAGAAAAAGGGACAGTTCTCTGGTTGACTTTGAGCCAAAAAAAATAGAAAGGGCGATCTTCCGAGCCGCGCTCGAAGTCCTGGGTGATGAGAAGGAGGCTTCGCGCCTAGCCGCCGCCTCTACAGAAGAAGTGCTGGCTAAGGTCGCTTCGCGTTTTAGAGCTCGAATTCCTTCTGTGGAAGAAATCCAGGACATTGTCGAGGAGGTCTTGATGGAGCAGGGCTTAAGCTCCATCGCCCGCAGCTATATCCTCTACCGCCAGGAACACCAGGATCTCAGGCAGGTCAAATTTATCTACGGCATCAAGGACGACCTCAAGCTCCCTCTGAACACTCTTCTTGTTCTCAAGAAACGCTATCTGCTCAAGGATGACGAGAGAAAAATAATTGAAACTCCCGCTGAGCTCTTTCGAAGAGTTGCCCGGACGATAAGCGAGGGAGAGGCGGCTTTTAAATCGAAAAGAAGCCGCGATGAAGTCGAGGAGAAATTCTTGCGGATGATGACCGAGCTTGAATTCATGCCCAACTCACCGACGCTGATGAACGCCGGGACTTCCTTGGGTCAGCTCTCGGCCTGCTTTGTTCTGCCTGTCGAAGATTCGATGGATGGAATCTTTGAGTCTTTGAAGAATATGGCCCTCATTCATCAGACTGGCGGAGGAACAGGATTTAATTTCTCGCGGCTTCGTCCCAAAGGAGACATGGTTTCTTCGACCAAGGGCGAAGCCTCAGGACCTGTTTCCTTCATGAGCATCTTCAATCAGGCAACGGGCGTCATCGTCCAGGGTGGAAGGAGGCGGGGAGCCAACATGGGCATTCTCCGCTGCGACCATCCGGACATCGTCGAATTTGTCGAGGCCAAGGTCGAGGGAAACGCCTTTTCCAACTTCAATCTTTCCGTGGCAGTGACTGACGAGTTTCTGGAGGCAGTCAAGGGCAATCGAAACTTTGATTTAATAAACCCGAGGACAAAGAAGAAAGAGAAGCCACTCAAGGCTCGAGTTCTTTTTGATTTGATCGTCTATTCAGCCTGGCGCTCAGGAGACCCGGGCCTTGTCTTCCTCGACGAGATTAACCGCCGCAATCCAACCCCGAAAGTCGGGAGAATTGAGGCCACAAATCCCTGCGGAGAGATTCCACTCCTTCCTTACGAAAGCTGCAACCTCGGCTCGATCAACCTATCGAAATTCGTCAAGAATGGCTCGATAGACTGGGAGAGGCTGAGAGAGAGAATCTGGTGGGGAGTCCGTTTTCTTGACGATGTCATCGAGGTCAACAAATACCCTCTGCCCATGATCAAGGAAATGACCTTTGCCAACCGCAAGATTGGATTGGGAGTGATGGGCTTTGCTGACATGCTGGTCAAGCTGGGCATATCCTATGCTGACTCTGCGGCTCGAAACATGGCTTTAAGAATCGTGAGATTCTTCCGCCAGGAATCACTCAAAGCTTCCCAATCTCTGGCTGAGGAAAGGGGAGTTTTCCCCAATTATAAGAAATCTATCTATCCCAGGAAGAATATCAAGCTGCGCAACGCAACCTTGAACACGGTTGCGCCAACAGGAACAATCAGCATTATTGCCGGCTGTTCGAGCGGCATCGAGCCTCTCTTTGCCCTGAGTTTTGTCCGCAATGTTTTATCCGGAAGAAGGCTCTACGAAGTCAACTCTCTCTTCGAGCAGGAGCTCCGCCGCAGAGGGCTTTACACCAAGGAGCTTTTGGCTGAGGTCGGAAAGGTCGGGTCGATCGGGACTATGAGAAATCTTCCCTCGAATTTGCGGAAGGTCTTTGTCACAGCCTTTGATGTTCCTGCCGAGCAGCACCTGAGGATTCAAGCTGCTTTTCAGAAGTATACGGACAATTCTGTCTCCAAGACCATAAACCTTCCTCCTGATGCCACTGTGGAGGATGTCAGGGCCATCTATCTCATGGCCCATGAGCTGAAGTGCAAAGGAATCACGGTTTATCGCTACGGGACAAAGAAAGAGCAGGTTCTTTCCTTCGATACCAGAGCAGGGGAGGAGAGGGAAGAAGAATTTGACTTTATTATGGCTGAAGCCGAGTATTCAGGAGGATGTGTCTCCGGGCTATGCCCGTTTTAAGCGAGGGGAAAAGATGAAAGGTGCCAGAGAAAGAATCGGCGAAATGATAACCATCCTGCGCAAGGCCTATCCCAGGAGCCGGACAGTCCTTCACTTTGAAACTCCATTCCAGATTATGGTGGCGACAATTCTGGCCGCTCAGTGCACGGATGAAAAAGTCAACCAGATCACACCTGCTCTTTTCCAGAAATACAGAACAGCCGCAGATTTTGCTTCTGCGAATCAGGCAGAGCTGGAGAAAGAAGTCAGGCCCACAGGGTTTTTCAGGAACAAAGCGCGGAGCATCATCGGAGCCTCAAGGAAGATTGTCGAGGATTTTGGAGGCGAGGTTCCAGACAACATGGAAGACCTCATCACTCTTCCAGGAGTGGCGCGCAAGACTGCCAACATCGTCCTCTCCAGCGGCTTCAAGAAAGCCGAAGGGATCGCTGTCGACACTCATGTCCGGCGCCTTTCAGAGAGGCTGGACTTGAGCAGGAAGAAAGACCCGGAGAAGATTGAGAGAGACCTGATGGCACTTGTCCCCAGAAAAGACTGGCTCGATTTCAACTACATGCTCGTCAACCACGGACGCAAAATCTGCCAGGCTCGAAAGCCTCTCTGCCCCCAGTGTGAGTTGAAGCACCTCTGCCCTTCGGCCCAGGATTTTTACTCCAGGGCTGAGCTCAAGCTTTGAAGGGAAAGAGAATGATGAAAGAAGCCATGCTCTACAGCTCCCTTGGCGAGGGGAAGGTCTCCTGCTTTCTCTGCAGCCATCGCTGCCAGATTGTTGATTCGAAATTCGGAATCTGCGGCGTTCGCCAGAACAAAGCAGGAAAACTCTACACCCATGTCTTCGGCGAAGTCATCGCAGCCCATGTCGACCCTATCGAGAAGAAGCCCCTGCACCATTTCTTGCCAGGAACGACTTCCTTCTCTATCGCTACTATCGGTTGCAATTTTCGCTGTCCCTTCTGTCAGAACTGGGAGATTTCCCAGGTATCGAAGAGAAAAGAGGAAGGGCTTCCAGGTTACAAGCTCAGCCCTGAGGATGTCGTGGCTGGGGCAAAAGAGAACGGCTGCAAAAGTATTTCTTATACCTATACTGAGCCGACGATCTTTTTCGAATATGCCTATGAGACAGCCAAGCTGGCCGCCGCGCAAGGCCTGGGCAATGTCTTTGTCACCAATGGTTACATGACCGCCGAAGCTCTAGAGACGATCAAGCCTTATCTCGATGCCTGCAACGTCGACCTCAAGTCTTTCAGGGAAGAATTTTACCACACCATGTGCCAGGCCCATCTGGAGCCTGTGCTCGAGTCGATTCGCTTGATGAGAAAGCTGGGAATCTGGGTGGAGATCACGACTCTTGTTGTTCCCGGCGAGAACGACGGAGATGATGAGCTGAGGGATATTGCCCGCTTCATCGCTCAAACTGACCTCGACATTCCCTGGCACGTCAGCCGCTTCCATCCTGACTATAAGCTCACTGACAAAAAGGCGACTCCGGTTGAGACACTGCGCAGGGCTTATTCCTTAGGCAAGAGCGAAGGGCTTCGTTATATCTATGTCGGGAATGTCTACGGAGAGTCAGAAGACACTCAATGTCCTTCCTGCGGCAAGGCTCTTATTAGAAGGCAAGGCTTCTTTGTCTCCGACTTTAAGCTAAAAGATTCCGCCTGCCCCTTCTGCGGGGCTCGGGTCGCCGGCGTCTTCAAATTAAAAGATTGACATGAGTTCATATTGGCGCCTTTGAGAGAAAATCTGCTCTGTCTCTTCTTTTGAGAAAGCTGCTTCCCATTTGTTATTTTTCAAGGCATTATAAAGATTTTGGTTTGCGGCTTTCCCGATCCAGGTATGAAAGAAAAGTCTTTTTTAAGAGTTGATTTCTGTTATGTGGTAAATTATAAAGAAAATTAGGTAAACGATGAGCGCGAATAAAGGTCTGGCCCTATTCACCGACCTCTATGAGTTGGCCATGGCTGCTTCTTATTTTGAAAATCAGATGTTCGAGCCGGCAACCTTCAGCCTCTTCATCCGCAATTACCCTGCTTTCCGCCGCTATTTCGTCTCTGCCGGCCTGGACGATGTTTTGAATTATCTCAGCGGCCTAAGATTTAATCCTGAAGACCTGAATTATCTGGAAGGAACCAAGCTTTTCAAGCCAGAGTTCCTCTCTTATCTTGAGAGGTTTCGCTTTACAGGGAAAGTCCATGCCATTCCTGAAGGACGACTTTTTTTTGTCAATGAGCCCTTGCTCGAGGTCACAGCCCCTTTGATCGAAGCCCAGGTTGTCGAGACCTTTATCATCAATGCCATGAACCTTCAAGTGATGATTGCCACCAAGGCTTCCCGCTGCTTCCATGCGGCCTGGCCGAGGACGCTCGTTGATTTTTCCTTGCGCCGCACCCAGGGGCTGGACGCAGGGATGAAGGTTGCGCGGGCGAGTTTTATCGGCGGCTTCACCGGAACAAGCAATGTTCTTGCCGGCAAAGTCTACGGCATTCCGACCTACGGCACCATGGCCCATTCCTTTGTCACCAGCTTCGAGAATGAGATTGACGCCTTCCGCGCTTTTGCTAAAACCTTTCCTGAGAATGCCGTGCTCCTCGTCGATACCTATGACACAATTTCTGGAGCAGAGGCCGCAGCAGAGGTCGGCAAGGAGATGGCAAGCCAAGGAAAATTGCTCAAAGGAGTGAGGCTCGATAGCGGCGACGTCGCTCGCTTGAGTCAGAAAGTGAGAAAAATTCTGAGCGAAAAGGGTCTTGGCGAAGCGACCATCTTTGCCAGCGGCGGCTTTGATGAATACACGATTCAGAAAGTTCTCAAACAGGGCGGTGATATCGATTCTTTCGGAGTCGGGACAAAGATGGGAGTCTCGGCTGATGCCCCTTACTTTGACATGGCCTATAAGATGGTCGAATATGATGGCCGCTCTGTGCTCAAGCTCAGCCCGCAAAAATCAACTCTGGCTTCAGCCAAACAGGTCTTCCGCTTCAAGACTCCAAAAGGAAAACTGAGAAAGGATGTCATCGGACTCAGGGATGACCATCTCAAGGCAGGCGAGCCTTTACTTGAGGAAGTGATGAGGGAAGGGAAAGTCGTGATTTTGACACCTCAATTATCCCAAATTCAGAAGCGGTTCCTTGACGAGTTTTCCAATCTTCGCGAAAAATACAAGTCCCTGGCCAAGAACGTGCCAGAATATCCGGTTGGCCTTTCTCCCAAGCTAAAAAGCCTTCAAGCTCAGCTCGTCCGCAGGCTCAAGGCAAGAGTAAGAAAGGAATTAGGAGAAAGCTGAGGATGGAAAGGTATAAATTTCTCGAGCACACGGCTGATGCCAAGTTTCAAGCTTTTGGCCGCACTCTTGAAGAAGCCTTCAGCAACGCTGCTCTGGCCACAGCCGGTTTGATGTGGAATTGGGAGAATGTGGAGAAAAAAGTCGAGCACCAGGTTAAAGTCAAAGGAAATGACCTCAAGCAGTTGCTTGTAAACTTTTTAGAGGAGATAATATATCTGTTTGAGACAAAGAGCTTTCTTCTCGGTTATGTGGAGAAGCTGACGATTGAAAAAGAAGGAAAAAGCTTCGGATTGAAAGCTCTCCTAAAAGGAGACAAACATTCGGACAAATACAAAATCCATGGCGATGTCAAGGCCATAACCTACAATGAGATGGAGGTCGAAACGAAAAACCATTTCATGGTTCAGGTTGTGGTCGATATTTGAGGTGCGAAGATGGAAATGCAGAAGATAAACGATTATATCTGGGAAATTCCCAAGAGCGGGCAGATGAAAGTCCCTGCAGTCATCTACGCCTCTTCCAAACTTCTGGAGAGCATCAAGCGCGACCAGACGCTTCAGCAGTTGAGAAACGTGGCCTGCCTGCCTGGAATCCAGAAGACAGCCTATGTCATGCCTGATGCCCATCAGGGATACGGATTCCCGATCGGCGGAGTGGCCGCCTTTGACCTGGACCAGGGAATCATCTCGCCAGGCGGAGTCGGCTACGATATCAACTGCGGGGTGAGGCTGCTCAAGACTGAGTATCTGGAAAAGGATGTCCAGGAAAAAAGAAAACAGCTTCTGACAGAGATCTTCAAGGAAGTTCCGGCCGGGGTTGGCAAAGGAGGGATAACAAAGCTGAGCCGGAACGTTCTTCTGGAAATCTGCAGCAAAGGCGCAGGATGGGCAGTTGAGAACGGCTACGGAACAAAAGAGGATTTGCAGAGGACTGAGGAATACGGAAGGATGAAAGAAGCAGACCCGAGCCGTCTTTCAAGCAGGGCTCTGGAAAGAGGGCTTCCCCAGTTAGGAACCCTGGGTGCAGGAAACCATTTTCTGGAAATACAAAAAGTTGCTGAAATTTTCGATAAAGACGTGGCCAGAGTTTTTGGCATTCACACTCTCGGTCAGATTCTGGTCATGATTCACTGCGGAAGCCGGGGCCTGGGCCATCAGGTGGCCTCGGATTACATCCAGCTGATGGAAAACAAACTCGGGACAAGAGGCTTGCCTGACCGGGAGCTGATCAATGCTCCTGTCCGCTCACAATTAGGCCAGGAATATTACAAGAGCATGAGCGCGGCAGTTAACTTTGCCTTTGCCAACCGCCAGATGATTGCCCACTGGGTAAGGGAAGTTTTTGAAAAGGTCTTGGGAAGCTCTAAAGGAATGGACCAGGTCTACGATGTCTGCCACAATGTGGCCAAGATTGAAAAGCACAAAATTGACGGCGACCTGAAGGAGGTCTGCCTTCACCGCAAAGGAGCAACAAGAAGCTTTGGTCCGGGACGGATGGAGATTCCTGAGATTTACCGCAACATCGGCCAGCCGGTCATCATTCCTGGAAGCATGGGGACTGCCTCCTACATTCTCGTCGGGACTAAAGAAGCCGAGGAGCTGAGCTTTGCCTCAACAGCCCACGGCGCAGGCCGATTGATGTCGCGGCATGAAGCCCTGCGCCGGTTCCGCGGAGAAAAGATAAGAGACGAGCTAGCAAGCAAGGGGATTGAGCTTCAATCGACGAACTGGAAGGGAGTGGCTGAGGAAGCCTCTGAAGCTTACAAGGACGTTGACGAGGTTGTCGAAGTCAGCCACAAACTTGGAATCGGAAGGCTTGTGGCCAAGGTCGTCCCTATCGGCGTGATGAAAGGCTAACTCACGACCTTATCGATATCTTTCTCAGTATAATCTTTAAAATCCTGAGCAAGGGTGTATCCGCCTTCGAGCATTTTAAAGTGGCTGTGCTCGACTCGCTCAGATAGATGGCACTAAAGGATTTTTATTGAGTGGAAAGGTGACGCCTCCGTTCGTTCTGGCGTGGCTATGGGGAAAGACTGAAAATAAACAGCTAAAGCTTCTTTAGGCGGCCGTCCTGGCTGATGAACCACTTTTCCTTTCTTCCCTCACTTTCCAGGCAGGCTTCCCAGAGATTCCAGCTTGTCTTGATTTGCGGCGGCCACTTGTATCCAGGGACTTTCATTTTGCCCAGACCCAGCGCGGAGAGGTTATTCGTGAACCGGCCATGATTAAGATAATAACTCTTCTGGAGATAGTAGACTTGACGCAGTGCCCACTTAGCGCTTTCCTCTGTCTTCAATTCGAAGATATCCTCGCCGCTTCCGACGGTTTTGGCCGAGAACTGAACAAAGCCCCACATCTCTGGATAATGGATATTTATCAGTCCTTGAGGCGCCCAGACCCAGTTATCTTCTGGCAGCGGCTTGCCTGTTTTTTGGTTCCGGGCTTTTAAGTATTTTCCATCAACAATATCAACCCGATACTCGACGCGGGAGAAATTTACGCGCCACTGCTCGCTTGGTTGGGGCGGCCTCTTTCCCGGCGCACATTCCTTGAGAACCTCCCAGGGCATGGCCATCTCCACGCTCCAGCCCTTATCCTCGTCTTCTGGCCTGTTCAGCGTCTTGTCGATAAAAACCTTTGTTTTCAAGCCCTGAATATCCCAGGAATGGACAGCAGGGCCTCCGTCGCGATAAGGCTTGACCAGAAATAGGTCCCACTCTGTGCCCAGAGCATTCATCTCCAGCTCATAATACTCGTGGGTGTCACCGTCAGGGTCGATGAAGACCTCGAAGTCATTATCCTGATAGATGATCGAATCGCGCTTGAAGAGAGTTGCCCAGACATGCGGCTCCTCGAGCTCAGCGCCGAAGTAGAAATAGCGGTCATCCCAGAGCATTTTGACTCGGGTTCGAAACCTCGGCTTCGGCCTAAGATGCCCCTCGATATCGACAAAATCCTCTGTCCAGGCGGCTTTCAGCCATGAATGCTCGTCGAGCCTTCCGTCGATTTCTATGGGAGTAATGGCCCGGTAGCAAACATGGTGCGGCGGCGAGAAAGGAACTTTAGGCGCAGGGAATTCTTTGGCCGCTTGCTGTCCTCCAATTTTTTTACTCTGCAGCTTTTCTCCTGAAATGAAGATGAGAGCGATAAGAAGAGCGACTGAAAAGAAAAAACGGGTGTTTGTTTTTCTTAGTTTACACATCTTCATTCTTCTCCTTCTGCTTATTTTAGTTTTCTCAACAAGATTAATCAAAATCGTCGATCATCCGACTGAAAAAAGATAATTGCTTTCTATTTATCTAAACCGCTGAGTTCACCGTAACAATGCGCTCAATAAACCCATCATCGCTCCAGCGGCGATTAACCATGTCGAATTAATTCTGAAACGGAGCAATATCGCAAGGGAAACGATTGATGTTGCAATCGTTATCAGGTCAATTAAAGACGCGCGTCCTAATTGCACAGTTACGGCAGCCATTAAACCCATTGAAGCAACGTTGACGCCGTCTAACAAACTGCCTGCCCACAGCGATTTCCTGAGGCGGGGAATGAGCGGGTTAGTCAGAGCAACAAAAATGAATGACGGCAGGAAGATGCCGAGCGTTGCCAAGAGTGCTCCTTTAACTCCGCCAAGAATAAAGCCGATGAAGGTGGCGGTTGTGAACAAAGGCCCTGGCGTGACTTGGCCAATGGCAATGGCATCCAGCAATTGCTTATCGGTGAGCCAGCCGAGCCTCACCACAAAATCAGCGCGCAGGTATGCTAAAAGCACATAGCCGCTTCCATATAAAACTGAGCCAATCTTAAGGAAGATTAAAAATAAAAGCGGCAGGCTGAACATTTTAGCCGCCAATACCGGCAGACTCGGCCCGATAAGCGGCAAGAAAAACACAGGCATAAACCGCTTTTTCAAGCGCTTTGCATTCCTGATTGCCATGACAGCTAATCCGCCGGCGAAGAGCAGGGCGATTTCATTGACACCTAAAAAGCACAGCGCAAGCACGGCAATTCCAACCACAGCCGTTGTTAAATCCTTGACTGCCTTCCGCCCCAATTCCCAGAGAGCCTGCACAATGATGGCGATGACCACAGGTTTTATGCCGTAAAATATCCAACCTGCCTGAGGCGTTGAGCCGAACCGCACATAAACCGTAGCCAATGCCGTAACTATAAGCATGGCTGGGAGAATAAAACATGCGCCGCCTGTGATTAATCCAGCCCAGCCGGCACGGACATAGCCGATATGAATGGCCATCTCTGTGGAGTTAGGGCCGGGAATAAGTTGCGTTGCTCCAAGCAAATCAAGAAAGCGCTGGCCGTCCAGCCACTTGCGCCGTTTCACAACCTCATTGTGCATAATGGCAACATGAGCTGCCGGGCCGCCGAATGCCGTGAACCCCAGCCTTAGAAAAAGTTTAGCGATTTCGAATACATTCTTTGATTTGGCCTGGTCCTTCATCTCGCTTTTTATTTTTCGAAGGATTCCCCCAAATGAATTATTTTGGCGTGAATTGGGATAAATCATAGATCCCAAGATTTTTTTCCAAATCCGCTACGGCTTCCACCATTCTTTCAAATCCACCTTCGCCGAACAGTTCCTTCTCCTTATCCTCAAACTTGTCACCCAATGCCGCGAGTTCGCTTTCCGGGATTATATCGTGAAGGCCCGGAAACAGCACTGTCTCTTCACGTGCTTTATGAGGGCGGTAAAGCCGGATGAACTGGCGCAGGCACTCTGCGAGGCTTGCTCGGTTTTTTTGCTCTCTGAGAGAGATCTCGTTTGAAAGGGCGATTATCTTCTGAGTTAAAACTCTTCCTGCGGCATGCTGCTTTCGCAGCACACCCGTAAGGTCGCTCAGTTTACCTGCCTTCTCAAAGAGCGGGAAGATATAATCCTCTTCGAGTTTCTCATGATACTGCTCGATGAAAGTCTGTATAATGCGGGCGGCTTTGCCCAGCGTATCAGAGGGAATTCCCTTTCTTTGCTCAACGCGGTGTAAGATTTCTTCATAGATAAGGAGCACTCTGCTTAGCACGCCGTGTTCGCGCATCAGGTCCTCAACAGGCGATATTTCCTCAGCCTTTTCTTGAGAAGCTGGCTGCGCACCTCTTGAATTTGCTTGAGACAACGGCAAGCAGCATAAAAGTGCAAATGCAGCCATCGCTTTCCAAAAAGATATCATACGCATATCCACCTCCTTCTTTTAAGATAATGGAGTCAGATTTATTTTAAAAATAGTTCTAATCCTGTCTTTCTCTAAATTTAAACGCCGCGCTCTGTTCATCCGACATCTATGCTTTAAGGATGGGAATTTGCTTTTTGTGACCGCCTGCCCATCTTTTTTAATAGAAGGAAGGCTCGTGGCCAAGGTCGTTCTTCTCGCGTCATGAAAGGCTAAGTGATGACTTTATCGATATCTTTCTCAGCGTAGTCTTTAAAATCCTGAGCAAGGGTGTATTCGCCTTCGAGCATCGTGTAGTGGCTGTGCTCGACTTTGCTCAGATAAACGAGAATTTTTTTCTGGGGGTTCTTGAATCTCTTGGAAAGCCTGGCATAGAAATCCTCGGCAGATTTCTCAGCCTTCATGGCCTGATAGAGGATTTCGACCAAGGAAGATGAGGGACTGATGACGATCGAGGGAAGAAGGGAAGGATCGGCCTTATCCGGAATCCGGATTTCATCGTCCGCGAAAAGGACTTTGCAAAGCTTTTCCAGGACATCTTGATGCTTTTTCTCCTCATAGGCCAGCATCTTGAATTTTTCTTTAAGCAGAGGGTTTGAGACTCTTTGAGCCAAGCTGGAGTAGGCGGCGTTAGAGTCAATCTCTGATCTGATGGCAAGGCCTAAGAGCTCCTGAACAGAAGCTTTTCTCATGCTTTTCATTTTTATCTCCTTGATATTTTTTATCTTGATTCTTTTCGGATAAAATAAAACCTTAAAATTTCCTAAAAAGCAAATTTTATTTTATCATATTTCTCAAATGGCAGATTTTAAAGAGGTGCTTTTATCAAAGTCGTTTCGAACTGTCCACGGAACAGAATTCAATCAAGTCTATTCCAGCGTCCGTGAAATGTCCGAACCTCCTCTGTTAATCTACGAAATCGTGCTCAGAGATGACCAGAGCTGGGATTATATGCGAAGTAAAGTCTATCCGTTCCTTGTCAGATACTTGAAGCACAAAGGCTTGAATCCTTCCTCAGGCTCAGGCTTTGTCGTAGCTCTCTTTTTTAAGGATTTTGTCCATTTCATAAAGGGTAAAGATTTTTTCAAAGCTTTTTGCGAAATGGAAGGTCTGAACTCCACAGCTTTCCGTTTTCGAGTGTTGAAATGGCTTTCGGAGTGAGGCTCTTTTAAATGCCTTATCTCTTCTTCAATTTCTCGTAGCTCAGGCAATTCAGGATATCTTTCTTCTCCAGCCAGGCGCGGCGGGCTATCCCCACGCCGAAGCGCATCATCTGCAGGCCTTTGGCGTAATGAGTGTCTGTGCCGATTCCAATCTTGACATTGTTCTCCTTGGCCTTCTTGAGATAGAACTCGTTGAGGTCGAGCCGGTCATAATAGGCGTTGAGCTCGAGGGCTTTGCCTTTCTCTTTGGCAGCTTGAAGAACTTTTTCCAGGTCGACATCATAACCCTCCCGCCCGGAGATGAGCCTTCCTGAAGGATGGGCGATGATTGACACCCAAGGATTATCCATGGCTTTCAGGATGCGCTCGGTCACGTTCCTCTTGAACCCGCTGTGGATGGCGGCGATGATAAAATCCAGTTTTTTCAGCACCTCGTCGGGGAAATCGAGCTTGCCGTCGAAGAGGATATCGACTTCGCTTCCCTTGAGGATTTTGAAATTCTTGAGCTGCCGGTTCAGGCGGTCAATCTCTTTCGTCTGCTCCAGCAGGCGTTCGGCGGCCAGGCCGCCAGCATACCTTGCCGATTGGGAATGGTCGCAGATGGCGATGTATTTGTAGCCCATAGCCTGGGCGAGCTCTGCCAGTTCTTTGAGCGTGAGGTTTCCGTCGCTGTACTTGGAATGAACATGGAGGTCGCCTTTGATGTCAGAAATTTCAACGACCTGGGGAAGATTATCTTTCAGGGCAAGCTCGATTTCTCCCCTGTCTTCCCTCAGCTCAGGCGCGATGAACGGAAGTCCCAGAGCTTTGTAAACCTCTTCCTCGGTGTAGCCGGCAATTTTCTTCTGGCCTTTGAAAACCCCGTATTCAGAGATTTTCAGCCCTTTCTCCCTGGCCATTGCCCTGAGCTTGATGTTGTGGGCTTTGGAGCCGGTGAAATACTGAAGAGCAGCCCCGTACTGGGATTCGTCGACGATTCGCAAGTCTACCTGCCTCTCGCCTTTTTCAGTCGCAACGAGGACAGAGCCTTTGGTTTCTCCTTCTGCCAGAACCTTGCTGACTCCCGGGAAGCGGGTGAAGTGGCGGATGACCTCTGCTCCTTTTTTCCCTGTAGCCAGGATGTCGATATCGCCGATTGTTTCTTTCATCCGGCGAAGCGAGCCGGCCGGAGAGATGTGCCCGATTTGGGGTGCCTTCTTGAGATGCTCGACGACCTCTTCGACAAGAGTTAAGGCATCGTAGATTGGAATCCTTTCCTGCGCCTTTTCATAGATTTCGATTCCCTTCTTGATGTTTTCAACCCTTTTGTCCCCCATGCCGAACAGTTTGGCCAGAGAGCCGTCTTCAATCACTTTTTTCAGGTCATCCAGGTTTTTGACACCGAGCTCTTTGTGGGCGAGGTGGATTGTCTTGGCTCCCATGCTCTGAATCTCCAGGAGCTCAAGAAGGCCTTCTGGAAGCCCTGATAGAGCCTCGGCATATTTTTTCATCCGTCCTGTCTCAAGGTACTCTTCAATCTTTTTTGCCATTCCCTCGCCGATTCCAGGAATCTTTTGCAGCCTTTTTTCTTTGGCGATTGTTTCGATGTCCTCGGTCAGGTCTTCGAGGATTCGTGAGGCCTTCTTGTAGGCGATAACCTTGAACTGCATTTCCCCTTTTATTTCCAGGGCGTCGGCGATGCGGGAGAAGATTGAGGCGATTTCCTTGTTTTTCATTCCCGATTGTTAATTCAATGATAATCATTCGGAATCTATAAATCAATGGCATAAAGTTGACATTTCTCTTCTATCTTTTTATTTTAAATGCACCATGCAGGTCATTCTTGCCGGCTACAATGTTGACCGTGAAGTCATCGAGGAGCTCAAGAAGAGCTCGCCCCAGCGCGACGATGTCACTCCCGAGACTCTTTCCGCCTCTTATGCCCGAATTTCCAGAGACCCGCGTCCAATCAACGAGCTCCGGGCTGTGGCCAGGGCAGAGGTTGAAAGAGCGCGGCGCTCCAACCAGAACATCATTTTCAAGATGGGGCACCATTCAGTTGCCGAGCACGCTGTTTTCAATTTCGACGTCATCGGCGTCAGCCGGCTGGCGATCGAAGAGATAGAGAAATTTCGTCTCTGCTCCTACACTGAAAAATCGCAGCGCTACATTACTCTCAAAGATGACTTTGTCATCCCCCAAGAGGTCAAGAGGGCTGGGAAGAGCGAGATTTTTGTAAAAACAATCAAGGCCCAGAACGCCCTTTACAAAAAGCTCTACAAAAACCTAAGGTCTTATTTTTTTGAAGAGAATAAGAAGATGGCAGCCAACCCCAAGAAGCATCCTATCCTGGATGGCTGGGCCAAGGAGGATGCCCGGTATGTGGTGAGCTTGGCCACAGAAGGCCAGCTGGGCCTGACCGTCAATGCCCGCAATCTGGAATTCATGGTCCGCCGCTTTGCCTCTAAAAAACTGGAAGAGCTCCGGGAGTTCAATCAAAAAATTTATGCCCTGGCTAAAGAGGTCGCGCCGTCCATTATCCTTTTTACCGAAGCCAATGATTTTGATTCAAAGACCTATGATGAGCTCGAGGAGAAAGCCAAATCTTTCTTCAAATCTTCCAGGAAGGACAAGGGGCTTGTCTCGCTTGTCGATTTTACTCCAGAAGCAGATGCGAAACTGGTTGCTTCTCTTCTCCATACCTCTTCCTCCTTGCCTTATGATGAGTGTTTCAAAAAGGCAAAAGCCTTGAAGCTCAGAGAAAAGAAAGAATTTTTGAGAACAGCCTATAAGCACATGGAGTTTTATGACTTCCCGCTCCGCGAGTTCGAGTATGTAAGCCTGACCTATGACTTAATCGTCTCGGCTTCTTGCTTTGCCCAGCTCAAGCGCCATCGTATGGCAACATTGACCGCTCAAAAATACAATCCAGAGCTTGGAGTGACTGTCCCTCCTTCGATAGAGGCTATCGGCTTCAAGAAGGAATTCATGAAGATGATGAGGGAGACTGAGCGTGTATATTCTAATTTGAAAAAAGCTCTGGAGCGCGGGGCAGAATATGTGCTGACCAATGCCCATCGAAGGAGAGTTTTGCTCAAGGTCAATGCCAGGGAGCTCTATCACATCTCGAGGCTGAGGGAGGATGCCACAGCCCAATGGGATATCCGTCGACTTACAACGCAGATGAGCGAGCTGGCCAAAGAAGTCATGCCTCTGGCCTGCCTTCTCATCGGAGGAAAAGACGCCTATCCTGAATTGTATCAGGATGTGTTTGGAAAGCCCCCCAAATTGTTCCCGCCCGAACTCTAGTTCCTGCTAGAGCTTAAACTCCAGGCTGATGTCTATTCCGCCGTAAGAATAAGAAGGAATAATCGCGCTTCCAACTCTCGCAATCTTTCCTTCGTTCAGATACCATTCGAGGTCGAATTGATCAGGTCCGTTGTAGATGCTATACATATAGGCTCTTCGATAACGCCTGATCGTTTCACCGAAAATCCTGAGGTTGAGGTTCAACTTGGAGTTAAGCGCATATTTCAAGCCTCCGCTTATTTTATATTTTGTTTCACTTTTTCTTGGCCCGAGCCTGAATCTATTCAGCACCCGGTCCTCGTCTCCGCTTAAAAGATACAACCCGACTCCGCCGGAAATATAGGGGTATAGCCTTTGATTGACATATTTTCTCCAGGGGGAAATGACAGACAGGCCGATCGAGGAGATGCTGCACCTTTCCCAGTAAGGTTTCTCGATGTGGTTGATTTCGATGTACCTGTAGCCAGTTGGTGAAGAGCGATCTTCTACCCAAAGTCCATACCATTCCAGATGAGAAAAGTAGCTGGCCTCCTGATGGCTCAACTCCAGTTGTGCTCCCAGCTTCAAGTTGAAGAAATACTGAAGATTGAGGTTGAAACACTGCTTCATTCGTGCCTGTTCTTTAAAATAAATCTGGTCTGCATAGAAAATTTCAGTTTTATTGAAAACTGAATCAAGCCCTAGAGAATAACCTCCCCCAAAACTGAGGATGAGTTCTCTTTTTTTTACAGCCGTGCAGAGCGGGCAAAGGATGAGGAACGAAACGAGAAAAAGCAGATAACGTTTTATCTTCATTGCCTATTTTCGGCTTAAATGATGGGCAAAAAATGTGCCAGCAAGCTCAGGAATTCGGAGCAATCTTCTCTCTTTTCTTGTCCTCAGCTGATGACAGTTGTCCCTCTTACGATTTTATAGAATTTCTTTTTTCCTATTTTCAGGATGACCTCGCTCTTCTTTCTCAAATCTATCTTGAAGCCGACATCTTCTATTCTCTGCCCGTCAAGATAAAGCCCGCCCTGGCGGATGAGCCTTTTTGCCTCTCTGCTGGAAGGGAAAAGATTCTTATTGACAAGCAAGTCGACGAGCAGAGCTTGAGGAGCTTCGAGCTCAATCTCTTCTATTTCCGAAGGAAGCTCTTTTTTCTTGAAAATTCTTTCGAATTCCTGGGCTGCTTTTCTTGCCTCCTCTTTTCCCCAGAAATCAGCAGCAAGGCTCTGGGCAAGCCTTGATTTTAAATCTTTGGGATTGATTTTTTCTTCTTTGATTTCTTTTTTCCATTTTTCAATCTGGGAAAGGGGCTCATCGGTGAGAAGCTCGTAATAGCGGAACATCAGTGGGTCGGAGATGGACATGATTTTTCCGTAGATTTCTCCGGGCGGCTCAGTGATTCCCACATAGTTGTTCAAAGATTTGCTCATCTTCTCCGCGCCGTCCAGCCCTTCCAGAAGAGGAACGGTCATGATAACCTGAGGCTCCTGGCCGAATTCTCTCTGGATATCGCGGCCGACAAGAAGGTTGAATTTCTGGTCTGTTCCGCCGAGCTCGACATCTGCTTTAAGGGCAACAGAGTCATAGGCCTGCATCAGCGGATAGAAGATTTCATGGGCGGAGATGGGCTGTCCCTTTTTCAGGCGATTGGAAAAATCGTCCCTCTCCAGAATTCGGGCCACTGTGTATTTTGCCGCAAGGTTGATGATGTCGAAGCTCGTCAGCTTTCCCAGCCAGCGGGAGTTGAAATCGATCACAGTCTTTTCGCGGTCGAGAATCTTGAAGATCTGAGCCTTGTAGGTTTCAGCATTTCTGTTGATTTCTTCCCTGGTCATGGCCGGGCGGGTGGATGACCTCCCTGAAGGGTCGCCGATCAGCCCGGTGAAGTCGCCGATGAGGAAGATGACTTCGTGGCCAAGGTCCTGGAAGTGCTTCATCTTCCGCAGGAGCACGGTGTGGCCGAGATGAATGTCAGGAGCAGTGGGGTCAAAGCCTGCCTTGACTCTTAAAGGCTTTTTTTCCTTGATGGAGCGGGCTATTTTGGCTTTTAGCTCATGTTCCTGGATGATATCCACACAGCCTTTTCTCAGGTATTCGAATTGCTCTTCAACCGTTCTCATCATCTTACGAAAACTCTTCTTTCCCGGACTTCCAGCTTTCCCTCAAAATAGAGCCTGACAGCTTCAGGATAGATTTTATGCTCTTCCTCGAGGATTCGCTCACTCAGCGTTTCTTCGGTGTCGTCCTGAAGGACAGGCACAACAGCCTGGAGGATGATCGGGCCCATATCAACATCCTCGGTGACAAAATGAACGGTTGCTCCGGAATATCTCACTCCCCAGTCAAGAGCTTTCTGCTGAACATGAAGACCAGGAAACGAAGGGAGCAAAGCCGGGTGGATGTTCATAATCGAGCTTCGAAACTCGCGGCAAAAGGAAGGGCTGAGGATTCTCATGTAACCTGCCAGGCAGATGAGGTCCACACTCCTTTTCTTGAGTTCTCCGACCAGAGCTTTTTCAAACTCTTCTTTGCCGGGAAAAGCCTTTGGGTCGAGGAAAAGAGTTTCGAGCTTGAAACTCTCTGCGATCCTGAGCCCTGGCGCATCTTGCTTGTTGCTATGGACCAGGGCGATCTCAGCGTTTATTTTTCCGGCAAGGATGGCCTCCTGGATAGCTTTGAAGTTTGAGCCGCGGCCGGAGATGAAGACAGCAATTTTCCCTTTTTTCTTCGGGCTTCGAAAAATTTCTTCGGTCATCGCGTTTTCCTTCATTTAATCTTGAAGATTTGAGGGATAGCCTGCTTCCAGGCTCTATAAGCTTCATCGACAGGAATGTCGATGATTTTTTTTCCGAGATGGGAAATCGTTATCCTTTCGCCCTTTGTTTCTCCCAGGACAGCCGCTTTCACTTTTCTCTTTTTGGCAAGGTTGAGAAGCTTTTGGACGTTTTGTTTTTTTGCAGTGACGATAATCCTGGATTGAGTTTCTCCGAAGAGGAGGGCATCGCGGCGAATCTTGTCTTGAAGCTCGAGGGTGAAGCCGATTTTTTTTGGGCTGCAAAAGGAGCATTCGGCCAAACAAACTGCCAGGCCTCCTTCTGAGACATCGTGGCTAGATTCGATGATTCCAAGAGAGATAGCCTCCAGGCAGAGCTCATGCACATTTTTTTCTTCCTTCAGGTCAATCTGCGGCGGCAAGCCCTTTTCCATATTGAAAAGGCATTTGAGGTATTCAGAGGCACCAAGCTCTTCCTTGTTTTCTCCGAGAAGAACAACCGTGTCGCCTTTATTCTTGAACCCAGGGCTCACAGCCCTGCTCACATCTTCGACAATTCCCACCACTCCCAGGACTGGAGTGGGATAGACCGAAGCCCCTTCTGTGTCGTTGTAGAAGCTCACATTTCCGCCGGTTACAGGAATTTCAAATTTTTCGCAGGCCTCGGCAATCCCCTCGATAACCTCTTTAAACTGCCACATGATTTCTGGCTTTTCCGGATTGCCGAAATTCAAACAGTTTGTGACTCCTGCAGGCTTTGCTCCGACGCAGGCCAGGTTCCGGCAGGCTTCAGCCACAGCAATTTTTCCCCCAGTCCTTGGCTCCAGGTAGGAGTAGAGGGGGTTTCCGTCCAGAGTGATGGCCAGGGCTTTCTTTTTGCCTTTAATCCTTAAAAGAGCAGCATCAGCGCCAGGAAGGAGGACAGTGTTGACCTGAACCATATGGTCGTACTGCCTGTAGACCCATTCTTTGTTGGCGATTGTCGGAGAGGAAAGGAGTTCGAGAAACGCCCGGCTGTAGTTTTTTGGCAAGGGAGGAGGTTCAAGCTGAGTGGCTGATTTAATATAAGCCGGTTTTTTGCTCTCCCGCTCATAGACCGGGCAGAGGTTGACGATGGCCTTGAGCGGAAGGTCGACAACGATTTTTCCGCCAGCCTTGACCTTGATCCTTCCTCCTTGGGTGACATGCCCGATGGCCACTGCATCCAGATCCCATTTGGCAAAGATTTCCTGGACCTTCTTGATTTTTTCTTTCCTGGCCACGAGGAGCATTCTTTCCTGTGATTCAGAGAGCATGATCTCGTAGGGAGTCATGCCTTCTTCTCTTTGAGGCACAAGGTCGAGGTTGATCTCGATTCCTGATTTTGATTTTGCCGCCATCTCAGTCGTGGAGCAGGTCAGTCCAGCAGCACCCATATCCTGGATTCCAACGATCATTTTTTCGGCCATGATTTCCAGGCAGGCTTCGAGCAGGAGTTTCTCCTTGAAAGGGTCTCCGACCTGGACATTGGGCCTTTTCCGCTCCAAATCCTGGCCGAATTCTGCTGAAGCCATGGTGGCGCCATGGATTCCATCTCGTCCTGTCTTTGCGCCGACATAGAGCACCGGGTTTCCTTTTCCTTCAGCTCTGGCATAGAAAATTTTGTCCTTTTCCGCGATTCCAAGACAGCAGACGTTGACCAAAGGATTGAGGGAGTAGCAGTTGTTGAAATAGACCTCTCCTCCGACCGTGGGAATTCCTATCGAGTTGCCGTAGCCGGCTATCCCTGAGACCACGCCTTCCATGACGGCCTTGTTCTTTGGATTGGACAGAGGTCCGAAGCGAAGGGAGTCGAGGAGAGCGATGGGCCTTGCCCCCATGGTAAAGATGTCCCTCAGAATTCCTCCGATTCCAGTTGCCGCTCCCTGGTAAGGCTCGATAAAAGACGGATGGTTGTGCGATTCAATCTTGAAGACAGCCGCCAGTCCGTCGCCGATATCTATGATTCCCGCGTTTTCGCCAGGCCCCTGGATGACATTCTTTCCTTTGACGGGCAATCTTTTAAGATGGATTTTGGAGCTCTTGTAGCTGCAGTGCTCAGACCACATCAGAGAAAAAATTCCAAGCTCGGTGATGTTGGGCTCGCGGCCGATGAGCTGGACGATTCTCTGGTATTCTTCCAAGGTCAGGTTATGCTCTTTGATAATCTTCTCGTCAACCATGGGTTCAAAAGTCGTTCGTAAGCATCTTTTCCGTCATAGCTCAGGCTGGGTGTCTCGAAAACACCCCGCCTTTATAATTTGTTGCATAAGGCGAAGGCAGAGTGGTGATAAAGCCGAACCACTCTGCCTGAGCCTATCATCCGGTCTAGCTCTTTAAATAATTTATGACAGATTCAAAGATAAAGCGCCCGTCTTCGCTTCCTAAAATTAGTTCTGAAGCCCTTTCTGGATGAGGCATCATTCCCATCACATTGCCTTCGGTGTTCATCAAGCCGGCAATGCTCTCCATAGAGCCGTTGACGTTAGCCTCTTCGCTCAATTCGCCTTTGGCGTCGCAATAGCGGAAGACGACTTGGCCATTCCTCTTCAGCTCCTGAAGGGTTGGAGGAGGAGCGAAATAATTCCCGTCATAATGGGCGATAGGAATCTTCAGAAGCTGTCCTTTCTTTGCTTTGTTGGTGAAAGGAGTTTTCGAATTCTCCACCCTGAGCCAGACATGCTGGCAGAGAAATTTCAAGTTCTTGTTCCTGAGCATGGCACCTGGGAGAAGTCCCAATTCAAGAAGAACCTGGAAGCCGTTGCAGGTTCCGAGCACCAGCCCTCCTTTGAGCGCGAACTCTTTGACTTCCTGCATCAAAGGCGAGAATTTGGCGATGGCGCCTGAGCGGAGATAGTCTCCGTAGGAAAACCCCCCAGGAAGAATGACGCAGTCGACGTTTTGCAGGCTGTGCTCTTTGTGCCAGAGAAGCACGCTGTCTCGCTTGAGGACATCTTTAAGGACATAAAAAGTGTCATAATCGCAGTTCGAACCAGGAAAAATCACGACTCCAAATTTCATCTTTGGCCAGCGCCGGATAACGTGCTCATTTTTTTCTCAGTGGTTAATCCAAGATTCGCCAGGAAAATTTTTCGATGATAGGGTTTGCCAAAACCTTGTCAGAGATCTCGACAATCGCCTTTTCGGCTTGCTGGCGGGAGATTCCCTCCAGTTCGAGCTCAAAGACTTTGCCCTGTCTGACATCCTTGACAAAGTCATAGCCAAGAGTGTGAAGAGCGTTTTTAACAGTTTGACCTTGAGGGTCGAGGACAATATCTTTAAGAGAAACAAGGATTCTAACTTTCATCGGCGAACACCCTCTCGTAAATATAATCTATCTTTTCTAGATAAGGCTCAAGAGAGAAACAGGCATCGATTTCTTTTTGGGTTAAAGCTTTTTTGATCTCTTTATCACTCTGGATGAGGTCTTTGAAGTCGAGGTTCTCCTGCCAGGCCTTGAGGCTGTTTCTCTGGACAAGCTGGTAGGCTTTCTCCCTGGACATCTCTTTCTTGGTCAAAGCCAGAAGCACACTCTGGGAGAAGATAAGCCCTCGCGTGAGACGGATGTTGTCTTTCATCCTCTTGGAGTTGACTCTCCAGTTTTTGATGATGTCTATTGTTTCAGCCAGAATAAAGTCAGTAAGAATAAAAGAATCAGGGAGGATGATTCTTTCAGCCGAGGAATGAGAGATATCCCTTTCATGCCAGAGAGGGATATTCTCCAGGGCGACTTGGAGGTTGGCCCTGACCAGGCGGGCAAGGCCTGAGATTCGCTCAGCGCGGACAGGATTTTTTTTGTGGGGCATGGAGGAGGACCCTTTTTGGCCTTCGCTAAAAGGTTCCTCGGCTTCAAGGACTTCTGTTTTCTGGAGGTGACGAATTTCAACTGCAAATTTGTCAAGAGAAGAGGCGACAAGGGCCAGGGCCGAAAGAACTTCGGCGTGCCGGTCGCGCTGCAGGACTTGGGTAGAAACCGGTGCCGGCTTAAGGCCCAATTTTTTTAGGGCATGGAGCTCAATTTTCGGGTCTAAATGGATATAGGTTCCGACAGAGCCCGAAATCCGGCCATAGCTGATAACTTCAAGCGCTCGTTCAATTCGGCGAAGATGGCGCTTCGTCTCTTCATACCAGACGAGGAGCTTAACCCCAAAGGTGATGGGCTCAGCGTGAACTCCATGAGTTCTTCCGATCATCACCACTTTTTTATGACGCAGGGCTTCGGCTTTAAGAACGGCCTTAAGGGAGATAAGGTCTTTTTGGATTTTCTGGAGAGATTCTTTGATGAGCAGGGAGAGAGCCGTATCGACGATGTCATAAGAAGTCAACCCGAGGTGGATGTAGCGGGAGTCCTCTCCAACCTTTTCAGCCACTGAGGAGAGAAAGGCAATCACATCGTGCTTCACCACTTTTTCAATCTCTTCAATCCGTTTTATGGAAAACCCAGCCTTTTCCTTGATCCTCTGCAGAGCTTTGGGGGGGATTTGACCTGCTTTTGCCTGGGCTTCGCAGACAGCGAGCTCAACTTCAATCCATTTCTGGTATTTATTTTCTTCGGTCCAGATTGCTCCCATCTCAGGAAGGATATAGCGCTCAATCATGGAATGAAGTCCTTTTAAAAACGAGGCAAAATCATACCAGCATCATCTGGCCTTGTCAATTTTTTCGGTTATTTTTCGGCTATTTTTTAAGTGAAGGCTAAGTGGTTCGAAAACCGTATGCTCAGGTCAGCGGGTTCAAAAACACGCAGCTTTTGTCCCAGCGAGACAAAAGCTGCTCGGTTTCAG
>CAZYBE010000017.1:0-61657 GCA_964645765.1 uncultured Eubacteriales bacterium
CTGGAGGGGGTGGGGGAGGAGGTGGCACTGGAGGAGGGGCGAGAAAAGCGCTGTAGACTTCGATTGTAGGCAGATTTTTCGGATTCAAAATAGGGTATATCACCAGAAGCAGAATGATGATGAGATGGACGACAAAAGCAAGAGGAAAAGCAAAGGCCTGTCTTCTTATATTTTTCTCCGGGATAATAAAGGAATCTTTAAACATTTTAGCTTCCCTCTGGCGGGCTTCAGATGCGCTTTGTTTTATTCCAGCTGTGACTCGACGCGGGAAAGATTCCCAATATTTTTCTTCTTGAGGAATAGAAAGAGTTTCTTTTGAAACTTCTTCCAATTTTTCAAAATAGGCAAGCTCTTCGCGGCATTCCTGGCAAGTTCTGAGATGGTCTTCGACTTTTTTCCTCAGGTCATCGTGAAGCTCGCCGTCAAAATAAGCTCCTAAAATATTTTTAACTTTCTTGTGTCTCATCAGCTTCTCCTTCACAAATGGTCAGCCATTAAAGACCTGAGTTTTTTTCTGGCCCTGTTCAACCGCGACATCACTGTTCCATCAGGCAAGTTGAGCGCTTGAGCTATATCTTTATAGCTGAGATTTTCATAGAATCTCAGAATAAACACTGTTTTTTGGTCAGCGGGAAGAGCATCGAGAGACTTCCTGAATTTCTGCTCCAGCCGATTTCTCAGGAGCGTTTCTTCTGGAAGTTCCTGAAGGGTTGATGAGGCATTCCCTGCGATTGTGTTTTCTCTTTCTCCCAATAGCTCTTCCCGCCTGTGGAACTTGAGGTAGTTCAAGCTGTTGTTGACAGCGATTCTTCGCAGCCAGCTCGAAAAATTCATTTCATCCTTGAACCGGGAGAGGGAGAAATAAGCTTTGATAAAAGTCTCTTGAGAAAGGTCGTCAGCAGACTGATGTGCACCTGTCATCCTGCGGCAGAGATAATAGATGCCCTGCTGGTATTTCCTCACTAGTGCTTCGAAAGCTTGCATGTCTCCCTCTTTCGCCCTGGCAATAAGCCTCTTTTCATCGTCCTTTTCGTTTTGCCTCATCTAACCTTCCATCCTTAATACAATTGAAATCAAAGGATATTCCCTTTTTTTATATATTTTTATGGCCTGAATGCCTTATAGCATTCCCCGTCCCGAATAAATATCAAGCAACTTTTGTGCCAGGTAATTATTAATTGCTGCCTTTATTTTCAGCGATATAACCTTCTCCTCAGTATCAAAAAGTAAATTTATTTTACACCTGTAAAATTCTTTTAGGAAAAGCGGTCGCCCAATCAGGGCTGATTTTTTATTTTACTGATCAGTTCTTCTGCCTTTTCTTTAAAAGCGCTGTGAAGGGAAGCTTTTTGGGCGAGGTTCAACGCTTCTTCTTTCATCCCGGCGTTGAAATAGCCTGCAGCGCCGTTATAGAGGGCTGTAGCCTTTGCCAGCGCAGTCTTTCTCAACTGGGCTTTCTTTCTTGAAACGAGCTTTTCTTTTCTTTCTTGGGAAAGAGATGAGTCTTCTATCTCCTTGATTTTTTCCTCAAGGGCTTTTTCTATCCTTTCGGAACAGTAAGTAGCCAGACCAAAATAGATGCCTGAATTTTTCCAATCATGTTTTTTGGCATAGATATTTCCCAGATAAAAATTAGCATCGTAATTGGTAGCATTGATTTGCAGCGCCTCCATAAAATTTTTCTCGGCCACTTCCAGGTTTTCTTTTTTAAAGGCAATGATTCCAGAAAGCGTCAGGAGTTCGCTGTTGCCGTAAAGGTATTTTTTTGCATTTTCAGCGCTCTCCCAAGCTGCATCTAAATTTCCTAGCTCATTCTGATTCCAGGCAAGCCAGTAATAGGATTCGCCCATGAAAAAGCTTCCGAGCGCGATGAGCCTGTTGCAGCATTCTATCGCCTCTCCATTTTTTTCTAGATAGCTCAGACATATTGCTTTTCCAAGAAGAGCATCCCTGTATTCAGGGGCCATTTTGATGGCCTGCTCATAGAGTTCAAGGCTTTTCCCAAGCTCCTCCAAAGCAAAATAGATGCTGGCTAAAGATATGACAGTGGACGAGGATTCTGGAACCTGCTGGTAAGCTTTTGCAAAATTCTGCTCGGCGCCGATAAGCCGGCCTCTTTTAAGGGCAAGCTCGCCCAGAAAATAATAAGCTTCGCAAAAGAGAGGCTCTTTTTCGAGGAGCAAGTTAAGTCTCTCCTCGTTCTCAGCAGGAGAGATTGACAGTTTATATTGAATCAAAGGAGATTGGGGAAAAATTCGCGAAATAGGGGAAAGGTCGACCTTCTCTTCCCCAAGATAAGGAGAAAAATTCCAGATGAGAGAAATATAGAGATAAGCAAAGAACTCCTCGGTTCTGTACTGCTCTCTGAGCAGATTTGCCCATAACGGCACATCCTTTTTTAGCTTGTTGTAGGTTGCATCGATTTTAGAACTGTCTTTGAGGAAGTCATAGACAAACCCTTTCGTATTCCTTGGAATGGAATCGACAATATCCAGATAAACAGAATATTCTGGAAGCGAGGGAGAGGCCTGAATAAGCCGGGAGGCTTCCTCAAGGCTCTTGTGCTCTAAGACTCCCAGTTCTTTTTGCCTGAGGGCAAGAAGGAGGTCTGCCTTTATCAGCCTCTCCTTGGTCTGTTTCTGAAAGCGGTGAAAGGCAAGAAGCTCTCGATAAACTTGAGAAGCTTCTTTCAGGCAGGAGTAGCTTCCCCTCTTCACGAGGCTGTCTGCATCTTTTATTTTGTTCTGGTAATCGATGAGCTGGGGTGCAACTTTCGTTTTCTTTCCCGGTGCACAAAAAGCCAGGAAAAGAAGAAGAAAAATCATATATTTCTTCATTGTTGAGTTCCCGTTATCAGTTTATTGAGCATTCGATTTTCGTTTTTTTGTTTTAGGGTTTGCATAAAAGCAATCTGTATCTTCTCATAGGCGATTCCAGATGGGGTGCCAATCTCTTTTTTAAGATTGGTTTTAAAAAGAAAAAAGAGATTAAAAAGGAATTTTGCATATTGGCTTAAGTTATGGAGATGGTTGATATTATACATCGAATAAATACGCTTGACACTCGGAAATTGTTTACAGCGTCTTAATTTATAGAAATGAGCTCTGGCCTTCGCAAAGGCCCAAAAGCTCAGCCTTTTGTTTGACTTTAAAGGTCAACAGAGTTATTTATGAGAAGTAATTTTTAGGAGGGGAAAATGAAAAAAGTAATTTTTGCCGCAAGTTTAATCCTCTTTTGCTTTGCCTTTGTTTTTTCTCAGGAAAAAGAATTTGAAGCCGTCCGCCTGACTCTGAACGATTGTTTGCTCAAAGCCCTGGAAAATAACTTCGATATCCTGGTTGAGGCCATCAATCCTGAGATTTCAGAATTTTCAATCAGGGAATCTAAAGAATTTTTCATGCCTCAATTGAGCTTTGGCTTTGATAATTACAATCGAAGATTTCCAACAAATTGGTATGCTCAGGGCGAAGTGATAAGACTTAGATCAAATAATTATTCTATTGGATTAGCCCAGAAGATTATGACTGGTGGACAGATAAATCTTTCGCTTTCCAATGAGATTTCAGATTCAACTCAAAAACTGTTGATTGTCAATCCTAGTTACTCCGGTAACCTAAGCCTTGATATTACTCAACCTCTTCTAAAAGGCTTCGGGCCTAAAATTAACAGAAGGGAGATAAAAATAGCTCAAAATCAAAGGGATATTTCCCTCTACAACTTGAAATCGACTCTCATCCAGAAAGTCTATGAGGTAGAGGCTGCCTACTGGAGCTTGGTTTCGGCCATTGAATCTTTAAAGGTGAATGAATATTCTTTGGCAAACAGCAAAGAGCGGCTGGAAAGGACGAAAGAGGCAGCCAGAATTGGGATAAAAACAGCAGTTGATGTTTTAGCCTCTGAGACAGAAGTTGCAAGCTGGGAAAACAGGATTATCTCAGCCAGGTTACAGGTCGAAAGGTCTGAGAACAGGTTGAGAGAACTCATTAATTTCCCTGCAGATGAGGCAGGCAGAGCAAAATCCGTTATTCCCGTAGACGAACCTAGCGTGGAAAAAAAAGAGATAAGCTTTGAAGAAGCTATGAAGATAGCCGTTGAGGAAAGGCCGGAAATGATGAGATACCAAAAAATGATTGAAAATAGCGCTCTCGATGTAAGTTATTACAGGAATCAGCTCCTCCCTCAGCTCGACTTTCAATTACACCTCTGGTATCTCGGACAATCAGGGGATAGGCTCATTTATGAAAATGACGACCCCTACCGTGGGAATATAATAGGGAAAACCGAAAAAAGCTGGACAGACGCCTTTAAAGATGTTTTTGACTTTAAATATGACAACTGGTTTGTCACTCTGAACCTCAGCATACCTTTCCAGAATATATTCTCGCGCGCTGGCCTGGCAAGAGCCAAGATGGAAAAGGAGCAGAAGCAGCTGGAGATGGAGAAAGAGAAAAGATCCATTTACAACGACCTCCTATCAGGATTCAAGGAGCTAAAAAACAGCGAGAAAAGATTGGAGACTTCATCCTTATACAGACAACTGATGGAAAAGAAACTTCAGGCTGAGGAGGAGAGGGTCAGGCTTGGCCTGGCAACTAGCGAGTGGCTTTTCCAGTATCAGCGGGATTTGGCGTCGGCCAAGACTGATGAAATACAGGCGACCATTGACTATAAGGTCTCAGTTGCGAATATAGAAAAAATTATGGGGGTCAACCTCAAATCAAAGAACCTCAAATTCAGGGAATATGATTTTTAAAGAATTTTTGTTACAACCTCTGTCCCAGGGGTCATGAAGCTACCAGTTACTACCATGGATTTTCTCAGCTTCAAGTCATAAGAAAAGCTTGAAGAAGTGGTCTGGTTTTAATAATTAGCTTTTATTCGAATGGCCTCGCTCCAACCAGGTTTTTAATGACACGCCACATATTCTTCACCCACAAACTTGGAAGAGATCCTATTAAAAATGCTTGACAAATGTAAAATCTGTATTATATTATTAATACAGTAATACAGGACCTAAAAGATGATAAAAGTTGAGACAAAAAGCTTTATCCCGATTTATGAACAGATAAAGAAGGAGATAAAGAACAGAATTTCACAGGACATTTTTAAGGCCAACGAGCCTCTGCCTTCAATCCGAGAGCTGGCAACACAACTTCTCATCAATCCCAACACCGTTGCCCGGGCTTACCGGGAACTGGAGCAGGAAGGGTTCATCTACACCCGCAAAGGCAAGGGGTGCTATGTTTCTGATAACTCCTCTTCCCTGGTTAAAGACGATAATCTGAACCTCCTGACACAGCTCATCGATAAAACAATTGAAGAAGCAAAAAAGCTAAACCTTGACCCAGGGGAAATCAAAAAGCTCTTTAAAAAGAGGCTCGAGCAGGCCTGGGGAAACGAGGAGGAAAGGGGGAAAGAATGAACGAGGTTTTAAGGATAGAGAATCTCTCAAAGAAGTTTGGCCGGAAAAGTGTTCTTAAGGATTTCTCCATGGCCATCGAGAAGGGAAAAGTCTACGGGCTGCTCGGTAAAAACGGCGAAGGGAAAACGACCCTGATCAGAGTAATCATGGGCGTCATACCGCCCGACCAGGGTGAGTTATTCTATAAAAGCCAGAAAATAAAATTCAACGAAACCTCATACAAAAAGGAAATAGGCTATATTCCAGAAGAATCTATTTTTTTCAGCTGGATGACGATAAAAGAGCTTCTGAACTTTAACGCTTCATTCTTCCCGACCTGGAACGCCAAGAAAGCCGATGATTATTTAGAAAGATTTTCCCTTGAGAAAAGAACAAGAATAAAAAATCTGTCCAGAGGCATGAAGCTGAAGCTGGGGTTTATGGTGGCTTTAGCCTCAGAGCCAGAGTTCCTGATCCTTGATGACCCAACCTCAGGGCTTGATGTCCCTACAAGGCAAGACTTTTTGAAGGGTGTCATCGAAGAAATCCTGGAGGGAGGAACGACGATCCTTTTCTCCACCCATCTCGTCCATGAGCTGGAAGGAATTATCGACCATCTCAGCATTCTTCATCACGGCCGCCTCATCCTTGACCAGGATTTCGAAGAGGTTAAAGGCTCGGTGAAAAGGGTCCGTCTGAAATTCGATAAGAATATCCCGGAGAAGCTCGAGCTGGAAGGTATTCTCACCGAGCGCAAAGACGGACCTTACAAGGAATTCGTTGTCTATCCCTGGAATGAGGAGAAAAGGGAGAGGCTGAAAGCACTAAGACCTGCGAGCATGGAAGTTGAGTCTCTGACTTTAGAGGAAATTTTCATCAGTTTTGTCTCCTGACCATAAGGGAATTAAAAGAGGGGAGGAGCCGATGTTTTTTAAAATATTCTTAAAAGAATGGAGAGAAAATATCATCCTTTTTTCGATAGCGATTCTATTGATGCTGGCCACGGTCGCCTTGAGCTTATCCAACTTGAGACAAATGACCTTATATTTTTCTGGCATGATTTTGTTGTTCTTCCTTCCTTTCGCTTCCCTGCTCATCGGCTCGGGCGGCTTTTACTCAGAATTCAAGGACAACGCCTGGATTTACCTTTTCTCCCGGCCGATCAAGAAATGGCAGATTTGGGTCTTCAAATACATCTCTCTTTTGAGCATTTTGTTTGCCATTTTCTTGATATTCATTTTGATAAGGCAATTCCTTCCAGGGCTTGGTGAAATACTGGAAGATATCAGTTTTCCTTCAGAGGTGCGGGGTCTTATTCTAAAGGACTTCCGTGGCCTTTTTTCATTATCTATCTATCTTGTCTTGCCCCTTCTGGCCTTCACCATTTCCTTCTCAATATCTATCCTCTCCGAGAAACAATTCGTCGTCTTTTTTGGTTCTATCCTTATCGGAACCGGGCTCGCCTTTATTTTTCAAAGATATCTCTATTTCCTCTGGACGACCTATTATTATTATGGGAACTTCAAAATTTTTCCCTTATTCATGGCCTTCAGCTTTATCCTGGCCTCTCTTTTAACTTTCTTAAAGGCTGATTTTTCCCAGAAAGCCAGAAAAATCATTTATTTTTCCAAGCTCGTCGTGCTTTTTTTAATTTTGTCCTTTGGCCTTGGCATAGTCTGGGTTGCCAAAGGAGCACTCTTTGCTGGGAGCAAGGAGCTTTATCCACATGACACAATCAAGCACCAAGGCGATGTTTATATAAATTCGATGCGTCGAGGCCTGGTGAAGTATGATTCAAAAGCCGATAAGGTCAAAAGGCTAGTGGAAAGGGCTGATTTATATTGGAGATTTTCGATTGCCGGGGAAAAAATTGCATTTTTAAAAAAAAGCTACACTCGGCGCGGAGATTTTTTTGAACTATGGGTTATCAATAACGATGGCTCTCAAGCTAAAGCCTTAATCGATTCCCGCAAACAGGATTCAGCTTTTTATAATTTGGAATTTAGCGGAAGATGCTTGCTCTCAGCGGATGGAAATAAGATTGCTTTTGCCACAAACCCGCGAGGCTCAAGGCAAAGAAAGACTTCAACGACAATCTGGCGGATGAATAGCGACGGAACTGGATTGAAAAGTCAAACCGTGGATTTTCCTCCATATAAAGATCTGCGTTTTGTGGCTTGGCCTCCATCCAAAGATTATGTTGTTGTTTTACTCGAAGAAATCATGCCTAAATTAAGGTCTATTTATAAACTTATAAAGGTTGACCTGGAGGGCGGAGCTTATCAGGTTCTGGTTGAAAATGTTATCACGATATATGAGATGAGAGTTTCTCCTGCTCATGATTCGCTGGCCTTGGCTTATCGCGACCAGCTTGAAAAAAGGGAAATACTTTTGGTTCTAAACCTGGAAACCCTTGAGAAGAGAGAAGTCCTCAAAACAAGTTCATTAAAGCTCTGGGCGGTCAAATGGAACAGCGGCGGAGATAAAATCCTGTTTTCAAGGGAGAAGGAATTCTGGGTATATTCATTAGCGGAGAACAAAGCCCAGAGAATCGGCTGGCGGAGCTACAGCTATGAAGTCGGGTTTGACTGGCTCTTGGATGGAAAAAGACTTGTTTTGAGCATACCTGTTGACGGCGAATATTACTTGCAGTTTTTAAAGGAAGATTTCAGCGAAGATAAAAAGATAAAAATTCCCTATCCTATCCAGGGCAATATTTATCTTTGGGGCCTGGATAACAAGGTGCTGATGAAATTTCAAAAAGGCCCTTTGTTCCGCCTCAATCTGGAAACGGGAAACTGGAAAAAAATCTATTGAATTAAGGGGACACAATACTTAATTCAAAATTAAGGGAAAAATTAAGGGGACACAATACTTAATTACGCAGGCAAGACAAGGATTCAAAAATACTTGTTCAAGGACTTGAGTGAGTGAGAAGAATTGCTAACAAAGAAAGCCATAAAATTTTTATTAATTAAGAATTTTAAATTTTTAAAAAAAAGGAAGCGTAACAAAAAATTTATTTTTCTTTATTGTATCCTGTAAAAAAGGCGGTAAGAGATGAGCAATCAGACAAAATATTTTTTGCCAATCTCTTTTATTATAACTTTTGCAACTGTTAATTATTTTCCCAAAGAAGCACTCGCAAGGGAGATGGCAAATGTCCAAAAGTCCGACGAGGTCATTACAGTACTCAACCCAAAGACTCCGGCTTATAAAAAAGGTGTGAAGATGAGGATGGTCTTTGAGGAAGAGCTTTCCATAGGAGTGGCAGAGGGAGATGAGAATTATATGTTTGGAGGGAGGGTTTATTTTAAAACCGATGATGAAGGAAATTTTTATGTCGTCGATTGGGATAGAAAAAGAATACAGAAGTATGACCCTCAGGGAAAATATCTTCTTACCATGGGAAGAAAAGGGCAGGGACCAGGAGAATTTCAAAATATCTGGGATCCAAAATTTGATAAAGATAAAAGTCTCTATGTCATGGATATTGCCAACGACCGAGTTTCTTTTTTCAATAAAGAGGGAAAATTTATAAAACAGATAAAAGTTCCTACTGGTTTAAGTGTCCTTGGTATTAATTCCAGAGGATTTTACTTTGCAGGTCAATCAAAAATTGTTGAAGATGCTGCTATGGCCAAGGTGATAACCTCTTATGGCTTATTCGATGATAAGTTTGACCCCATTTCAGAGATTCACAGGACAACATGGGAATCAAAAAATCCTTCTGGCCGAGATGCAAAATCAAGGGCCAAGTTTCTTGCCGATATATTCAGTACTGAAGCATTTAAGCCCAATGTAACCCATTTTTTTACCGAAAACGATTTTATCTATTTTGGCTATACGGAAAAATACGAAATCAGTGTTTACTCTCCTGAAGGAAAGCTTTCAAAAAGCATCCAAAGAGAATATAACCCTATTAAGGTTACCGAAAAACATAAAAAAAATTTTATAAGTTATATTGAGAATGAATACTTTCGCCTGGGTGTTCGAGAGCCAGAAGATATAAAAAAACAAGTCTATCAACTGATTGAATATCCCAAATATATTCCTACTTACCAGCGGTTTACTTTGATGGAAAACGGTTGGCTGGCAGTGATTGTGGACTCGATTGAGAATGACTACACGCTAATTGACATTTTCGATGAGAGAGGAAAATACATCGCTCAGTTTAGCGCCACTATTCCAGCCGAGAATTTGTTTTTTAAAAATGGAAAAGCCTATGCCCTGGCTACAAAGGACGATTATAAATTTGTAAAAAGATACAAATTCGAGATTCAAGAATTCAGAGACAAAAGGTGGGTAAAGGCGAGATAGAAAAAATCTGCCAAGTGTAGTTATCTATCAAAGCAAAAAAGGTTTTGTCAGCATAAGAAATTATCTCATTGCTAATAGAATTTATTTAAGTTTAAGAAACTTAATGGCTTTTTGACCTCTTATTAACTGCCGACACATTAGGAATTCCGCTTTCATACACAATTTCAAAAGGCGAAAATTATTCACTTCACCCTCTTGACAAAATTGATTCACTGTTATATAAGAGTATAACAGTTATGAAAGAGCCGAAAGAGTTTTTCAACATCAAAGTCGAGGCCAAATCTGCTCTCCCTGTCTATGAACAAGTCAAGCGGGCGATCAAGCTGGTCATCCTTTCCGGCCGTCTGGAAGAGGGCGACCAGCTGATGTCAATCCGGGAGTTGGCACTGAAACTCCAGGTTAATCCCAACACGATTATTAAGGTCTATTACCAGCTTGAAGTTGAGGGTTTCGTCAATTCACGGCCCGGAGCAGGCTATTATGTCAAATTTGACCGCAAAAAAATGCAAAGGGGAAAGTGGGAAATTTTCGAAAAAGTGACAGGCGATTATATTTCCAAAGCCCTGGACCTCGGCTACTCTTTTGAAGATATTGTCAGCGAAATATCAAAAAAATTGAATAAAGACATTCAAGAAATTGGGAGAGGAAAAGATGATAACAGCTAAAGATTTGTCTTTTAGTTACGGCAAATTGAAAGTCTTTGAGAATTTCAACCTCGATATTCCAGAGGGTCAGGTCTGTTTAATAACCGGAATTAACGGCGTCGGGAAAAGCACACTTTTGCGTTTGATGGCTGGAGTGCTCAGGCCGGCAAAGGGGGAGATTATCTTCGATGAAAAGTTGGGCGATGACCCGAAGCGGAAGATTGGATTCATCTCCGATATTCTCAGTCTATATGAGAGTCTGACAGTTTCTCAATCTATCGAGCTCCATAAATCTGTTTACGGCATATCAAAGTTTGACGATTCTCTGATCAGGCATACCAAGATCGGTCACAGCCAAAAAATCAAAGAACTCTCCACCGGGCAGAAGACCATTTTTCATCTAAGCCTGATTCTTTCCATCGAGCCTGAGATTCTTTTGATTGATGAAATTATCCACTCGATCGATGCTTACCTGAGAAGGATTTTCCTCGAGCAGCTCATCCAGTTGCAGTCTCAGCGAAAAATTACAGTGGTTATGGTCAACCTCAATTTTCATGATATCGAACACATGGTGGAGCGGGTGGTTCTGCTCAAGAAAGGGGAGGTTGCCGTGGATGAAAAAATTGACGGGTTAAAGGCAAGGGTCAAAAAAATAATCTCAGCCTCTTCGCCCCAATCTGTTCCTATTCTTTCTCAGATCAATTACTCCGGCCATTCCGAATTTTTTGTCTATCCTTTTCAGCAAGAGTTAAGGAATCAGATAGAGGGTGAGATCGTGGACCTCAACTTGACAGAGATTGTCAGCGCCTTCATAGGAGGGGAATATGCTTAAGAAAGAATTTTCCGACGCTTTTAAACAGTTTATGGAATGTATGCTTTTATTACTTGGCGTTCCTCTTGGCGTTGTGTTAGATAAACTTATCATCCATTTTGGCTGGAAACTTTCGGATATTTTTCATTATGTATTTCTCATCACTATGACCATCTATCCACTTGTCGCAGGTCTGACCGTATTCCAATCCGAGAGAAAAGACAGGGCATTCGAGTATCTGTTCTCTCTTCCGCTCTCAAGGCTTGAAGCCATCAGGTATAAAATCGCTCCGCGTTTCTTGCTTTTGCTGTTGTTGATCATCACTTCAGTTTTCTTTTCGATATTTAAAAACGTTTTAATAAATGGATTCAACCTGATTGTCGTGTTTCTTATATCTGCTTTCATGAGTATCTCAGTCACTTCATTTGTATTAGGAGTCGTTGGGGTTTCCTTTATTTTTTCTGCTTATTATCAAGCTTCCGTAATAATACATTTAATCTATATCGGCTGGGGTCGTTCAAAATATAATGCCTTCTCCACAGGAGCTTTATTATCGGACTTACTCACAGCAGCCCTTCTTCTTATTCCTATGGGGGCGGCATTCTGGATGACTTTTAAAAACTTAGATATAAGACGTCTGAAGCAGCAGCTCAAATTCTACTATTATATCGTTGTGCCCATCATTATAGTTTTCTATGCATTCATAATTCTGCTTTTTAATAAATTTACAGAGGGCAAGGGATGATAGTGACAACCTAAAAAGAGATGATATAAAGAAAAGGTTTAAGCCGTTGTGCCAATATTAAATGTTGTGCTAATATTAAATAAGGCTGCATTTTTATTTAAGCATATGACAGAAGGGTTCATAAGGAGAAAAGATGAATAACAAAATCTATTCTTTTTTTGTTTCTGTCATCGTCATTTTTTCGGCAATAAGTTATTTCGGCAAAAAAACGTTTGCTGGAGAGATGAATGGAATTCAAAAATCTGATGAGGTTGTTGTTGTTTCCAATCCGAAGGCGCCTGTTTATAAAAATGAAACAAAAATGCGGATCGCCTTTATTGAAGACCTTTCCATAGGAGAAGTTGAGGGCGATGAAAATTATATGTTTGGCAGAAGCATTGTCTTTAACACGGATGGAGAGGGAAATTTTTACGTGAGCGATTCTGATAACAATAAAATCGTGAAATACAACTCCCAAGGAAAATATCTCCTCACCATCGGAAGGAAGGGCCAGGGGCCAGGAGAGTTTCAGAGTCTGTCTATGCCTCGATTTGACAAAGACAACAATTTATACGTAGCTGACCCGATAAACAACAGAATTTCCTTTTTTGACAAGAACGGAAAATCTTTAAAACAAATACAAATGCAAGAAAGATATTTTGACCCTTATATTAATTCAAGAGGTTTTATCGTCGCAAATAAGTTGAATTTATCTCAAGAGGCCAATACCCAGAAGCAAACTTTTATTTATGGCCTTTTCGATGATAAATTCAATTTAGCCGCAGAACTTTATAGAGACGAAACCGAAATGGCCCTCCCCACAGGAATGGACGAATCTTCCTGGGTAGAGTTTCTGGCTAAAGCGTTAAGCAGAGGGGCATTTAGACCAAGGGTCAGGTTGACATTGGCAAATAATGATTCCATTTATCTGGGTTATCCTGAGAAATACGAGATAAATATATATTCGCATGAAGGAAAAATAGTAAAAAAAATCACTAGAGAATATGAACCTATCGTAGTGAGTGAAAAAGATAAAGAAAGCTTTTTAAAAATTGTCGGCGAGAGTCTTAGCGCTTCTTCCCCGGTCTTTACTGAGGATATAAAGAAAAAAGCCTTTCAAAAAATAAAATACCCTAAATATAAGCCTGCCTATCAAAGCTTCATTTTGATGGAGAACGGATGGCTGGCCGTGATTGTTGATTCTGTTGAAGGCGAATACACGCTTTTCGATATTTTTGACCAAGAAGGAAAATACATAGCTAACTTCAAAACAAAAATACCTGCTGAAGGGATGTTTTCTGAATTATTGTTCTTTAAAAATGGCAAAGCTTATGCTGTGGTCACAGAGAATGGTTATAAATTTATAAAAAGATACAGATTTGAGATTCAGGAATATAAAGACAAATAGAAAGTGCTATAAAAATTTGCTTTAAGTCTTTGATTTAAACCTCCATTTCTGTTATAAAATTTAAATCTCTGAGGTCTAAATGTCGGATTACTCCATCCTTGAGATAAAAAAGAGAATCCAAAACTTTCCAAGGAAAAGCCTGATTTTCTTGCCGACTCCCCTCTATAAACTTGAGAATCTTTCTCAGGCTTTGGGCGGGCCGCAAATCTATATCAAAAGGGATGACCTGACCGGCCTCGCTTTTGGCGGCAACAAATCCCGCAAGCTGGAGTTCATCATCCAGGATGTCTTGAATAAAAAGGCAGATGTCATCATCACCTGGGCAAGCCTGCAATCGAATTGGTGCCTCCAGACTGCGGCTGCGGCCAGGAAATTCGGTATAAAGCCCATCCTGCTTTTGTTTAAAACCTACGAGCTTCCCGAAGAATATGACGGCAACCTTCTTCTGGATTTCATCGTCGAGGCCGACATCAGGATAAAGGAAGCAGCCAAAGGAAAAGTCGTGAGCGCTGAGGCTGTTGAGGAGATAATCGAAGAGGTGGTGAATGAGGTCAAAGAGTGGGGATATACGCCTTACGTGGCTCCTATAGGCGGCTCGATGCCAGGAGGGTCGATGGATAAGCCTCTGGGAGCAATAAGCTATGTCAATGCTTTTGTCGAAGCCATGGAGCAGGCTAAGGAACAGGGTTTTGAATTCAGCCATATTCTTCACGCCACAGGCTCAGGAGGAACTCAAGCAGGCTTGGCTGTCGGAGCCAAAGCTTTAAGCGAAAAGATAAAAGTTCTGGGAATCAGCGTCTCGGATGAAAAGGAATCTTTCGGCAAGGAGGTTCTGGCTATCTCTCAGGAGACTGTGAAGGCATTGGTTTTGGACCTCAAAATCAAAAAAGAAGATGTCATTGTACTCGATGAGTACATAAAAGAAGGCTATGGAGTCGTCAACAAGGAAGTTGCAGAAGCCATCCGCCTCGTCTCGATCAAGGAAGGCATTTTTCTCGACCCTGTTTACACCGGAAAAGCCATGGCAGCTCTCATCGACCTTGTTAAAAAAGGATACTTTAAAAAAAGCGACAGTGTCCTTTTCTTTCACACCGGAGGCACTCCTGCTCTTTTCCCCAACAAGCATCAGTTTGTCAGTTTGTTGAAATCGTAAAAAAGATATATATTTTGAAGGATCAGAAACAGATTAATCATTGCCAGAGAAGATTGATCAAGGACTTGAGTTTAAGATTTTATAAGTGCGTTTTACCAGGAAGGGTTTAAAATATAAAGTCAGAAAACCCGTGATTTAAATGGACCTGGCTGGCTGGTTTAATAATAACCGGCTTGTTCAGTCATTTTGGTTCGATCATGGAAAAAATTTAAGGATTAGAAATGAGGAAGTGACCATGAAAAGGGAAAGACCGACATTCAAGGATGTCTTGGAAGCAAGAAGCACAATCAGGAGTTATTTGCCTGAGACGCCTCTTTATTCTTACCCGCAACTCAATCATCTTCTTGATGCCAAAGTCTATATAAAGCATGAAAATCATCTTCCAACATGCGCCTTTAAAGTCAGGGGCGGAATCAATCTTATCTCTCACCTGAGCCGCGAGCAGCAGGAAAAAGGGGTGGTGACTGCTTCAACCGGAAATCATGCTCTTTCCATTTCCTATGCCTCCAACCTCTTTGGCGTTCCGGTGACCATTGTCATGCCCGAAAAGTCAAACCCAACCAAAGTCAAGGCTATCAAGAGCCTTGGCGCGAACATCGTTTTCTCCGGCCGCATTTTCGATGAATCCAAGGATTATGCTGAGAAGCTCGCTGCCGAGAAAGGCGCCAGGTTTATCCACCCGGCCAATGAGCCATATCTAGTTGCAGGAGTGGCGACTTATGCCCTTGAGATTCTTGAGGAATGTCCTTCTATGGATTTTATTATCGTTCCTGTGGGTGGAGGGAGCGGAGCTTCTGGATGCTGCTTGGTCAAGGAGGCAGTGAATCCTCAGGTCCAGGTTATTGGCGTCCAAGCAGAGAAAGCTCCTGCTGCGTTTCTCTCATGGAAGAACAAGAAGATTGTTAAGGACAAGATGGAAACCGCTGCTGAGGGTTTGGCCACTCAGGTCGGGTATGAGTTTACCCAGGAGATGCTCTGGGATTTTCTGAATGATTTTGTTCTTGTATCAGAGGAAGAGATGGTCCAGGCGATTCTCATCTATCTGGAGTTGATCAGAAACTTAGCTGAGGAAGCCGGCGCTTCACCTCTGGCCGCAGCTTTGAAGATAAGGGAAAGGCTGAGAGGAAAGAAAGTCGCTCTCGTCCTTACCGGCAGCAATATCTCCATGGAGAGACTCAAACTGATTCTTAAATAAAAAAAGGGGATGCGAGGAGTGCTTTGATTGTTTTCTCAAGAGTTGAGAGGGATGCCTGACGAATATTAATTTTTGAGGCATCGATGTCACCTATTGTCTTAAGGCCGCTTCCAGTGATGACCAGGACGGTTTTATCCTCAGCCTTGAGCTTCAATTTTGTTGATAGATTCAGCAGGCCGGCCAGCACTGTGGCTGATGATGGCTCGCAGAAAATTCCCTCAAGCTCTGCCAGCATTTTTTGGGCTTCGAGGATTTCTCCATCAGAGACACTGACTATCATTCCATCGTTTTCATGAATCAGCTTGAGCGCGATATTTCCTCCTGGCGGGTTTGGGTTTGAAATGCTATGGGCGATTGTTTTAGCTTTTTTTATTCTCTCAACTCTGGTTTTTCCCGAGGAATAAGCCTTAGCCACAGGCGCACATCCTTGGGCTTGAACTCCGATAAAAGTCGGGAAGTCTTGAATGAATCCGTTTTGCTTCAAATCGAGGAAGGCTCTCGCGAGGCCGATGAGATGTCCTCCTGAACTCACCGGCACAAAGATGAACCTTGGCGCATGGCCCTTGAGCTGAAAGTAGGTCTCGAAGCCGGTGATTTTGTAGCCTTCGATGCGGAACGGGTCGACTGAATTCATAAAATAAATATTGTGCTTCCTGCCTAAAGAGAAGCTTTCGTAAAAAAGCTTCCCATAATCACCTTTGACTTTGACCAGAACAGGGCTGTGAACACCTGCGGCAAGAATCTTCTCGGGCGAGCAATCTTTTTTGAGAAGGACAAAGGTTTCAAGGCCGGCCTTTGCTCCATAGGCTGCAGTCGAAAAAGCCATGTTGCCGGTGGAAATAGTTCCAATTCTTCTCATGCCCAGTGAAACTGCCTTTTGAATAGCCACAGCCGTGCCCCTGTCCTTAAAGCTCGAAGTTGGGTTGATCGATTCGTTTTTTATAAAAACAGGCGAAAGGCCAAAGCTTTTCATCAGCCGGCTGAGCTTGAGAAGCGGTGTGTTTCCTTCTCCGAGGCTGAGGTTGAGGTCAATTTTTCCTAAGGGAAGAAAATCAAGAAATTTTTCCAGAGGGGATTCCTTTTCCAGGCGAAACGCCCTTTTTTTCAAGGGAGCATCCCAGAGCATTGGCTCGCCGCAAACAGGACAGAAAGGGTTGAAAACATCCAGCGGATACTTTTTCTTACAAAAAATACATTCCAAATTTTCCATTTCTTTCTGCTCCAAAAAAAGAAAAAAAGGAAAAAAGGGGACAATCTCTTTTTTTCTTAATTTTCGTAAAATCAAGTTTATAAAATCTTCAAATGGACTGTAAAGATAAAATAAATTTACAAAAATCTTTTGTAGAATGCCCCCTGGCTTGCCGCGGGGATGAATACATGTCTTTCCAAAGGGGTCATACGTACGGAAAAGGGGAATGTCCCCTTTTTTCGGGTTGTAAAATTGAGCTAAGACGGATAAAATCAAGGCTCGACGGATTCATTCGAGCCTATGATATTTTGGAAGATTTGGCATGAAGATTTTAGCCTTTTGCTGAGATGAAGCCTGAGATTTCAATGGATGATGAATTTTTTATGCGCCAGGCTCTGGTTGAAGCCAAAAAATCTCTACCAGAGGAAGAGGTGCCTGTAGGGGCAATTCTGGTTTCAGGGAATAAGATATTAAGCCGCGGCCATAATCAGCCAATCACAAGAAAAGACCCTACCGCCCACGCTGAAATTATGGCTATACGAAAAGCTTGTTCAAAGAGAAAAGAATACAGGCTTGCAGATTGCGACCTCTATGTGACTTTGGAGCCATGCGCCATGTGCCTCGGAGCAGCGATTCAGGCCAGAATAAAGAGGCTTATCTTTGGCGCCTACGACCCAAAAGGCGGAGCAGTCGAGTCTCTGATGGAATTTCCTTTTGATAGAATGAATCACCAGCCTGAAATCAAGGGCGGCGTTCTGGCTGATGAATGCGGCAGAATTTTATCGGATTTTTTTTTGAAGAAGAGAAAGCCAAAAACGAAATCATGAGAGGCTCATCAAGAAAAGTTTATGCACTTTCTGCTTAAAAAGACGGAGAGGTGGCCGAGTGGCTGAAGGCGGCGGTCTCGAAAACCGCTATCCTGAGTAATCGGGATCGTGGGTTCGAATCCCACCCTCTCCGCCAAATTTTTGAAGGGAGGAAAAACGTCAATGAGAAGGGGTGCGGCTAAATATTTTTGTATTCTGGTTTCACTTTTTTTGTTCATTTCCACGCTCTTTGCAGTCAAACAGAAACCTCCGGAAGCATACCTCAAGGGATTCGACAAGTTTATCATCAAAGCAATGGAGGAATGGAAAGTTCCGGGGCTCGCCATATCTGTTGTCAAGGATGGCAAAGTCATTTTCTCTGAAGGATTTGGCTTGAGGAATGTCAAGCAGGGCTTAAAAGTCACTCCCAAGACTCTTTTCGCCATCGGTTCCTGCACCAAGGCTTTCACTGCCACATCTATGGGCATTCTGGTGGATGAGGGAAAACTGGACTGGGATAAGCCAGTCAGAGAATACCTCCCGAGTTTCAAGCTCAAGGACCCTTACGCTACAGAAAGGATGACTCCTTGCGATTTGGTCTGCCACCGCTCCGGCCTTCCTTGCCATGACAATGTAACAAAATTTATTTCGTTTGCGTTGGCATCATGAAAAAAGTCAAGATCGTCCTTGCAGGATTCGGCAATGTCGGCAAGGGATTTCTCCAGGTTTTGCAGGAGAAAAAACAGTTCTGCCGGTCCAGGTACAATCTCGACATCGAGGTCCATTCCATCTTCAGGCGAGGAGGTGCGCTCCTTTCTCCCCGGCCGTTGAATATAAAAGAGATTCTCGAGAAATATTCTTCTTCGTTCTCATTCGAAGAAAATCATTTCTGGAAGCCAGGGCTCGAGCTGAAAGATGCACTTGACTCTATCGAGCCAGGAGTGCTGGTCGCCTGCACTCCGTCCAGCATTAGAGACGGAGAACCCGGCCTCAGCTATATCCATTGTGCTCTGGACAAAGGATGGCATGTGGTCACAGCCGATAAGGGGCCATTGGTAGTTGATTTCCGTCGCCTGAAAGAGAAGGCAGAAAGGAATCATCTGGCCTTAAAATTCAGCGGAGCAACAGCTGCAGCCCTCCCTGCCATGGATGTTGCCCTCTATTCCCTGGCCGGAGCCGGGATTTCTCAGGTCGAAGGAATTCTGAACGGAACGACAAACTATATCCTGACCAGGATGAGAGAGGGCATAGACTACAAGAAGGCCTTAGATAAAGCCAGGTCCAAAGGCATTGCCGAGCCTGACCCGTCTTTTGATGTCGAAGGCTGGGATACAGCCTCAAAGATTCTCATAATTTCCAACGCAGCCCTGAACACAGATTTTGCCTTGAATGATGTCAAAGTCGAGGGCATCACCAGGATTCCTCCTCGGCTTTTGAGCCAGGCAAGAGAGAAAGGCAAAGCTCTAAAACTTCTGGGAAGAATCTATAAGAAAGAAGGGAAATTCAAGCTCGAAGTAGCTCTGACGATTGTAAATGGCTCCCATCCCTTGTTTGGCGTTGATGGAACGAACAAAGGAATCACTTTCTTCACAGATACAATGGGCGCTGTCACTGTAACTGGAGGAAAATCAGACCCGAGGGGTGCCGGCGCCTCAGTATTGAAGGATATAATCAATATCTATCGGGAATCTTGAGTTGTAATAAATTCTGAACTCTAAACTGAAGACACCATCCGAGTAGTCTCTGGGTTTTTGCTTTTTCCGATTCCTGGCAAACTTTAATTAATCCAGGCTTAAAGAGACAGGGATAGAAGAGGCCATTTTTATCCGGTATCTTGATTTTCACATTTTTCAGAGGAATAAAATTTAGAATTTCATATTTTTTTGGCATTCGTTTAATTGACCATGCGTTATTTTTTTGATAACTTAGATATCCGCTCTTTTTGAGTTTCAGCCTTTGAAACAAAAGTGGAGAGGTGTCCGAGTGGCTTAAGGAGCACGCTTGGAAAGCGTGTGTGCGGCTTACGTCGTACCGTGGGTTCGAATCCCACCCTCTCCGCCAGTGGCATAAAAATATAAAATAAATTTATCCTTACAACATATTTTGGAGAAGTCATGGAAACCAGAGAATTTGTAGAGATTGAAGATTTATACGGAGCCCACAATTACCTTCCTTTAAACGTTGTCATCACCAGAGGAAAGGGTGTATGGGTTTGGGATGTTGAGGGCAAAAAATACCTTGATTTTTTGAGCGCATACTCTGCTGTTAACCAGGGACACTGCCATCCGCGTCTGTTTAAGGCCTTAAAAAAGCAAGCCAAGAAGCTAACTCTTACCTCTCGCGCTTTTCGTAATGACCAGTGGCCGCTGCTGGCCAAGGAGCTCTGTGACTTGACTGGCTATGAGATGGTTCTCCCCATGAACTCAGGGACTGAAGCCGTGGAAACAGCGATCAAGGCGGCCCGGAAGTGGGCCTATCAGAAAAAGGGAATTGCCCAGAATCAGGCAGAAATCATCGCCTGCTCCAACAATTTTCACGGCCGCACCATAACTGTCATCAGCTTTTCGACTGAGCCCTTGTACAGGAAAGACTTCGGTCCTTTCACTCCAGGATTCGTTGTCGTCCCCTATGGTGACCTAAAAGCTCTGGAAATGGCCATCAGGCCCAACACGGCTGCTTTCTTGCTGGAGCCGATTCAAGCTGAGTCTGGAATTCTCATCCCTCCAGAAAGATACTTGAAAAGAGCCAAGGAACTCTGCGAGAAGCATAAAATTCTCTTTATCGCTGATGAAATCCAGACAGGTCTGGGACGCACCGGTAAACTTTTTGCCTGCGAGTTTGAAGAGGTGAAGCCTGATATGATGGTTATCGGCAAATCTCTGGGCGGGGGCTTTTATGGCATTGCTGTTGTTCTTTCTTCGCGCGAGATCCTGGGGCTATTTAAGCCCGGTGAGCACGGCTCGACCTTTGGAGCGAATCCCCTGGCCTGTGCTGTTGCCCGAGAGGCGATTCGAGTGCTTAAGGAAGAAAGGATGATTGAGAACTCTGCCGAGCAGGGAAATTATTTCCTGGAGAAATTGAAGACTCTGAAAAGCAGGCACATCAAAGAGGTCAGGGGCAAGGGCCTGCTCATCGGCATCGAGTTGAAACCTGAGGCAGGAGGAGCCAGGCGCTTCTGCGAAGCCTTGAAGGAAGAAGGCCTACTTTGCAAGGAGACTCATGAGCATGTCATCCGTTTTGCTCCTCCCTTGATTATCAAAAAGAAAGAGCTTGACTGGGCTTTTGAGCGAGTCGCTCATGTCTTTAAACAGGCTGAATAATAAATTAAATCTGACCTAAGGAGGGATAATCATGAAAAGATATTTTTTCATTATTCTTTTAATGCTTGTCTTTATTGGAGGCTGTGTTTTTTATGTTCCTTATTCAGGCAAAGAGGGTCCGCCTACGGAGAGAGAGACAGTCGAAGAGACGCCGAGAGAAGAATTAGCGCCAACCATGGATATTTCTTATTTTTATGACTCTCTTTCTCCCTATGGCCTCTGGGTCTATTATCCTCCCTACGGATATGTCTGGATTCCGCAGGACACCTGGTACGGCTGGCGTCCCTACACTTACGGACAGTGGGCCTGGACAGATTATGGCTGGACATGGGTCTCTTATTTCAAATGGGGCTGGGCTCCCTTTCATTACGGACGCTGGGGATGGGATGGAGACCTCGGCTGGTTCTGGGTTCCAGATACTGTTTGGGGTCCTGGCTGGGTGACCTGGCGAAGGGGCGATCTTTATATCGGATGGGCGCCTCTGCCGCCCGAGGCTCATTTTGTGGCTGGCGTTGGCATCAGAGACTTTCGTTATTCCATTCCCAATTCACACTGGATTTTTGTGGATGGAATTTACTTTATGGAGCCTCATCTCCACCGCCATATTTTCCCCTTTGAACGAAACATAACCATTATCAACTCCACTGTTATCCAGACAAATATCTATGTCCAGAATAACAGGGTCATAAACGCAGGAATCGATGTCGATCAAGTCAGAAGGATTACCAGAAAGAGCGTTTCAAAGGTAGAGCTGAGGGATGCAAAGAGAGAAGGCGCATCCAGAGTTGAATACGGAAACCTTGAGATTTACAGGCCTGCGATAAGAGAAAGTGAAAGCGCAAAGCCCAAGACTATTTTGAACAAAGAAGAAGCGAGAGCCACTGTGTCCAAAGCCCAGTTCAGAAGGCCAGGGGAGAGAGAAGCGCCTATTCCTGAAGAACGGAGTCTGAAGGAAATTCACCGGAGAGAGATCAAGCTCTTGCAGGAAAGCCAGCAGAAAGAAGTGCAGGACCTTGAGAAGAAAATAGAACAGGAAAAGCGAGCGGCAAAGACCTCTGAAGAAAAGGCAAAGATTGAAAACGAGCATAAAGAAAAGGCCGCGAAGCTTCGAAAAAGCCATGAGGAAGAAAAATCCCAGGTAGAAAAAAGACATGGAGAGGAAACAGCAAAGGAACAGGGAAAGGAAACAGAGAAGAAAGAGGTGGAGAAGGGAAAGATTAAAAAAAAGAAAGATAAATAATCTCAGGTTTTCCTTTTCTTAAAGAATTCTGAAATGATAAAAGCCTGACTCAAGAGAATAATCACTCCTCCCAAAATCGTCCGCAAAGAAGGGATTTCACGCAACAAGAAAAAAGCGAAGACAATTCCATAGACAGGCTCCAGAGTGTTGATGAGGCTGGCTGTTTGAGCTTTTATTCTCTTCATCCCATCAATGAACAGGCTGTGGGAGCCCGCCGTGCAAAAAACTCCAAGAACGATAAGCAGAAGGATATCCCTGGCATTTAAAGCAGGATGGAAGACGATGCAGGAGGGCAGGAGGAAGAGCAGGGCGAAGAAATCCTGGTAGAAGGCAAGGAGCAAACTTGGGAGATTCTGGGTGAGGCTTCTGTTTAAAACTGTAAGCAGGGCAAAGGTCAGGCTGGAAAGCAAACCCCAGAGCACGCCGACAAAAGTCGAATGGCCCAAGCTGAAACGAGGAATGATGAGAGAAACTCCTGCAAGACAGATTAAAGAAAGAAGAAAGTTCATTTTAATGATTTTTTCCTTTAAGAGCAGCGGCTCAAGAAAAGTGGTAAAAACAGGGTAAGTAGAGAAGGAAAGAAGGCCAACAGCTACAGTCGCGACCTGAATCGATTGAAAAAAACAAGCCCAGTGGATGGCCAGGATGAATCCCAGGAGGACAAGGGCAAGATAATTTTTTCGAGGAGAGATGGAAAATCGTTGCCCTGTCAATTTGAGAAGAAAAGCCAGAGTGATGCTGGCAAAAAAGACCCGTCCAAGGACAATCGTCAAGGGAGAGAAGGTAAGCCATTTGCCGAACAGGCCAGCCACCCCGAAAAGCAATACCGCCAGATGAACCTCTGCCAGACTTTTTTGTTTGTTCATTGCTTGAAATATTATAAGTTTCTTGTTCTTCTTCTTTTTTTTCTTCAATAGGACAGTCTATTCCTATCCATCAAATAAGGCTCAGGCTGGTTGCTTAAGAAAACCGTTTGAAGGCCGAGCGGGCAAGGTTCCTCTCCTGAAAGGAGAGGAGAGCGAGGCCTGAAACCGAGCAGGCTTTGCCTCGCCGGGGCAAAGCCTGCGTGTTTTCGAAGCAACCAGCCTGAGCCGAAGACAAAATTTTTTTTGAATTCATCTCAAATTGTGATAATATATCCTTTAAAAAAAAGGAACGTAGTTTCCTTGTCTATATCGATATAAGCCTGCTGAAATGACCTATTTAATTTTTGCCAGGAAATACAGGCCAAAAACATTCGAGGAGATGATTGGCCAGAAAACTGTTGTCCAGACCCTGGAGAATGCTATCAAAAATAACAGGGTCGCACAAGCCTATATCTTCTCTGGGATGAGAGGAGTGGGCAAGACAACGGCTGCTCGAATCCTGGCCAAGGCTCTCAACTGTCAGTATGGGCCAACTCCCACTCCCTGCAACAAATGCGAATTCTGCAAGGAGATTTACGAGGACCGCTCGGTGGATGTCCTTGAAATTGACGGTGCGTCCAATCGCGGGATTGAAGAGGTCAGAGCGCTGCGTGAAAGCGTAAGATACAGGCCTATCCGCAGCCGATACAGAGTCATCATCATCGACGAGGTCCACATGCTGACCCGGGAGGCTTTTAATGCTCTTCTAAAAACCCTCGAAGAGCCTCCACCCCACACCATATTCATCTTCGCCACCACAGAGTTCCATAAAGTGCCGGCGACGATTGTCTCCCGCTGCCAGCACTTTGAATTCAAGAAGATTTCTCAGAAAGAGATCATCAATCATTTGTTAGATATCACTCAAAAGGAAAATATAAAAATTTCCTCCTACGGTTTGAATCTCATCGCCGAAGCCGCAGACGGGAGTCTGAGGGATGCTCAGAGCCTGCTCGACCAGGCTGTCGCCTTTTCCGGAGATGTCATAAGCGACGAGGACTTGAAAGAAATCCTGGGAACAATGAGCAGGGATATCCTTTTTGCCTTTTCCAGGGCAATCTTCGAAGAAAAAGCGGATGAGATTTTTCCGCTCGCCGAAAAGCTTATCGAAAACGGCTATGACCTGCGCTTCTTTTACAGCAAGCTGATTCAGCATTTCAGAAACCTGCTTCTTGTGAAGTCGGTTCAGAGTCCCCAGGACCTGCTGCCTTTAAACGAAGAGGAGATGAGGGCTCTCCAGGAAGAAGCAGAGAAGGCTTCCCAGGAAGAGATTCTCCGCTATCTTGTTGCCCTTCAACAGGGAGAGCAGGGGCTGAGGTTTTCCTCCTACCCAAGAATATATCTCGAAGCATTCCTGGTTAAACTCTGCCATTTCAAGAAAATTACTCCCTTGAAAGAGATGATTCAGGATATTGAAGACTTCAAAAAAGAGCTGAAATTCCCAACAGAAAAAAAATTCGTGAAAGAGAGTCCTCGGGAAGAAGAAATCCTGCCTGAAAAGATGTCTCCTGAGGTTGCGAATCAGGAAATACAGGAGATAAAGGAAATAAAGGAAACAGCATCTGAACAGGCCGGGGAGGAGGGAGGCAAGAGAGAAAAAGAGGTAGAGGCTGCGCTCAAAGACCCTTCTGTCCAGTCTTTTATGGATACATTCAAGGCCCAGGTGCTTTCGGTCAAGCCGATGAAAAAGGCCGGGAAGAAGGAATGAGAAATCATTCTTGATTCAGGGAGAAAGGAATGAAAGGTGTCCCGAATTTACAGAAATTGCTGAAAGATGCAAAGGAGATGCAGAGCAAAATCCAGGAGGAGTTACGAGAGATGCGCGTCGAAGGCTCTGCCGGTGGCGGGATGGTGACAGTGACTCTTGACGGAACAAAAAATCTTGTTTCCATCCGCATCGACCCGGAAGTCGTCAACAAGGAGGATGTGGAGATGCTTCAGGATTTGGTCACCGCTGCCTTCAACGACGCAAGCTCCAAAGTCGATGAGAGCTTATCCCAGAAGATAGGAAAGCTGGGAGCTGGTCTGAAGATTCCAGGTCTTTTCTGATGAACGAAGAGATACATCCGCTCGGTCGCCTGATTGAAGAGCTGAAAAAGATTCCAAGCATCGGGGCTAAGACTGCCCAGAGAATCGCCTTTTATCTCACAGGTCTTCCCCAGGAGGAAGTGGAGGTCTTGGCCAGCGCCATAAAAGAGGCCAAGCTAAGCACTTTTCACTGCTCCCTCTGCAACAGCTTGACTCATGTCGACCCCTGTCCATACTGCTCTGATTCGAGCCGCAGCGATGAAATCCTGTGCATTGTCGAAGAGCCGTTCAACATTTATTCCATAGAGAAGACAGGAATTTTCAACGGTAGATACTATGTGCTTCTGGGTGCGCTTTCGCCTTTGAAGGGAGTGGGGCCTGATGAGCTCAAGACCGAGAAGCTGTTGAAGAGAATAAAAAAGGGAAAATTTAAAGAGGTTATCATCGCCACTAACCCCACTGTCGAAGGGGAATCCACGGCGGTCTATCTGGCGAAAATTTTAAAATATTTCAAAATCAGACTGACCAGGCTCGCCATGGGATTGCCTGTCGGCTCTGACATCGATTATGCCGACCAGGTGACGATCAAGAAAGCCCTCGAGGGCAGGACAGAAATCAAGGAATGAGGAATAAAAGAGAACATGAAGGAGAAAAGTCTAGGATTATAATTGCGAGGAGGTTCGATGAAAGAGAAAATTGAAATCCGCTGGCACGGCCGTGCCGGCCAAGGAGTGGTCACAGCTGCTGTGACTTTAGCCGACGTCCTCTCTTCAGAAAAGGGAATTCATATCCAGGCTTTCCCGGAATTTGGAGCGGAAAAGAGAGGCGCTCCGATATTGGCCTTCAATCGCATCAGCCACAAGCCCATCCGCACTCATAGCCAGGTTTACAATCCTGATATCGTGGTTGTCACCGATCCTTCCTTGTTAGGCCTGGTGGACATCGGCCAGGGAGCCAGGGAGGACGCTCTTTTCATTATCAATACTACTTTTGATATTGCTCTTATCCGGGAAAGGCTATCCCTGGGGGATAGGAGGATATTTGCCCTGGATGCTTACACCATAGCTTCAGAAGAGCTGGGCAGAGCTATTCCCAATGTCCCGATGGTGGCAGCTTTGGTTAAAGTGACAAAGCTCATGGACCTTATTAAATTTAAAGAAAGAGTCGAAGTCTCACTCAGCAAAAAGCTGCGTCCAGAGGTTGTGGAGAAGAACATGCGCACAGTTGACAGAGCCTTTAAGGAGGTGAGGGAAGGATGAAGAAAGAAAGCTGGAAGGAACTGACAATCGGCACCATCAACCTTGATGCCGGAAATTCGGTCAAGAATCTGACCGGAACCTGGCGCTCAGGTAAGAAGCCTCAGTTCATCGAGGAAAACTGCATCCAGTGCTTTTTCTGCTGGCTCTATTGCCCTCATTTTGCCATCCGCGTCGAAAAAGGCGAGGTCAAAGGCGTCAATTACGATTATTGCACAGGATGCGGAATCTGCTGCACAGAATGCCCGCCTAAGGAAAAGGCTCTGGTTATGGTCAAGGAAGAAATTAAGCTTGCTGAAAGGAGTCCAAAATGAAGACGATGAAAACGCTGAACGGAAATCAGACAATAGCCGAGGCAGCAAGGCAGATCGACCCTGACGTCATCGCAGCCTATCCTATCACACCTTCCACAGCCATTGTCGAGACCATAGCCCAGTTCAAGGCCGACGGGCTGATCAGCGGCGAGTTTGTCTGTCCGGAGAGCGAGCACAGTGCGATGAGCGTCTGCATCGGGGCTGCTTCGGCCGGAGGACGGGTGATGACAGCCACCTCTTCCCAGGGTTTGGCTTTGATGTGGGAGATGCTTTACATTGCAGCCGGCCTGCGGCTGCCCATTGTTGCCGCCATCGCTAACCGCTCCCTGAGCGCCCCGATCAATATTCACGGCGACCACAGCGATACCATGGGCGCGAGGGATTCAGGCTGGATTCAGCTTTATTCTGAGGGCTGCCAGGAGGCTTACGACAATTTCATCCAGGCTTTTCGGATTGCCGAGCACCTGGATGTCAGGACTCCGGTTCTGGTCGGGCTGGATGGCTTCATCATCAGCCATTCCCTGGAAGCCATTCAGGTTGAGGACGACGATGAGGTCAAGAAATTTGTCGGCGAATACAAGCCTGTTTATCCCCTGCTTGACACCAGCCGGAAGATGACAGTCGGGCCCATAGATTTCACCGATTACTACTTTGAACACAAGAGGAACCAGATCGAGGGTATTGAGAATGCTCCAAGGGTTATCGAGGCTGTTGGCAAGGAGTTCGGAAAGAAGTTTGGCCGCGAATATGGCTTTTTTGAGGAATACCGCATGGAGGACGCTGAAACCTGCATCGTGGTCATGAGCTCTGCTGCTGGAACCTGCAAAGATGCCGTCGATGAGTTGAGGGCAGAAGGGAAGAGAATCGGGTTGCTGAAGCCAAGGGTTTTTCGCCCCTTTCCTCACCAGAAGGTTGCTGAAGCTCTGAAAAAAATGAAAGCAGTCGCTGTTCTGGACCGTTCTTCGAGTCCTGGAGCTTTTGGCGCGCCCCTTTTCACCGAGATTCGGTCCAGCCTCTATGACTACAGTGAGCGTCCAAAAATCGTGAATTATGTCTATGGACTTGGCGGAAGGGATATCATGGTCGAGCACTTTAAAGAAGTGGGCTTGAAGCTGGAAAAAATTGCAGAGACCGGAAAAGTCGCGGAGATGTGCGGCTACATCAACTTGAGAGAATAAAGGAAAGGAGAGGAAAATGGCAAAACTGAAAGACTTAGCAGCATTGGAAGATAGATTGGTCGCCGGCCACGGCATGTGCACCGGCTGCGGAATCCCTCTTATCTTCAAGATTATCTTGAGGGCGACTGAAGACCCTCTGATCATCGCCAACGCTACAGGCTGCCTTGAGGTCTGCACAACAATTTTTCCAAGAACCTCCTGGAACGTGACCTGGATTCACAGCGCCTTTGAGAATGCAGCGGCAACCATTGCCGGGGTTGAGGCCATGTACAAATCGCTGAAGAAAAGGGGAAAGATTCCTCCAGATAAAAAGATTAAGTTCTTGGGCGTTGGCGGCGACGGCGGAACCTATGATATCGGACTCCAGGCTCTTTCCGGCGCCATGGAACGGGGCCACGAAATCGTCTATGTCTGCTACGACAACAACGCCTATGCAAATACTGGAGGGCAGAGGTCTTCGGCAACGCCGTTTGGAGCTTCGGCAACGACTTCTCCAGAAGGGGAGAAGAGCCCTGGAAAGCTGCAGCGGCGCAAGGACCTGACAAAGATTATGGTCGCCCACAACATTCCCTATGCAGCCCAGGCCAGCCCTGTCCGCTGGCAGGACCTCTACAACAAGGCCAAAAGGGCTTTTGAGGTCGAGGGCCCAGCCTTCCTGAACGTTCTCTGTCTCTGCCCGACTGAATGGAAGTACGATGAATCGCAGGGAATTCGTCTGGCTCAGATTGCTCTCGATACCTGTGCCTGGCCTTTGTATGAAGTTGAGAACGGCAAGTACAAGCTCAATTACAAGCCGAAAGAGAAAAAGCCCATCCTGGAATGGCTCAAGCCTCAAGGAAGATTCCGCCATCTCTTCAAGGAAGAGAATGCCTGGGTGCTGGAGAAAGCCCAAAAACAGGTCGACCAGGACTGGGAAGAGCTGAACAAACTGACAAATCTGTAGAAAAGGGACCGTCCCCTTTTTTAATCAATCATCATCGGCTGCTACATAAAAAGGGGACAGGCTGCTTTTCATAGAATGAGTTGCCTGTCCCTTTTTTTACCATGTGTTTATGAATTGAAGCTTGTCAAAGGGCCTGAAGAGATTGACCCCTTGAGAAAAAATAAATCGGCCAGACAGGTTAAAATGAAGTGAATTTCATGAAAGGAGGCCTTGGATGAAGATTAAACAGATCGATGTTTACCAGGTTCGCTATAAGCTCCTTGACCAGAAGTACGCCTGGTCCAGGGGCCATTCAGTCAGCGCCTTTGTCTCCACGGTCGTCAAGATTTCGACTGACGAAGGGCTGAATGGATTTGCAGAGGTCTGTCCACTGGGCTCTGCCTACATGGATGCTTATGCCCGAGGTGTGCCTGGAGGCATCGCTGAGATAGGGCCTCTTCTCCTTGGCCAGGATCCCTGTCAGCTCAATGTTATAAACAGCATCATGGACACAGCTTTAGTGGGGCACAGCTATATCAAGTCTCCTCTGGATATCGCCTGCTGGGATATCCTCGGCCAGGCCGCAGCAGCTCCTCTTTGCACGTTGCTCGGCGGGCGATGCCTTGAAAGCTTCCCCCTTTATCGAGCCATATCTCAGGGGTCTCCAGAGGAGATGGCTGATGATGTGGCCCGTTACAGAAAAGAAGGGTATCGCCGCTTCCAGCTCAAAGTCGGAGGCGACCCTGATGACGATATTAGGCGCATAAAGGCGGTCCAAAGAGTACTCAAGCCAGGAGACATTCTCGTCGCCGATGCGAATACAGGCTGGCTGACACACAAAGCCATTCGTGTTATCAATGCCCTGGAAGGGGAGAGCCTTTATATCGAACAGCCTTGCTCCACTCTTGAAGAATGTCTTGTTGTTCGCCAGCAGACCCGCTTTCCGATAGTTTTAGACGAAGTGATAAACGGCGTTGTTCCTCTTCTGAGGGCTTACAATGAGAGAGCCATGGATGTCGTCAACCTCAAGATTTCCAGGCTTGGAGGCTTGACCAAGACCAAGCTCGCAAGAGATTTGTGCGAATCGCTCGGAATTGCCATGACCATCGAAGATAGCTGGGGCGGCGATATCACAACTGCAGCCATCAGCCATCTTGTCGGAAGCACAAGACCCGAATTTTATTTCAGCTCGACTGACTTTAACAGCTACAACGACCTTCATCTTGCAGAAGATGCGCCACAGAGAAAAGAGGGGATGCTTGATGTTCCTTCCAAACCAGGTCTGGGAATCCAGGTCAATGAGCGAATGCTGGGAAAGCCTGTCTTAACCCTGAAATAAGAAAAAGGGGACAGAAGCATTTCCAAGTATGCGATCGGATGAGGTTTTGAGAAATAACCTCTATTTGGAGCAGGGAAACACCTATCATCGCGAGTTCTGAATAGTTTCTGCCCTCTTTTTCTTGTTTTGAACTTTTTGCCTTGCTGCTATAATATTATTGTTGAGCGAAAATTTGTTGAGAGTTCTTTAAATCATGCCAGAGAAAAAAAAAGCTAAGGGATTGATTTTTGACATCACCCGCTATGCTATCCACGATGGCCCAGGAATAAGGGCGACTGTGTTTTTCAAAGGATGCCCTCTTCGCTGCCAGTGGTGCCACAATCCAGAAGGCCAGGAATCAAAGCCTGAAATCATAGTCAAAGCCGAAAGATGCGCCGCAGAATGTGAGCGGTGTCTTTCTGTCTGTCCCCAGGCTGCAATTTCAAAAAACGGCCGCTCTATCACTGTGGATAGAGCGAAATGCGATTCTTGCGGAAAATGCAGGGATGTTTGCGTCTATGAGGCGCTCGATATCAGCGGCAGAGAGGTGACAGTTCAGGATGTGCTCAAAGAGGTGGAAAAAGACAGGATTTTTTTTGACGAGTCAGGCGGAGGCGTGACTTTCTCCGGTGGAGAGCCTTTGATGCAGCCTGATTTTCTCGAAGCCCTTCTCAAGGAATTCAAGAAAAGGGGAATCCGGACAACAGTCGACACTTCAGGATATGCTTCATCTGAAATCCTTGATAGAATCTCCGATAATGTCGACCTTTTTCTCTATGACCTCAAAGTTATGGACCCCAAGAAGCACAGAGAATATTCAGGCGTTTCGAATGAAATCGTGCTCGAGAATTTGAGAAGACTCTCTGAAAAAGGAAAGAAGATCATCGTTCGCATCCCTGTCATTCCAGGCGTCAACGACGACCGCGAGAATATGAGAAGGATTGCCGACTATCTTCTTTCTTTCAAGAATATAAAACAAATCAACCTCTTGCCCTTTCACCGGGGAGGGGTGCAAAAATACAAGAGGCTTGGAAAAAAGAATCTAACCGAGTCTCTCCAGCCCCCTTCAAATGATAAAATGGAGGAGATTAAGAAAATATTCATCGATTCTGGATTTATGATAGAGAAAGAAAGGTAAAACATGAACGAGAGGATAAAAAAATTAAGAGAGCAAAGCATAAACACATCACCTTACATAACTGCGGAAAGAGCAAAGCTCATCACTGAGTTCTGCAAGAGCGACATCGCTCAAAAGGTGTCTGCGCCTGTGAGGCGGGCTCTGGCTTTTAAGTATTTGCTCGAGCACAAGAGCATCGGCATCAACGAAGGAGAGCTTATCGTCGGCGAGAGAGGGCCTGCTCCCCGGGCAACTCCGACCTATCCGGAGGTCACAGCCCACAGCCTCCAAGACCTTGATATCCTGAACACAAGGCCGAAGACATCGTTCAAGGTCGATGAGGAGACAAGAAGGCTCTATGAAGAGGAAATAATTCCTTTCTGGAGAGGGAAATCGATTAGAGACAGAATTTTCAGCGAGATGTCCGAGGAATGGAAGAATGCCTACGAAGCTGGAATCTTTACTGAATTCCAGGAGCAGAGAGCACCGGGGCATACAGTTTTAGACGATAAGATTTATAAAAAGGGATTTCTCGATTTTAAAAAGGAGATAGAAGAGAACATCAAGAAGCTCGATTTCCTGCGCGACCCTGACGCCTACAAAAAGAGGGAAGAGCTCAGGGCGATGGAAATCTGCGCCGACGCTCTAATCCTTTATGCTGAGCGCCATGCTCAGAAGGCAAAAGAATTGGCCGCCAAGGAAAAAGACCCTGCCCGGAAGAAAGAGCTGCGGAGAATTGCCGAAATATGCTCCAGAGTCCCGGCTCATGCGCCCCAGAATTTCTGGGAAGCCCTGCAGTATTACTGGTTTGTGCATCTGGGCGTGGTCATCGAATACAACACCTGGGATTCCTTCAACCCCGGAAGGCTCGACCAGCATCTCTATCCTTTTTACAAAAAGGGAGTTGAGGCTGGAACGCTGACCAAAGAGCAGGCAAAAGAGCTCCTGCAGGCTTTTTGGGTGAAGTTCAACAACCAGCCTGCTCCGCCCAAGGTCGGCGTAACCGCAGAAGAGAGCGGCACCTACACTGATTTTGCCTTAATCAACACCGGCGGTGTCAAGCCTGACGGCTCTGATGCGGTCAATGAGCTTTCCTATCTTATCCTCGATATCGTCGAGGAGATGAGGATTTTGCAGCCGAGCTCCATGGTCCAGATAAGCAAGAAGACTCCTGACAGTTTCTTGAAGAGGGCGCTGCGGATTGTCCGCACCGGATTCGGTCAGCCTTCGATTTTTAACACCGACACTATTGTCCAGGAACTCATCAGAATGGGAAAGTCTGTCGAGGATGCAAGAAACGGAGGCTGCAGCGGCTGTGTGGAGACTGGCGCCTTCGGAAAGGAAAACTACAACCTCACCGGCTATTTCAACCTGCCAAAAGTTTTTGAAATCACCCTGAATAATGGCGCCGACCCCAGGACAGGAAAAGAGATTGGCCTGCGCAGCGGAGACCCTGCCCAGTTTTTATCCTACGAAGAGCTCTTTGAGGCCTTTCAAAAGCAGGTCAAGCATTTCGTTGACATCAAGGTCGAAGGAAACAACATCATCGAGAGATTATATGCCGAGTATCTGCCAACTCCGTTTCTCTCCATGCTCATCAGCGACTGCATCGCCAAGGGAAAGGATTATCATGACGGAGGCGCCCGCTACAACACGTCCTATATTCAGGGCGTTGGTTTGGGAACAATCACTGATATCCTTTCTTCGATAAAATACAATGTCTTCGACAAAAAGCATGTCAGCATGAAAGAGCTCCTCGAGGCGCTGAGGCGCGACTTTGAAGGACATGAGCCTCTCCGCCAGAGGTTTTTGAACAAAACGCCGAAGTACGGGAATGACGACGATTATGCTGATGACATCATGAGGTCTATCTTTGAGACCTACTACAGCGCTGTGAGCGGAAGGCCAAACACCAAAGGCGGTTTTTATCAGATTAACCTCTTGCCGACAACAGTCCATATTTACTTTGGAAGGATGACCACGGCCACTGCAGACGGAAGGAAGGCTTCAGAGCCCCTCTCAGAGGGCATTTCTCCTGTCCAGGGTGCGGACAGGAAAGGGCCCACGGCCGTGATCAAATCCGCCTCGAAAATGGACCACGTCCGAACAGGAGGGACTCTTCTCAACCAGAAGTTCGCTCCTAATCTTCTGGCTGATAAGGATGGGATAGACAAGCTCGCTCATCTCATTAGGTCTTACTTCAAGCTTGATGGCCATCACATCCAGCTCAACGTTGTCAGCGCTGAGATGCTCCGGGATGCACAGAAGCATCCTGAGAAATACAGGGACTTGATTGTGCGGGTTGCAGGCTACAGCGATTATTTCGTTGACGTCAATGCGGACCTGCAGAATGAAATCATCAATAGAACAGAACACCAATCATTTTAAAAGGCTCGTGCCAAAGAAAGTCATAGAAAAGAATTGAATCAATATAAACGCAATAAATATTGTTACATTGTCATGGCGAGCGACCGAAGGGAGCGTGACCATCTCTTTAGATTAACTTTTTGAGATCGCCACGTCGCTCCGCTCCTCGCGATGACACTTTTATTATTGCGTTTATATCAATAAAGGCAAAGATATTTTTTATTGACTTATAAAAAAACACAAGGAGTGATGAAATGTTTGATTCGAAAATTTACATTCAAAGGCGAAAGCGTCTTCAGGAGCAAATCAAAACGGGCTTGATTCTTTTTATTGGAAATGAAGAGTCCCCGATGAATTATCCCTCCAACACCTACAATTTCAGGCAGGACAGCTCTTTTCTCTATTTCTTCGGCCTGGATTTCCCTTTGCTGGCCGCAGTGGTCGATGTCGATGAAAACAAGGAGATTGTTTTCGGCAATGATGTCGGTATCGAAGATATCATCTGGATGGGATATCAGCCTTCTATAAAAGAGAGGGCGATCAAGGCAGGGGTGAAGGAGACAGTGCCCCTGAACAAGCTCGAAGAGACGGTCAAGAGTGCTCAACAAAAAGGGAAAAAAGTCCATTACCTTCCCCCTTACAGGCCTGAGACAAGATTAAAGATTGCATATTTGCTTGGCCTGCAGCCTGATGTTGTCAAAGGCAGCGCTTCAGAGGAGCTTATCAAGGCTGTTGTTGCCCAGAGGTCGGTCAAGATGAAAGAAGAGGTCGAGGAGATGGAGAAAGCCCACATCATCACTAACGAGATGCACCGGATGGCGATGAAGATGGCCAAGAGCGGGGTCTATGAAAGGGAGATCGTGGGGAAAATAGAAGGAATAGCTTTCTCTCATGGTTTTAACCTTGCCTTCCCCATAATCCTGACCATCAACGGACAGATCTTCCACAACCAATACCGTGGGAACCGGCTGAAAAAAGGAAGGCTCCTTGTCAACGATTCTGGGGCAGAGTCAACTCTCCATTATGCTTCAGATATCACCCGCACCATCCCTGTCTGCGGCTCGTTCAGCCAGAAGCAGAAAGAAGTCTACGAGATTGTCCTCGGTGCTCAGGAGACAGCCATTCAATCCATCTCCTCAGGAATCAAATACAGGGACATTCACCTCAAGGTGGCAAGATATATCGCCTCGGGCTTGAAAGAGTTGGGGCTGATGAAAGGAGATGTGGATGAGGCGGTGAAGCAAGGCGCCCATGCTCTTTTCTTTCCTCATGGCCTGGGCCATATGCTGGGGCTTGATGTCCATGATATGGAAAACCTGGGAGAGGATTATGTCGGCTATGATGATAAGACGAAAAGGAGCGAGCAGTTTGGCCTTGCCTATTTGAGGATGGCTAAAGAGCTTCAGCCCGGATTTGTCATGACCGTCGAGCCAGGAATCTATTTCATCCCTGCTCTGATCGACAAGTGGAGAGGGGAGAAAAAGCTCAACCAGTTCATCAATTACGAGCAGGTAGAAAAATACAAGGACTTTAGCGGAATCCGGATTGAGGACAATGTTTTGGTCACCGAAAAAGGACACAGAGTCCTGGGCAAACCCATTCCCAAGAAAGTGAAGGACGTGGAGAGGATTGTCGGCAGCGAGTGATTGGTTAATCTCCATCAACCTTTTTTCGACCAACGAAAAGGCCGACTGCCCCTCTTTCGAAATGCTTTCAAAACACCCGGCCTGACCAAAAGTTTTTCTTGCTTTTTAAGATATGCCAGCCGTATTTGACATTTGCTTTTTGCAGATATATATTTACCGCCTATTCCAGCAAGTGAAAGTCATGAAAGGTGAAAAATTTGTTGCCTGCGCAAAGTGAAGATTTGTCTGCACGAGGTGAAGTCATTTCCTTCAATTCAAGTTTCTTTATTCAAAGTGCATATCAATTTACAAAGACAGGGTTTTCAGTTTTAAAGATGATTTTTGAGGCTGCTTTTAAATTCAATTAAAAATAAAGGAGGCAAAAGTGAGATTTAAAAAGCTTCTTCCCATAGCCTTTCTTCTGATTGCCGCTCTTATTTTGATTCGATTCTCTGCGTTTAACAAACCGGAGAACAAAGAGCTTGAATCGCACTTCACAGCGCCGCTTTCAGATGGCTGCACGGTGATCATGGTCGGAAAAGATGCCTCGACAGATGGCTCGGTCATGACCACCCACACCTGTGACTGCGGCCTTTGCGACTGGACCTGGCGTTGTATCCCGGCCGCAGACCATGAGCCTGGCTCGAAGCGAAAGATTTATCACATCGACCAGTTCAAAAGCTTGCCGCCGAGTGTCGGGCTGAAGTGGGAAAGATATTTGGATGATTTTGCCGGGCTTGAAATTCCTGAAGTCCCCCACGCCTTTGCCTATATTCATGGCGCTTTCGGTTACATGAACGACCAGCAGGTAGCTATCGGCGAGTCAACCATCGGCGCCCAGAGAAAGATGGAGAATCCAACACCGACGGCCAAATTCGATATCACCATGCTGACCCTTCTTGCCATGGAGAGGGCAAAGACAGCCAGGGAAGCTATAAAAGTCATGGGAGAGCTGGGTGAGAAATACGGCTACGGCTACACAGATACAGGGGAGATGCTGGCTGTCGCTGACCCGAAAGAAGTCTGGATTTTTGAGATCATGCCTATCGGCCCGCTCTGGACTCCTGAGAGCGGCAAGCCTGGAGCTGTCTGGTGCGCACAGAGAGTTCCTGATGACCAGGTCAGCGTCTGCCCGAATGAATCCCGGATAGGCGAAATCGAGCTCAACAAGCCTGACTATTTCATGGCATCGCCCAATGCGGTCTCTTATGCAGTCGAGGCCGGATTCTATGACCCGAAGAGCGGAAAGCCGTTTAGCTGGAAAAGGGCTTACTCTCCGAGCGAGCACAGTGCTTCGAGCAGCAAGGGGTCCAGGGTTCGTCTCTGGCGCTTTTTCGACCTCGTCGCTCCATCCCTGAAGCTCGGCCCTGATACGCCGAACATGGACCTGCCTTTTTCAGCCAAGCCGGATAAGAAAATCTCGGTCTATGATGTGATGCTGATGACCAGGGACAAGTGCGAGGGAACTCCTTTTGACCCGGCCAGAGGGCTTCAGGGTGGGCCTTTTGCCAACCCAAATTTCATCCCCTATGGCTTCAAGCTCGAAGACAAGACCTACAGCATGCCGCGCGTCATCGGTGTCAACCGGGCCGAATACGTCACTATAACCCAGTGCAGAAGCTGGCTGCCCAATCCTGTGGGAGGAATCGTCTGGCTTGCCTGGGGCGCTCAGGATACATCTTGTTATATGCCGCTCTATGAAGGGATAACAGAAATTCCCAGGTCTTTCGAGATTGGAGACCACTGGGAATTCAACCGCAATTCTGCCAGATGGGCTTTTGATTATGTCGATTTTCACACCCAGGTTCTCTATTCCTATGCCATCCAAGATGTCAGGGAAGCCCAGATAAAGTGGGAAAAGTCAGCAGTGGACAGGACGCCGGATATCGATAAATTGGCAGCAGAACTCTACAAGAAGAATCCGGCGCAAGCCCAGCAGTTCCTGACCGATTACTGTCTTGGCAATGCCAATCGGGTCATAGATGCCTGGTGGAAATTAGGCGACGATTTGCTGGTCAAATACAACCATCTCTGGAGTTACGACGTCAAGACGCGGAAGAGAAACCCGATCAAGTTCCCGGATTGGTATCTCAAGCTCCTCGTCGACTACAACAAGCTTGTTCCTCAGGAAGAGAAAAGGTAGGAACAACCCCAAGTCATAAATATAAGGAGGGAAAAAATGGTTACGGCTTTAATCTTGATTGGTATTTTCGTGGTGATTATCTTTTTTAGCGGCATCAGGATTGTCAGGCCCACGCATAGAGGGCTGGTCGAGCGTCTGGGAAAGTATCAAAGATTTGCCAAGCCTGGTTTCCACTGGGTTATTCCTGCCATCGACAGATTATACCGGGTCAACATCACCGAAGTTATGGTCGATGCTGAGCCTCAGGAGATCATCACCAACGATAATCTGAACGCCAGGGTGGATGCCCAGGTTTATTTTAAGGTCAAGGATGACGAGGAAAGCGTAAAGAGTTCCCAGTATAATGTTTACAGATATCACTGGCAGATTGTTAACTTGGCGCGAACAACGCTTAGGAATATCATCGGAACTTTAACCTTGAAATCCGCCAACAGCGAGAGAGGAAAGATTAACGACGAGCTGCAGAAAACGCTTAGAAAAGAAACCGTTACCTGGGGAATTGAGATTGTGAGGACAGAGCTGAAGGAGATAGACCCTCCGAAAGATGTCCAGGAGACGATGAATAAGGTCGTCAAAGCTGAAAACGAAAAAATCGCAGCCATCGATTTTGCCACAGCTACAGAAACCATGGCTGATGGCGCCCGGCGGGCAGAGATCAAGAAAGCCGGCGGCGTAAGGCAGGCAAGAATTCTAGAGGCAGAGGGAGAAGCTCAGGCCATCAAGCTGGTCAACGAAGCGGCTAATCAATATTTTATCGGCAATGCCCAGCTGCTGAGGAGGCTTGAAACCGTGGAGAAGTCTTTGGCCACGAACGCCAAGATCGTCATTCCCGCTGGCACAGAATTAATCAATGTCATAGGAGACCTAGCTGGGATTCTTCCTGTGCCCAGAAGGGAAGGGGCTTGAATTTAAACTATGCTGAAGATGCTTCGCGGCTTGCCGCGGGAAGATTCACTATTACAGTGGATGAAATTCAATGACCGTTAAAATAAGGTAAAGACTGCAGGCTGGGAGATCATTAATAATAATAAAGAAAAAAGAAATTATTTATCTTCAATGAATTAGAACACCCATAAAGGTGAGCGAAAATCACCATTAGAATCACCTCTTCAGGCTATTTACTTGTTGTTCTATCTTTTTTATTTTATTAATATTATCTGAAGAGGTTATCCTTGAAAAAAGAAGTTTTAAAAATATGCCTATTTTCAATCCTGATGATGACTATTATCAACCTTTCCATGGCTTATTCTGCTCCAGTTCGTCTAAAAAATAGCATAATAATTGGCGATGAAATAATCTCTTTTGACTTCGCCTCTATAATCAAAAAAGAGCCAGTGCCGGGCATTGCCAGAAAAATCTCCCTCCCTTCATTTTCCAACAAGGCTTTTCTTAAGGCTTCCCAACCAGAATTTCTATCAGAATGGAAGGCGAAAGGCCGGATAAGTCTTTCTATCAGCGGCGGGACCAGCCTTATTAATGGTGGGGATTTAAACGGGACGATCAGAGGCTACAACGAGTTCATCAGAGATTGGAATGACCACTACCAAACTGACTACAGCATTGACTGGAAGGAATTCGGATGGATACAAAATTTGAAAGCAGAAGTTCTGCTTAACCTATCCAACTCTTTCAGTCTTGGGCTGGGCGTGGAGTATTTGACCAGGACCCAGAAAGGAACTATGACTCTAAACGATGCCTACAGCGGCACAGTTGACGAAGACTTGTACTACTACAACTATTCCCTTGAGGACAATTTCTCATCTTGGCCTCAACCCAAATTAATCGTCATTCCAGTGACCTGCGACCTTTATTTTTTCATTCCGGCAGGCAAAAAAGCAGAGGTTTTTGTCAAGGCCGGGGTGGGCTATTACTGGAGCACGCTTAAATATAGCGAGTCGTACCTGCAGGATTTTAAATATCAAGCAGATTATTACGGTATCGATGATACGTTCTGGTATAGTTGGATTGATAATTATACAGAAGATGGCACTCGAACTTACGAAGCAAAATGTAAAGAGCTGGGATATCAAGCAGGAATTGGTCTTGATATCAAGGTCTCATCCCTTGTTTCATTGGTTGTCGAGGCAAATTACAGATATGTCAATCTTAAAGACTGGAGCGGAAATGGAAGCGAGAGTCTAAGCTGGACTGAGGAATCAGGGCGTTCAGACCTGGGGACGACTACAACAAGCGGGAATGAATCTGACTCTTGGGATGGGAAGATTTGGTATTATGAGCTTTATATTCCTGACCTTAATAAACAGTATAAGCACATCTTTTTACCCAAAGAAGCACCTAAGGAAGGTGAATTGATGCAAGGTGCAGAGATAAAAAATGTGCGCCAGGCGGAAATCAACCTAAACGGCTTCTCTTTAAGAGCAGGAATAAAAATCACCTTTTAATCCCTCCAATTTGAACATCTTTATCTCGCCATTTAAACTTCTTCAGGTTTGACTTAACCGCGTTTTTTCTTTATAAATAAATGAAATTATATTAAAAGGTCCAAGATTGAATGGGTTTTCTCGATAAAGTTTATAAGAAAAGCGATTCTTTTGTATCCAGAAAAATAGCCAATGAGTTCATTTTGATTCCAATTCGGCAAAACGTGGCTGACCTGGAGAGTATCTACACTCTGAATGAAGTTGGGGCGCGTATTTGGGAGCTGATGGACGGAAAAATGACGATGAGAGAGATAAAAGAAAAGATAGTCGAGGAATTTGAAGTGACAGCCCTTGAAGCTGAAAAGGACATCGCCGAGTATTTGCAGCAGCTGGAGAAGATAAAAGCTGCGGTTGAAATTTAAAAAGAACTCCCTCCCTTTTTACGGTTCCATTTATGATTTTCTGCAATTATAAATAAAGAAATAGGCTGGCCCTTTTTCTCATCGGAGCTTTGTTGTGGGGTCGCCGAAAAGAATCCAGGTTCTACGGACATCCATATTACTGACAGCTTGTTTGGATAACACGACCGCCTCTCCTATAGTTATAGTCAGTCCTTGTCCGTTAAACAGCAGCTGTATCAACTTCAGGTCCAAGGGCATCTGCTCTGGAGGAGATGTCAGACCTGAAGATGCCCATACTCCCACGGCTCCTCCTGTCGCCGCCTTCAAAAACGTCTCAGCCATGCTCTCGCTGGCGGGGTCTTGGAAAAAGCCGTTCAGACAGGTCATGCTCACCAGGAAGGGCAGATAGGGAGAGTTTGATAGATCCCATGCATCCGAGGAAGTGAGCAGATTCCCCTTCCATATCTCCGTTGAGCCATGACCTATGTAATTGACAACTCGCTGCCCCTGATTGAGCAGGGCCAAAAGATCAGTCCTTGCTGCTGGGTTCTGCCCTCTGAGGATTTGCGTCACTGTCATACCTTGAGGCAAAAGGGCCGCTACCTCTGCGCTGGAAGCTTCAAAATCATATGGGCTATCATTAGCATCAGCCACAAGTAAAAGTTCGTTCATGAAGCCAGTAGCCTCCTCATAGCTTATGATCTTGGAAACGACTGCCTCAGCTTCATCAGCACTATCCACAGGCAATCTCCCTACAGCCATATTCGGCAAGCCATCATCGTCAAAGTCCACAAACCAGTCATCTGACGCTGTTTTAATGGACTCGGTCTCCACATATTTTGTGGGAACAAAGTCAAAATCTCCAAAACCCAGGTAGTTGCGGGGGTCGTAGCTCGCATCTCCCACCAAGACCACAAAGCGAGGCGCGGGAACCCATCTGTCACATGCCCGGCTGAGAAACTCCCTCAGCGGCCATGGGCTCTTTGAACCGAAATTAAACTCATCATAAATGTCCTCCACATCAATCAGAACCACTGACCAGTCCTGCTGCTCCCTTAGTTCCTTAAGGGGCATGAGGCTCTCAAGGAAGTCTCCGGAGGAAATGATCACAACATCAGCACCCTGAGTTCTCTCATGCCAAGAGGAGACCATGTTAGCCGCTACACCTGCCGGCTCCTTTATCTTCTCCTCGCTAAAGGCCACAAGTGTCCTCTGCCCGTGACCCGGCACCTTCACCGTTATGGCATAGCCCGACCCCTCAGACTTCACCCTTCCCTCTACCTCAAACATCTGGACAGGGTCAGTGATGTCGACGACCCTGATCCCTGCACTGCTGAACCCTGCAATCGATATCCACTCTGTTCCCATTGCTGTAAACTTCAGACTATCCTCATCCGCGGTGTAGGTTCTCCAGTAGGTCAGCCGGATATAATCCACAAGGCTCACATCCATGGACCCTCCTTGGGCTTCAAGCGTCACGATGTTCTCTCCCTCCAGGATTAATCCGTGAGGAATTTCAATCTCAATTGTATCTCTCTGCTGTCCGCTAAAAGCATACAAACCTGCTTCCTGATTATTGAAAAGAACCTTGACCTCGTGAGAAGAATCTGTTGCACCCTGCAGCACGACCTCAAGCCTGGCAACATCTGGAGCAGAAGGGTCAGGGTGCGGCGCCTTTATAAGCTGCTCCACAGGCTCTGTGTAAACGACAGAGCCAAAGAAGCTATCCTCTTCTCCATTCTTCAACGCAGCAAAATAGAACGTTCGTTCCTTCAACTCAACGGTATAGGGAAAGCTCAAAGATGCTCCCCGGCCTCTTAATCCCCGGCTAAGCAGCATCTTTATGTCTAGACCCATCCGGATATCTGAGAGAGGCGTATCAAGGCGTCTACCAGGCCTGCTTCCAACAACAAGCCAGTAGACCCTGGTATCAGTGAAGGCCGTATCAAGCCCTTTCCCGTAAAACTCAACGGCATCCTCTGGATCAAACCTCCCATCGTTACTCCCTGAGACCATCATCGACTGTTCTTCACCATCTACATACAACTGGAGATAGCGGGGGTCAACCAAAGGGTCAAGACCAGCAGCAGCTAACTCGGGTTGTCCAACCCGGTACCATCCTTCTTCCTTAACAAGAATCTTCACCGCAGACTTCGCTGCCAGAACCCATTGTGCCTCGTTGGGCGGCAGCCGTGGCTCTATAGACCCAGGAACAACTTGGGAGATTATAGTCTTGGAGGAGAATACAGCCTGGGATGCCTGCATCTCTGTTTCTTTGCTCTTCAGTTCCTTGCGCAGCTCAAGAATCTTGCCCAACTTCTCTTCCCTTGAAACCTGATGCCTGGCGATTGATTGAAACCGAGCCTTGAGCCGCTCAGGAGTAGGCTTTGCGTCTATTTCTGGCTTTGTCGGGCCGAAGGAAGCGCGCGCGCCATCAAGTCCCACACAATCCAGCCAGTAGGACTCTTGCCCTGTTAGCTCCGAGATTGCATCAAAGTAGATATAACGCTGGCCCACAGCAAGTTCCTTCCCAGCTCCTGCGTTGAAAACAGAACCAGGCACAAGGTCAGTTGTTATCCTGTAATACTTACCGTCTTGCTCCCTGTATATATTAAAACCCAAGTTGTCAGCTTCGAAGCTTGTCATCCATTCCAGGGAAACGCCGTCTGCCTCCTGACGAGCCCTGAAGTTCGCAACCTTCACCCAGCTCGCAGATTCACCATAAGGCGAAGGAGTCCACTGTGCAGAGCCTTGATCCCCTTCAGAACCGCTTCCATCTTTATCCTCTTCATCATCAGCGGCTTTATTCTCCTGGTCATCAGCTATGCCGTCATTATTCCAGTCCACACACACCGGGCCGTGCGTCGTCACTTTCCCTGAGAGGTCAACATCCTCAAGCATGTAATAGTATAAAGCTCCCAGGGTAACACCCGTATCTGTATAGCTGTACCTGCGACCTTTGACAGAGGAAATCAAGCCAGGTATGAGGTTTTTGTTGAGCTTGGTGAAGGAACCATTAGCCCCGGCCAGGCGATAGAGGTTGAAGCCAAGATTGCTTATCTCCTGGGCTGTCTCCCACTCAGCCAGGACAGAAGCACCCTGGCCCCTAGCCGTGAAGTAGATGAGGTCTACGGCTGTGGGGTTTAAATTTATATATTCATCCGCCCCGATATCCCATTTCGAACCCCAGGACCGGCCTTCACCGTCAATGTCGGTGTAAAAAGCTAAATTAGCATCTGTTGATAAATCGGCTCCTTTCTCCATGGCACCGTTGTCGGTTAAATCCAGATGCAAATCTCTTGGGGTGGGGGGGGTGGGGTTGGGATTGACGAAAGTAACCGTTACACCGTTTTGGGCACCGATACTGGGGATATAGTCATCAGTACCGGGTCCGGAAAGATTGTTGCAACTGCCGCTGAGGTAATTACCTCCATACCAATTGTTGGTATTATTATAAGAAAGGTTGTTTTTAACAACGGCGCCGCTACCCCAATCTTCGAAAACTTGAGAATTATTATAAAATATATTATTATAAGCATAAATAGTATCAGACCCGGCATGTTGGATAACGACCGCACCGTAAGTGGCGTTTATAAAATCGTATATAATATTATTCCAAATATAAGCTCTACCATTGCTGCCTAATCCTCCACTCCCTTCGACCTCAATTCCCCTATTATAGTCGGTTTCACCTGAAATCACACCTTTAAGGATATTGTTGCTTATGTAATAAGCTCCGGAGTATCTCAGGGCGATAGCGTCCAACCAGCTAGAGGTAGAAGTGAGTTGAATTTGCAAACCGTCAATGCGGACATGGAGAGCGTAGACGTCAATGACGTCGCTATTAGAGACTTCCAGGCGGTATTTGGTTGTATTCCATGTGCCCGAATGCCGCTGGCTTTGGTTGCATTCAGTAGAAGTCGAGGGAGTGTAGATTTTGATGTAATTGCTGGCTCCAGTGGTCCAGTTGGAATCGTCAATAATGACGGCAGTTTGATCAGCTACTCCTGTGTCATTGTAGCAGGGAATATTAAGAACATAATTGCCAGTGACTAAGTTGCCGTTGCCAAGATGGTTGGAATCGTATGCTCCGTTTATGGCCGCAGAAAGAGAAGCATATTCATGGGCAATCGAACTAACGGTGGCAGCGGTTCCAACATCAGCCTGTGTGCCGCCGGTCTTGGTTACCAGCGTCCATTGGGTTTGGGATATTTTTCCGGAAATATAGGCAACGGTGCTGGCGAGGGCCTGGTAGGTTATCTTGACTTGCCCTCGTGCTCCTGCACCGCCATTTCTGTTTGTGGTGGTTGTAGTATAACCACCGCCGCCACCGCCTCCCGCAGCTGTCCCCGCATTTCCAGCTCCAACAGTCGTTCTTCCCGCACCGCCATTGCCGCCGTCAACGGCAGTGCCAGTCCCGGCCGTATTTCCGCTGGCGTTGCCGCCTGCGCCGCCAGAGCCCGCTCCTCCGCCGCCAGCACCGCCAGTCGAACTGGCGGCGCCATTAGAACCATTGCCGCCCGCGTAAACAGTATCGCCGACACCATTAGCCGTGCTTCCTTGACCCGCAGTTCCGCCATTTTGATGAGCCAATCCTCCAGCGCCGCCTTTTGCAACAACGACATTAGTATTGAAAGTTGAATCATTGCCAGTGGCTCCATTGCCAGTTGTTCCTGCCACAACCGCTCCGACAACATACGGATAGCTATTGCCTGGCGTTACAGTAATATTCTGTTTTATCGCATACTGTCCGCCAGCACCGCCGCCGCCCTTCGATGTACTATTCGTGGTGGTTCCGCCGCCAGCACCGCCGCCGCCCCATGCTTCGACCTGAACGGAGGTAACTCCGGCAGGGCAGACCCAAGTTCCGCTCGAAGTAAAGGTTTCCGTTTGGGGGGCACCCAGGGTTGTGTAAGTTACTCGATCGCCTACTCCTATGTTTCCCATTTGAGCCACAGTAAATGTAGCTACTCCCGAAGAAATGGTCACGGTGGGACTGCCGGTCATGTTGCTGGTGTTTTGGCCAACGGAATAATAGACTTGGCTGCCACCGCGTTCATCCGCCCCGATATCCCAAGCCGAACCACAGGGCCGGCTTTCACCGTCGATGTCATTTGAGAAAGCTAAATTATCATCTGTCGATAAATCGACTCCCCGATCTTTGGCGCCGGCGTCATCAAAGGCAAGATGGAAGTCTTTGCCTCCTGCATTCACAAAGGTAAACGTCTGGTTTACCCTATCATGGGTATTTCCGCTGCCAGTAACCGTATAACCAATTGAAGCACGACTGGTGGCGTTGTAATCTGTTCCCGCGGCAAAAGTCCCGTAAGCATCTGCTGTAGTATTCCCGGTAAACAGACAATTCTTCATTACGATAGTTCCAGCTGTCTGATAAACTGCAGTATAATTATTATTAAAGGTGCAGTTATATATGTAGAAATTATCAGGACAGCCACTTTCTGTTTCAATGGCATTACCCCAGGTGGTTTTAACAAAATCGTAAAATATACAATTATAAATTTTAAAATTAACAGCCGTGCCAGTGTGGCCACCTTCCCTAATGGCTTTCGCATAATAGGTCCCATCTGTATCTAAAGATTTAAAGATGCAAGAATCGAAAATGTAATCATGACCCCCATCGTCCCAATATACGTTTATAATAATTCTATTATCTGCCTCTGGGTCTACAGCAAATTGTATTCCTTCAAATTTTATGGGTCGACGAAGGCTTATTGCATAATAGGTTTGTATCCATCCAGATGAAAAAAGCATTCTATATTTAGTATCATCCCACTTCCCATTGTGTCTCTGAGATTGATTACATTCCGTTGAGGTGTTGTTGGGAGTGTATACTCTGATGTAGTTATCTGCATCTTCTGTCCAATAATCAATAGTAACTGTGGTTATATCAGCGGCTCCAGCGTCATTGTAGCAGGGGATGTTCAAGACATAATTTCCGGCGACTAAGTCGGAAGTGCCAAGTAGAGCCTTTGCTCCGCTGCTATCAAAAGGAAGAGCAGTTGAAAGTGAATTAAAACAGTGGCTAATGGAGTTTACCGTAGCATCTGCGACATCGGATGGGGTTCTACCAGTAGCAGTGACTACACTCCACTGGCTGGTGGAATCTTTAGATTTAAGATAACAGTAATTGCTGGTATTATAGGTAACCTTATCTCCTACTCCCAGGTTGAGTTCAGTCTGGGGAGTTGAAAATGTTGCTACACCAGCTGTGATGTCCACGGTACCCCCGCTGCCGTGGTTACTGGTGTTTTGGCCGACAGAATAATAAACTTGCCAAGCTAAAAAAACAATCGGGTGGTTAAACTCAAGCCAGGGGCAATAATCCGCTGTATCCGTATTATTCTCGCCTAAATCCGTGGCTGAATTATCGCCGTACCTGAAAGTAGCGTATCTAGACGCTGTAGTATTTGATTTCCTATAACCTATTTCTATGACTAATCTATCGCCTTGATTTACAGTCAATAGGTCATAATTTATAGATGTAGCTTCGGCTGAATTCTGAAATTGCCTGTTGGTTAATGCCGCCGCAAACTCTGGGGGGGTGGTTGTCGCATCCGATGCTTGTATATCAAGGATAGTCTGCGTTATTGCACCAGAGCTATCGCATACCCTTACATTAAAAGCAAACGTAGCATTAAGCCCAGTTGAACTCTCAAGGGCTTTCATCTGGCCCTTGATTGTCCCTGCTGGTATAGTCTGTGCGGCTAAAGGAGCGGATACATATTGCCTTGCTAACATATACCTTGCCCCAGAGGTCGTGTCGGTGATGATATTGGCGGATGTGGTAAAGGCAGAGCTTATCTTTGAGGTAACTAAAGCCAGGCTGCTTTGGGCGTTGCTTGTCTTATGCCAAGAGGAACTGTAGGTGGGGCTTGAATCAGCTGCGCCAGTGGAGGGAAAGTAGAAGCGAGTAGTTCCTATGGAAGTATTGTAATTATATAATTCAGTTATATCGGCTTGTGTCAACGCGCCGTCATAGATGCGGACGTCGTCAATCAGGCCGTTGAAGTAACTTGAATACAGATATGAGCCTCCCTGCCCAATAGTCAGAGAACCAGAAGTTGGCCCCATATTGTCCCAGGATGTATCGCCGGCCGAAGCAACCCCATTGATATAAAACGTAATGGTTGTCCCACTTTTCGTGACCGCGACATGGCTCCAGACACCTGCCGTTACTGCCGCACCGGTTGAAATTACATCACCGCCAGAACCTCCATCGCCCTTATTAAGCCCTAATTTTCCACTTCCCCAAATAGCGATCTCAAAAGCGTAATTAGGGCCTGACGGCCCTTGCTTAATAACGATGCCTTGGCCTGTCCCCGCATTGGTCGGTTTTATCCAAGCTGAAATTGTAAACGAAGCGCCAGCAGCAAAGTCATAACCGCCCGTCACATCGGGAGCATAACCATAATCATCAGTCCCGTCAAAAGAGATTGCTCGGCTGATTTGGCCAGTTACTGACTTATTTGTAGACCCATCATTCGTGCTTAAAGTCCCATTGTGCCCCTGTCCAGAATCATCAACAAGAGTAGTACCATGACTAGCTGGGTTTTCATTCAATTTCCAATAACCGATTAAACCGGCAGTAATGTCAGCCCCTGCCGCCTTAATCGGAATCGCCGCTATCGCGTCATCGCCTCCTCCATATGTAGTCCAGTTCATAGTTACGGTTCCCGTCCCTGCCTCTGTTCCCATTTTGTTCCACGTATAGCCACCATTATAGTTTAGACTTACTCTCTGTGTTTCGTAAGCTCCTGGCGTTGGTTGAGTTGTACTAGTTCCCGCATAAAGAATATCCACACCCATGTCGCCACTCACGAGCGTAATATTCACGGTATTGCTTTGAGCGCCTGCCACAGTCCCCGTAGGATTAGTCTGGTTTACGCCTGTAAAGGACACAGACCCGCCGCCAAGTTCCTGATAGCTAGCAGGGATATTCGAAACTTGAACCGTGTTTGTCCCCAATGCCGGGTTTACCAGCCCCCAAAGAACAGCTTCATTTCCTCCTGCGACTACAACTCCTCCCAGTTTAGTCATTGGAACGCCGGCGTAAGTTACCGTTACATTTGTTATCGAGCTAACATCATCCCAACCGCCAAGTCCAACAATCAGATATCTATTCGAGCCACTTGTCGTGTGGCTCCAGCTTCCACTGGTTAGACTGGATAAATTCGGTGAATTGGCAGCCGCATCAAAACTGACCGTGTCAATTCCGGCCGTGTAGGTGGCATAGATAGCCCATCTGTAATCGCCTGGAGACCAACTAGAACCGAATGAACCTGGGGATGCGTAAGTAAATACACCACCCTCGTAATCCCCTGTTCCTGCAACACTATCATAGAATGGTTGAAATGCATAATTACCTCCGCCCGACTGATTGCCTACTACAATTCCAATCCAATAAGCCGTGGATGGGGTCGGAGAAGGAGGCGTTGCAAATGTTGAGGTTTGCCAGGCAGCAGAGGATGTCCACTGCGTTGATACTCCGCCGACACCGTTTGTTATTATTGATGTGGTGGAATCGTTATTATGTATGGTTCCTTTATGGTTTCCAGTCGCACCACTACTCATATTTGCATATACACTAATCGATGTCACGGTTTCCAAATCAGCTGGAGTTGTCAGCAATACGCCCATCCAATAATCGGGATTGAATCCTGCGCTTGAAGCGCCTGGACTGGTATATCCGAAAGTCGGGTCAATTGTTACAGGATAAACCGCATTATCCAGCCAATTCTGGTCAATGGTAATTGTTAAAGTTCCTGCTGTTTCATCTATATTCAACTCTCCCCAAGTTTCTTTGCCTGAAGCGTCTTTTATTTTCGGCCGGTAAACGTGGAATGCCTTGCCAGTCATATAATTCTTGCCACCTAAAGCCGTATAGTCCCCGCTCTTGCTTTCGTGGTAAACCGCATAACTACCCACCACATTTTCTGGTCTGAAACTATCCGTTTTTCCATCTCCATTTTTATCTAACCAAGTGGGATGTTCTGGATGTAAAGGTGGTTGATAATAGAATTTCAATCCTTTAGTTTCAATCGGAAAAATAATCTGATTAGTTTGTGGTTTCTCATATAATATGGTATCAAATTCCACTCCGCCCTGTTCGTTTACTTTGAAAGTATGAGGGACTCCATTTATTGTTGCTGTAATTTCCTCTGGCTCTTTTGGATAAAGCTCAATATCTGCCTTATCTGAAGAATATTTAAGCTTGTTTCCCGTATTTTCAGGATTTTCATTCGTATAAAATGGAATTCCCACTTTCATAGAAACCTCTCCATCCCATCTGTTTAGTTTAAGATAGGGCTTTGGAGGAGAGTGTCTTTCTGTCCCTATTTCTATTAAATCGCTGTTCAGGGTTTTCAAAGCATAAGTTTCAGAGCCTGTTTCTTTGTAAATCTTTAGGGCTTCAATTTCATCAAAGGTTAAATCTTTTGCCTCGTCTTTTCCAGCGCGAAAGGGGGCAATAATTTTATCTTTTATTGATTTAGATTCTTCTGGTTTTTGCTCATTAGCTTTTTCTAAAGAGATAAATCTTTTAGTTTCCAAGTTTTGGGATTGATTCGAAAGCAGTTCCTGCGAGCTTTTGAAATTTAGTTTGGCGGCAAAAAAAGCGCTGGCCGCTATTAAAAGCGCTATCGCAAAAGCTAAGTATCTATGCCTCATCATCTTCATATTGGATCTTTTTTCCGAAAGATAATTTCTATTCTTCCACGTTTTCATTGCAAGCCTCCGAAAGTTAAACCTATTCTTAGGTTTACCTTTAACATACACAATATTAACCTTTTGAGACGAGAGGCCCATTTGTGGGCAATGTGCCTTATCCTGGCCCTTTGGCTGTAGAGGTCAACGCTGCGGCCTTCTCGCTCCACAGAAATGACCTTGCCTAAAACCTGCTGAGCGGCCACAGGATAATCAAAGGAATCTGAGGCATCGCCTCGCATGATAAAGCAAGGAGCATCGCCTTTTCTTCTCAGTATGCGCACCACGCGATGGGCGATGAAACCCCTCTCGAAGCTATAGAGAATAATGTCTCCCTTTCTGACAGCTTGTGGAGCTACAGGCTCGACTGTAATGGTCTCTCCTTCGATGATGGTGGGCTGCATACTCCGGCCAGGGGCTTTAAACCGCACTCTTTGCCCCTGACGCAGAAGTTCTGTGCTCACCTCAATAAATAACAGCTGAGAACTAAAGGCTGAGGATCGAAGGCTTGGCTTCTGACTGAATATTGAGGAATGAGTAGGAGTGCGGTCCAAAGACCTCATCATTTCCTGTCTTATCTGTCGTCTCTCAATACTCATTGCTCAATCCTCAATTTTCACCACTTAATCTCTTAATTGCTGAATGAATCCGACAACTCTCTTATCGGGAAAGAAGCTAAGCTTAGAGCAGGGAACTGCTTTGGCAACCTCCTCAAAAAAGCCTACTGTAAACTTTAGAGCCTCAGGGCTATAAAAAGGAACAAAGCTGCAGGCAAAGAGTTGCGCCATTGCTTCGGCCGTTCCTAGCCTAACCAGTTCGTTTTTTTTGCCATGCTCCAAAAAGTAGAGTCGTGAGAGTCTGGCCCGGAAAGGCGAGGCAATCCTGGCATCTCCGTGCCAGGGCGTTCCGTGCATCCAGAGCTCTCCGCCCTTCTGACGGAGAATTATTCGGTCGTCGCTGAGAATTGTTGTCTCCTCTTCATTTTGCCACAGCCTGGCCAGAGTGGTTTTCCCTGCCCTTGACTGACCGAGAAAGAGATGGCCGTCTCCATGAGAATCCACTACGCCGCAGGCATGGACTTCTGCACCCTTTCCCGAGGCAAGATAATGGATGAAAAGAAGCTCATCCAAGGGGTAATCCAAAGGATATATCGGTTTATCCTGGTCGAAATAGCCCCTGTGAAGCAGGACTTCACCCCAAGAGAAATCTTTCTGAACCCGGGCAACCTTGTATGGCATTGAACCCAAGGCCTGAGAACTCAAAGAGAAAATATAAATGTTATCATTCTGGTATAGCTGCCAAACAGCGCCGGATTCAAAGAGTTTCTGGCCTCTTAGCTTCATCTCGGAAAGATCATCCCACCGGGCTTCGATAGTTATATCGGGAGGCGTTCTATGGATGAGGAAATTCTGGGTCGCGCCCTGGATTTGAACTTTCATGGCTGGGTCAACGCTGACAATAGCGAGGTCTATATCAGCGATTCTCGCCTGGGCTCTGTCAAGCGCCATCCCATGATTCTTAAAATATTCAACTGCCAATGCATTCACCATTTCTTCAGGGTCGTTCTTATGATCCCTGGCCATAACAACGGATTGGGGTACGACAATTAGTTCTACCTGGGCCACGGCTGCTGGAAGTTTTGCAAAATCCCAGCACTGCCTCCTCAGGTCTCAATGGAACCTTCCTCAACTCAGGCTTCCTGTAGGGTTTCTTGGACTGCCCGGTTTCTTGCTTTTCCTTATCATTCATGGTTTTTCCTCCTATTTATTAAATAATGAGGACTGCTCGAAGCTGGTCTCTGACAGCTGAGTATTGACCTGGCATAGGGCCTCCACTGGCCGCATCAGCTCCTTGTATCTAACTCCGCCTTCACAATATTCGCAGTCCCCATGGGGAGCTACAGGGAGGCTAAGGGCATATGCTCTCAGGTGGGCCACCTGGCACAGGAAATCCACAGGCATCTCCGGATTCATATTCTCCAGCTCTCCGTTGGCAGGACACATGCCGCACATGGCCTTGATCTCGCATGCCCAACACTTGGTATTCTTTTTTATCTTCTTGTGCCTTTCCTCCAAAATAAAAACTTCCCAGCCCTGGCGAAAACTTCCCCTGCGCAGATCCCAGGCATCACCGCACGAAAATGCACAAAGATTCAACTTTCCTGATGGGTCAATGGCAAAGCTGATCACCCCGGCGCTGCATTGGTACAGCTCATCCCTATGCTCAGGAGGATTTTGGTAGTCGTTTAGCGTTTTGGCGAATTTCTTCCACTCTTCTGCTCTCTTCGTGTCTTTCAGGTCAAGCTCAACGACTTCCAGGGGAGTGAGCCGCACCTCCAGAGGGGAGAGCGAGCAGTCAATCCTGGGGTTGATCATGGCATCAAACGTGAACTCTAATCCCAGTGCTTCCTCTGCAAACCGTTTCATATCCCAGACCTCGTGCTTATTGAGCGTGAGGACCACGGTCTTGAGCTTCAGAGGGAGGCCCCGCTCCATGAGCAGACGAATTCCTCGCATACATCTCTCGTAGGAGCCTGGAATGCCCGTTATCTTCTCGTAGGTCTCTTTAGTGCGACCATAGAGCGTAATTTCGATGGCAAAGGGACGCCACTTGACCAAGAAATCTGCGATTTCAGGGGTGATGAGCGTTCCGTTGGTAAACAGGGTGATGAACAACCCTTTTTGCTTGGCATAAGCGTAAATGTCGAGAAAGTCTTTCCGGGCAAATATCTCACCGCCTGTGTAGAGGAGCCACAGGCAGCCAGCCTCGGTAATTTCATCAAGAATTCGACAATGCTCCTTGCAGGTCAGCTCATTGCGCCTGGCCTCTTCATCGGTTAGGGGGAGATTGTTGTAACAGTGAACGCATCTATGGGGGCATCGTCTGGTCACTTCAATAGAGCCGCCCAGGGGAATCCGCTGAGGCACTGCCCTCTGATGAAGGCCTAAGTTCCAGTCCTCGTAGCTTTGGATTTGCATGTCTAAGTCCTGTTGCTCAAGCTTTTAAAGAGTAAAGCTTCCCTTATCCCCAGGGGAGTCAATGTGCTCTCAGGCTTATATGGCCGCAAAACTACCCTTAAAGAATAATTTTCTTTCCTCTCAATCCTGGCAATATGCATAATTATACTTCGAGTCCTCCGTTAAATTAAAGCTAATAGAACCCCCCTTATTAGTAAATAGCCCTTAGGGATGATTTTTAGGATGATTTTTCTTCTCTTTATCTCCCCTGAAGGGATGATAGGGGGTAAATCTTTATTTTTAACAATTTTCCCTCTTAAATCCGGGAGTGCTTGGATGGTCCCAGCCGCTAAAGATCCTTCCAAGTCATCTAAGAATCTAACCCTGGATTTGACCCCCTCTTTATTTATGATATATAATTTTTGAAAATTGATGAGAAAGTCTCTTCATTTCTGAGGCATCAAAGCAGATACATGAACAGCTGGTTTTCTTTTCTTAAACGTGGCCTTTCCCGGAAACTGCCGGAAGACCGCATGACCGGCAAGGAAGGCTATGCTGGCCTTAAGGCTAACCTCAAGAACCTGCGCCCCTTTGTCCGCCGGCACTGGTGGAAGGGCCTGCTGGGTGCTGGACTCGTCCTCTTCACCTCTCTCCTTGGCTTTCCTCAACCTCTCGTCATACGCTATATCGTTGATAAGGTCATCCTCAGCCGCCAACTGGAACTCCTTATCGGCGCAATTCTTTTCTTGATTGCGATCTTCCTGGCAGAAAACGTGGCGAATCTATTTCAGAGATACTATTTTGCCCGCTTTGAGCAGGAGGTTACCCTCGACATCCAGCGCAATCTGCTCGACCATACCCTGAAGCTTCCAAAATCATTTTTCGACGACAGTCAGACAGGCTATCTGATGTCTCGCCTTTCCACTGACGTGGAGGGACTGCGATGGTTCTTCTCCAGCACAGTTGTCTTCATTCTCAGCAATATCGTCCGCTGTCTGGGCGGATTGGGGTTTCTCTTCTATCTGGAGTGGAGGCTGGCCATCGGTATCCTGGTCATCCTTCCAGGGATTGCGCTTTCTGTCCTTTATTTTTCCCGCAAGATTCACATCTTGAGTCATCAGTCCATGGAAAAACAGGCCGTGGTCTCGAGCCAGTTCCAGGAATCTCTATCTTCTGTCTCTTTAATCAAGGCTTTTTCCTCAGAATCCAGGGCAATTAGCCGCCTGATGGAGCGCTTAAAGGACACATTTCAAATCTCGATGGAGGAATCCACGGTGAGCTCGGTTGCCAGTTTCGCCATCAATTCCTTGCCGGCTGTTGCCAGGGGAATTGTGCTGGCTTTGGGTGCCTACTGGGTGATCAAGGGTCAGTGGACCCTGGGCTCTTTGCTTGCATTTCAAGTCTATCTGGGTTATGTGTTCGGTCCATCTCAATTTCTGGCCTCAGCCAACCTTGAATTGCAGTATGCGCGGGCTGCGCTCGAACGTGTCTCTGCCCTTTTTGACATCGTTCCAGAAGAGAATATAGGAGTTGGCAGAAAGGTCGACCGGCTGAAAGGGGAGATAGAGTTCAAGAATGTCTCATTCTCCTACGACGAACGTGAGCCTGTGCTCGAAGATGTTTCTTTCCGTATCCATCCTGGAGAGCATGTGGCGATTGTCGGTCCAAGCGGCGTAGGCAAGACAACCCTCATCAGTCTCATCCTCAGTTTCTACAAGCCTTCCTCAGGAGAAATTGACTTTGATGGCCAACCAGCTTCTGAGTATGAAATAGGTTCCTTGCGGCGGAGGATAGGCTATGTCTCGCAGAGCACTCTTCTTCTTTCTGGCACGATCATGGAAAACCTCTGTTACGGAAACCCAGAGGCAACCAAGGAGCAGGTCATCCGGGCAACCAAGGCAGCCGGCATCCATGATTTCATCATCAGCTTGCCAGAAGGCTATGAGACCAAGGTCGAAGAAAAAGGGGAAAACCTATCTGAAGGACAAAAACAGAGGCTGTCCATTGCTCGGGCACTGGTTAAAGACCCGGACATCCTGGTTCTTGACGAACCCGCCTCTGCCCTGGACAGCTGGACGGAAAAGTCAATCTTTCTCTCTCTCCCAGCTCTTGTCCAGGACAAGACCCTTTTTGTGGCCGCCCACAGACTCTCGACCATTAAGGATTCTGATCGCATTTTCCTGCTGAACGAGAATCGGCTTATCGGAATCGGTACCCACCAGTCGTTGCTTGAAACAAACGAATACTATCGCCGGCTTTTCGCCCTGTAGCTCGTTTAAGCTTAAAAGCGCAGGTCCCCCAGAGTTAAACTGGAGTTATATTTTTTTGTCTTGTCGACTTATCCCTGCTCAAATTTGCTCTTAATTTAGGATTTCTTGCTTGAGGAGAGCGCGCCCGGAGGGATTTGAACCCCCGACCTTTGGATTAGAAGTCCACTGAACTATAATTTTAATTCTTTTCGAATGAAGGACTTAGTTCGTGTCTTTTTGCCCTTGTGACCAAATTGTGACTCGTTCCTTCCCTTGCTCAAGTTTCCGGCCAGGACCTCGACTGCGCGCCGCTTCGCTTCTTATGTCTGGTGAGCGCAGGTCATCGTTGTTTGAATCGACGAGTGGCTAAGAATCTGCTGGACCGTCACGAAGTCGCCGCAGGAAAACGATCTTAAGGCCTTGAATAGCTGAAACCTAAGCGTATTTATGTTTTTTAATAAATTCGTCAAGATCTTCTTTAATGAATGAATATTCCTTCCCAATTTTATAAGAGGGTATTTCTTTATCTTGCACCCATCTTCTTATTGTAACAGCGGATTTGTTTAAATATTCAGCTGCACTTGCTAAGTCTAGCCAAGTTTTAAAATCATCCATATATTCACTAATAAATAAAAGTTCTATCCCTACAATTGCACCTTGCTTGTCTATGTCGACATTACAATAATCAGATAGAGGAATGGTCTTGCTTATTTCTTTACCTGATATTTTTATATAAGCCGCATCGGCTTGCCTATCGAACGAAAGCCTCACTTTTTTGCCTCCTTTTTATCTCATCATCCGGTGTTTCTTCCTATGGAAGAAATACCGGATGTTCCTTTTAATATTAAACCAGAATCGCTGTTAATATTATTTTTGCTTTTCTCTCTTTTTTATAAATAACTCTTATTCTTCTTCCTCTCTTGATTGTTTTTTCTACTTTCATTTCTCCTTTTTGTCCCGGAATGGAAATGTTTGGGTTTTTCAAAACGTTTTCTACTTCTTCTTCTGAGATACCTCTTTCTTTCATTCTTTGCTTTGCATGTTTAGTTAAAATGTAATCATTGTTTATCATTATTATTCGGTTATTATCATTTATTATCATAATATAAAATTTATAATCATTTTTGTCAAGTAAAAAAATTAAAAAAATTATGATAAAAAACAACCAAAATTAGCATAAACAAGCACAAAAGAGAGCTCACGATGATTTTCATTTAACTTACTGATTTTTCAAGATCATAGGGGAAAAATTAAAGCGCGCCCGGAGGGATTTGAACCCCCGACCTTTGGATTCGAAGTCCACCGCTCTATCCACCTGAGCTACGGGCGCGTCTATTTACAATGAGATTTTATTTTCTCAGCAATTCTATCCGAAGGAGAGTTTTTATTTTAGTATTAAGGTCGATAAAGTTCAATGACAGAAAACCACAACCCAAATCCCGTATTAGAACCATTGCCATAACTTTTTGATTATCATCGAATTTTTGCTTCTGTGACAGGACATAAAGCTAAAGCGCCTGCATCAACGAAAATTTTTTCAGGGAAAACGTCCCTCAGAAGCCTCGGCCGAACATTGTCCAGAATTTATCCCCGAGTTCCCAGTATTTGCTCATGGCGGCGCGGGCAAAATCGTTGGTGTATTTGGTCAGATATTGCTTTGCCTTGGTCACATTCTCTTCTGATTCGCCGCCTTTATAAATTTCTAAAACCATTTTCTCGATATAAGGAAGGTCGGTAAAGGCCTTGTCCTCAAACTCCTTTATAGCCTCATTTATGAATTTTCCTGCCTCTCCCCACCTGACCGTGGCCAGGCGGTTGGCTCTGCGGAAAGTCCAGGCGGCTGAATCCGTCCGAAAACTATGCTGGTCGCAAACCTCGAAACTCGGCGGAAGCTCGGTCACGCCGGCAAAAATGGGAATCCTCGCACTCTGACCAGGGTTGTCGAAGGCAAACCAGCAGACTCCACCCAAAGGGTCGGGCAGCCAGCCCCGGCACTGGATGATGTGGGAATAAGCACAGCCTGCTATGGCGATTGTTCTCAAGCGCTGAACTGTATCTGGCTTCAAGGTATTCAACAGGTCTCTCATCTCGCCGGACATCCAGGGATTGGCCAGAGGGCTCTTGATTATTTGATCGCTGCGCCGGTCTTTGACCATCAGATTTTTCGTCATATCAAGTTCTGTTCCTTCATAGGTTTCCCGGTAAAATTTCAGGATGTCCCTCACCGAAACCTTCTTATCCGGCTTGATTGAAAAGGGAAGCTCCTCAGCATTGATATCCAGCTTGAGCGATGGAGCCAGGGTGTTGAAGACATAGTACTCGCGCGTGGAAAAAGGCTTTATTCCGCTGTAAGCTTTCCAGAATTTGAAAGGCTCTCCGCTCTTCGGGTCCCACCATCCTTTTTCTATGGCCAAAGTCAAAACATTATCTGAAGCCAGGTAATGGTCAGGGTCCTTGAGATTCAACTCGCTGATTCTGGGGATGTTGGCCGAGATGCCTACCTGTTCATCAGGGATGCGGACCGCTGCCCAGACAGACCCTATTTCTTTCAGCCCGGCGCCGAAAATTTCAAAATGCCAGACTTCTTTCTTGTCGGCGATGGTTATGCATTCTCCCCTGTCACCATAACCGTAGGCTTTGACCAACTGGCCAGCCAGTCGGATGGCGTCCCTGGCGTTGGTGCATCTTTCAAGCATGATCCGCTCCAACTCCTCGATCATGAACATCCCGGCCCTGTTATAGAGCTCTGTTTTGCCCCCGATCGTTGTCTCGCCGATGGCGAGCTGATATTCGTTGAAACAGGGATAGGCTGTATTGAGAAAGGTGTAGGTCTCGGCGACATTAGGAACCTCGCCCTTCTCAGTGACATTTCTCATATCCCAGGGAGTTTCGGTGTGCATCTTGCCGTAGTAGACTTTGTTCATCGTCCCTTCTAAATGTTTTGCCCTGGGAACAATATTCAGCCAGGCCCGGTAATTGCCATCGCAGGCATGGGCGGTTATGACCGACCCATCCGCGGTCGCCAGTCGGCCGGCCATGATGCTCGTGCAGCCAAGTTCCTCTTCGTAAGCCTGAACTCTCTGCTGAGGTTGCGAGGAAATAAGAAAAAGGCCAAAGACGATGAATATAAAAGTGATGACCGATAAAATCTCAAATTTTTTCTTGAGGCTATGCATTTTCATGATACGCTCCTTTCTTTTCGGAGATAATTATCCGAATTGGAATAAGAAGTGTCAATGAATTCTATCTCTGAATAAGATTCGCGAAGAAGGGAAAATCCAAAAAATTGCTGAAAAACTTGTTTTTTTTAAAAATTTGTTTATCCTTAGCTGTGGTGTCTTGAGATGACAAAAGAAAAGGCAAAATTTGAATATGCAAAAGCAGGGGTTGATTACACAAAGATCGAGCCGTTCAAGATGGCCATGGTTCAGGCAGGCCGCAGGACGCTGAAATTCCCGAACAAGAGAGGCGTTTACATCGAAGAAGAAAGCCTGGGAGCGCACGGGGTTGTTTTCAGATATCGTGGAGCCAAGCGCCACCTCTGGTGCAAGACTCAAGAAGGCCTGGGTAATAAAAACTGGATTGCGGAATGGATGTATCAGCATGCCGGCACCAAAAGGACATACTATGAAGGCATCGGCATTGACACAGCCTTGATGGCTGCCAATGATGTCGTATGTCAGGGTGCCCTTCCTGTGATTTATACCGATGAGGTGGCTGCTGGCGACAGCGAGTGGTTCATGGACGAGAAGCGAAGTCAAGACCTGGCTCAAAGTTTCTACAAGGCTTGCGAGATGTGCGGGATGGCCCTGCCAGCGGGCGAATCTCCTGCACTGCGTTATTTAATCAAGGCCGAGTTGCCTGTAAAGAGCGCTCCCTCTCTATCAGGATGCGTGACTGGAATTATCGCTCCTGCAGATAGAATGGTCACAGGGGAAAAACTTCGCGTTGGAGACCATATCGTCGGTGCGGCATCATCAGGGCTCCACTCGAACGGAGTTTCCCTGGTTATCAAGCGAGCTATGGGGCTTAAGGACAAATTCCTCCATCAACTTCAAAACGGAAAGACCTTGGGAGAAGAGGCGCTCATTCCCACCCGATCGTATGTCGGGCTGGTCGAAGCGTTGCTCGAAAACAACATAAAGATACACTCTTTGCTTGCCGGCACAGGCGGAGGGATTTCAAAGATTGCCTATGCCAAAAAGCCATTTACATATCGAATCAAGAAATGGGTGGAGAAAATCCCGCCGCTTTTCCAGTTCATGCGAAAGCTAGGTGTGAGCCTCAAAGACTGCCTGACGACGTTCAACTGGGGAATTGGATTTTACATTTTTATCCCTGAGGAAGAAGTCGGCCGAGCCATCGAAACCGGCAAGAAAGCAGGATACGAGCTCCTTGAACTCGGCCAGGTTGAAGAAGGGGAGCGCTGCGTCATTTTTGAGCCAGAAAGGATAACGTTTCCACCAATCGAGTGAGCAGGGGCAGTCTGATATGACCTACAATGTCCATGATTTTACGTAAAGCCTGGGGCAAGTCTGAGCTGGGGACAGTCATATCGAGAGGTTGACTTTCATCGCCGAAGAGCTTCTTCTACCTTCTGTTTCCAAGTGTGAGCATTTTCCTCTTCCAACGCAAGATTGTTTGTGATATCATTTTTTCCATGGAAAAGCGTCTGATCAAAGAACTTGCAGAGGAATTTGTTAAAGATAGCGGAGTCATTGCGGTCTATCTTTTTGGCTCTGCGGCCAACAAATTTTTCAGCAGTCGCAGTGATATCGACCTTGCCGTTCTTTTGAAAGAACCTTCTGAATACCGCAAGCCCTTAGCACTTTCAGCTCGAGCATCTTTGGTTTTGAGAAGCGACAGAATAGATATTCTGATTCTCAACAGAGCCCCTGTTTTCTTGAGATTCCGTGTTCTCCAAGAGGGGACTTTGCTTATGTGCCGGGATGAAATGATGTTGGCCGACTTTGTTGAGTCAACCCTGCGAGACCACTTCGACTTCAAACACCACCTGGATATCTTCTACGAGGAATACCAGTATTCATTGCGGGAAAGCTATGGAACTCGATAAGGAAAAAATCTTCACCAAGATCCAGATTATCGAGGAGAATCTTAAGAAACTCCAGCAGTTAAGCGCGCTGTCATTGAATGATTTTGTGGGGGACTTCAGGAATGTTGAAAGCGCCAAGCATCTTTTGCAGACCGCTGTTGAAGCCATGATAGATATTACAACTCATATCATTGCGAGGTATCGACTGCCGACGCCTGCCACTAGTGTGGAGGCAATGAAACTCTTAGCGGGCAACGGCATCGTTCCTTCTGAAAACCAGGAACGGTATTGCGAAATGATCCGATTTCGCAACCGGCTGGTGCATTTCTATCAGAAAGTGGAGATTGAAGAACTTCATCAAATTCTCCAGAACGACCTTCCTGACTTTGAAAAATTTATCCGAGACGTCACAGCGGGCGTGGGCCTTTAGGCTCTGCTCAATTCGGAAAGGACTCCCTGGTAGTTCATTCTGGCCTGTCATACCACCCAAGGCAAAAAGGGAGAAAGAGCGTTGCAACGAAAAAATAAATACTCATAATATATTAAATCGAATGGAAGACAGCAATTCTTGTGCCCTCGCTTCTCTCAGTTGAAAAAGGAGCCGGGCGAATTAGAATCGCAAAGACAAAGATGTTTTAATAGATAGAAATTTAAGTCGTGGGAGGAAAATGAAGATTAAATCCATTGCTGTTTCAAGCATTTTATTAATTTCGGTCTTCATGCTGCTTGTTTCTTGTGGAAAAGAGAAGGCTAGATGGAAAGGGACAATAGCGGAAGAAAATGGAGTCACAGTCGTTAAGAATCCGAAAGAGCCGATGTATGGTGAAAATGTATTTAGTCTGGAAGAAGAATTATCTATTGGAGAAAAAGAAGGCAGCGAGGAGTATATGTTTTCTCAGGTCATTGATTTGGATGTTGATGATGAGGAGAAAATCTACATCCTTGATTTCCAGGAAGCCCACATAAAAGTATTCGACAAAAAGGGTGAATACCTAAGAACAATAGGAAAAAGAGGCCAAGGCCCAGGAGAAATACAACGCCCGATGAATTTGGCAATCACACCCGGAGGTCAAATCCTAGTCAATGACCGAGGAGCCATGTTCCTTCATTTCTTCACATTAAGCGGGGAATATATAAGGTCAATATCTCAAGCCACGACCTTTCATCTTTCTCGCCCAAAAGTTGACTCTAAAGCTAATATAGTTGCGAGGTATAGTGTTCCGGGTAACGCCTGGTCTTTTATATTGAAAAAATTCGATTCCAAGTTAAATGAGATACTCACTATCTTTTCTTATGAATATACAATCTCGCCTGGTGTCATGACTCCATTTGCCCCCCAATGTTATTGGGAAATTGCCGATGATGATTCAATAATTTGGGGATATGGTGAAAAATATGAAATTCAAATTCTTCATCCAGACGGCCGGCTTATTCGAAAAATTGTGAAAGATTATGAACCCGTAAAATTCACAGAAGGAGAAAAGCAGAAGTGGGTTAAAGATGTTTATGGAG
>CAZYBE010000018.1:0-50061 GCA_964645765.1 uncultured Eubacteriales bacterium
GGCTTTGCCTCGCTGGGGCAAAGCCTGCGTGTTTTTGAACCCACTGACCTGAGCTCTCAAACGGTTTTATAACCACTCAGCCTGAGCTATCTTTTTAATCTCACCGATAAGATAGAGTGAGCCGGCAGCCAGCACGCAGCCATCTCCTCCAGCACTGCGTCGAGCCAAACCCAAGGCGTCTTCGAGGTCTGGCACGACAGCAATTCGGCCTTCAAACTTGGGAGCTTTGGACATTATCTCCTCGGGTGAGGCGGCTCTCAAGCAAGGAAATCGAGCGAGGATGACTTTTTTGGCCATGGGAAAGAGGGTATCGGCAATCTTCGAAATCTCTTTATCGCGCATGACAGCAAAGACAAGAATCAGGGAAGAAGGAAGAAAATCTTTTATGTATTTTTTTAACGCTTGAGCTCCTTCGCAATTATGAGCGCCATCGAGAATGATTAAAGGCTTATGGGAAACAACTTCCAGGCGGCCATCCCACTCGGCTTTCTCTATGCCCTCAACGATCTTTCTCTTTTCCAGCTTCTGCCAGTTTTTAGATAACTGCTCCGCAGCGGCGATAGCCACTGCTGCATTCCTTCCCTGGTGTTCTCCGCGAAGGGAAGGAGAGAAATGATATTTCCCTGCTTTGGTCTCGTAGACAAAAGAATAACCATTTTTATCTTTTCTTGCCTGGAAGCATCCTCTCCTTGAAAAAACACGGTGAAATGGAGCCGAAAGCTCATCAGCCCTTTTTTTTATGGTCTCGCAGGCTTCGCTCTCTTTGACTCCGCAGACCACAGGAACGCCGTTCTTTATAATCCCGGCTTTCTCAAAGGCTATCTGACCTAAAGTTTCTCCTAAAAACTGTTGATGCTCTCCAGAAATCGTAGTGATCACTGAAACGCAGGGCATGACAACATTGGTGGCATCAAATCTTCCGCCCATTCCGACTTCAAGGACAGCAAAATCCACCTGTTGCTCCTCAAAATAAAGAAAAGCCAGACAGGTGAGGTGCTCAAAATAGGTGGGCGGAGAGGGCAGCGTTTTTGCGGCAACAAGCTCCTCGATTCTCTGCCTGAGCACTGTCAGCAGCCGGCAGAAACTTCGAGCCGGAATGAGCTTGTCTCCGATGCGAATCCTCTCCTCGGCCCTGATCAGATGGGGAGAGGTGAAAAGCCCGACCCGAAAGCGATGGAGAGCCAAAGTCTTGCTGATCATGGCGCAGACCGAGCCTTTTCCGTTTGTGCCCGCCACTAACAGAGAGGGGTATTTCAGATGGGGGTTGCCAAAAGAAGAAAGGACTGTCCGAATGTTGTCCAGGCCGAGCTTGATGCCCAGGCTTTGGATTTCTTCGAGGTAGCGCTGGCATTGTTCGTAATTCATGCCGGGAGGTTCAGAAAAAGACGCAGGGCCTTTATGAGGTAAGAACGCAAGTTCTTCCTTTCCACCACCCCATCCAGCATCCCGTGCTGGAGGAGAAACTCTGAACGCTGGAATCCTTTGGGCAGCTTTTCCTTAATGGTCTGTTCTATGACTCTAGGACCGGCAAATCCAATAAGAGCAGCGGGCTCGCCAATGTTGATGTCGCCCAGCATGGCAAAGCTGGCTGTGACTCCCCCTGTGGTGGGGTCCACCAGCAATGAAATATAAGGAATCCCTGCCTCATCCAGGCTGGCGATGGCCGCGCTCGTCTTCATCAGCTGCATCAGGGAATAAACACCCTCCTGCATTCTTGCCCCTCCGGAACAGGAGACGATGATAAGTGGTGTACGCTCCTCGAGGGCAAGCTCGGTCGCTCTGGTGATTTTTTCTCCAACGACCGAGCCCATGCTCCCTCCCATAAAAGAGAAGTCCATGGCAGCGATGATGACTTTTATCCCCCCCAGCTTCCCTTGCGCATTCAGCACGGCGTCGGGGAGAGATGTTCGCTCTCGACTTTCCTCCAACCTCTGAGAATACTTTTGGCCATCCTCAAATTTAAGCGGGTCCAGAGGAAAAATGTTCTGATGGATAAGCTCATACTGGCCATCATCAAAGAGCATGGCCAGCCGCTCTGTCGCCGAGAGTCTGAAATGGAAGTTGCAGGATGGACAGACTGAAAGATTGTCGAGAATGTCCTGCTTGTAGAGGATTTTGTGACAGTTGTTACATCGTGTCCACAATTGATCCATTATTTTTCACCGCGAATTAACGTTTTCTCTTGATTATAAATTATCTTGTCAAGAAGAGGTGCGTTTTTTAATCCTACGGGCAAGATTTTTAATCACTGTTTCTTCACTGGGAATTCCCTGAATATCAGAAACCTCTTCTTCTTTTTCCTCATCGCCCTTTATCAGCTTCAGGACAAATTCCAATAATTTTTCCTTGTCGTAGGGCTTCTCAAAGTATTCAGTGGCACCAAGGTTGCGAATGGCTTCGCCTCGATACTGATGCCCTTTGTAGACTGAGGTGATGATTATGATCGGGAGTTTCCCTTTTGTTTCCTTGAAGATTCTATGTGTCAGGTCAAATCCATGAAGCTTGGGGAGCATGGCTTCAAGGATGACCAGGTCTGGGTCTTCAGTTTTAAATTTTTCATAGGCCTCTGCGCCATCCATGGCTCTTATCATCTTAAAGTGGTGGGGTTCGAGAAGCTCAGCCAGAGAATCCAAGCTTCTCTTGTCGAAATCGACAATCAGGATTTTCTTTTCGGCCATAATGTAGAAAAATTCTAAATTAAACTGGTAAGGTTGTCAACAAACTGAAGAAATTGAAGAACTCATTTTCCAGAATCCCCTGGCCTTCATTTTGGCTTCGCCCCCTCATGAGAGATAGCAATTTATGAAGAGAGGAAAAAATAATCAAAAATATTCGGCAGGGGCTACCGGGGAGTTCTTCAGGAGAGTATGGAGGTCGAATGGCAGAGTAAGCCCAGAAGTCGTCGTCTGTTCTTCAAGAATAACTTTTTTGCCACAGATTAAGGTGAATGATATAATTCTGTTGAAACGGAAACATGTTTATTTCGATTGTCTCGGCAGTTGCCTTTGTGGTGCTCATTCTCTCACTTCTGGGCTATCCTCGGCTCAGATTACCTCGCCAAGCAAGTATTGAAGGCATTAAAAATCCCGAAGCGGCCCAGGGATATGACCGAATCAGCCGGAACCCCCAATTCAAATTTCTGCGACGCATGATTGCCAGAGAGCTAAAGAGATATCATCCGGAGGGAATTATGGTCGATGCTGGCTGCGGTCCCGGTTATCTGGTTGCGCTCATCGCGAAATCATTCCCTCAGCTGCAGGTTATCGGAATAGATATTGCGAAAGAAATGGTGGAGGCAGCAACCCGCAACATATCCTCTCTTAGCTTTAATGAGCGGGTAAGGTTTCAACAGGGGGATATCAAGAAGCTGCCTTTCGAAGATAACGCCGTAGATTTTGTGGTAAGCACCCTGTCTCTTCATCACTGGTCTAATCCCAAACAGGCTCTGCATGAGATTCATAGAGTCCTGAAGCCTGGAGGGCAATTCCTTGTCTTTGATTTAAGGAGGGATGGTCGTCGCTTTTTTTACTGGCTCCTTCGCTTCGGCCAGGCGTTCGTTATGCCAGCTTCTCTTCGAGATATCAACGAACCTTCCGGCTCAATCTTGTCAAGCTACGTGCCTCGTGAGGCAGAAGCTCTCCTCTCTGGAATCCCGTTTCAAAAATGGCGAATTAAGCCGAGAACCGCCTGGATGTTTATCTGGGGACGCAAAAGTTGACTAAATATGCCGCCTCCCCTCGCTGGTTGCTGCGGCAAGCCTCAACTTTCAGGCCAAATTCAGGGCAGATATGTTATGATATATTGACATTCAAAATTATTTGACAACTGAAGAGAAAACATTTAAGTTGCACTTCTTTCATCGAGGAGAAGGATGAGAAAACTTTTCAACCTATCCTCTGTTCTGCTCTTCATCCTTTTGCCGCTCTTCTTCATAAGTTGTAGAAAAGCTTCTAAAAATTCTGAGGCCATCGAAGCCTCAGGCCTAATCGAAGCCGTAGAGACAGAGATCAGGGCTAAGGTTCAAGGAGAGGTCAAAGAGATTCATGTTCAGGAGGGAGATAAGATCAAGAAAGGAGACTTGCTCTGTCTTCTGGATGATGAAAAGCTTCTTATCCAGTTGAATCAGGTTCGAGCTGGCTTGCAAGGTTCGCGCTCAAAGTTAGAGCTATACAAGAAGGGGACAAAGAAGGAGCTCATTGCTGTGGCCAAGAATCAGTTGGAAGAGGCGGGGAAAGAGCTGGAGCTTGCCCAGAAGAATGAGCAGCGGCTGGCTAAGCTTCTCAGCGAAGGGGCAATCTCAGAAGCGCAAAAAGAGCAGGCCGATTTGAGGCTCAAGGCTGCCCAGGAAGGATATAAAAGCGCTATGGAAAACTACCAGCTTCTTTTGCGGGGAAAGGAAAAAGAAGAGATCGAGATGGCTGAGGCCGAAGCGAGCGGCTATCAAGCTCAAGAGCAATTCCTCCAGAGCCAGATTCAAGATACAAAAGTCGTTTCTCCGGTTGACGGCTTCCTCGAGATAAAGCACATCGAAAAGGGAGAGCTGGCCCTGCCGGGAACAATCCTCTTCAGCCTCATCGACCTAAACCAGACCTATGTCAACGCTTACCTCCCTGAAAGATACATCGGAAGGATAAAACTCGGAAGTTCGGTCGAAGTCATCTCTGACTCTTTTCCACAACAAGTCTTTAAAGGACGAGTGGACTACATCTCCGACCAAGCTGAATTTGCTCCAAAAAATATTCAAACCAAAGAAGAGCGCCTGAAGCTTGTCTTCAGGATCAAATCCTATCTTCAAAACGCAGAAGGCGAGCTCAAGCCGGGAATGCCAGTGGATGTAAAAATTATCATCGATTCCGTGCCTTCAAGAAAATCTCCGTCAAAGTAAACTCCATCCATGGCAGGGCAAGCATCTTATTTCCACGTAAAAAAGAGGAAAAAGGGAACAGTCCCCTTTTATACTGGGTAAAAAAGGGCACAGTCCCCTTTTCTAAAAATGATTGCGGCAAGAATAGAAAATCTGACAAAGAAGTTTGACCGGCTGACCGCCATCGATGGCATCAGCCTTGAAATCGAAAAGGGGAAAATCATCGGGCTCATCGGCCCTGACGGCGCGGGCAAGACGACTTTTCTCCGCCTGGTAGCAGGCTTGCTCAAGCCAAGCACAGGGTCGGTCATGGTTGAGCGAATCGATGTCGCCAAAAATCCCCAGCAGGTTAAGGCGAAGCTTGGCTATATGCCCCAGCATTTCAGCCTCTATGGAGACCTAACTGTCGCTGAAAACCTTAAGTTCTTTGCCGACCTCTATGGAGTCTCCAGAAATAAGTTTAGAGAACGAAAGAGAGAATTGCTCCATTTCAGCGGGCTCGCTCCCTTTGAAGAGAGATTGGCCTGGAATTTATCAGGAGGAATGCAAAAAAAATTGGCCCTGTCCTGTAACCTTTTCCATACCCCAGAGATTCTGCTCCTCGATGAGCCGACAACAGGAGTCGACCCCATCTCAAGAAGGGAGCTCTGGGAGCTGCTCTTCCAATTGAACAAGCAGGGAACGACCATTCTCATCACCACTCCTTACATGGACGAGGCCCAGAGATGCGATTTCGTCGGGTTCATCTATGAAGGACGGATGCTTAGCTTCAAGGTGCCTCAAAGACTGCTTCAGGAAATGAACGAGGAAATATTGGAGCTTGTGACCGAGCACAAGCAAGCCAGAAGCCTGCTGCGAAACATTCCTGGCCTGAAGAACATCTATCCTTACGGAGAGACTCTTCATCTTGCCTTCGAGCCGGGGAAAGAAGGAGAGGCGAGGACAAGAGATTTTTTAGATAAGGAAAAAATTCAAGCGCAAAGCCTGAAAAGAATCTCAGCCTCTTTCGAGGATGCATTCCTGGCCCTTGTCGAGGAGCAGAGAGCGAATGAATAGCATCGAGGTCCAGAGCTTAACCAAAGCATTCGGCCGATTTACCGCAGTCGACCGCATCTCTTTCAGAGTCAAGAAAGGTGAAATTTTTGGCTTCCTCGGGCCGAACGGGGCTGGGAAATCAACCACAATCCGCATGCTGTGCGGAATCATCAGGCCCACCTCGGGTGAAGGGTCTGTCGGCGGGTTCAGCATCACTGCCCAGGCTGACGAGATAAAAAAAATCATCGGCTACATGTCCCAGCGTTTTACTCTCTATCAAGACCTGACTGTCGAGGAAAACATAGACTTTCACGGAGGAATCCACGGGCTCTCCCCCTCTTCTATAAAAGAAAGGAAAGGATGGGTGTTGAGAATGGCGGGTCTTGAAGGAAGGGAACATTCGCTGACAAGAGAACTCTCCGGCGGCTGGAAACAACGCCTATCACTTGGATGTGCCATCCTTCACCGGCCGCAAATTCTTTTCCTGGATGAGCCAACAGCAAGCGTCGACCCTGTCTCGCGCAGGGATTTCTGGGATTTGATTTATCAACTGTCAGAAGAAGGAACAACTGTCTTCGTCACCTCCCACTACATGGATGAAGTTGAGCGCTGTCACCGGCTGGCCATCATCTATTCGGGAAAAATCATCGCCGATGGCTCTCCTAAAGAATTGAAGAGAGAATTTACCGGCAGAGAGGAATCGACCTTGGAGGATGTCTTCCTCTCGGCCATCAAAAAAGAAAAAAGCGATGAAAAATAGAATCCTTCCTCTCGCGAGGAAAGAAATTCTGCATATCCTCAGAGACCCCAGAAGTCTGTACGGGTCTCTCATCATGCCCATAGTCCTGCTCATCCTTTTTGGCTATGCCATAACGTTTGATATCAAACATATTGCTATTGCCATTATCGACCAGGACAGTTCTTCCCTCAGCCGGGATTTTATCTCCCGAGTGGAGGGAAGCGAATACTTTGACCTCCTCTACCTTTCAAGCGCCTCTATTGGCTTTGAAAAGCTTCTCGATGAAGGGAAAGTCAAGATCATAATGGTAATTCCCAAGAATTTTTCTCGAGATTTATCAAAGGGAGAAGACTGCGCTCTTCAGCTCCTCATCGACGGAAGCAACAACAACACGGCCCAGGTCGCCTTAGGATACACTTCGCTGTTGGTCCAGAGCTTCTCCTCAAAAATCATTCTTGAAAAACTAAACAGCAAGGGGACCGTGTTTCAGGCAGGGGCCCCTCCCATTGATATCAGACCCTCGGTCTGGTATAACCCTGAGCTTCGCAGTGTAAATTTTATCGTGCCGGGGATAATTGCCGTGGTGATGATGGTCCTGGCCTCAATCTCGAGCTCTTTGACCATTGCCCGTGAATGGGAAACAGGCACAATGGAACAGCTCATCTCCACCCCAGCCAGGCCTTTTGAAATCACAATCGGCAAGCTCCTCCCCTATTTCTTCCTCGGCTTTATCCAGATCTTGCTGGTCATTCTTGTCGGAACGCTCCTTTTTAAAGTGCCTCTGAGGGGAAACATACTCTTCCTCTTCTGCGGCTCGGCCGTCTTTCTTATCTGCGGCTCAGGCATAGGGCTTCTCATCTCAACTATAACCAGGTCGCAGCAGCTGGCTTATATGCTTTCTATCCTCTTTACGCTTCTGCCCTCTTTTATTCTCTCCGGTTTTATTTTCCCCATCTCCAGCATGCCCCGCATCATCCAGTTCTTTACATATCTCATTCCGGCAAGATACTTTCTAATCATCCTCAGGGGAATTTTTCTCAAGGGAAACGGTATTAAAGTTCTCTGGCCTCAAACTCTGGCGCTTCTCGTTTTTGCATCAGTCATTGTCCTCGCCTGCGCCAGGAGGCTGCGCTTAAGTCTGGAGTGAAGATGTTCCAAACCATTCGCCACATCGTCCGCAAAGAATTTATCCAGACCTTCCGCGACAGAAGAATGCTCATGCCCATCTTCGTTGCTCCAGTCATCCAGCTCATTCTTTTCGGCTTTGCCGTAACCACGGACATCAAGCACATTTCTTTAGCCATTCTTGATTATGACCGGAGCTACGAGAGCCGGCAGCTTTCCTCTTCTTTCAGCCAGTCGAAAACCTTTGACCTCAAGTATTTTCTCAATTCTTATACTGAGCTTGAAGAGGCTGTCCAGGAAGGAAAGGCTCAGGCAGCGGTTGTCATTCCAAAAAATTTTGAGGCAGATTTAAAAAAGGGAAAGCAGACTTCGCTCCAAGTCGTCCTGGATGGAACAGACGCTAACACAGCCACAATCATCGCCAGCTATGTATCCCAGCTTATAGCCAGATATTCAGAAAATATTTTTGCTGAAATAAGAGGCCAAATGGCGCTGGGCATGGTCATTCCCCAGCCGAGAGTCTGGTATAACCCGAATTTAGAAAGCTCGGTCTTCATGGTTCCTGGAGTCATCTGCCTCATTCTTCTCCTGACAACTCTTATGCTGACTTCGATGGCCATCACCAAGGAAAGGGAGATGGGGACGCTCGAGCAGTTGGTCGTCTCGCCGATAAAACCATGGGAGCTCATAATGGGCAAGACGATTCCTTTTGTCCTGATTGGCTTGGCCGATATCACTCTGGTCATTTCTGCCGGAAAACTGATTTTTGACTTACCGATAAGAGGCAGCCTATTCCTGCTATTTGGAGTCGCCCTTATTTTCATCCTGACCACTCTGAGCTTCGGGCTTCTCATCTCAACTGTTTCCCGGACCCAGCAGCAGGCGATGATGAGCGCCTTTTTCTTCATGGTTCCGGCCATGCTTCTCTCTGGAGTTTTTTCTCCGATTGAAAATATGCCCAGAGTCGCCCAGTACATTACCTTTCTTAATCCCTTGCGCTATTTCAGCACAGCGGTGAGAGGAATTTTATTAAAAGGAAACGGAATCACTGTGCTTTGGCCTCAAATTCTCGCCCTCCTCATCTTTGGTCTCGCAGCCTCTATCTTCAGCTCTCTTCGCTTCAGAAAATATCTGGAATAGAGTCAACCTTGGCGGGGAAAACTGCTTGTTCTTCTCCTGTCGTACCAGAGGATTCTGCCCCTCCTGCCATGCCAAGCGCCTTGAGGGGCAAGGTCAGCTACCGATATGGGAAAAGTGCAGAAGAGCTGGAGCGGATGGATTACCTGGAGTTCGTCGCCCGCGTCACATCTCATATCCCTGAGAAGGGGCAGATGACAATTCGTTACTTCGGCCTCTATGCCAATGCCCATCGGGGCAAAGTGCGCAAGTCCGATGAAGTGGCTCACAAGTTGATCATCATCGAGGAGGAATACCCGAGGATTCGCCTGCCGCGGCTGGGCCGAGATGATCCGCAAGGTCTATGAGGTCGACCCTCTTGTCTGCCCTCAATGCGGGGCCACGATGAAGATCATCGCTTTCCTCACCGACTATGCCGTGGTCGACAGAATCATCAACCACCTCAAGCTGACCTTCGTCGCAGACAGGCCTCCTCCGCCTTATATCGCCTCTCAGGAACTCCTGATGGCCGCCGATAGGTCCACTGAATATTTTTCTTAATCCTTTCTTGCCTTAGGGGAGAGGCCCGTCCGATTTCCGGTGCTTTTTGGCCTGTCCGCGGCCGCCTGGCTCCTTACCGTTGGTTTTCAACTCAATTTGACATCCAACGGCACTCTGAGTTACGATTGCCAGCGACGGGGTGAGGAAAAATTGGGACGCAGACACTCATCAGCCGCTGCAGCAGAAAAACGAATCTCTTACAGCCAGGTTTTTGAGTGCAAAGCCTCTTCGGCGGTTTCTTACTGTGGCGCAATTTGCATTTTTCCCCACAAATTTCACTTGGATGGTTAGTCGGCTAACCGGAAACTGACCCACTACCGCGGCTCGTCGACCGGTTCGGCTGGGCCGGACCGAGGAACGCCTCACACTCTCCTCCGCGCGGAGGCGTGAGAACCAGATCAAGCGCTGGAGCCACAAGAAGAAATGGGCCTTGGTCGGGGGTTCCTCTCGACACGGTTCGGGACAAGCTCAGGCTCATACCGCATCGGGCTCCTCGTAGAACGGAGACGCACCTTAAGGCGTAGAATGGGTTGCGCCGTGAGAGCGCAATGCGAGAAGTGTGGCCCACCCCCGCAAGCGTGAGGAGACCATGACTCACCAAAGAACCTATTACCCCGCAGCTGGCTGCGACTGGGCTTTGCCCATCTACGATCCGTTGGTCAAGCTGTTTGGCGGCGACGCATTCCGCAGCGCACTGCTTGACAAGATGGCTCTCGCGCCCGGCCATCGGGTCCTGGACATCGGTTGCGGCACCGGCACCTTGGCCGTCCTCATCAAGCAGCTCCATCCTTGCGTTTCCGTCGTCGGACTCGATCCCGATCCCAAAGCGCTGGCTCGCGCAGCACGCAAAGCCCAGCGCGTCGGCGTTGAGGTCCACTTCGACCGGGGTTTTTCAGACCAGCTTCCCTATGCCGACGGCTCCTTCGACCGCGTGTCCTGCACTGGCGTGTTTAGCTTGCTTCCGCGCGCGGAGCAAGAGACAACGCTGCGCGAAGTCCGCCGCGTGCTGAGGCCCGGCGGCTCGTTTCATCTCTTCGATCTCGTCGACACGCAAACGCGCCGAGGCTTTTTCGTGCGTCTGCTGATGCCCAAGTGGCGGCGCGTTCAGCTCAGCACCGCGGACCAAACTGTCGCCCTGATGCGTGAGGCCGGGCTCACCGACCCTACGAAAACCGGCCAACAAACGTTTTTGCTGTGGACCCTCGCCAGCTACCAGGCCTCTCGATAATCTGCAACCCACCTGGCGCGCTCCGGGGCCCCGCCGGCGCGCGGGCGAGTCGGCGCCTAGGGCGGTGGGCGCAGGGGCGGGAAGACAGGACGAGTGAGCTTGTAGCCCAACTGCCATCGGCGGTAACTTCAGACCCATGTCCGAGCCCATAGCGATGGTTTTTCCTGGGAATCTCTCGGCATGACTCAGCATTGGGGCGAGACACGACGGAAAGACAGCGAGCCCACACATGGGGGGGAGGTCAAGATGAAAACTAATAAGATCAGTGCTAATACATGTCTAGATTCCAAATAATTTTAAGTATTATTGTCATCGCTCTTATTGGATGGCTTCAGCTTATCTATAAATTCCGGCGTGCTAATCGGAAAGAAAAATATGCGGTGGAATACTTAAATAAATTCAAAAAATATGTTGAAAGCCAAGGAAAGGACAACGATGCATATGGCTGGATGATTTATGAGTCCGTAAAGATGCAACGCCAGCTTGGGATTCTCGGGATTATGTCGAATTATAAGCCGCCTGGTGCTAATTATATGTACAGGAACTATCAAGTCCTTTTGAATATGTTACCTGATTTGCGTAGGACTCTGAATAGCGATTTACTTGTCATCTCCAGTTTGGTTTCAGATTATGTTCAGATCCTACAAGAAATGTTGGTCAGACACCTCGGAGTTTTAGACGAAGAGAAAAAGGATATTCGATCAGAAATTCTGAATCCACTTAAAGCATTTAGGTCGGGTATTCAGTTTATTTTGTTATTGCCGGCATATATTGTGAACTGGTTTGGTATTGCTACTGATAGCTTTTTGTCGCGCCTTTCTCGAAACACATTGTTTAAGTTCCTTAGCGGAGTCGTAACGATAGTCGGATTCGTTTCCGCAGTAGTAGGGCTAGTCGTTGGATGGGAAGATTTTATTACAATCATTAGATCAATTCTTGGTCATTAACCTGAATGAAAACGTCCTATTAGGACAGAGTATAGTTATGAAAATTTGAAGGGAGGCCAAATGGCGCTGGGGATGGTCATTCCCCAGCCGAGAGTCTGGTATAACCCGAATTTAGAAAGCTCAGTCTTCATGGTTCCTGGAGTCATCTGCCTCATCCTTCTCCTGACAACTCTTATTCTGACTTCGATGGCCATCACCAAGGAAAGGGAGATGGGGACTTTGGAGCAGTTGGTCGTCTCGCCGATAAAACCTTATGAGCTCATCCTGGGCAAGACGATTCCTTTTGTCCTGATTGGCCTGGCCGACATCACCCTGGTCATCTGCGCCGGAAAAGCGATCTTTGATGTGCCAATTAGAGGAAGCCTGTTTCTTCTTTTTGGAGTCGCCCTTCTTTTCATCATGACAACTCTGAGCTTCGGGCTTTTTTTATCGACTGTCTCCCGGACCCAGCAGCAGGCGATGATGAGCGCCTTTTTCTTCATGGTTCCAGCCATGCTTCTCTCCGGAGTCTTTTCTCCGATTGAAAATATGCCCAAAGCCGCCCAGTACATTACCCTTCTTAACCCCCTGCGCTATTTCAGCACGGCGGTGAGAGGAATTTTATTGAAAGGAAACGGAATCGACGTCCTCTGGCCTCAAATCCTCGCCCTCCTCATCTTTGGTCTCGCAGCCTCTATCTTCAGCTCTCTTCGCTTCAGAAAATATCTGGAATAGAGTCAACCTTGGCGGGGAAAACTGCTTGTTCTTCTCCTGTCGTACCAGAGGATTCTGCCCCTCCTGCCATGCCAAGCGCCTTGAGGGGCAAGGTCAGCTACCGATATGGGAAAAGTGCAGAAGAGCTGGAGCGGATGGATTACCTGGAGTTCGTCGCCCGCGTCACATCTCATATCCCTGAGAAGGGGCAGATGACAATTCGTTACTTCGGCCTCTATGCCAATGCCCATCGGGGCAAAGTGCGCAAGTCCGATGAAGTGGCTCACAAGTTGATCATCATCGAGGAGGAATACCCGAGGATTCGCCTGCCGCGGCTGGGCCGAGATGATCCGCAAGGTCTATGAGGTCGACCCTCTTGTCTGCCCTCAATGCGGGGCCACGATGAAGATCATCGCTTTCCTCACCGACTATGCCGTGGTCGACAGAATCATCAACCACCTCAAGCTGACCTTCGTCGCAGACAGGCCTCCTCCGCCTTATATCGCCTCTCAGGAACTCCTGATGGCCGCCGATAGGTCCACTGAATATTTTTCTTAATCCTTTCTTGCCTTAGGGGAGAGGCCCGTCCGATTTCCGGTGCTTTTTGGCCTGTCCGCGGCCGCCTGGCTCCTTACCGTTGGTTTTCAACTCAATTTGACATCCAACGGCACTCTGAGTTACGATTGCCAGCGACGGGGTGAGGAAAAATTGGGACGCAGACACTCATCAGCCGCTGCAGCAGAAAAACGAATCTCTTACAGCCAGGTTTTTGAGTGCAAAGCCTCTTCGGCGGTTTCTTACTGTGGCGCAATTTGCATTTTTCCCCACAAATTTCACTTGGATGGTTAGTCGGCTAACCGGAAACTGACCCACTACCGCGGCTCGTCGACCGGTTCGGCTGGGCCGGACCGAGGAACGCCTCACACTCTCCTCCGCGCGGAGGCGTGAGAACCAGATCAAGCGCTGGAGCCACAAGAAGAAATGGGCCTTGGTCGGGGGTTCCTCTCGACACGGTTCGGGACAAGCTCAGGCTCATACCGCATCGGGCTCCTCGTAGAACGGAGACGCACCTTAAGGCGTAGAATGGGTTGCGCCGTGAGAGCGCAATGCGAGAAGTGTGGCCCACCCCCGCAAGCGTGAGGAGACCATGACTCACCAAAGAACCTATTACCCCGCAGCTGGCTGCGACTGGGCTTTGCCCATCTACGATCCGTTGGTCAAGCTGTTTGGCGGCGACGCATTCCGCAGCGCACTGCTTGACAAGATGGCTCTCGCGCCCGGCCATCGGGTCCTGGACATCGGTTGCGGCACCGGCACCTTGGCCGTCCTCATCAAGCAGCTCCATCCTTGCGTTTCCGTCGTCGGACTCGATCCCGATCCCAAAGCGCTGGCTCGCGCAGCACGCAAAGCCCAGCGCGTCGGCGTTGAGGTCCACTTCGACCGGGGTTTTTCAGACCAGCTTCCCTATGCCGACGGCTCCTTCGACCGCGTGTCCTGCACTGGCGTGTTTAGCTTGCTTCCGCGCGCGGAGCAAGAGACAACGCTGCGCGAAGTCCGCCGCGTGCTGAGGCCCGGCGGCTCGTTTCATCTCTTCGATCTCGTCGACACGCAAACGCGCCGAGGCTTTTTCGTGCGTCTGCTGATGCCCAAGTGGCGGCGCGTTCAGCTCAGCACCGCGGACCAAACTGTCGCCCTGATGCGTGAGGCCGGGCTCACCGACCCTACGAAAACCGGCCAACAAACGTTTTTGCTGTGGACCCTCGCCAGCTACCAGGCCTCTCGATAATCTGCAACCCACCTGGCGCGCTCCGGGGCCCCGCCGGCGCGCGGGCGAGTCGGCGCCTAGGGCGGTGGGCGCAGGGGCGGGAAGACAGGACGAGTGAGCTTGTAGCCCAACTGCCATCGGCGGTAACTTCAGACCCATGTCCGAGCCCATAGCGATGGTTTTTCCTGGGAATCTCTCGGCATGACTCAGCATTGGGGCGAGACACGACGGAAAGACAGCGAGCCCACACATGGGGGGGAGGTCAAGATGAAAACTAATAAGATCAGTGCTAATACATGTCTAGATTCCAAATAATTTTAAGTATTATTGTCATCGCTCTTATTGGATGGCTTCAGCTTATCTATAAATTCCGGCGTGCTAATCGGAAAGAAAAATATGCGGTGGAATACTTAAATAAATTCAAAAAATATGTTGAAAGCCAAGGAAAGGACAACGATGCATATGGCTGGATGATTTATGAGTCCGTAAAGATGCAACGCCAGCTTGGGATTCTCGGGATTATGTCGAATTATAAGCCGCCTGGTGCTAATTATATGTACAGGAACTATCAAGTCCTTTTGAATATGTTACCTGATTTGCGTAGGACTCTGAATAGCGATTTACTTGTCATCTCCAGTTTGGTTTCAGATTATGTTCAGATCCTACAAGAAATGTTGGTCAGACACCTCGGAGTTTTAGACGAAGAGAAAAAGGATATTCGATCAGAAATTCTGAATCCACTTAAAGCATTTAGGTCGGGTATTCAGTTTATTTTGTTATTGCCGGCATATATTGTGAACTGGTTTGGTATTGCTACTGATAGCTTTTTGTCGCGCCTTTCTCGAAACACATTGTTTAAGTTCCTTAGCGGAGTCGTAACGATAGTCGGATTCGTTTCCGCAGTAGTAGGGCTAGTCGTTGGATGGGAAGATTTTATTACAATCATTAGATCAATTCTTGGTCATTAACCTGAATGAAAACGTCCTATTAGGACAGAGTATAGTTATGAAAATTTGAAGGGAGGCCAAATGGCGCTGGGGATGGTCATTCCCCAGCCGAGAGTCTGGTATAACCCGAATTTAGAAAGCTCAGTCTTCATGGTTCCTGGAGTCATCTGCCTCATCCTTCTCCTGACAACTCTTATTCTGACTTCGATGGCCATCACCAAGGAAAGGGAGATGGGGACTTTGGAGCAGTTGGTCGTCTCGCCGATAAAACCTTATGAGCTCATCCTGGGCAAGACGATTCCTTTTGTCCTGATTGGCCTGGCCGACATCACCCTGGTCATCTGCGCCGGAAAAGCGATCTTTGATGTGCCAATTAGAGGAAGCCTGTTTCTTCTTTTTGGAGTCGCCCTTCTTTTCATCATGACAACTCTGAGCTTCGGGCTTTTTTTATCGACTGTCTCCCGGACCCAGCAGCAGGCGATGATGAGCGCCTTTTTCTTCATGGTTCCAGCCATGCTTCTCTCCGGAGTCTTTTCTCCGATTGAAAATATGCCCAAAGCCGCCCAGTACATTACCCTTCTTAACCCCCTGCGCTATTTCAGCACGGCGGTGAGAGGAATTTTATTGAAAGGAAACGGAATCGACGTCCTCTGGCCTCAAATCCTCGCCCTCCTCATCTTTGGTCTCGCAGCCTCTATCTTCAGCTCCCTCCGCTTCAGAAAAAATCTGGAATAAATCTAAAATAAATGTTGAGGAACTTGTGATATAATGGTAAAAAAACCGGAGACCTTGAATGAGACAATTAAAAATTATTGTTGAGAAACATCCTGACGGCTATGTAGCATATCCTCTGGGCATCAAGGGAGTGATTGTCGGAGAAGGAGATACTTATGAAGAAGCCCTTTCAGATGTAAAATCAGCAATCCGTTTTCATATTAAGACTTTTGGAGAATCAGCTCTCAAAATAGACCCTCCGATACTTGAGGCATTTGTCGCTGAAACCGGGATCGAGTCCTGATGGAAAAATTCCCCGTCGATGCCCCAAAGCGAAGGGTTATCAAAACGCTTGAGTTACTAGGATTTAAGATTGTAAGGGAAAAAGAACATATTTCTATGCTCCGTTAAAATCCTGATGGAAGCAAAATTCCCTTAACTATGCCCAATCATCCCAAGTTAAAAGCATCCACTCTAAGGACAATTTGTACTCAGGCAGGAATTTCTAGGAAAGAATTCCTGACGGCTTATAAAAAGACATAAGTTTACCCTAAATAAATTATAAATCTTAATCCCCTGCGCTATTTCAGCACAGCAGCGAGAGGAATTTTATTAAAAGGAAACGGAATCGCTGTGCTCTGGCCTCAAATTCTCGCCCTCTTCATCTTCGGAATCGCAGCCTCTGTCTTCAGCTCCCTTCGCTTCAGAAAATATCTGGAGTAAGGGTCAATAATTTTTGCCGGATTTTTATATTATTGGAATAGTCTAGAATTCTCTCTTTATTATATGAAGTGTGTGTCTTTCAATCTCATTCATCCTCGATCTTGTATTTCACAATGGAAGGAATTCCGTTTTCGTCTGTTTCCACTGCATAAAGAAAATCCTCATGGACTGTTGATATTGTGCCATTAATCTTGATAAAAAAGTTGTCCAAATATCTTCCATTTTCATCAAAAACATCGATGAGGAAGCCTTTCTGCTTATCCTCTGTCGATGTCTTCACCCAGAGCTCATCTTTATTGATAAATAAACCCTCGATATCGTGTTCATATTTTTTCTTTGGTGTATTGAACCTCTTTTGGAAGTCTTCTTCCCATTTTTCTACGACATGGTCTACTCTACGATATTTTCTTCCAAAACTCTTGATCACCTCTCCCTTATTCAAATCTAAGGCTTCAATCATGTATTCGCTCGAATGGCAGACAAATATCCTCTGGTTTTCCCCATCGAGTATGGAAAGGAAAGGGTCCCAAGGTCTCCCCCCTCCGCCCTGAGCTAAAGCAACTAAAAAAGTTTTATTGAGGAAAGCATGGATTTCCTTTTTAGTTTTTCCATCTTTTGAAACGAGAACGATTACATTTTTAATGTCATACAACTTGGATGTTTTTCTCTCGAAAGGATAGACTTTATTCAAAAAAACAAGATTGTTATCGGCCACGCCCATAAAATCATTGTAGGTTCCTGCTTCCAGCTTGAATTCATTGACGAGATTTCCCTCCAAATCCATGATGATCACTTTGCTCTTGACAAAATCAAAGATGAAGATTTCATTCTGGAGAAGTGAGTAACCGAAATAGTCAGAAATTTCTCCGGGACCTTCACCTTTTTTGTATAAATTTTTTAGGAATTTATCATCAGGAGAAAACTTCAAAAAATTAGCCGCATAGGGGTCTGAAATATAAATACTCCCATCCGTGGCGATTTTCACATCGCCTGGAGATTTGAAATAGAACTTTCCCAGCTCTTCTCTTATCAGCAGGACTTCTTTAAGCTTTAATATTCGACCGGCCTTGGGATTGGATGGCTTATCCGGGTTTTCCACGACCTGCTGGGCGTTCAAATGAACGAAGACTAAAAGAAGCGAAAAAAAGAGTCTCACTTTCATAGCAACCTCTTTTTATCATCACCTGCCCACGCTGTCATTATTTCAAAATATATTTCAAGAGAAAAATCAATGTCAACAAATAAAAGAATATTTAACATACAAAGAGTTGATAACATAAAAAATCGAGAATGTCTTGAAAAACCAGTTCAAGGTTCAGTTTATTTTTTCAAAAGAAATGGATATTTTTTACATTTCTGTGATTGATGAAATAAGCCATTCAAATAGAGCAAAGTCATAATAAAGGCACATTAGCTTCAGAAGAAGTTATAAATCTCTGATGTCGATGTAAATCTTATCTTTTTCTTCGGGAAAGACTCGTCCTTTGGCCAGAAAGCAGTAAGGAAAAGTGAAGAATCTGAAGCCCATCTCTTTCGCCCAGCTTAAAAGAGGGTCGTTTGTCCCCAGGAGAAGATAAAGATAAGTTCTCCCCTGGTCCAGGGCAAAATTATTGACAGAAGCCATGAGGCTCCGCAGGCTCTTTTTGTCCTTGGCATAAAGGTCAAACACAAACCAGCTGCGAATGATTTCATTCTTTCTGGGAATGGAAGGCATTTTCAAGAAAGGACGCAAGATTGCGCTTATGCCCCTCATGACTTGGAAATGAAAAGCAATTCTGACGACTTGCTCGGCCAATATGTTTTCGTTTGTCCAGATTGAGCAGCCAGAATCGGATTCTTCTGAGCTCAGGCTGGAAACATATCCCTTTAGTCTTTCCTCCTCGAAAGAGGGCAAAAATTCATTCCCAGGATTATGCCGGAGATAGGACTCATGGATTTCAGGAGCGCTTCTCCCCAAGCCGGGCGCTGCACCCTTAAGCCTCTTGTAAACCGGAAAGATAACGTAGGTCAAAGGAAGGACGAGCTTAGGCTCAAAACTGCCGCAGACCAGTCCCAAGGCCTTCTCGTTTTCACCGTTGACTAAAGTATATTGGCAATCCGCATCCTTGCCGATGTCGTCAACAAGAGCCCAGGAGAGCTTTTTGCCGATTCCTCTTTTCCTGAATTCAGGATGGACACGGAGGTCATAGGCATACAAAGCCCGGATATTTTCCCCATGAAGCCTGACATTTTTTACCGCGCCGGCGATTATCCCGACAAGCTTCCCGCCAATTTTTGCGCAATAAATCTTGGAGCGATTGTAAATTTCTGAGCGGGCATGGAATGAGGGGCGGCGAAACTTTAATTGGATTGAGCTGCCTTGAAGGCATTGATCTTCAAGAAGGAGGGCATCGCCGTCATCTTCTGGAGCGTAGGAAGTGATTCTCAGCTCAGTCATGAGTCTTCCTCCTCATTTTTTTTATATCGCCGATGATAAAACTAAAAAATATCGAATCATCCATTCTCTCCAGCTCCTGCTCCAGGAAAATGTCCCGGCTCACATAAGGCTTGACAGGGCCGGGCAACTCCCTTTTTACCAGAAATTGCCTTTCGCAGATGCGCGCTCCCGGAGAGGCGGTCTGGAGAACTCCTCTCCAGATTCTTTCGTATTCTTTCTTATCCGTGTAGGAAGAAAAGTCTGAGAGCGAATATTTATCAAATTCGTTTTGATGACTATTCTCTAAATAATCTCCGAGGGGTCGATTCACGATTTTAATCGATGAAAGATTTCTCTTGATGGTGCTGAAATTCTCCTTTTTAAGGTGAGGAGGCAGGGCTTCGCTTCGCTCGTATCTTCCAAAAAAAAGAAGGTTGGCGTAGGCGCTGCTTTGGATCAAAATATTTTCAAAGGCCTGATTGAACTTCAGGTCAAAGTAAGAGCAAATAGAAAAGCGGCGCTGGACATAGCGGTAAAAACCCGGGTCCTGAAATAAAAGCTTCCACACAACCCTCTGAGAAACGAGGTGGAGAAAAGCGCGCCACTCTCGGCTATTCCAAACACGATGCCACAGCTTGGCTTGTTCCTCGATTGTCTGAGATGAAAAAAGCTGATGAAGAATCTTGGGCCGAACGATGCTCATGATGAAAGCCAGCCTCCTGAAATATCTCTCCCAGCCGCCCTGATAGATAACCCCATTTTCGACCATCCGCAAATGCCTGTCCCAAAAGCCCTTGGCTTCCACAGAAAGCCTCTTGCTCAAAGCTCTGTAAATTTCCCTTCGCCTCTCGGAGGGATGGACTCCCAAGAATTGGAGGAATTCTTCATACTCCAAGTCCTCCATGGCCCTCATCTTCAGCTCTAAAAGAAAATTCTGACAGGGGTTGAAATCAATCGAGACAAGGGTCTTTGGCCTTTGGATGAGGAGGTCGAGTGAGCGGGCGCCGCTTCCGGTGATGCAAAGCACAGTGTCGCTTCGATTGATTTTGAGCGCCTTCATTTCTGAGCGGCTGTCCTCATTGGAAGAAGAATAGTTAACTCTCTCGAGGTAAGCTTTCATATTTGCCTTTCCTCCTTTATTCTTCCGTCTTCCATATGGATGATGCGCCGGGCATAAGACCTAATCCGGGGATCATGGCTGACGATAATGACAGCTTTGTTTCTTTTCTGGGCCAAATGGCAGAGAAGCTGGATGGCTGCTTGACCGGCATGGGAATCAAGGCTTCCCGTCGGCTCATCGGCGAGGACAAGCCTCGGGTCATTGGCTAAAGCTCGAGCAATGGCCACTCTCTGTTTTTCTCCTCCGCTCAAGGCTTTTGGGAAAAAATCCGCCCGATGCAATATCTCGACCTCATCCAGAAGCATTTCGGCCTTTTCACTGGAATCAGGCCGCCCCATTCCAGTCAGGTTCAGAATAAGCTCAACATTCTCTCTGGCTGTAAGAAAATCGAGGAGGCGAAAGCTCTGGAAAATAAACCCGATGTTTTTCAGCCTGAAAAGAGCCAGCTCTCTTTGGCTGAGGCCTATGACATTGTTTCCACAAATCTTGATCGTCCCTGAATAAGGCTTGAGGAGGCATCCGATCATCGACAGGAGAGTTGTCTTGCCGCTTCCGTTGGGTCCGCTGATAAGAAGAGTTTCTCCCTGTTTGACTTCAAGACTGACATCCACAACCGCCTGGACCGTGACACTGGAATTGCTAAAATAAGTTTTAGAGAGATGTTCAATCTCAACAATCGGTAAATCTCGCGCGGCCATCAACGAAAGACCTCCATCGGAAAGATTCGGGCTAATTTTCGAACCGGCGCCAAGGAGCCGGCTGTCCCGATCAGGACTGAGGCGACAAAGACCCAAGCGGCAGACGCGAAGGTCAGGACAAGCGATAACTCTGGAACGAGATTCACAAGCAGCGGCCCAAGAGCTCCATTGAGCCCGAGTCCGAATAAAAATCCCAAAGAAGAGCTGAAAATTGACTGCCGCGTCACAAGAAGGAATAAATATTTTTGACTTGCCCCGACAGCTTTGAGCAGCGCATAGTCCTCCCTCTTCTCCAAGATCGAGCCATAGAGCATAAGGGTGATCACAGCTACACCCACAGCGCCGCCGAAGAGAGCGATTGTCCAGAAAATGGGGAGAACGCCGGTTTTTATTTCCTCTATATTGTTCTGGATAAATTGCGTCTTGCTAAAAACCGAAATTCCCGGAATTGCCTTTTTTAAAGAACGAATAAACTCTGCCTGATTGACATTTTTTTTCAGGGTCAACAAATAAAAGCTGACAACGTCTTGAAACTTGAGAAGCCGCTCAGCCTCCTTGAGATTGATGAAAACAAACTGGGTGACAATAGCGTTTGTCCCGGCGCAAATTCCAGCGATCCGGAAATGATTTCCCTGAATCTCAAGAGTGTCTCCAAGCGAAAGATTGTATTTGGCGGCAAAAGCCTTATCGACGATAATCTGGCCGTTGTCAATCGTGGCCGTGCCGCGAACCAGGGGCGAGGGCTGTCCCAGCCGGGATTTCGGGTCAAACCCAAAAAGAAGAAGAGTCACCGTGTGTCCCTTCACTTTTACTGCGCCCAGCAGGCGGAGAATTCCGGTCAGGTTTTCAAGGCCTTCCATCTTTTTCATTTCCTTTTCCAGGGCTGCGGACAAAAAAGATGAACTGCGGATAAGGTTTGTGGAGTTGTCCTCGCAGACCCAAATTTCTGCAGGGCTGTGAAGGACATAATTGGCTGCACCCTTCTTTACGCCTTCATAAACTTCAAATAAAAAAAGAATGAGCACGACAGAAAAGCCGACGCCTCCTGTTGTAAACAGAAAACGGGCCTTTTCCCTCCAGATCATTCTTCGGGCAAGTGGAAGAGAGGCTAAAATCTTCATCGGCAACACCTCAGCCGCTTGGACAAAATTTTAAACCTGGCCTGGCTCACCTGAATAACCTCGCCATCCATTTCCAGGGCAAAAGGCCGCTCCGATTCAAAAAAGAGCTCCTTGGCCAGCCAGGAATAAGTCTTTGGATAACCGTTGAACTTTCGCTTATAAAGCCTGACCAATGCCCGCACAGCTTCGAGCTTGGCCATATCAGAACAAAGGTTGACGCCAAGGTTTCCGTCATCCGGCGAGACATCCGTGTCGTAGCAAAGATTGCCTGCAAAATGAGGATTCTTGATCACGCCTAAATTGGTCAGATTGAATTTTTGGGAACTCTCATTATCCAAAGTCAGCCTGCAGGGGATGTTTTTATAGTGAAAAATCGTCATTAGAGCAGAGGCGACGATAGCGGCTTCATGAGAAAATCTTTTTATTCTGACGATCGCCGGCACTCTTGAATTATAAAGGGCATTGGCTTCAGCCGTAATGCCGAGACTGGCATTGACCAGGCAGTAGCTTGTGGCAAGCCGGTCTTTGCCTTTTCTGTGCTCAACGGAAATCACATCACAATAAATCTGATTCTCTCGATCGAGACGAACCGGAATTCCTTCTATATATGACTCGGGGCGGAAGGGCTTGTGGAAATCATTGCTCGAGCCGAGGCCAACGGCTCCAAGGATAATTTCCTGTTTTGAAGAATTCAGGTTTAAAAGAGCGTTCAGGAGGAGATGGACCGTTCCGTCGCCGCCAGCAGCGATAAAAAAATTTTCCCCTTCCTTGAAAGCTCTTTGGACCTGAGCTTCAATACTCTCTGGAGATTGAATCTTTTCTGCCTCAAAATTGCCGTACTGACGGCGGAGCGAAGGCTCAATTCTCAGCCATTTTTTCCAGCCATAGCCGAAGTCACAATGAGGATTGATGTAGAAGCGCATCTTACACCTGCTCCTTCGCCGGCCTCCTCTTGAGTATCCATTCAAAGCTTATGTAAAAAAGAACTCCTGCTGGTATCCACTCCGGCCTCAGGCAAAAGGCCTCAGCAAGGTGAAGGAGGACAAAACCGCGGACGACATTGGCGATCGGCTTGAAGGCAAGCTCTTCATTCCTGATCTTGTGGATTCGGACCTGGGCCAGGACAAAGAGTGCGGCTGCGCCAGCAAAGACAACAAGGGAAACCCATCTGAATGAGAAGACTTTTTCAGCCAGAATGACCCCGAAAATTCCCCAGCCGGATGCCAGAAGCGAAAGTCCGGCAAAGATGTCGCAGACCACAGCTCCTTTCTGCCAGCCAAAAACCACAAGAAACGTGTTGTAGCCGCTTTTTCTGTCGGCGCTGATGTCCTTGTAGTATCCCATGAGAACAAAGTTGGCATAGCTGAAAAAGACGCTAAGGACAACCGCCAGAAGCATGCCTTCTTGAAAAACTGACGAGGGAGAGCTCTCCCTGCCAGAAGACACCATCTTTCCGATTATGGGAAGAAAAGCAACGATCCAGGCATTGTAAAATGGCCCAGCCCACCAACGCCTTTTAAAATAAGTATAGGTGATTAAACCGAAGACGGCTGGAAGCCCCAGGAATATGGTTTTCGGGTTGAGGATAAACAGGACAGCGCAACCGGCAAAAAGCCCGACAAGGCTGACAGGCAGAACCTGGGCACGGTTAATAATTCCCTGAATCAGGGGACGATAAGGGGAGGAAATGGCATCAGTGTCCATTTGAAAAGAATCTGTGACTCCCTGTGAGAATCCGTAGGAAAGGAAAAAAACAATAAAAGCCAAGGCGGTGATGCCAATCTCTCGTTGAGGGCCGTCTGCGAATCCAGCCATGCCTGCCACGGCCGAGACAAATAAAAGATAAGGCCTCATGGTAATCCAGTAAGCTTTCCAGAAAGTACTGCTCCCTAACCGCGCGTATGGCTTTTTATTGGCCATTTTTCCTCCTCGTTTGAGTGTCAAATCAGGCCCACCCGTTTGCCGACAAGCTTGAATTTATCAACGGCAAACTCCAATTCTTTTGTTCCCTCCTTTTTTGAATTCTTATTTTTTATTAAGTTCTTCATCGTTTTCTCTCATCTTTTGCTTATAATCTAACCCTATGCAGAGGGAAAGTTGTTACGGTTTTGTAAAAAATTTGTTAAAAGATTGTTAAAAAATCGCAGGCTTAGACGGCCAATTCCCTCAGGCAGGGCCCCAGCGCATCAAGACTGGCGGGATGAGGGAAAGAAGGCCAAAGATGACCCAGAGCAGAAGAAGCGGGATGAACCATTTTGCCCATTTCTCCCAGTTCAGTCTGGCAAGGCCTAACACTCCCATTGTCACGGCGGAGGTAGGAAGGATAGGGTTTATATACTCAGCGAGCTGAAAGGCAAAGACTGCAGTCTGACGGGTTATGCCCACCAGGTCGCCGAGAGGAGCCATGATGGGCATGGTCAGAGCAGCCTGGGCCGTTCCTGAATGGACAAAGAAATTGATGATGCACTGGCAGACAAACATCAGCTGGGAAGAAATGACGGGATGGAAACTCGAGATGACCTTGGCCATGGAGTAAAGCAATGTATCCAGGATTCTCCCGTCCATGGCCACAACCAGAATGGCCCTGGCACAGCCGATGATCAGGGCAACATTGACCATATCCTTTGCTCCCTCGATAAAGGACTTGGCCAACTCTGTTGAGCTCAGCCTGCCTAAGATTCCACAAAGAATCCCCAGGGCAAGGAAAAGGCCGGCGATCTCGTTGATATACCATTTGAAGCGGAGGATTCCAAAGACCAAAAGAATCATGCCCAGAAGGAAGAGAATAAGCACTAACCTGTGTGAGCTGAGAATCTTGACTTTCTCTTGGCTTGTGATGTTAATCTCAAGGCTCTTCCTCTTCTCCAAATCATCTCCATAAGTCGGGCTGATTTTCGGGTTTTTTAAAACCCGGGAGGCATAGCGCATGACAACTGCTATGGCTATAGCTGTCCCGATGGCCCAGACCGCAAGCCTATAGCCGATTCCAGAATAAAGGGGCAGGCCGGCGATTCCCTGAGCAATTCCCACGGTAAAGGGGTTGAAGAAGGCACCGGCAAAACCCGAAGCCGCCCCGATAAATGGAATGCAAACACCGACAATGGTGTCGTAGCCGAGAGAGAGGGCCAAGGGAACAAAGATGAGGACAAAGGGCATGGCCTCCTCGCACATGCCGAAGATTGCACCGCCAAGAGAAAAAACAATCATAGTTACCGGAATGAGCAGGGCACGCAAGGCTTTGCTCTGGCCAAACTTCAAGGCAAGATTGTGGATAAAGGCAGTGATGGCCCCTGTCTTCTGGATGACGGCAAAAGCACCGCCAACAATAAAGACGAAGACGATGATCGGTGCTGCTTCGATGAATCCTTTAACCGGAGAAATGAAAAGCGCGCCAAACCCTTGATGTCGATGTTCGCTGAATCGAAAAGAGCCGGCAACAGGAATGGTCCGGCCATCTTTTTCTATTCTATCGAACTGGCCTCCAGGGACAATCCAGGTGGCGATCACGGTCAGAACCACCATCAAGTAGATGAGGACGAGAGTGTGGGGCAGCTTTGTTTTTCTCAAGCTCATCTTGTCAACGCCCTTTTGGTTTTTAAATTGAATCTGTCGCCGGGTTTTAAGATATGCATAATTATATTGAAGCCACTCAAAGACTGAGAAGCCAAGATTTGAACCCTTGCCCGCGAAGCATCATAGACGACAACATTCCCCTCCCCGTTGACTTCAAAACTCCTATCAGGATTGATGATAATCGCCGTCGACTCGTCGATTCCGATGCCGAGAAGCTGCGGGTATTCGGCAACAAGGCTGATGAGGCGGTTATGCCTCTTTCGTTTGACAAAATGCTGGTCGATGATCGCAGTCTTTATAAACCCGAAGCCAGGGGAAGTGACGATGTTGCGAGCCTGGATGGTTTCGAACTCGTGGCCTTCTTCGACCTTCCTCGCCTCATCGCCGGTGATCATCTTTTCGCACATCACCGCTGCTCCAGCGCTTGTTCCCCCGATCGTGGCCCCTGCCTCGTAGATTTCAAGAAGCTTGCGGTGGAGAGGAGTATTGATGAGAATATCGGTCAGCCGCGATTGGACCCCGCCGGAAAAGAAAACGCCGCCGGCATCATCAAGAATTTTAGCGGATTCTTCCGATGAGGCTTGTTCTCGAGTTAAGACGTGATAGCTAACTTCCCTTGCCCCAAGCTTCTTGAACTCCTCGGTCTGTTCCGCTCCGACTTTATCGGGTTCGGCGCTTGCCATGGGAAAGACGACGATTTTTCCACTCTTAAATGTCGAGCCAAGCTCAATGAACCTTTTCATCATACTCTCAGGAAGGTTCCCGCCGCCGATGATGAAAAGATAACCCTTAACTTGCGAAAAAGCTGAAGAAGAAAAAAATAGAATCAGGCTCATGAACAGAATCAGTTTTCTCTTCATCTCCTTTTCCTAAAAAGACAACTCTCTTTCTATAAAAAGGTAGCAATTTGAATTTTAAATTATAATATTTTAATTAGCTTATAACAAATAAAAGTCAACGATTGCTTTTTCTTTTTCCGACTGGAAATATTGACCGAACATTGTTAAAAAGATTGAATAGCCAGAAGATGAGAAATTAAATTAAAGGAGAGCTTGTTTTGCAAGATATCGATCTTATGGATTTGCCATTCTCATAGGCTGCGAAAAGTTCATCGATGTGATGAAGGCCTTGTAAGCAACTTCAGGAAAAGAATTTTTTCCTGAACCTCAGAGCGACATTAACAAGGCTGATGAGAACAGGGACTTCTATCAAAGGGCCAATCACAGTGGCGAAGGCTTCTCCCGAATGGATGCCGAAAACGGCGACGGCTACGGCGATGGCCAGCTCGAAGTTATTGCTGGCCGCAGTGAAGGATAAGGTGGTAGTGATCGGGTAATTCGCCCCGGCCTTCCGCCCCAAATAAAATGACACGAAAAACATGAGGACGAAGTAGAAAACAAGAGGAATGGCAATCCGGACGACATCGAGAGGAATCTTGACGATGTACTCACCCTTGAGAGAAAACATGACCATGATTGTAAAAAGTAGTGCGATAAGAGTAATCGGGCTGATCTTGGGGATGAATTTCTGTTCATACCAAGTGCGATCTTTGATTTTGATAAGACTGAAACGCGTGATCATGCCAGCAATAAAGGGAATTCCGAGATAGATAAAAACGCTTTTGGCAATCTCGCCTATCGTGATGTCGACTACTGTTCCTTTGAGTCCAAACCATGAGGGAACAATGGTGATAAAAACATAGGCATAGATAGAATAAAAGAAGACCTGGAAAATGGAGTTGAAGGCCACCAGTCCGGCGGCGTATTCCGTGTCCCCTTTGGCGAGCTCATTCCAGACGATAACCATGGCGATGCAGCGCGCCAGCCCGATCATGATGAGTCCGTACATGTATTCAGGACGGTCGTGGAGAAAGACGACCGCGAGGACGAACATGAGGATAGGGCCGATGATCCAATTTAGCACCAGGGAAAGGGAAAGCACTTTAACGTTGCGGAAGACATCGCCGAGCTCCTCGTATTTGACCTTGGCCAGCGGCGGGTACATCATCAGGATCAGGCCGATGGCAATCGGCATATTGGTCGTGCCCACCTGGAATTTATTTATGAACCCGACGATGCCCGGGAAAATATATCCAAGAAGAACTCCTACAGCCATGGTCAAAAATATCCAGAGAGTGAGAAACCTGTCGAGGACCGATAGTTTTCCAAGTGTTTTTTCAATCATGGTTTTTTCTGTCATTTATCTAGCTCCTTCTATTCAAAGTAAGAAATAAATTCCGACCAGGATGATAATGACTCCGGCCGCTCTCTGAAGGATCAGGCTTGCCCTGCGCAGGCCCCTGGACTCTATCAGGCGCTTGGCTGCTCCCATGGAAGTGCCAGCAACCAGGATGAGAGCGGAATGTCCCAGAGCATAGACGAAAAGCAGAAGACCGCCGTAGACGATGTTTCCTTGGCTGGCCACAAAGGTTAGGAGAACAGCCAGGATGGGAACCGCGCAGGGCGTGGAGACGACTCCGAAAAGAAGGCCGATAAGGAAAGCTCCGATCGCGCCGCGTTTTTTGACATTCATCAATCCAGGGACGCTGAAATTCAGCTTGAATAAGCCGAGGAGATGAACGCCCATCAGAAAACACACTCCGACCACGATATATTTCCAGAACGCCCCCACATCGCCGAGCATTCTTCCCATCAGAGCCGAGATGAGGCCTAACACGGTGAACGTGATGGATAGGCCGAGGACGAAGAGGAGAGAAAAGATGAGCGATTTCTTGATGTTTGAGGCTTCTTCGCGGCCGGCCACGATGCTCATCAGGAGAGGAATCATGGCCAGGACGCAGGGGTTGGAAGCGGTTGTGACGCCTCCGACGAACACAGCGATTATGGCCAGCCAGGGGTTTTGCTGGATGAGCTGAGAAACGTCTCCGAATAGGTGTTCCATTTTCTTGCAGTCTAAAGGATTCCTTTCTCTTTGAGCATCCCCAGAATCTCTTCCTTGGGAAAAAAGCCGACATGCCGGAAGATTTCTTTCCCCTTCTGGTCGATGAAAACCTGGGTTGGAATGAGCTGGATACCATACTTCCGGGCAGGCCGGGGGTCTTTCCAAACGTCATAGAAAACAACCTGAATCTTGCCTGCGTATTCAGCGGCAATCTCTCTCATGATCGGCTGCATCGCCCGGCAGGGGATGCAGCGGTCAGCGCCGAGCTCGATGAAAGTGACCTTGTGCTTGGAGAAGTCAAGGTCGAGATTGTTTGTCACGATCACACCGCTCTGAGATGAATCGCCGGCGGCCGTTGGGTCTTCGCCAGAAGGGGGTCTCTGCTCCTGGCTACAGAAAAAGCTCAGGTAAATCAAGAAAAGCACGAATGATGACAGGAATAAAAGCTTATGCTTCTTCATAATGTCTACTCCTCTTCAAAACCAAATTGAGAATCCAGCTGATCGCCATGATACCGGGAATGGTCAGAGCCAGCCTCAGAAACGCAAAATCTGCGCCCAGAAATTTGACTTCAAAGAGAATCATCGGGATTTTGATCGAAGCCCAGACGCAAAGGAAAATGGAAACATTGAACAGGCTGGCGCCTTTTTGTAAAAGCGATAAGCCGATGGGAAACGCCACATACAGAGGGCCCATGGTTGCAGTTCCAACTAAAAAAGAAGTAAGGATTCCCTTAAAACCCGACGACCGCCCCATTGCCCTTTCTATCACAGTCTTTGGCACCCAGACTTCAAAAAGCCCGACCAAGATCAAAATCGGCGGCAGGATGGAGAGCATTTCGAGGAGATAGTTTTTCCCGGTCAGAAGAACGGCCAGGCCCTTTTCCCGATTTAATATGTAAAGGCAAACATTGGCCAGAGCCAGAAGAAAAAGAAAACCGAGGACAACTCTGTTCTTCTTCATCTGAGGACAACTCCCATCAGCAGGGCGATCACGATAGCAAAAATAAAGCTCAGAGAATTTCTCCAGAGGGTAAATCTTTTCCCGAAAAACTTCGCCTCCAATGGAGCGGTCAACACTCCAACCATAACCAGAGTGGTCACAAATGCGGCTATGGCCGTGACGCTCGCTCCCTGGCGGAGAAAAGACCCCGCCAGAGGGAAGGCGATGAAAGCCTGGATCAGGACGACCGACCCGAATAAAGCTGCCAGGACGACACCCTTGAGCCCCGAATCCTGGCCGATGATTCTAGAGACAAGTTCCGGAGGAAGAAGACTGATGAGAAAGCCGATCGACCAGATGGTCAAGAGGACAAGGAGAGCCATGGAGCAGAAAAATTTCCAGGCAACCCGGAGGGACCTTGCGGTTTTTTCTCTGTCTTTGAAAAAAGAAAGACAGAGAAGAGCTCCTGCCAGAAGCCAGATGATCAGAACGAACATGGATTCAGCACCTGATTTGATCAGCCTTACAACTCTTCTTTAATCCACTTTTTAATTTCTTCGAGAGAAGGAATCCGGCCGGAGCATTTCACTTTGCCGTTGATCACCAAAGCGGGAGTAGCCCAAATCTTGTATTCGGAAATTTTTTTGATGTCGGTGACCTTCTGCACATCGGCCCCGACATTCAGCTCGGCCAGAGCGTTTATTGTTCTTTTTTCGACCTCATGACAGCGGGGGCAGCCTGGCCCCAAGATTCTGATTTCCATTGATTCGCCTCCTAATAAACTAAAAAATTCAATTCCTCATCAAGCGATCGCTCCGTAGATCAGGCCAGAGATTGTGGCCATGATCACCACCAGCCCGATGTAAGTCAAAGCCTTTTTCGTGCCGATGATGCTGCGGATGACGATCATGCTGGGCAGGGAAAGAGCTGGCCCGGCCAAGAGCAAAGCCAAAGCAGGGCCTTGTCCCATTCCGGAACCTAAGAGTCCCTGAAGTATCGGCACTTCTGTCAGGGTGGCAAAATACATCAGAGCGCCGGCAACAGAAGCGAAGAGATTTGCCGCGAAGCTGTTTCCGCCCACAAGCCTCGCCACCCATTGGCCGGGGATGATGCCCTCATGATTAGGCCTTCCCAGCAAAAAGCCGGCAACAAGGACTCCTCCAAAAAGAAGCGGTAGAATCTGTTTGGCAAAAATCCAGGTCGAAAGCGTCCATTCTTTAAGCTCCGCCTTCCTGAACCAGGTGACAATCATCCAGGCAAGGACAATTATCAAAGCTGCGCCGATAAACCACTTGGCCTGATAGATGAAATGCCAGACTTTAAGCCCCTGGTCGGACTTTCCCCAGTTCACAAAAACCAGTATTCCGACCATGGTCGCAAAATAGAGAGCTGTTTGCCACAGAGGTCTTCTTTCTTGGAGTTGGCCAACATCGGCAAGATCAAAGCCCTCCCTCTTCCTTTCTTCTCTGCCGAAAAAAAGATGCATGAGAAGTCCGATGATGACTGAAAAACTAACCGCTCCGAGCGCCCTGGCCAGGCCGAGCTTAAGGCCTAGGACTTTGGCAGTCAGAATAATCGCCAGGACATTGATCGCCGGACCGGAATAGAGGAAAGCTGTCGCCGGCCCTATTCCAGCACCGCGGGAATAGATTCCTGCAAAGAGAGGGAGCACTGTGCAGGAACAGACAGCCAGGATTGTCCCTGAAATGGAGGCGACACTGTAGGAGAGGATTTTTTTGGCCTGGGCCCCAAAATATTTTATGACCGAGTCCTTACTGACAAAAACCGAAATTGCGCCAGCGATAAAGAAGGCGGGGACAAGGCAGAAGAGGACATGCTGCCGGGCATATTCCCGGAGAAGGACAAATCCTTCGATGATGCTGCCCTGGAAGCGGCTATTTTCAACAGGCAGCCAGTAGACGACCAGAAACACAGCCGCTAAAATCAAAAGTATTTTCCAATCTTTCATTTCTTCAAATCCTTTCAATTCATCAAATCAAGGAAAGGTTCATCGGCATAATTCTGCTCTGTTCACTTTCTTTGCCTTTTTCCTGTCAGCCTGAAGATCAGAGTCATCTCGGAGCGAGGCGCTCAGAAGCTTCAGAATTTCTGCTGCAAAAGGAGACCGGCTTTTGCTCGGCAGGCAATAGTTGACCCACTTCCCCTCTTTCCTGTCCTCGATGAGCTCTGCCCCATGAAGAAGGCTGAGGTGTTTGGAGACAGTGGAGGGGGCGAGCTTGAGCACAGTTGTTATCTCACAGACGCACATCGGTTTGACCTCTAACATCTTCACGATCCGCAGCCGATTCTTATCGCTTAAGGCTTTAAAGATTTTTAAATGATTTCTCATCTCTCAATCCTTATTATTACATTTCGCCAAATGACGAAATATAATATCACAAAAATATATACACTTCAAATAAAGCTTGAAATTTATCCCTCCCTTTCTGTTCTTTATTTTGCCTGTTTCTAGATGCAGATGCTCGTGAAATTCTTATTCAAATATGAAACCAAAATTATCTTTTTATTCGTCCCTTCATCAGAATTTCTTTTATTTTGTGTTCCATATTTTGATGATGAGTCCCCTTCCAGAAAACTCGGCCGCATCGGGGACAGAGGGCGAAGGACTTCGCTCTTTCATAGACAAAAGGAGTCACCAGATTCTTGGCGCGCCTCTTTGACAGGTCTTTGAGCTCGCAATTGCACTCGATGCAGCGCGAATAAGGGCTGACCTTCTGCCAGAGGTTGAAGTCATCCAGAACCTGTTTGAGCTGAGTCTTCCAGTCTTCGCTCTTGATGAAAAGGGTGGGGATGCCGCGCGACTTCTGGAGCAAAGCATTATCCCTGCTGAGAAGAACCCTTCTCTCCTTTTGAGCCAGAGCCAGGAGTTCAGAATCCTCGATCTTGCTGAAGTAGAGCGTGTCAAGCCCGAGAATTTTGAGCCACTTGGCCAATTTCCCGAGCATGCAGTCGACGACGAATTTCATGATAAAAATCTATCCTGGATAATAGAGGATAAAGCGGAGCATTTCAACCAAGCAAAACGATTATGGTGAAAGGAGGTTTGAGCTCGAGATAGCCTAGGCGAGAATCATTCATTAAAGGCCGAGGAACTGAACGCTCAGTCCTGAGATAAATATCATCGCTCCAGCAAGGGCATGGACATATCTTTCCAGGCGGCCGAGCCGAAGAAAGCTTACTCCCCAGGAAGAGATGGCGATGATGGCCAGCATGGTCAATATTGTGGTCAGGCCAAAGACCGATGAGACCAGAATGACTCCTGTGATGTTGTGTTTTGCGGCAGGGTACATGACCAATGGTATGAGAGGCTCGCACGGCCCGAAGACAAATATGGTGAACAGAATCCAGGGGGTCAGGTTGACCTTTTCACTCTCCTCATGGAGATGGGAATGCTCTTCTTGGTGGGCGTGAAGGTGATCATGCTCCTTGCCGTCGCTGTGGAAGTGAATATGCCTGTGCGGCCTTTTCTTTATCGCCCTGTGCATTCCCCAGACAAAGTAGGCAAAGCCAAAGCCGATGAGCAGCCAGGCAGCTGCTCCTCCTCGAATACTCTCGACTCGCTCCAGGCGGAAAACAGCGATTCCGAGAGCGACGCCGATAAAACCCAGGACGACCGAACTCAGCACATGTCCCAGCCCGCAGAAAAAAGAGATGATGAGAGTCTTGGCCAGCGGCCAACGCCTTGCCCGGCTCATGACAATAAAAGGGAGATAGTGGTCGGGACCGAGCACAGTATGAACAAAACCTATGGTTGCCGCTGTCCCGGCGATGACTAAAATCTGGCTGGATATCATCTTCTCTCCTGAGTTAAGATGGTGGACGGTAGGGGACTCGAACCCCCGACCTCAGCGTTGCGAACGCTGCGCTCTCCCAACTGAGCTAACCGCCCACTCGAGATCAACGAGAATTGACCCCAAGAATTTACCATTTTTGCAGATTTTTTTCCACTCGCCCCATTCTTCCGCGGCTTTGCTTAGACAGCTTTGCATTCGCCGCCGACACAACGCACGTCGCCGTCGCCGTCTTGGCCGGATCACTCTCAGACTGCGCTTTCAATGTCACCTTAGCTGACGCTGCACTCCCCTGCACCCGGGCCACATACACTGGCACAGTCTTCGAATTGCCGAACTTCACCGCCGCCAGCGCGTTCTGCAGCTGCGCCGTCCACCCCTGACCGTCAACCGAAACCGAGAGTCGATAGATGTCGTTGTTCAAGTACGCCGCGGCATCTTGAGGATGCAGCGCGGGATCTGTCGCCGCTGGCGCACCCGTGTTCGTCAGTGTGAAGTTGCAGTAGGCAGATAGCGCCGGCACGTCCAGAGAAGGAGGCGGAACAACGGTCACTCCCCGCGACTGCGGGCCCGACCCATCCAGCGACCGCACTCCGACCGTGTAAGATAGGATTCCGTTCGCGTCCTTGTGGATGTCGATCATATAGAAATGCAGCTGGTTTGCAGTGTCCTCCCATTCATACTGGCTGCCGGAGTTCAAGCCGGCATGGAAAAGCGCGTCGTTCAACTGCCGGTAGTCGGCAATCGTACGCATCACTTGGGTGCCGTCGGGCCGCTTGAAGTCGACCATGTTGATGTCTTCCGGGTGCGCGTCGATCACCCAGGTGAAGCAGTTATAGCCGCATGAGGGGCCCTCACCATTCTTATTCTTGGCAATCAGGACACCGTTGTCCGGAGTAAACGAGTCGTAGCCGACCCTCTGAACGACCTCGATGGAGTAGAAGTTAAAGACCGAAGCCCCGGGGCAGAGGGGATCCGCTTTCATGTCGCAGGGAGGCGTCCTGTCCTGAGGCGCGCTGCCGTCGAGTGTGATGGTGATGCCGGCCAGCCCGCTCGGCCCTGGATCGACAGCCCGGGCAGTGATTGTCGCTACTACGAGTCCAGACCCGGCGAGACCATTTCGGTTGAGCTTCAGGATGTTCGACGGCCGCACGAATTCGAATCTAATCCTGTTGCGGAGCATGAATCCTGCGGGCATCGATGCCCCCTCCATCGCCGGCACAACCCAGCGCCTGTGCGGCCCGCCCGGTCCGTTGAACGAACCGCGGTCCATGATGTCCCAAGGCCCTGAGCCTACTCTCCGGTACGGAGTAATGTAGGGATTATTGTTGTTGTCTCCGGTGCGGAAGGCGAAGTGGGCGATCTCATGCGTGATCGTGCCAGAGTTCTCACCCTGGCGGACCGATGAGAGACCCCACTGCATCTGGCCGGCCTTCCAGGAGGTCCAGGGCACGTAGCGAGTGACGACCCACCTCGGCTTCGTCGGATCGGGGTTGCCCCATTCGGGAGGAATGTCGTCCCTTGACTTGAACTTCATCTCTCCGAATTCCTGCCATACGCCCGTCTCGTCGTAGCCAGCGTAGATGCGCAGGATGATATCGTAGTTCGACTTAATGTTCGGACCGGCGGCCGCGAGCCAGAGCGCATCGGCATCGGCTTCGAGACGGCCGTCGCAGGTGAACCCGCTCGGGCACCCAGTTTGCTGATTATATTCGTTGAGGCCGTACTGGAACAGGTTCTTCGGCATCCGATACGGGCCGTAGGCGTCGATCTTGGGAATGCCGACCTTACCGCGTGACTGCTCCATCCAATACCCGTTGATCGTCTGCCCGTGGTTGAGCGCCTCTGGCTTGCCAAAGAAGTCGGCGTAAAATTGCGGAACATTCTCGCGCGGGATCGGGTCAATCTGCGGATTGCCGAAGGGGTCCGACTTCTTCGGCAGGGTGATCACGAATGGCTGGTCAGGGAAATCGACCGCCATGAGTGCTATCCTGAGCTTCTGGCCAGGCACGAGCGAGGCATCGGCCCAGTTGACACCTGGAATGGGATGGTAGTCGTCCCACGTCATGTCCTGCTGGTCCTGCCCTATCTGATGGTCGATGGGCTCAAGCGCCGGAGCACGGGCCTCCGTCGCTTCGGCCTTTGCAGCGCGGCTTTGAGCGAGGCCCGTCCTCATAAGGATGGGTATGGCAGCAAGAACGATGAAAAAAAGACATACGAAGATAAAGATAGGCCTGACCCCGATTCTGCGGCAGAGGGAATTATTTTCCATAGAAATACCTCCTTTAGAAAGAACGGAATCGGCTGAAAAGAATTACTTCTTCAACGTGTGCTTAGCAAAGCCCCTGTATTTGGAAACAGACAATGATTTTAAGTCCTCGACAACGACATCAAAATAATATTGACCCTTTAAAGTCGGCTTGTAGGTAACTTCGAAGATAACGTTTCTCTTCGCTAAAAGCTCCTCTTGAGATTCACTTAGAAATTTTTCTTCTTCAATCTCGTCGATTTTCTTGTGATTGAGGTAAACGCTAATTTTTATCCTGAACTCAGAACTGAGCTTTTGCTCTTTTTCTTCATAGCTTATTCTTGATACCGGAATTTTTATAATAATCCTGTCATTTTTAAATTCTGCCTTAAATTTGAAATTTCCTTTTGCTTCTTTTAGATCTGGCGAGCTTATCCAGTTGAGCTTGGCCGACTCCAGGGCTTGACTCAGTTCAGAGAAATTTGTACTTATTCTCCAATGTCCCAGTTCAACGTTGTAAAACTCGATCCACAGCCGGTAGCGGTTGTAATACCATCCCTCATGAGTCGATTGGCGGGCTGACGCCCGCTCCCGGCTTTGGTCCAAGCGCATATCCATTCCATCGAATACGACCATATCAGGAGGGCCGAGGACGATGTAGACCCTGCCTCTATCCGAATTCCAACTTCGCTCTGACTTCTTATTTTCTCGAATATCCTTTCCTATATTCGGCTCCCAATCTGAAAACCATTTATTCGCATACTCCACCCTCTCATCAAACTCCGTCTTGGCTTCATTTTCCCCGGTTAAAGGGTCGGGGTCTCTGATTTTCCAGAATTCCTCGATGAATTCTTGCTTCGACTCCTTGTCAGGAAGATGTTTATAGACTTCAATCTCCTGCTTGGTCATGATCAGACTCGTCTTTTCAAAAAAAGATTCATAGAAAGGGTCCTGCTTGATTTTGATTCTTGAAGCGCATCCCGCTGCTGAGAAAAAAACGAGCGTCAATAATATGAATTTGTTTTTGAAGCTAAGGAAATTAGCTTGAGCCGAGAATCCCAATGTCTTGAACTCCCTTATTTTAATACATATAAAATGCGGAGCAACTTTCCGTTTCTCTCCACGCTGACTTCGAAACGGCTTTCATCTTTGAGCTGATTATAAAGCGAGAAGATAGCGTCCATATCGTTCAACTCAACCCCGTTAATCTGTTTTATGATATCGTTCTTGAGAATTCCCATGTCAGACAAGATGGTTTTCTCCGGCAAATTGGTTATTTTAAAACCGCTGGCCTTCCCCCCGACGACGTTGGGCACAAATCTCGTTTCATTGACGATCACTGGCCACTCGGCCTCAAGCCTTTTTAAAACATCTTCCCTGACAAACTCTTTTTTTGTCATGTTGATATTGGACTCCTCACTCTTCGAGTCATCTTCTTTCGGAAGAGGAACAGGCTCCACAGGATTCTGAGGCGGCGTTTCTTGAGCCTTGACCAAGCTCCCTCTCCCCAAAAATATCTGAAAAGTCTGATTCTCTTTTTGGAGAATGACTCTGTTTTCAAGGACCTGAACAAGGGTTAGACCCAAAATATTTTCCCCTACTCTTAACGTGACCGTCCTTCCGCTCGCTTCATTCTTTAAAATAGCTAAAGAGGAAGAAGTATTTCCCGAGACAATGACGCCGACCAGGGATAAAGGCGGCAAGGGCTTTTCTTCCGCCTGGCCGTAAGTTAATCCTGGGAGGCAGAAAGAGGTCAAGATCAACAACAAAAATCCAAAAAAAATGGGAGATAGAAAATAGAATCGAGCTCTCCAAAAGAAATTTGCCTTTCTTATTGTCATGAACTTCATTATTCATCCAAGGAGAGACAAGACTTTTTTCACCGATCTTTGCTCCCCGGGCGTTGTTAAAAATTTTATACCATAGGGCATAAAACAAAGTCAAACATGCAACAAGAAGCATTCCAAACCCGTGATATGGGTGACGTGCTGGAGGTGAGGAGTCCCCTATGAAGCCTGAGCGGGCATGGTTTCTCTCCGAAGGAGAGAAGAGCGAAGGCTGAATGGGAGCTGATTTTCCTCGCTGGGGAAAATCAGCGAGCTCCGAACCTCCAGCGCGTCACCCTCACTATCATCCTAATATCACTGATTCTGGGATGCTTCCTAATAGAGGCTTTAATTTGAGATTTTTTTTATTATGGTATATAAAACGGAAAAAAGGAGGTTAAAAAGATGAGAATAAAAAAATGTCTTATTCTTCTTTTGACATTGACTCTTGCCCTGGCTCTTCAGGTTGGCTGCCAACAAAAGAAAGAAAAAGCTTCTTATTTAAATGCCAATTTATCCATCGAAAAAAGGGTTAAAGACCTCTTGGCCCGGATGACACTCGAGGAAAAAATCGCCCAACTCCAATGCGAGATAGGGGAGGTCGAGGGGAAAAATATCATCAGCGAAAAGGGCATAGGAAACCTGGCTGTTATTCTCAGACCTTATGAGGCGAGGCAAGCCGCAGAGAAAGCAAACAGAATCCAGCGACTCGCCCTTGAGAAGACACGCCTGGGAATACCGGTCATCATCCATGATGAAGCGCTCCACGGCATCGTTGGCAACAAGGGGACAAGCTTTCCCCAGGCCATAGGACTTGCCGCAACCTGGGATACGGAGCTCATGGAGAAAGTCGCTACAGTCATAGGAAAAGAGACTCGAAGCCGCGGCATTCATCAGGTTCTGTCTCCAGTTTTGAATATTGCCAGGGATGTGAGATGGGGAAGGGTCGAAGAAACCTACGGTGAGGACCCTTATCTCACCTCGCGCATGGGAGTTTCGTTCTGCAAGAGCATTGAAAAGGAAGGAGTGATAACCACTCCAAAACATTATGCGGCCAATGTCGGCGATGGAGGCCGGGACAGCAACGTCATCCACTTTTCCGAAAGGCTGCTGAGAGAGATTTATTTCCCTGCTTTCAAGGCCTGCTTCCAGGAAGCAGGGGCGCAGTCGGTCATGGCCGCCTACAACTCAATAGAAGGAATCCCCTGCTCTGCGCACAAATGGCTTCTCACCGATGTTCTCAAGAAGGAATGGGGCTTCAAGGGATTTGTGGTCTCAGACTACGGCTCGGCAAGCGGCATATACAGTGCACACCACACGGCTGCAACCAAGAAGGAGGCGGCAAAACAGGCGATAGAGGCCGGCCTTGATGTCGAATTGCCGGGAATCGACATCTATGGAGAGCCCCTGCTCCAGGCAGCTAAGGAAGGATTGGTCTCTGAATCGACGATCGATGAAGCTGCGAGCCGGGTTTTAAGGGCAAAATTCCGCTTGGGCTTATTCGAAAAGCGGGACGCAGATCCCGAGTTTGCAGAGAAAATTAACGATTCTGCGGAGCACCGCCAGCTTGCGCGGCAGGCTGCGCAGGAATCCATTGTCCTCTTGAAGAATCGAGACAATTTCCTCCCTCTGCGCAAGGACATAAAATCGATTGCGGTCATCGGCCCCAATGCTGACGTCGGACGGCTCGGAGGATACAGCGGCTTTGGAATGAAGGTGGTGACGTTGCTTGAAGGCATAAAGAACAAGGTTTCCCCTGCAACAAAAGTCCATTACGCCCAGGGTTGCCAGCTGGAGTGGACAGCTCTTCCACCCATAGCCGCTGAAAATCTGGTTCCACCTGGCGCCAAAGCAGGAATGCATGGGTTGAAGGCCGAATACTTCAACAACATGAAGCTCTCCGGAACGCCGGCTTTAACCAGAATCGATAAGCAGGTCAACTTCAACTGGGAATCAGGCTCTCCAGACCCCAAAATTAACTCCGACCAGTTCTCGGTGAGATGGACAGGCAAGCTCGTCCCCAGTGAGACAAACATCTATCAGCTGAGCATTACGACTGATGATGGCGTCCGTTTTTATCTTGACGGGAAACTTCTCGTGGACAAATGGTATGACCGCGGCCCGACCTCGGATTATTTTTCCCTCAGGCTCGAGGCAGGACATCTCCACGATATTCTCATTGAATACTACGAGAATGGCGGAGGAGCTGTCGCCCATCTTGGATGGAATCTCAAGCCCAGAGAGGATTTAGGAATTCAAGAAGCCGTATCTGCAGCGAAAAATTCCGAAGCAGCCATCATCGTCACTGGCATCATCGAAGGCGAAGGACGAGACCGCTCCAAGCTCGAGCTCCCCGGCCTTCAGGAAGACCTTATCAAAGCTGTAAGCAAAACCGGAGTTCCGACAGTGGTTGTCCTCATCAACGGCAGTGCTGTGACTATGGCTAACTGGATTGACAAAGCAATGGCGATTGTCGAAGCCTGGTATCCAGGAGAAGAAGGCGGAAATGCGATAGCCGATGTTCTTTTCGGTGATTATAACCCGGGCGGAAGGCTGCCGATCACTTTTCCTCAATCCGTCGGTCAATGTCCGCTCTACAACAACTACAAGCCCACAGGCCGAAGCTACGACTATGTCGACCTCAGCGGCAACCCCCTCTTCGCCTTCGGCTACGGACTGAGCTACACCAAGCTCGAATACAGCAATTTACAGATAACGCCTCAAAAAATTGGCCAGAAAGATGAAGTCCAAATCAGCGTGGATATTCAAAATACAGGCGAGCGCAAAGGAGATGAGGTCGTTCAATTGTATCTGCACGACCCTGTTTCCTTCCCGGCGCGTCCGGTGAGAGAGCTCAAGGGGTTCAAAAGAATAACCTTAGAGCCAAAGGAGAAGAAAACAGTGACCTTTGTCCTCACTCTGGAGCAAATCTCTTTCCTCGATATCGAATTGAAAAGTGTTGTCGAGCCAGGGACCTTCGAGATTATGGTCGGAAGCTCGTCTGAAGATATAAGACTGAAAGGAACCTTTGAAGTCTTATAATAAAAAAGGGGACAGGCTTTTTAGAAAAAGTGGCCTGTCCCTTTTATTTTTATGCGGGATCGGACAAAATAATTTGCGCCTTCATGGAATCTTTTTCCATGATTTGATTAATTCATCCTTTTTGCGATACTCATTTTTTGCCTTCTTTGCTTAATCTTGCAATTTCTTGTTCGTGTCGTTCTTTCTCCAGTCGGACTTTCCCTCTGCGCTTCTTATGGCCCTTTCGACCCTCATTTCGATGTCCCCAAGGTTTTGTTTTCATTTTTGCTCTTCACCTCCTTTTTTATCTTTGAGGAAGACAAGGTTGGCTTCCTGTTTCATCCATTGGCCGTTAGCATAAAGCCATTTGTGAATTTCTATCCTGGGCGGGAATTTAGATTTTGCCGTCTCTATCCTTTCATCCTCAGAGGGAATCTCTTTTTCATTGCCCTTATGTTCGTCATACAAAGATATAAATCTGAAATTTTCTTCAGGCTTTAGGGCGTAAGAAGCGACTTCAACCGAAATTTCTCCTGTGTTCTGTTTAAAATTCCTAACTTCAATCATCTCTGATGGAAAAATATTCCCGCCGGTCGGCTTGACTTCGATGGTCATTTTTTGGTCGAATTTCATGACTCTTGCTTTGATTCTTTTCATCAATTGAAAGACCTTTTCCAGACGCTCAGACTTCAACTTCTCTGGAAGCTTCTCTTGGTCAAGGTAATCGACTAAAATCTCTCTTTCTGATTGAGAACTGAAGGAGCTGATAAAATTATAGTTCTGGTAATATTCTGAAACCTCAAGCGGGATACTCTGCCCTTCCGACTGCTTCTGGCCGCTCGCGAGTCCCCAAAAAAAAGCAATGATGAAAGCCAAGGGCAAAGCCATCGAAAAAAATCTTTTCATTTTTATTATTTGCCTCCATTGTTTCCCTGCTCTTTGTATATAAAAACTAAGAATCTTGCTCAAAAGTTTCAAATCGGAAGCATCAACAAATCCGTAGTATGGAGAGGATCAGGCTGGGTGTCGAAAAGACCGTATGGAAGGCTCAGGCAGAGTGGTTCGTCAGCACGCCGCTTTTGTCCCTGCGAGCCAAAAGCGGCTCGGTTCAAGGCTTCGCTCTCCTCTCCCTTCGGTCGAGGAACCATGCCCGCTCAGCCTTTCACACGGCTTTCTCACCACTCTGCCTTCGCCTTGTACTGTGAAGCCAGCGTGTCTTCGAGACACCCAGCCTGATCCATAACGAAGTCCTTGCCACGGAAACATAATGACCATTTGATTGCTTTTGCGCTAGTAAACAGCGCTATTTCTCAAAATAGACTGTCACCTCGCCTCCTCGATACAGCTCAATTGACTTATCGAACTCGACCAGAGATAAATCTTTCGCAGGCTTCAGCTTGGCTGGAACTTCTTTCAGGTTGATAAGGACTCTCTCGGCTGACTTGAAACCATATTCTTTTGAAACTCCAAGCTTTGAAAGCTTCAAACTCCCTTCTTCGACTTTTAACCTCAGTTCCTTACCCTTCACCTCAAAACTTCCCCAGCCGCTTCCCGAAGACCAGAAACTGAAGAAATCGTCTCGGTTGATTCTTGGTGAAAAGGCGATGAAGCCTGAAACCCCATCATACTGGAAACCTGAAAGGCCGAGAAGCAGCGCCCAGCTGGCCATGGCCCGGGCATAATGATGGCCGCATTCGAGCTCATCCCAAGGATTGCGGTTAAAGCCCCTGTACCTGTCCCTTGCTGCTTTGACGACAGTCAAACCCTCCTCAATCAAGCCAGAATAGATTAAAGAGGCAGCCACCTGGTATTCAATCCCTGTCCAGACTTCATCGGAATAGACAAAGGGGAGAGAGGGCCTGGCTCCCTTTGGCCAGGAACAAAGCAAAAGACCTGCTTCCTCATTCAGGGCATAGACTCTCTGCACGTTGGAGAAGCTGCTCAGGTTTTTGACAAAATTATATTTGAAGATTGACTCCATGGCTTTATCGACATGATCCTTGTCGAGGATATACCCCAACCCTGCAACATGTGCCAGATACTGGCCGAGAAGCTGGTCGGATAAGCATCCTTCTCCATACTGATACTTGGGAACGACCTCTCCCTTACCCAGTGTTTCTTTCTTCCCTCCAGGGGATTCCTTCGCCTTGCAGGAAGGATTATCACAGCTTTTTTCAGGGGAGCGCAAATGCTCGGGGACAACGAGCCCTTCCATGACCGTAACCTTCTGGACATAGTATTCGCCATTCCACAGGAGCCTGTCGTATTCTTTCGAGCCTTTCTCATAAAGCGCAAGGTACTCTCCCGCCTTTTTCTTTTCTCCAAGAGCCTCAGCCATCTCAGCCGAAGCTTTAAGGGCAGCTAAATAAAGCGCTCCGGTCATGGTATTCGGGCCATAAAATTCGATGTCGTAAGTGTTGTGCTGCTCAGCTTCCATGACTCCGTCTTTATCCGGGTCCCAGGGCAGGGTGAGCTCTTGCTTCTGCCATTCAAAGTTCTTGTCCACCTCCCCCACTCCTTTCCAGGCAAATTCGAGGCCGGCTTTGACCTTAGGCCAGAGCTTCCTGAGCCATTCCATATCTCCGCAGAGTTTCCATTCCCGGTAAACCCTGACGATGTTTCCCATCTGCCCGTCCGCGCAGGGCTTAAAAGTCCACCAGTAGTCGCCAAGCGGGATGAGTGTCCGGAAAACCTGATATCCATTCGAAAAAGTGTTATGGAGGAAATCCGTTTCTCTCACCGACCTTTCAAGGCAAGGAAAAAGATAGGCCAGCGTTTGTTCATAGTTCCAGACATGGGTGCAGTTCATCGGACAGCAGCCCGAATCATCGCTCAGACCCTCAAAACCGAAAAGCTTTCCGTCCTCGGTGCACAGCACCAGGTTTGTTTTGAGCGAAGATGCCTGCGAGGAGAGGGCGTCGATGACATAGGAAGGATAGGTCGAGCGAAAGAGAATGTCGTGGAACTTCTTTGTCTCCTGGTAGAGCTCTTTTTCATTCTCGAGAAAATAACGGGCAACCTCCCAGGCGTCGTTGAATCTTGTGGCATAAAAATTCTTGAATTTTTTGCCCCGCACCTCCTCTTCCCTGTTCCAGTAATTCTCTCTGGTGGGAAAGTACCAGGTCAGGTAAAAAGGAATGGCTTTCTCCTCTCCGGGATTAAGTTTGATGTGAACCAAAAGAGTGGCAACATCGCTGCGCCCTTCCTCTGACTCTCCGCTCTCGGCTATAACTTTGAGCCGCCCGTCATCAGCGAAATCATCCCAGAAGATGTGAGCGTCATCCCACCACCCTCCTCTGTACCATCTTGTCTGGACATCGATATCTTTCTCGGAGGTGACAAAGGCGATGCTGCCGTAATCTGTGGACTCGACATCAGCTCTGTTCGTGCCCATCTTGATTCCTCTGAATCTTCCATCAGCGATATACTGGTTCAGGTTCTTTCCAAAACCTTTCCGGCCGCTTTTATCCACTGTCTTTATGGGATTGAGCATGCTGAAAGCCAGAGAAACATTAACCATGGAATCTCTATTATTCTTAATCTTCCAGTTAAAGATTGCCGCCGGAATCCCGCTCTTCTCTGGTGAGAGAGGAATGAAAGGGTTGTAGGCTTCCAACTCCACGCTCACCGGCACAGCATTGTCTTCGAACACCAGATAAGCAAAAGGAAATTCCCCTCTGAATCTTGTTTCTTTGAAGCGGGAAACACCGGGAAGCTGGTTCCTGGGAATTCCCATCCATGCCACGTAGGGAGGAATGAGCTCCCGCTCCAACATCCTGGCCACAGCTTCTTTCCCTTCCTCTTTAGCCCAGATGGAGAAAAAGGTGAATTCAGGGCTTTTCCCCTTATCAGGCTTGTTAAAAATCTCAAGCTCCCTGATCTCGCCTCTTCCTCCAAGAGTGATGTTTCCTGTGCCCAGCCCTCCGATGGGAAAGGCAATGGTGTTCAGCTCCTGTCCCCTAAATTCTTTGATTTTCCCTGATTCATAGGGCTTCTCTTTTTCATACACTCCGCCACCGCCAAAGACAAAGTTCGCTATGATTGAGAACCCAAAAAAATAAAAAACGAATCTTCTCATGTTTCCCCCTGAAATAATTTTTTTTAGCGCTCACTGCTCTCCGTTTTTAGAGCTTATAACAAAGCAAATTCCATATGTCAAACAGATAGGAGGCAGCGTCACGGAAAAAATGCTTTTGAATAGACAGGACGATAAGGTGGAATTTATCTAATCGGCAAAATAGCCGGCACGGTGAGCGATTCTATAATCGCTATTCTTCACCTTCACCTTTATCTCCCTGAAGCTTGCATCTTTTTTATAGCTTTCGGGTGAATAATAAAGGAGATAATAGTTCTCAGAAGAATTAAGGGCCTTTTTAAACAAAGAGGCAGGGTTAGCAGCACTATCCGAAAATCCACCAGTGGCCTGCGCCATTTCATTAAAGGCGACGTAGATATCCTCAGACTGCTCCTCCATTTTAACTCCGTAAATATGCTTTACCGGTGTGGTGATAAACAGAAAATGAATAGAGACTGAGGAATCAGCATAGGCCTTTTTCAGCTGATTAATATCGATATTGATATCTCTTCTGTAAAAGTCAAAAATTCCAGTCACAGTATGAAGCACATTCGGTCGGTCTTGGTAGAGGCTTATGTATTGGTTCAATATCCTTGGCTCCACTTTGGGAATAAATTCTCTTTCGTAAAAGACAAAAACATACTTCTGGCCTTCCTTGTTTTTTAAAATTTTTGCGAACTCTAAGAATTTCTGGTAATCAATTTTTCTTATATTATCTAATTGACTCAAAAGGTCAGCATACCGGGTGAGTTGCTCATCAAGGGACAAGTTTTCATAGGCGTTGCTGCTGAATTCGTCAAGATTTCTGATGACGGTTTGAGGCTGATAGAGATCGGTTATGGAGGTAGCCCCAGACCCGGTTGTCGCTCCTCCCCCCGATTGAAAGGAGCTGCAAAGAGAGCGCGCCAGTTGCGTCATATCTTCTATCGTGTCCCTGTATTCGGAACTCCCGACCAGGGCATCCTTTCTCAGGATTCCTTTGAGTTGATTGACAACCCTTTCTTTTGATATGAATTCAAACGTTCGGCTCTTCAACCTGTAGGTTTTCATCGGCGAGATAATTGTCAGAGTGTCATCAGGCGCGGCAACATTCTGGACAAAATAATTCACGGCTTCTCCAATTTTCGATGTATACTCAGATATCTCAAAAAAGAGATAAAAATCTCTTGAAGTAATCGGGGAAAACCTCCTCTTCTCCTCCCTCCTTTCTATGCTCTTCTTTTTCACAAGATAAACGGCTTCAATCTTCTGGGGAATGCCATTCTCAAAAATCTCAAAGTCGTTTATGGATAAATTATCGATAAATTGGCTTCCTTTAAAAACTCTTACCGGGACTTCAACATTGACGACAAATGTCTCCTCAGAAATCTGTTGAGAGAAAAGCGAAACACCAACGATTAAAAAGGCAGCCAAAAATAATACCTTTTTCATCTTTCCCCTCGTTCTATCTTTAATAGCAGAGAATAAAATTAATGTCAAATGAGTCTCTCATGGAAATTCCGTCGCCGTGAGATTTTTATTTTAAAGAAAATTCTTTATTTTCCACTCGGAATCAAAAACTTCTGAGGAGTTAAATCCATATTCACGAAATTATCAGCTTCGTCAACAAGCTTCTGAGAGCTTGACTTGCCGAAAGCTATGACCTCGACATAGCAGCCCAGGGCGTGCTTGAGATGCTGGACCAAAGGCACGAAATCTCCATCGCCGCTGACAAGGACGATGGCATCAAGCTTCGGGGCGAGCTCTATCATATCCATGGCGATACCAATGTCCCAGTCTCCCTTCTTGGCTCCTCCATAAAAGACCTGGAGGTCCTTGGCTTTAACTTCATAGCCCAGGCTCTTGAGCACCTCGAAAAAATTGCTCTCATCCTTGACATCGGCCTTGATCACGTAGGCCATGGCCCGGATCAGATTCCTGCCCCGAACAGCTTGATCAAGCAGCGTTTTGAAATTGACCTTGGACTTGTAGATATATCTGGCAGAGTAGTACATATTCTGAACATCGATAAAGACCCCGACTCTTTGTTCCTTGAAAAGATTCAAATTTCTTTTTTTTCTCATCTTCAATCTCTCTTCTCCCTCACTTCAACCAACCCTTTGGCCTTTTTAAGCATACAGTAAAGAAAATCGTGCTGTCAAAAGATTTGTTGCCCACATCTCGAGCCTGGCATTAGATCATCGGGAATTCCGGGATGCTTCATTTTAATTCTTCTGTGAATGAAAGAAGGATATTTTTTTGCTGGAAAACTTGACTGAATTTGACTCTTTCCTTTTTAATTGCTATCCTCTTGCCACATAAAAAGAAGACATAATGAAAATAAAATGCCCTAAATGCCACACCGAGAATCCTTCTGATTCCAAATACTGCAAGGAGTGCGCAACCCCTCTTCCTTCTTCTGAGGAAATCCCTTTTTCTCACACCAAGACTCTTGAAACACCGAAAGAAGAACTAACCACCGGCGCAACTTTTGGCGGAAGATACCAGATTATCGAAGAGCTGGGAAAGGGCGGTATGGGAAAAGTCTATAAAGCTCTGGATACAAGGATTCAGGAGAAGATTGCCCTGAAGCTTATCAAGCCAGAAATTGCTTCTGACAGAAAGACCATCGAGCGCTTCAGCAATGAGCTGAAGATGGCCCGCAAGATTTCCCAAAGGAATGTCTGCCGCATGTATGACCTGGGTGAGGAGAAGGGCAGCCACTACATCACCATGGAATTCGTGCCTGGTGAGGATTTACACCGGTTAATCAGAAAAGTAGGGCAATTCAGTGCCGGGAAGACAATTTCCATAGCCAAGCAGGTCTGTGAGGGCTTGGCCGAGGCTCACCGCTTGAAGGTTGTGCATCGAGATTTAAAGCCGCAGAACATCATGGTTGATGAAGAGGGAAATGTTCGAATCATGGATTTCGGCATCGCTCGCTCCATCAAAGCAGAGGGAATAACAGGCGCCGGGGTGATGATCGGAACGCCGGAGTATATGTCGCCGGAGCAGGCTGAAGTGAAGGACGTCGACCACCGGTCTGACATCTATTCCCTGGGAGTCATCCTCTATGAAATGGTAACAGGGCGTTTGCCCTTTGAAGGCGAAACTCCCTTGGCCATAGCCATGAAGCACAAGAGCGAGACGCCTCAAGACCCCAAAAAGCTCAACCCACAGCTCCCTCAGGAAATCAGCCGGGTGATTCTCAAGTGCCTGGAAAAGGATAAAGAGAAAAGGTATCAGAGCGCTGAGGAAATTTTTAATGAACTGACGGCCATAGAAAAAGGCATACCCACAACAGAGAGAGTCATTCTGCCAAAAAAGCCTATCACTTCGAGAGAAATCACCGTGACAATCGGTTTGAAAAAGCTCTTCATCCCGGCCTTGGTCATTATCGGAGTTGCGGCCATCGCAGTGGCTGTGTGGCAGTTGATTCCCGCCAAAAAAATTTCGCCCACATCAATAGCCGTGATCAGCTTCGAAAATCAGACCGGGGATAGGTCTTACGACTATCTCCAAAAAGCCATACCCAATCTTCTGATCACAAGCCTTGAGCAGTCCAAATACCTCCAGGTCACCACCTGGGAGCGGATGCATGACCTCCTCCGGCAAATCGGCAAAGAGGATGTGGAAGCCATTGATAGAGAATTGGGCTTCGAGCTGTGCCGAACGGATGGCGTGAAGGCCATTGTCCTGGGGAGCTTTGTTAAAGCCGGGGATATGTTCGCTACAGACGCTAAAGTTCTGGATGTTAAAACCAAGAAAATTTTAAAGAGCACGAGCTCAAAAGGCGATGGAGTCAGGAGCATACTGGAAAGACAAATTGGTGAGCTGAGCAAAGAAATCTCTCGAGGTCTGGGAATATCTGAACAAAAGATTGAGCCCGCTCAAGTTCAGGTTGCTGATTTCACCACCAATTCCATAGATGCCTATCGATATTTTTTAAACGGAAGGGACGAGTACGAAAAATTCTATTATAATGACTCCCGCAAATCTCTAGAAAAGGCGGTTGAGCTTGACCCGAACTTTGCTGTGGCTTATCTCTATCTTGCCCGTGCCTACGGGGATTTGGGTATGAGCAGGCTGAGAAAAGAAGCTTATGAAAAAGCCAAGGCTTTATCTCAGAAGGCCTCAGATAAAGAAAGACTCTATATAGAAGCACAATACACCCTTTCTGTAGAGAATGATCGGGAAAAATATTTCCGTATTTACCAGCAGATGGCCCAGAAATATCCCAAGGAGAAACAGGTTCATTATAACCTGGGTTTCTATTATGACATTAATAGAATTTTCGATAAAGCCATCGAAGAGTACAACAGGGCTTTAGAGCTCGACCCAAACTATGGATATGCCCTGAACCAGGTTGCCTATATATACACGGACTTGGGGAATTATGAGAAGGCTATTGAGTATTTTAAAAAATATGCGGCTATCTCACCAGGAGATGCCAACCCCTTGGATTCCATGGCTGAGCTCTATTTCCGCATGGGAAGGCTTGATGAATCCATAGCCAAATACAAAGAAGCACTAGAGGTCAAGCCCGATTTTTTTGATACTTACTGGAGGATTGGATACATTTTTTCTTTGAAGGAAAATTATGCCGAAGCCATGAAATGGGTCGACCAGGGGATTACCATGGCCCCGACTCAAGGCGCGAAAGGAAGCGGATATTTTTGGAAAAGTTTCTTTCACTATTGGCTTGGAAGCCAAGCAAAAAGCCTTGATGACCTTAAGATAGTTGAGAGTTTGGCAGAAGAAGTCGAAAGCGAGGGAAGAAAAGCTTCTGTCGATTGGATAATGGGTTGGATTCTGAGCGATAGGGGGGAGTTTGAAAAAAGCCGAATGCGCTTTAAAAGCTGGCATGATTATTATTTAAAAATCAGGCCTAAAGACATAATAGATATTACAGCTCTATCTAGTATTTATCTTGGATTAATGGACTTGAAGGAAGGGAAAATTGATTCTGCAAAATCAAGGGTGGCAGAGATAAAATCGCAGTTCCCAAATACCCATGCCTCTTATAGGAATTTTATACAGATTGGCTATGACATTCTCCAGGGAGAAGCTCTGCTCGCAGAAGGCTCTGTGGAGAAAGCTATCGCTCACCTGGAAAAGGCTCCGCCTCTGGCAAAGCCTCCTAATTTGCAGTTAATTCTTCCTTTCAACGCGCCATTTTTCAAGGATGTGCTGGCAAGGGCTTATGCGCAGAAGGGTGAGCTCGACAAAGCTATCGCGGAATACGAACGATTGATTACATTCGACCCTGAGAGCGAAGGCCGCTGTCTCATCCATCCCCTCTACCATTACCGACTGGCCAAGCTATACCAGGAAAAAGGCTTGAAGGAAAAAGCCAAAGAGCAATACCAGAAATTCCTCGAGCTCTGGAAGGATGCTGACTCGGGAACACCTGAGGTTGAGGATGCCAGGAAGAGGCTTGCAGCGCTAAAAGGCCTGTAATATTTTCTAATCGACCTGCAATTTTCTATACTTTCCACCCGAATCGTGGTATTTTAATATAAGCAATGAGGACGCGAACCATCAGCAAGGATCAAGTCCTGCAGTTTGCAATTCCAGCAGCCTTCTTCCTGTTCGCAGTCTGGCTCCTTTCGCCCTTTTTCAAGATTGGGCCAGAAGATTACGCCCATGCCCAACTCAACGTCTACCGTCTCAGCCTCGGACTTTTGATCCTGCTGAGCATTCTGGGAAAGCTCGCCTTCGACATCTTCTTCCCCCAGGGAATTGCCCAGAAAGTTTCCACCCTGAAATCTGTGGCCCTTATCATCTATGCCTTTTTGATCCTTGTCTTCATCCTTTATGTCCTCGTCCAGGCTGCTGGCCTTTACCTTCAGAGCAGCGACCGTTTGGACCA
>CAZYBE010000018.1:50161-54595 GCA_964645765.1 uncultured Eubacteriales bacterium
TTCTTTTTTAATGTAACCTTTTCCTTTTAAGGAAGTCTTAATAAATGAAAAACAATAAATTTGGAATACCCGAAGTGAATTCAATACCGGACAATCAAGCCATGAAAGAAGTCAGTGAAGGAAAAGTGGAAAAGCTGGCCATTCTCTTCGAGCGGCACCACGTTCCCCTCTACAACTTTTTCCTGCGCCTAACCGGGAACCGGAGTGTCAGCGAGGACCTGGTGCAGGAGGTCTTCTTACGAATTCTCAAGTACCGCCAGACATACCAGGGACAGGGCAAGTTCACGATCTGGATGTACCAAATTGCTCGCAACACCCACATTGACCATTTGAGGAAGAGAAAAGAAGAGGTTCCTCTCGAGGACCAGTGGGACGAAGCCGTGAGCGCGGGCCTCTCCCCTGTAGAGAAGATGGAGTTGACCCAGGACATTGTTCTTCTCCACAAGGCGCTCGCCCGGCTTCCTGTGAAAAAGAGGGAAGTCCTGATTCTCAGCCGCTTCCAGAACCTAAAATACACAGAGATTGCCGAGCTATTCGGCTGTCATACGGGAACGGTCAAAGCTAATGTCCACCGCGCAACCAAAGAGCTTTCGAAAATATATTTTGAACTATCAGGAGAAATGGTCTCATGAAATGCAAAGATATAAGAGAAAAATTTCTTGATTTTTTAACCGGAGAGATAGAGGAAATATCCAAAGAGGAAGTGGAGAGCCACATCAGTGCCTGCACCTCATGCCGGGAGGAGCTGGAGGGCCTGAGCGAAATCTGGACAAAGCTCGGTGTGCTTCCCGAAGAAAAGCCCAGCAAGACGCTCCGCACCCGCTTTTACGACAAGCTCCAGGCCTACAAGCAGGGAATCGAGCGCGACAAGGCAAAGCCCGGACTGGGCGAAATTCTTAAAGCCTGGTTCAGCAGGTTGTGGCCAAGACATCCAGCATGGCAGCTTGTCTTCTCCCTTGTGCTTCTCTTTGCAGGACTCGCTGCAGGCTATTTCCTTAACTTTAATGGAAAAAGAGACAGCGAAATGGTTCAGCTTCGCCAGGATGTCCAGAATATCCGTCAAACTCTGGCTGTCTCTTTACTTGACCAGCCTTCTCCAAGCGAGCGGCTGAGAGGAGTCAGCCTGAGCTATAGCCTGGAAAAGCCAGGAGAAAGAATCCTTGAGGCCCTCCTCAACACCCTGAACAACGACTCCAACATCAATGTCCGTCTGGCAGCCGCCGATGCTTTATATCTTTTTTACCAGAATTCAGCCGTCAAAGAAGGCCTCATCCATTCTCTTTCGCTCCAAACTTCTCCACTTGTCCAGGCCGCGCTCATTGACCTGATGGTCAGCATGCGCGAAAGGCAGGCCGTTGACTCCCTCAAGCGACTTCTAGCAGATGAGAAGCTCAATCCTGATGTCAAGCAAAAAGCTGAGCAGGGCATTCAGCAGCTCAGCTTTTAGAAGGAGACCATCATGAGAAAAATCTGTGTTCTATCGGCAATTGTTTTTCTGATAGGAATCCTTGCTGCAGCTACCGAATTCCGTCTTGAAGAGAAGGAAGAAATCCAAAAGACCCTGAAGTTTAAAGACCCGGCCAAGCCAAAAGAGCTGCAGGTCGATAATATTTTTGGCTCGATAAATGTCGAGGGAGACAGCGGCGAGGAAGTCAAGCTCATCGCCCATAAGACAATAAGGGGGCGAAACTCTGAAAAAATTCAAAAGGCAAAGGAAGAAGTTAAGCTCGAGATTAGCGAAGAGGGCAACACCATCGACCTCTATGTTGACGGCCCTTTCAGATGCGGCGAGGGAAGGAGATGGAGAAGCTGGCGCGACCCGGGCTATGAAGTTCAGTTTGACTTTGAGCTTAAGGTGCCGCGCAAAACGAGCCTCTATCTTAAAACAGTGAATAACGGGGACATAAAAGTGAATAATGTCGAGGGAGAATTAGTGGTCAAAAACGTCAACGGCAAAATTGAAATGGAAGAGGTCACAGGTTCAATCGAAGCTCATACTGTCAACGGCAAGGTAATAACTCTCTTCAGCCGCAATCCTGAAGCCGATTGTTCCTTCCGAACCATAAACGGAGATTTGGAAGTTTCATTCTGCCCCGACCTTTCAGCCAACCTTCACCTCAAGACTTTTAACGGCCAAGCTTATTCGGATTTTCCGGTGACTTACCTTCCTTCAGAGCAGGCTGTGGCTGAGCGTCACCATGGAAAATATGTTTACAAGAGCAACCGATGCTCATCAGTCAGGGTTGGAAAGGGAGGGCCGGAAATGAAATTTGATACTCTGAACGGGGATATTCTTATCAACAAAAGAAATAAATAATGGAGGTAATAAAATGAGAAAAGTTTGTCTTTTTCCAGCGATAGTAACCCTCTTTCTTTTTTCCTGGATAATGGCTTTTTCCCAGGAAAAACCCTCGGATAAGGCAACCGTACCCTTCAGCAATCCTTCAAAGCCGGGCCGAATCGAAGCCAGTGTCCACAACGGAAGCATCATCGTCAAGGGCTACGAAGGCAAGGAAGTCATCGTCGAGGCTCGCGCCCGTGAGAAAAAACTCTCTGAGGCAGATGCGAATGTGGGTCCAATAGTAGCTGAAAAAGTTGCAATGGCTATTAAGGCCACAGGCGCTAAGACCGTTCCTGAAGAGAAAAAGAAAGCCAGCGAAAAAGCTGCAGGCATGCACCTGATTCAGAGCGTAACCACAGGTTTAACAGTCGAGGAAGAGAATAACCTGGTGGAAATAAATGTTGAATCTTTTAAGAGGGCTGTGGACCTCACCATTCAAGTTCCCTCCTCAAGTTCGCTCGAACTCAGCACTTTCAACAACGGGGATATTGTCGTTGAAAACGTGAACGGCGAGATCGAAGTCAACAATCATAACGGTTCGCTCAAGCTCAGCGGCGTCTCAGGAGTCGTTGTTGCCAGCACTTTTAACGGCGAGGTCACGGTCAATTTCACAAAGGTTGCGCCCGATAAGCCAATGTCATTCAGCACCTGGAACGGAGACATCGATGTCACCTTTCCTGCCGACATCAAGGCCAACGTGAAAATGAAATCAGAGCGCGGCGACATCTACAGCGATTATGAAATCAAGATAACAGCGACCCCGCCGTCGGCCGTCGAAGACAAGAGAAAAGAGGGAGGAAAATACAGAATCAGCATTGGCGAATACACCTCAGGGACTATTAACGGCGGCGGCCCTGAATTTCAGTTTAATACCTTCAACGGAAATATCTTCATCCGCAAAGCCAAGTAGTAGGCTCAGGCTGGGTGGTTCGAAAACGGTTTTCGAACCACTTAGCCTTCGCCTAATGATAAATTCTTACTCGATAAAAGGGGACTGTCCCCTTTTTTTGAAAATCAGGAAGAAACGAACACTTCTTTTTTTAAGGTGGCTTTTTCAATCCTCTGCTCCATGACAGAGACGCCGATTCCTGGGAGGTCAGGAACCTTTATCATCCCCTTGCTGCTGAGATCAATCGGAGGCTCGATCAAATCCTCGGCATAGTATCTTTTACTCGCCGAGAGGTCGTTGGGAAGTTTAAAGTTGGGAAGAGAGGCAAGGTGCAGGTTGTGCGCCCGGCCAATCCCTGATTCAAGCATTCCGCCGCACCAGACAGGGGTTTGCTTTTCCTGGCAAAAATCATGGATCCTCATCGCTTCTATGACCCCGCCCACCCGACCAACCTTTATATTGACAATCCGGCAGCTTTTCATCTCGAATGCCTTTCGAGCTGTCTCGGCTGAGGTGATACTCTCGTCCAAACAGAGCGGAGTTTTCATCTCTTTCTGAAGGCGGCTGTGGTCCCATAAATCATAAGGAGGGAATGGCTGTTCAAGCATGAGCAGGTTGAACCTATCGAGCTCCTTCAGGACTTTTTTATCATCAAGGCTGTAAGCGCCGTTGGCATCGACCTGGAGAGGGATATCAGGAAACATCTTCCTCACCTCTTCACAAACATGGACATCCCATCCCGGCTTTATCTTTATTTTTATTCTCTGGTAGCCTTCCTGGAGAAATGACTGAATTCTTTCCAGAAGCTCTGGGATGGAATCCTGAATTCCAATGCTGACTCCAGCAGGGATTTCTGACTTCACCCCGTTGTAAAGCCTCCACAGAGGCTTGCCTTGCTTTTTCCCTTCGAGGTCCCAGAGCGCAAGCTCAAGCCCGGCCTTTGCCATGGGATGCCCTCGGTATTTTTCTGCCTCCCTGTGGAATCCATGAGGGTCCGAGATGAATTTTTCAAGGACAACAGGAATCAAAAAATCCTTCAAGACATGCCAGGCTGTGGAGGTTGTCTCGTAGCTGTAGAGGGGGCTGCGGTTGGCCACAACTTCGCCATAACCGCATATTCCGCCGCAAAGAATCTTGACCAGGATGAACTCCCGCTCATTCTCGCGGCCAAGGCTTGTCTCAAAAAAATGAACATAGGGAAGCT
>CAZYBE010000018.1:54695-61227 GCA_964645765.1 uncultured Eubacteriales bacterium
TCCCGCTCATTCTCGCGGCCAAGGCTTGTCTCAAAAAAATGAACATAGGGAAGCTCGAGAAGCAGAAGCTCAACTCTCTCAATCTTTGCTTCCATCTTTTTCCCTTAAAAAAATAAATTTTTTAACATTGTTACGGCGAGCGACCAGAGGGAATGTGGCCATCTTTATTTGATGAGATTGCCACGGCGCTTCGCGCCTCGCAACGACTTCATCGGATCGCTTCGTCACTTCGCTCCTCAAGATGACAATTTTATTATTGCGTTTGAATTAGGGCACCTGGCTTCTTCCTCTCAAATCTTCTCGTGGAGTTTGATCCAGCTCCCCAGCCCTATTCTCTCGTAGACATTGACAATTTTTTTGGCCATGGCTTCAGCCGAGAATCTTTGATGGACAACCTCATATCCTCTCTGCCCGAAACGGGCTGCCAATTCTCTGTCGTTATAGAGCCTGAGAATGGCTTGAGCCAAAGCCTCGGGATCTTGAGGAGGGACTAATAATCCCGACTCGCCGTCGGTGACGATCTCAGGAATTCCTCCTGCGGTGGTGGCGACAACAGGAAGCCTGGAAGCCATAGCGTCGAGAATGCTGCTTCCCAGCCCCTCAAGATAGGAAGAAAGGACGAACAGGTCGAGAGAGGCGAGAATTTGAGGCACATCCTCCCTGAAGCCAAGAAAAAAGACGATATCCTCGACATCTGACTCCTTTGCCTGCCTGTCAAGCTCCATCTGCAAAGACCCATGGCCGACGATGACCAGCTTAATTTTGGCTGAATGCTCTTTAAGAATCTTCATTGCCTGAATCAGATATTTATGGCCCTTATGGTCGGCAAGCGCAGCCACAATCCCTACCAGGAAGTCATCAGGAGAAAAAGAGAATTCACGACGAAGATAGTCTTTTGAAGAGACTTCATCAAATGCAGAGAAATCTATCCCTGAGGGTATGACCTCAATCAATTTTCTATCGACGCCGCCCCTGACCATCACCCTCTTGATTCTCTCAGAAATGGCGATGATGGCATCGACCTTCTTCCTGTATTTCCGCCGTGAGAAATAATTTCTTTTGAGAGGGAAATCAACACGCCTGGTGATGACCCGGTAGCGGACCTTGGCCAGAGAAGCAGCCGCTGAGCCAACAGCCACAGAATGGGCATCGTGGAAATGAGCAAGGAGGCATTTCCGCCGCTTCATGGTCCAGGCCAGGCGGAGGACCGCGCTAAGGTCGAATTCGCTCTTGATTTTGAGAGCTAAGACTGGAAGCTCAGCCTGCGAAGCTTTTTGATGGAGAGGACTTCCGCGCTGGACAACAAAAAGAAAAGGAAGGCCTCTTCTCTTTAGCTCCTTGGCTAGGAAAAATGATTGTCTCTGCCCTCCTCTCCATTCTTTCCCGGCGTCAATCTGGAAAAGGCTCAATTCTCTCTCCTTTTTTCCATATCTCCCTCAGCTTGGCATAGCGAACGAAGATGGAATAGCCGTTGAGCACAGAGATGGCAAAGCCAGGAAAGCCATCCAAGAAGCCGGCTTTTAAAAAAAATGATTTTGCGAACCTGAAAAAAGGGAGAAAGACAAGGTGGTACCAACGACACTTTTTCTTCTCGGAGTAAAGTTTTTGGGCGCCAAGCTGGGAGAAGTTGTTGATCCTGTCCAGATGCTCTGAAATATTGCGATAGGTGAAATGGTGAACTGAGCCTTCGAGCTTCTCGATTTTGCCTTCGACAGCAAGCTTCTCATGGACATACTCTCCTTCCCAGCGAGCTTTGTCTTTGCGGAAGAGCCGGACTCTCCTATCAGGATACCAGCCTGAATGGCGGATCCATTTCCCTAAATAATAGACTTGACGGGGGACAGAAAAACCGGAACAGCTTGGCTCTCCCTCCTTGAGGAGAAGAATCTCCGGGCGAAGCTCAGGCGAGAGCCTCTCATCGGCATCCAGAGATAAAATCCAGGGGAAGGAGGCTTTGGAGTTGGCGAAATTTTTCTGGTCAGAGAAATTTGTCCACTTGCGCTTGAAAACCTTGTCTGTGTAGTTCTTGGCTACCTTGACGGTGTCATCGCTGCTAAAACTATCGACAACTATGATTTCTGAGGCTATGCCCCCCACACTCTCCAAGGCATCAGCAAGCCTCTTTTCTTCATTGTAGGTGATAACAACTGCGGAAATTTTCATCGGCACAATATTAGCACAGCGAAAAAAAAGAAGGCAAGATAATGTTTGTAATTGATCAGGGTGAGTGTTTCGAACGGTTTTCTTAACACTCACTCTGATCAATTAATATAAAGGTGCTAGTGATATCATATTCGTCAAAGCGTAGCCCTAAGCAGGGTTAAATCTTTCATGACCTTGAGGCCGGGCGGCGCTTCGAGGGCTCTGGGAATAGTGTTGACAGTGACAGCAATGGTTCCGATATCGCCATGGATTCCACCAATGATCTTCTGATGAATGCTCGGTTCACCTTCGATAATGACTTCATCATACTCCTCATCAACCGCAGCATTGGCGCAGAATTCAAGAGTGATAACTTCCTTGCCGTCTTTGCGGGCAAAAGCTATGCTCGTTAATCCGACCACATTGCCAGGTTCGACTCTGCCCAAGGCCGTCTCGACCTCTTTATCGTCAATCACCGGCTCTGGAGGAAGCTCCACGGCATCATCCAGTTTCCAGCCAAGACCCTCAGCTATGGCATAGATGGACTCCAAAAGTCCTACGTGTCCGGTGATCTCCCCGCTTTCAATCTTTTCCCTGAATTCCTTCTGAGTCATTCCAGTTCCGACTTTGACCTGAAAGGGAAGCCGTCTTCTTGCCGAGTTCATCATCCGCCTGACTCTGATCGAATGAACCCGGAGGCAGGCCGCGGTCAGGATAAGAGGAAGGGTGTCCATCAAATAGCCCGGGTTGATTCCTGTTCCGACGACAGTCAAGCCCTTCTTCTTGGCCGCGTCATCGATCTCGCGCGCGATTTGAGGATCGCGCTTCCAGGGAAAGGAAAGCTCCTCGCAGGTGGAGACGACATTCAAGCCTGCTTGGAGGCATTCGCTGACCTGGGGAAAAATGCTCTTGAGATGAGAAGTCGTGGTCAAAACTGCGACCTGAGCCTTTGCCCGGGAAAAAAGCGCTTTTGCATCTTTCTCGATTTTGACCCCCAGCTTTCGCGCAGGGTCAAGAATTTCTCCTAAATCCTTTCCTACAAGCTCGGGCTTTATATCCAGAGCTCCCGCAATCTTAAAGCTCTTTTTGGCAAGCAAAGCTTCGGCGACCTTTCGTCCCATGACTCCGCAGCCATAAATGATGACCTTGATTTTATCCATGGAAAACTCCTCCGTTTAAAAAATAATGGGTCAAGGACTATCAAACTCAAAATTTAAAACTTGCTCCATTCTTCGGCAATGCTTTCCACAGCATCCAGAGCGGCCTGGATTTCGCTTTCACTATGGGCGGCTGAAATTGCCCCAAATCCGTGGAAAATATTAAAGCCTTTGTCCAGCATGGCCAGTTTGAAAATCTTTTCTCTGAGCTCGATATCGCACAATTCCGGATTCCAGACTTGCTCCGGAGATGTTATTCTTTCGACTTTTTCATGAAGAAACTGCACACCAACAACCGAGCTGTTCTCTGCAACTGAGCTGCCATAGCCGGTGCATTTCACATTGAAACCATAAGAGTCGAATATCCCCTCAATTCCTTTTCGAACTTTTTCTCCCATTTTTCCTATCTTGGGGTATATTTCTGATTCGCGTTTAATCAAATATTGAAGATAAGTCAAACCGGCCAGCATCGAGGCCGGATGAGCAGAAAAAGTCCCGCCGTCGAACTTCACTCTCTCCTCAGCTTTCGCCTCCGGGCTGCAGAGGGCCATGACATCGTCCCTCCCGGCCACAGCGCTGACAGGCATTCCGCCGCCGATAGCCTTGCCCAGAACAGTCAAGTCCGGCTTGATTCTGTAGAGGCCCTGAAGACATCCAGAATGAAAGCGAAAGCCGGAGACAACCTCATCAAGTATGAGAAGAGAATCATATTTCCTGGTCAACTCTCTGGCCCTGCGCAGATAATCCTTATGAGCGAAGATAAAACCTCCTGCACCTATAAAGGGCTCGAGGATGAAACAGGCCATTCTTTCCCCGTGGGCTTTGAATTTTTCCTCGAGGTCCTCGGTATCGTTAAACCTGGTTACGACGATCATCGAATCAATGCCAGGAGGAAGGCCGGCAGACTCTAATCGATTCAAGCCTTGGTCATAAGTAGAAATTCCTTTTAGGGCATAAGGCTGGCCGCCATGCCAGCCTCCCCCGACCTTCATCACCATCTCTCTTCTGGTAAAAGCCTTGGCCAGCATCAGAGCGTACATTGTCGCCAGAGTGCCGCTGGTTGTGAACCGAATCTTTCGAGCTTCTATCTGCTTGAGAATCAATTCAGCCAATTCCCTCTGATAATTGCCCGGAAATCCGGTGGTCAATCCCTGGCCTTTTTGAAAGTAATCGATGAGAGCATCGAGAACAATTCTTGGATTATGACCTAAGATATTGGCAAAATGCCCTTGCCAAAAATCGACATAGGTATGGCCATCGACATCCGTGACTTTTGAGCCTCTGGAAAGAACGTCGTAAAAAGGAAATGGCTCGAAAAGCCGGAGGTTATGACTTCCCCCTCTAATCTGGTACTGACAGGCTTTTTTAAAAAGAGCTTCTGATTTTTTATGTTTCAGCTGATATCTCTTGATGAGCTCATCATACAACCTCTTTTTATCCATGATCCGTCCTCCCATGATTGCAGCTTATCGTTTTTGCCGCTCCTCGCGCATCAAACGGCTTTCAGCCAGAAACAAATTCAAAATTTTAAAAAATATTTACTACAAATCTGACATCCTAGTCAATTACACTCATGCAATTAATTACCTGACGAAGGCCGGTGGGTGAAAAAACCGTCTTCTAAGATGTTTTTATGTTGTGCTTCTCCAGGCTTGTTCCAGTCGCTCTATCCAGCGTTGCCCAGGCCAGGTTGTAATCCACCAGGGATTTAAGTTCCATAGATTTGGCGTTGGCCAGCTCTTCCTGGTACTGGAGGACAAAATAGTTCGTTGTCAAGCCGACATTCAGCTTCTTCTGTTCAGCTTCCAGCCTCTTCTCTGCCAGCTCCCGGGCTACGCGATAGGCTCGAACTCTCTTGGCATTGGTCTCAATATCCCTCACCGCACTTTTGATATCGAGAAAGATTTGCTTTTCAGAGTCTTTGAGCTCAAGCTGACTCTTCTCCGCTTCTATCTTGGCCCTGACATAATCCGCTTTTGATAGAAAATTGCTGAGAGGGATGGAAAGAGTCAAGCCCACATTCCAGTTATCGTAGAGAAGCTTTAACGAATCACGAAGAGAACCCCCAGGGCTTCCTTTTTCTACTCCAATCTGTCCTAAGAAAGGATTGTCATCAAGGTATATGATTCTGTCTCCGGAAATTCCTGGGCTCCAGTAAGAAAATTGCAAGTTCAGTCCAGGAAGGAGCTGATTCCTGGCCACGCTCAAATTCAATTCCTTGGTCTCTATGTCCTTTCTCTTCATCTTCAAATCAGGCCTCTTCTCTTTAGCCAGCTTCAAGGCTTCATCCATCGAGACCTCTTTCTGCGTGAACTCTGGCTTATCGAGAGGCACAATCCTCTTTTGACTTTCCTCTTCACCTAGGTTGATCAGGTTTCTGACCAGGTCCTCGCTCCTTTTGATCTGAGCCTCTGCTTGAAGGATATCAGCCTCCCGCGAAGCGACCTCAGCTTCAGCATTCAAGACTTCAATCGGAGCCAGTTTTCCAAATTCCACTTCTTTCCTGCTCTTGGCCAGAAGGTCTTGGGCCAGCTGCAGGGATTGGGTTTTGACTTTATAATTCTCGATAGAGAAGACAAGGTTCCAGTAAGCCTCTTGAACCAAGTAGACGGTGTCGATGAGGACTGATCGCAGCTGGCTGAGGGACATATCCAGGTTGTTGCGGGCGATAAGGATTTCTTTTCTGCTGACTTTGAAGCCGAAGTTCCGCAGGAGCGGCTGGGTAAAATCAAGCCGCAACGTGTTACTGTAGACCGGGTTGATAGTCTGGAATCCCTGGTTTGTCTCAGACCTATAGCCACCCAATGACAGAGAAAAATTTCCTCCAGTTGGGATCTGCTGGACAATAGAGGCAGAGTAATCCGCATATTTGTTTATGAGGACAGCAGCTTGCTGCAGCCACCAGGAAGAGGGATTCTCTGTCCTCTGGCTGCCGTAACTAACTTCAAGGCTGGGCAGGAAAAACTCCTTGGCTCTGCTCAAATAAGCGCCAGCCAGCTCTGGGTTGTAGGTCTCAACTGCCACTTTGAGGTTTTCTTTCAAGGCTTTGAGAATACAATCTTCCAGAGAAAGGGATAGAACCTCTTTTTCCTGGCAGAGTGAGGGCTTGGCCAGCAAGGCCAAAGATAAGAAAGATAAGATGGAAACTAAAAAAACTTTCTTCTTCACTTCAATCCTCCTCAAATTAAATCATATAAACAGGGGTTAAAAATTGGCCAAAATTTAAGCCTCTT
>CAZYBE010000019.1:0-54912 GCA_964645765.1 uncultured Eubacteriales bacterium
TTTATTTGACGCTCCTGATTTCCCTATGCTATATACACATCGTTATGATAAGAATCTATCGCCTTCTGACGAAATTCATTTCAAAAGTATCGGCTGAAAAAAATTCCGGCTTTAGACACGATGAGTAACAATAGCTCCCCTGTTTCTATCACCTTTCTCTGGCATATGCATCAGCCTCTTTATAAGAATCCTGAAGACGGAAGTTATCTCCTTCCCTGGGTGCGTCTCCACGCCACAAAGGATTATTTTGATATGGCAGCACTGATCGAGGCTGTTCCCCAGATGCGTGCTGTCATCAATTTTGTCCCTTCCCTTTTTGTCCAGCTGGAGGATTATGCCCAAGGCATTGCCAAGGATCCTTTCCTCGAATACAGCTCAAAGCCTGTCTCCAAGCTCACTGATAAAGAAAAGCTTTTTTTGCTGAATAATTTTTTCACGGTCAATAAGAAAAGAAAAATTGACCCCTCGGCACGCTACAGCGAACTCTGGAAAAAGAAAGCGCAGGCTGGAAGCGAGCCAGAAAAGCTATTGAACAGTTTTTCCCTTGAGGATTACTCAGACCTGCAGGTCCTCTTTAACCTTGCCTGGTGTGGCCCGACTCTCAGAAAGGACTCTCAGGTCGCCTCACTCATAGCCAAGGACCGAAGCTTCACCCAAAAGGAAAAAGAGCTCTTGCTGGCCAAGCAGCAGGAATTGATCTCTCGAATCATACCGACTTACAGAAGACTGCAGGAGAAAGGCCGGATAGAGGTTTCTGTCTCTCCCTTCTATCATCCCCTGCTTCCTCTTCTTTGCGACAGCTACTCGGCCGAAGAGGCTCAACCAGGAATCACCCTGCCTCGCAGCCGCTTCACTCACCCCGAGGATGCCGAGGAGCAGATCCACCTGGCACTTCAATATTATCGTCAACTGTTCGGAACAGAGGCTCGAGGAATGTGGCCGCCAGAAGGCGGAGTCAGCAACAAGGCCCTGGAGCTGGCCATAAGGCAGGGATTAAAATGGATAGCGACGGATGAGTCAATCCTGACAAGATCAGCATCATTCGGCGAGAAGACCATCAAAGAGATTGAGAGCTCGTTTCCTTCGGAAAAAATGTGTTCTCCATATATATATAAGACCCGGCAGGGAGAGATTTCGATATTCTTCCGCAACCAGGCCCTTTCCAATCTTATCAGCTTTGTCTATTCCTCATGGGATGAGGAAAAGGCTGCCGACGATTTCTTCCGTCAACTTCTCGCCCTGAATAGCTGCTTGAAGGAAGGTCCTGGACCATACATCATCTCCATCATCATGGACGGTGAAAATGCCTGGGAATATTTTCCCAAGGGAGGCGAAGTCTTCTTGCTCTCTTTGTATCAAAAGATTGCAGCCTGCCCTCAGTTCAAGCCTGTCACTTTTTCCGAATTTCTTTCAACGATAGGCAAGGGACACCAGAATTCGATAGCCAAAATCATGCCCGGATCCTGGATCAACGGAAATTTTTCCACCTGGATTGGGGAGCCTGTGAAAAATAAGGCCTGGGACTATCTCTACCAGGCAAGGAAGACACTCGAAGAATTTACAGCCCGCCTCTCGCTCAAGGAAAAGAAGCAAAAAAGAAGGGCAATCGAAAAAGCCCTAAAAACAATCTACGTCGCCGAAGGGAGCGACTGGTTCTGGTGGCTGCAGAGCGGCGAACAAGCGGAAAACGAGAGGAAATTTTCAATAATAATGAAATTGCACTTGAAAGAGGTTTACAAAGCGCTGGGCCTTGAAATTCCTGCTTATCTCACAGATATTCATTCAACAAAATAGGAACTTTTATGAATAAGATATATCTCATTTTCGGCTGCCACTGTCATCAACCTTTGGGTAACTTCGAGATGGTGATTGACAGAATCTACTACGATGCTTACCTTGCCTTCCTCGAAGTTATTTCACGCCACCCGAAGATAAAGATAACCCTTCACTACAGCGGAATTCTGCTCGATTGGATAAGCGAGAAACATCCAGAATTCTTCAAGATTCTTGCCGGCTTGGTCAAAAGAGGCCAGGTGGAGCTCCTGTCCGGCAGCTATTATGAGGCCATCCTCCCCGTAATCCCTGAAAGAGACCAGGTCGAGCAAATAAAGAGGCTGTCAGGGTTTATTGAAAAAAAATTCACGACCTTGCCCCAGGGGATGTGGCTTGCCGAGCGCGTCTGGGAGCCAAAGCTGGCAAAGACGCTCGCCGCTTCAGGAATGAAATTCTCTCTTGTTGACGATTTCCATTTCAAGGCTTCTGGCCTGAAGGAAGCCGAGCTCCTGGGTTACTTTAATGTGGAGGATGAAGGGTCTCTTTTCTCCCTCTTTCCCATCAGTGAATGGCTGAGATACTCTGTTCCCTTTCAAGAAGTTGAACAGAGCATCGAATATCTCCGCCAGATGTCAGAGCTCAAAGAAAATGCTTTGCTGGTCATCGTCGATGACGGCGAGAAATTCGGCGCCTGGCCCGGCACCAAGAAATGGGTCTATGAGGAAGGATGGCTGGAGCATTTCCTCTCAGCGCTGGAGGAAAACAGCCAGTGGATAGAGACCTTGACCTGCAGCGAGTATATTCAGAGATTCCCTCCAGCCGGGCTGGTCTATCTTCCCATCGGTGCCTATTTCGAGATGGGCGAATGGTCTCTCTTTGCCGAGCGTGCCATTGATTACCAGAGCCTAGTCGAGAAGCTCAAGCAAGAAGGGCTCCTGGAAAAATACAAGGGCTATCTTAAAGGAGGAATATGGAGAAATTTCCTTGTCAAATACCCTGAAAGCAATCAGCTCCATAAGAAAATGCTGGCTCTTAGCCAATCGATCTATAAGCTGGAAAAGAGCGCGGAAAAGAATTCCCGGTATAAAAAAACCATCGACAAGGCTTATACCGAGCTCCTGAAAGCCCAATGCAACGACGGCTACTGGCACGGAGTCTTTGGCGGCCTTTATCTCCCGCATCTGAGGGATGCGCTTTACAGGCATCTCATCCAGGGAGAAAGGTATGTTGAGCAAATCATCCATCATCAGGAAAAAGAATGGTGTGATACTGAGGTGTTCGATTTCGATGGAGACGGCCAGCCAGAAATTATTCTCAGCAATCCCTGGCTCAAAGCTTATTTCGACCCTGCAGAAGGCGGGATGATGTTTGAGCTCGACTACAAGCCAAATAATTTCAATCTCACCAATTCCATAGCGCGCAGGTTGGAGCACTATCACCAGGCCATAGCTGCAAGCCTCGAGAAAAAGAAAGGCGAGCAGGCCGAGGAGCATGCCAGCATTCACGACCTCGGCAAGGGCACCGGACTTGAAAGGCTTAAGGAGTATCTTGTCTATGACAAGCACAGAAGAGCCTGCCTCATCGACCATCTCTTGGATAAAAATACAGACCTCTCTCAATTCAGCTCAGCCAGTTATTCGGAGAAAGGAAATTTTGCCAGACTTCCTTACGATTATTCGATCAAGAAGACGAAAGAACGCGCAAGATTAGCTTTAAAAAGAAGAGGAGCTTTAAGCCAAAATGGCCTCTTTCCAATTGAAATAGTCAAAAGGATTCGAATGTTGTATAATGACGCATCTTTGGATATTAGTTACGTGATCGTCAATTGTGGCAACGAGCAGTTAGAATTTTCTTTTGGAGTCGAGTTTAATTTTGCCATGCTGGCCGGCCGAAACCCGCAGGTCACTATCGCCTTTGGAAAAGAAGAAGAGCGGTATCTGATGGCCACTTCTGGGATAAAAGCAGGAGTCAACAGTTTTGAAATCAGGAATGAATTAGAAAAATTCTCCTTGTCTCTTGACATGGAGAAGGAGCCAGCCGTATGGCACTTTCCGGTTGAAACAATCTCCCAGTCAGAAAAGGGATTTGACCTGACCTATCAAAGCACAGTCGTTATGCCCAAATGGGAGATAATACTTGAAGGCGCCGGAAAATGGACGGCAGGGATGAGAATTTCTGTGAAGTCTCTTGGGGCATGATTTAAGAGCATGATTTTGTTAAAATGCACATCCAGCTCAAAAAGCTATATTCTCATAAGGAGGATCCATGCCAGAGCTCAGATATGATCCCTTGCAACATCGCTGGGTTATCATTTCTACTGAAAGAGCCGCCCGGCCCTCAGACCTTCACGATTCGACCAAATACAACAGCGTAAAGGCCTGTCCCTTCTGTGAAGGCTTTGAATCATCCACCCCTCCAGAGATTTGGTCGATAAGAGAGCCCAACACCTCTCCCAACTCGCCTGGATGGAAGGTAAGGATAGTTCCTAATAAGTTTCCAGCGCTGAAAATCGAAGCTGGCGGAAAAAAGTTTGGAATCGGCCTCTACGATATGATTGAAGGCGTTGGAGCCCATGAAGTCATCATCGAGACGCCCAACCACGATTTGAGTTTACCAGACCTCCCTCCAGAACAGGTCAAATGGGTCCTTCTTGCCTACCGGGAAAGGCTTAGAGACCTTTATAAGGATACTCGCTTCAAGTATGTCCTGATTTTCAAAAATCACGGAATGAGTGCAGGCGCGTCCTTAGCCCATCCTCACTCCCAGCTCATCGCCACACCCATAGTCCCTCGAAACATCAACATTAAGCTTCAGACTGCAAAAAGCCACTACGAAAAGAAGGAACGCTGCCTCATCTGCGACCTCATTCAACAGGAGATAAGCACGAATACCAGGGTCGTCAGCATCGAGAATGGGTTTGTGGCCTTTGCTCCCTATGCTTCCCGTTTCCCTTTCGAACTCTTCATCGCTCCTGTTGAGCATAACTACAGCTTCGCCGAGGTCTCGGATGACGAGCTGGAACGATTCGCTCATTTTCTTAAGAATATCCTCTACCGGCTGAAGCAAGTCCTCAATGACCCGCCTTACAATTTTGTCCTGAACACCTCTCCCAATATTGAAGCCAAACCCAAGTTTTCAGACCAGTGGGTGACGATCAAATACGACTATCACTGGCATATCGAAGTCATCCCCCGCCTGGTTAGAATCGCCGGCTTTGAATGGGGCAGCGGCTTTTACATCAATCCGAGCATACCCGAGGAGGCGGCTAAATACCTTCGGGATATGAAGAGTGAATAGCCAGACTTTTTGCTCGAAAATGTCTGAATTAAGAAAAAATCCAAAAAAGAAAAAAGGATATTTTTTTCTCGTCTTGCACAGCCATATTCCCTATGTCATTGGCCAGCGCGACTGGCCGCATGGAACGAGCTGGCTCTATGAGGCTGCGGCCGAGACTTATTTACCTCTGCTGAATTCCTTCTACGACCTCGAGGAGCAAGGAATAAAGCCCAGAGTCACCATGAGTCTCACCCCTATATTATGTGAGCAGCTCTGCCATCCCAGCTTCTCCCAAGGCCTTATGAGCTACATCAAAGAAAAAATCAATGTGGCTTCTCAGAATGGAGCGGCCTTTAAAAAAATTGGTGAAAATCACAAAACCTATCTTGCCGACTGGTGGGCGGATTATTACCGAAGGATGGGTGAGTCCTTTGAAGTGCGCTTTAAAAAGGACCTGGTCAACGCTTTTAAAATCCTTCAGGATAATGGCAGCATTGAAATCATGACTTCAGCCGCCACTCACGGCTACCTCCCCCTTCTTGGCTTTGATGAGTGTGTCAATGCCCAGGTCAAGCTGGGCGTTCAAAGCTATCGCCGCCTTTTTGGAAGAGTTCCGGCAGGAATCTGGCTTCCAGAGTGTGCCTACCGTCCGGGCTACAGATGGAGCTTCCCTGTCCATGAGAAGAGAAAAAGAGCGAGGAAGAGGAACGGCCTTGAAGAGTTCCTCATCGATTCAGACCTCAAGTATTTCATCATTGATTCCCATCTTCTCCGCGGAGGAAAAGCGATAGGAATGTACCTTTCACGCTTCAAAGCTCTGCAGAACTTGTGGAAAAGGTTTTCCTCAAGCTACAAGCCTCTGAAGGAAGATAGCGAAAAGCTTCCCCAATCCCTGTATTTTCTCCAGTCCAGGAATTCCGCAGAGACGGTTGCTGTCTTCACCCGGGATTCTCAAACCAGCCTTCAGGTTTGGAGCGGGCAATGGGGCTATCCTGGAAATGGCCTCTATCTCGATTTCCACAAGAAGCATCATCCTGGCGGCCTCCGCTACTGGCGAGTGACGGATTATAAGGCTGACCTGGGGGATAAGGAAGAATACTATCCTGATAAAGTTCCAGCAATCATAGAGGAGCAATCCGACCACTTCCTCCATCTGGCGAAGAAAACACTTCTCGACTATCAGCAGAGGACAGGCCTGGAAGGTGCTTTGACAGCACCCTTTGATACCGAGCTTTTCGGGCACTGGTGGTTTGAAGGCTGTCAATGGATTTTCCGCCTGATGCAAAAAATGGCTGAAGACAAGGATATAAGCCCTTCCACCTGCAGCAAGTATCTGGAGGAGTTCCCCCACGGTGAAATCATAGCTCTGCCTGAAGGGTCATGGGGTGAGGGCGGATTTCACTACATCTGGCTCAATGAGCAGACAGAATGGACCTGGAAGAAAATTTATAATGCAGAAGAAAGATTCATCGGCCTTGTCAAAAAATGGCATTCAAAGGGAAATCGAGCGGCAGAGAGGATACTGAAGCAGGCGGCAAGAGAGCTTCTCCTCCTGGAAAGCTCAGACTGGCAATTCTTGATCACCACCTGGAGCGCAAGAGACTATGCTGAAGAGCGGGTGAGCTTTCACTACGATAACTTCCAGAAGCTGTGCCATCTCGCAGAGGAAACCGAGGCAAATGGAGAGCTTTCTCAAGAAGCCGAAGGCTTTCTCCGCTCCTGCGAGGAAAAAGATAGCATTTTTCCTGAGATAGATTTGAGGTGGTGGCTGGCCAGTCCATAGGTTACGCTATGGGCTCTTGGACAGGACCCGGTCATAGATTTCAGCATATTTAATAGCGGATTTCTTCCAGGAAAAATCCTCTTTCATCGCTTTCTTCACTAGTTTCTGCCATAGTCTTTTATTCTGGTAGGCTGTAAGGGTTTTCTTGACCTCTTCGATGAGCGCTGCGGATGAATACTCGGTAAACTTGAACCCGTTTCCCTGCTCTGTCTCAGGGTTAAACTCCTGGATGGTATCATCCAGCCCTCCAGTGGCTCTGACAATGGGAACGGTTCCATACTTGAGGCTATACATTTGATTCAAGCCGCAGGGCTCATAGCGCGAAGGCATGAGGAACATATCCGAGCCAGCCTCAATCTTGTGGGCAAGAACATTGTCAAAACCGATTTTAACCCCAAAACGCCCCTTGTATTTCTTTCCCAAATCTGCAATCTGTTTTTCGTATTTCTCCTCTCCCTGGCCCAACAGGACCAGGAGCAAGTCCAGCTTCATCAGCTCATCCACGGCTTCAGCCAGAATGTCACATCCTTTCTGCTGGGCAAGGCGGGTGGTCATACCAATGATAGGAGAATCCTCCGACCCCTTCAGCTTCATGACCCTTCTCAAATCTTCCTTGCACTTGCGCTTTCCGGATAAATCCTTTGCGCTATAGCGGGAAGCAATATGGGGGTCAGTCTCCGGATTCCACTCTGCATAATCCACTCCATTTAGCACTCCGTAGAGGTCATCGCTTCTGTCTCTGAGCACACCATCCAAGCCATAACCGTATTCCGGAGTCTTGATCTCCTGGGCATACTTCTCGCTGACCGTGGTGACGATGTCGGAGAATTGAATCCCGCCTTTCATGAAATTCATCAGGCCGTAGTATTCAAGCCCGTTCATCGAAAAAAGCTCCGGGGACAAGCCGCTGACGGCCATGTATTCCTTGGGGAAAATTCCCTGGTAGGCCAGATTGTGGATGGTGAAGACTGTGCGGATGGAGCCGAAAAAGGGGTCATCCTTGCCCAAGGTCTTCAGGTAAACAGGCAAAAGAGCAGTTTGCCACTCGTTGCAATGAATGATAACCGGCTGAAAATTTATCGACCTGCATAAATAAAGAACGGCTCTGCAAAAGAAAATAAACCTGTCGGCGTTATCAAAATAGTCTCCTTCCGAGGTGCCATAGAGCATGCTGCGGTCGAAAAATTCATCCCGCTTTATGAAATAGACCAGAAGATTGGGCCCTATCTCCGAATAGAAAACTTTTGCTTTTAAAAGCTTTCCCCTGAAAGGTATCTCCAAGGGCTCTTCCACCTGTTTCAATTTAAAAGTTCCTTCCATGATCGAGCGGTACATCGGCATGACTGTTATCACCTCGTAGCCGAGCCAGGCCAGAGCAGAGGGCAGGGAGGCTGAGACATCAGCCAATCCTCCGGTCTTGGCAAAAGGGTTGACTTCTGAGGAGGCAAACAAGATTTTCAATTGACTCATCGTTCCTCTCCTTAAAGGAAATTCAGTATTTCCTATATTTCAATAAAATCAGGCCATACTTTTTAAGGCAAGAGATTTCTGAATGCTGACCCCCTCAGCCTGGAGATTGCTCATGCCCTCTATTCTATTTATTAATATAGCTGGAATCAGATATCTATAGTTTTTCGGCATCGATTTGAATATTTAATGATATTATAACCCGATATTCTCAATAATGGCAACCAATTCATATTTACTATCTGTCAGTTTTATTCTAAATTAATTATCTATTGATGATTGACGACCTGGAAAGAAATCGTTTTCATAAAAAGGAGGGAAAAATATGTTGGCCAAAAAATTTGCCAAGACTTTGAGAAGATATTTCATAACCGGCATAGTAGTTATCGTCCCCATCTGGGTGACGGTATTGATCATCAGGGCGGTCATCAACCTCATCAATAATACTTTTAACTTCCTCCCCTCTGTGCTTCAGCCAAAAACTTATGTTCAATTCTTCGGCGTCGGGCTTATCATTGCCCTCTTGCTCATAATGCTTGTTGGCGCATTGGGAAGCAACTATCTTGGAAAAAGATTTCTCAGGTTTGGAGAGAATCTTCTGGAAAAAATTCCTGTGGTCAAGACAATTTACCAGGGAGTGAAGTATCTCACCACGGGCATTGTCGGCGACAAGAAGGTATTCTCCCGAGTTGTCTTGCTCAAGTTTCCGAAAATGGGATTGTCTATCATCGGGTTTGTCACTGGAGAAGCGGCAGGCCTAGTGCCAGACAGCAGAGGGAAAAAACTGTTAAAGGTTTTTGTCCCGACAACGCCCAATCCCACCACGGGTTTCTTCTTCATTGTTGCGGAGGACGAAGTTCAATCCCTTGATATCAGCGTTGAAGAAGCGTTTAAATTGATCATATCGGCTGGATTCGCAGACCTGAAACTGGCTGAAAACAAACGGCCTTAAAGAAAGTACCTGATGCCAAGACCGCCTGTCAACCTGAACTCTGTCGCAGGCGTCAAATCCAATATCGGACCGATTTCAAAGAAAACATCCAGGCGAGAATTCTCAATAGAATAACTCAAGCCCAACGGGACTCGAGCTCCGACTCTTAACTCCGCCTCAGTGCTGATTCTTCCCCCAAGGCCGTAATAAACAAGGAGCTTGCCTCTTTCCACCTTAAAAACGCTAAAGCTGTGCAGGAGATAATCGGCATGGATATGGAATGAGCCGTCGACAAATGACCAGGCAGCCGCGGCGTCTATGGCCGCAGTTTTTGTCATCCATTTTTTGAAACTGAGCCCGGTCGGCTCGCCAACAATAACACCCAGTCCAAAGCTCCTTTCCTTGGCTAAAATGACACACGGCAAGAAAAGGACAAACAGAGCGAGAATCAGAATCAGTCTCTTCATATTTAAGCCTCCTTTTTTAAAACAACGTGTTTCTTTAGCAATGATAAAAAAACGAAGTTGACGATGATGATTTTTCTCGCATCGCTGAAACCAACACCGACCTGAGTTATCCTCTTATCATAATCACGGGCGATTGAATTGGCATTCCAGAGAAGCTTGGCTTTCTCTTGAGAGAGAATGCTGTCAGGAAAGCGTAACAATTCACAATGAAAGAGTCAAACAAAATTCAGGTTGGGATAACAGATTCCAGTCTAACTTCTTAAAAATTTTTTAGAAATTTTTATTTTTTTTAAAAAAAATTAAATTTTTTATTGACATCAGGTATTGACTGTGCTATAAAAATTAAAAAGAGAAAACAAAAAATGAATCATAGTGAGGATAAAACCGCTTCACCCAAATCAAACAAGAGTTCGATGAACTCATCTTCGCCCGATTCATCGGACGAACCTCCACCTAGTCGGCCAAACAATCATTTCACCCATTGGCCGAACAACCACAATCTTCTAAAAAACCACACTGCTCATTTGCCCAACAATCATAACGGAGTCGAGAAAGAGCAGGAATCTGTCCTGTCAGATGAGGCGAGCCCTCTTCCTTCAACCATAGCCCCTGAACTCGACATCCAGAAGAAGGTCGCTGCGGACAGAAGCTTTTCTCTTGAAGAACGGCTGGAGGCTTTTGAGGACATCATGGATTCTGAGGTCGGCGACACATCGATGACCAGAGCGCGCAACATCGAGCGCGAGGTGGGACTGCGTCAGATTTACCTCAAATTCGAAGGAGGAAATCCCACAGGAACTCAAAAGGACCGCATCGCCTTCGCTCAGGCCCTGGATGCCATCCGGCGAGGCTTTGACGCTGTAACCTTGGCCACCTGCGGCAACTACGGAATGGCCATGTCCTTGGCTTGCTCTCTGGCTGGCCTGCGTTGCTTCATCTATATTCCAGAAGCCTACCACACAAAGCATGCTCAAGAGATGATTCAATACGGAGCTGAGATCATCCGCGTTCAAGGAGATTATGAGAAAGCGGTGATGCTCTCTCGCCAGCGTGCTGAGTCCGCTGAGGTCTACGATGCCAACCCCGGAGGAGCAAACACAGCTCTGCAGCTCAAAACTTATGGCGAGATTGCCTATGAAATTTATGATGAATTGAGAGACGCACCCGGCTTTGTGGCTGTGCCTGTCTCCAACGGTACAACACTGGCCGGAATCTATAAGGGCTTCTTGAGCCTCTACCGCCGCGGCAAGACCTCGAGGATTCCGCGTCTCGTTGCCGGCTCCTCATTCGGCAAGAACCCGATCGTCCACTCTTACTTGAAAAATACCCTCATCTGCAACGACCTCAGGCCGGAGCAAATTCATGAAACCGCGGTCAACGAGCCTTTAATCAACTGGCAATCGATCGACGGGGACTATGCCCTCCAATCCATCCGGCTCACAAGAGGCTGGGCCTCCTATGCCAGCGATAAGAACATGATGTTTTGTTCTCGAATAATCCGCGAGCTCGAAGGCTTGAACGTGCTTCCTGCTTCCACGGCAGGCCTGAGCGCGCTTCTCGACTGGCATCACAAAGAATCATTCAACAGCGACCGCTATGTCGTCATCCTCACCGGGAGGAAATGATGGACTCCTTTCCGGAAGGGAACGCAATAATCTATTGCGAAGGGGCATTCGGAACTCTTAACGGAAAAACAGCCCATGGACTGGTTCGGCGCACCAAGCGCTATCATGTTCTCTCGGTCATTGATTCCAAGCAAGAAGATGCCGACTCCGGCCTCATCCTTGACGGCAAGCCAAACAGTATCTTCATCTACTCCGATCTTCAATCGGCATTGAATTCTGCGCTCAGCCATGGCACTCCTGCAACCCATTTTGTCATCGGTCTTGCGCCTGACGGCGGCCGGCTTGGCCCTGAGCATCGCCAGGCCACGCTCGAAGCGATAAGAGCTGGATTGAACGTTGACTCTGGCCTCCATGACTTTCTGACCGAGGATGCAGAAGCCGTAGCCCTTGCCCGGAAGCATAGGGTCCGCATTCGCGACGTGCGCAAGCCTCCTCCGCGGAATGAGCTCCATTTCTTCAGCAGCAAGATCGAGCAGGTCACGTCTCTAAAAGTTGCCGTGCTCGGCACAGACTCGGCGGTGGGAAAGCGAACAACAGCCTGGCTCCTGGCCGATGCCTTTCAAGAAGCTGGATACAGAGCAGAGCTCATCGGCACCGGCCAAACAGCCTGGATGCAGGGTGTCCGCTATGGCATCATCCTGGATTCATTGGTCAACGACTTTGTCTCTGGCGAGATTGAGCACGCTGTCTGGTCTTGCTGGCGTGATCTTCGTCCTGATGTCATTATCATTGAAGGACAGGGAAGCTTGATGAACCCAGCCTATCCAGGCGGTTTCGAGATCTTGGCGGCAGCAAGACCCGATGTGGTTGTGCTCCAGCATGCCCCGGCCAGAAAAGATTATGACGGCTTTCCGGGCTATCCAATCCATCCCATCGATGTTCAGGTAAAAGCCCTTGAGATTCTCTCGGGGAGGCCAGTGGTGGCAGTGACAGTCAACCACGAAAAGCTTTATAGGGATGAAGTGCTTGAGGCCTGCGAGGCTATAAGCCTTCAAACCGGACTTCCGGCTGTTGATTTGCTTTTGAGCCCTCCGGACAGAATCATAGCCGCAATCCTGCCCTACCTTAAACATCGAGAAACCCACTCCTTGGAAAGCAAGAGATTATGAGCACGAGGGGCTCGGGCAAAGCCGCTGAGGCTGAAGACAAGAGTCCTGACAAAGACCCCCTTAAGGTTCTCGATATCATTACCCGAATGGAAGTCGGGCCAGTCCATGTGGAACGAAGGCGGCTTGTCGCTCCTTATAGAGTCATCAAAAACAAAAAGAAAGACTCTTTCGACCTCATCTATCATTATGAGGAAGACGTTTTCGACCCAGAAGAGCCCGCGGCAGCGAATCTCGCCAGCATGGTTGGAGTACAGGCGGCTTTTAACTACGGACTCTTCTCGAAGGAGATTATCTTTCATGGCCCATTTGACGGAGTCGACAAAAAATTCATCGAAGAAATGATGGCCAACACTGCCCGCGAGATATACGTCAAAAAATTTCTTGAGCCCAATATCTTTCTTAAAGGAAAAGCAGCATGTCTGCCTGTGGTCAAGCGCAAAACCTACCTCAGGGCAGAAATTATCTTTGCTGACGAACACAAAGCTTCATCGGCCGAGAGACATAAAGACAGAGATGAGTCCGGATGGCCTGTGCAAAACTCTCGCCACGCTGTGCTCTCCAGCGGAGGAAAAGACAGCCTGCTGAGTTTTGGCCTTTTGCATGAGATTTGCGGCAAAGCGCTGCCCGTCTTCATCAATGAATCAGGCCGTCATTGGTTCACGGCATTGAACGGCTACCGCTATCTCAAGAGCAGATATCCAGAAACAGCAAGAGTCTGGACTAACTCTGACAGGCTTTTCGTCTGGATGCTCAGACACTTTCCCTTTGTCCGCCAGGATTTCGCCAATGTGCGTTCGGATGAGTATCCCATCCGCCTCTGGACAGTGGCAGTATTTCTATTCGGAGCCCTTCCTATTCTCAGAAAGAGAGGAATCGGACGGCTCATCATCGGGGATGAATTTGATACGACTGTCAGAGCCTCTCTTCAGGGAATCACCCATTACAGCGGCCTCTTTGACCAGAGCCGGTATTTTGACAACGCCCTCACCCGCTACTATCAGCGCAAAAATTGGAACATCCATCAGTTCTCGATCATCAGACCTCTCTCTGAAATCCTCATCGAGAAAATCCTGGTTGAAAGATATCCTGAGCTTCAGCGAAACCAGGTCTCCTGTCACGCGACCCATACTGATGGCGGCCGGGTTCATCCCTGTGGCAGGTGTGAAAAATGCCGGAGAATCGTGGGAATGCTGCTGGCCGTCGGAGCCGACCCTTCAGCCTGCGGATACTCTTCAGAGCAAATTAATTATTGCCTCCAATCGTTAGCTCGAAAGGGAGTTCATCAGGAAAATGCTGGAGCCAGACACCTGACTTACCTCTTGAAGCATAAAGGCCTTATACCAAAGCCGCCAAAGGGTTTAAAGGCACGACCGCAGCCGGAGGTCATGAAGCTTCGCTTCGACCCTGAAAGGTCTCCGCTTGAAGCCATCCCGGACGACCTGCGCCAGCCCTTGCTGCGCATTTTTCTCGACCATGCCCAGGGCACAGTCAAACGGAATGGGCGAATCTGGGTCGATTTTAATCCTTTGGAATAGCTCAGGCAGAGTGGTTCTTCAGCACGCCGCTTTTGCCCCAGCGTGGCAAAAGCGGCTCGGTTCAAGGCTTCGCTCTCCTCTCCCTTCGGTCGAGGAACCATGCCCGCTCAGCCTCTCACACGGCTTCATCACCACTCTGCCTTCGCTTGGTAATGCAAAGCCTGCGTTCTTTGGAAACACCCAGCTTTATCACTAGCTTTGAAATTCCTGTGCCTTGACGAAAGCCCTAATAAGAGTTATTAAATGGAACAAGATGAAGATCAAGCACTTAGAGGCCTGGCCGGTGACCATGCGCCTCAGCGAGCCTTACACGATTTCCTATGAAACGATTGACTCAACGACCAATGTCTTCCTCCGCATCGAAACAGAGCAAGGGATTGTGGGCTATGGCTGCGCTGCTCCTGATTTGCAGATAACAGGCGAAACGCCTGAGAGCGTGCTCAGGACAATCAATGATATTATCTTTCCTTCTGTAAAAGGCTCGGACGCACTGCGGCTGACAATGCTCCTCGAGCGCCTCGACCCCTTGCTAAAATCCAACCCTTCAGCCCTTGCTGCTTTTGATCTGGCTCTCCATGATATTCTGGGCAAAGCGAGCCACCTGCCGCTTTGGAAACTTCTGGGGGGATTCAGAGACCGGATCAGAACTTGCGTGACCATCGGCATCCTGCCCGACGCAGAGACCTTGGCTCGAGCCAAAGACTGGGTCAGCCAGGGCTTCAGGTCCCTGAAGATCAAAGGTGGAATGGATGTTGACTCTGACATTCAGCGGGTGTTGAAAGTCAGAGAAGCGGTCGGGCCTGAGATTGAGCTGCGCTTTGACGCCAACCAAGGTTTTACGGTCGAGCAGACTCTAAAATTCGTCGCAGAGACCCGGAGCGCCCGCTTGGAGTTGATCGAACAGCCAACTCCGAAGACTGAGCTTGACCAGCTGGGACGGGTGACAGGCAGCGTCCATATCCCGGTCATGGCTGACGAAAGTCTGATGACTCTTCGCGACGCCTTCCGTCTGGCTCGCCGCAAACTGGCGGATATGGTCAATATCAAGCTCATGAAAGTTGGCGGCATATCAGAGGCTCTTCAAATCAATTCTGTGGCGCGCGCAGCCGGCCTGGAGGTTATGGTCGGCTGCATGGACGAGTCTGCGCTGAGCATTGCTGCAGGATTACATTTTGCCCTAGCACGCCCCAATGTGACTCATGCAGACCTTGATGGACACATAGGCCTAATTGGTGACCCGGCTCAGGGTGCGGTCATGCTTCGCAACGGCACTCTCTTTCCTAACGAAAAGCCGGGGCTGGGGTTTGATATTTAAGTGATAAAGGGAACAGGCTACTTTTTTAATAAAAAGCAACCTGTCCCCTTTTCAGGAAAGGAGATTTAAGGATGAAACTTGAAAGACTCTACAAGAAAGCTGTTGAGATAGGCATCAAAAACGACTTGAGAGGGAGACAAGAGATAAAAAAAATTTTGAATGAAGAAAAAGACAAGTTCAAAAAGCTCAAAGATGAAGAGATCGAATACTATGATAAGGACAGGCTCTTCAATCCCTTTACAGATACAAGGGTCTTGAATGGAGAGATGAACACAGAGGTAAAAAAGTTGATTGTCGGAGTTGATATGCAGGTCGGAGAGATCCTCTTGACCTACCTTCTGAACAAGGATTCAGAGAGAAAGATTGACCTTGTTGTCTCCCATCATCCAGAGGGCTATGCTTTGGCCCAGCTCTATGATGTCATGAAGCTTCAGGCAGATTTGCTGGCCAACTACGGAATAACCATCAGCGTGGCTGAACAGCTCATGGAGAAGAGAATCAGCGAAATTGAAAGAAGGCTGATGCCCGGCAACCACAGCCGCTCGGTTGATGCGGCAAGAGTTTTGGGAATTCCCATGATGTGCATCCATACGGCCTCGGATAACTGTGTGACTAGCTACTTGAAAAAGAAATTTGACAAAGAAAAGCCTTACAGACTAAAAGATTTGATGGATAGTCTCAAAGAAATCCCTGAATACAAAAAATCGGCAAAACAGCAGGTTCCACCAAAAATTGTCAGCGGCAATGAAACGAGCAAATGCGGCAAGATTTACGTCGATATGACAGGCGGTACTGAAGGCTCGAAGGAGATTTTTGAAAAATACGCAACGAGCGGCATAAGCACCCTCTTAGTCATGCATATCAGCGAGGAACATCTGGAAAATGCTAAGAAAGCAAAGCTGAATGTCGTCATTGCCGGTCATATTTCAAGCGATGTGGTCGGCTTAAATCTCTTGTTTGATGAGCTGGAAAAGGAAGAAAAACTCGAATTTGTCTCTGTCTCGGGCTTTGAAAGAATAAGAAAAAAAAGATAAAAAAAATTAGACTTAAAAAGATGGAAAAAAAAGATTTGTGCCTCAAACCTCAAGATATTTTTTTCTCAATCTTTTTCCCATCCTGACATCAAAAAAAGCCAGGTAAAGGCTTAATGCCAGGCTTTAACCAAAGAAATTTAGAAAAGGTGCTGGCTGTCTTGGGTATGGGGAAAATAAGCGAAAAGGGATAATGAAGGAGGGTTGAAACCTTGCCCAGCCAGCGCAACAAGGTTTGAAATTATTATACAAAATTTGAAAAAAAATGCAAATTTTTCTTAAAATTTTTTATTGAGTTGCCCGGCTCCAACACCGATGATATAATTCAGCGGATGAAAAAAGACTATCTCCCGATTTCCGTCGGGCTCTGGGGGATTGCTGTTCCACTCTTCGTTTCAGTTTTCATCTACTGCAAAACTGCGCCTCAAAAAATCACTGTCGCTTTATCGGCGCTCATCTTCTCTCTGCTTGGTTTTCTTATCTATAAGGCAAAATGATGCACCTTGCCGCCATAGACTGGTTTTTCATTATCTGGTACATGCTTCTGTCCATTGGCATCGGCGTCTATTATGCCGGAAGAGCAGGAAAAAGCCTCACTGATTTCTTTATCAGCGGCAGAAACCTTCCCTGGTGGGTTCTTGGAACATCGATGGTTGCCACCACCTTCGCTGCTGACACTCCGCTGGCTGTCACCGGAATTGTCATCAAGGATGGAATTTCTGGAAACTGGTTCTGGTGGAATTTCCTTTTTGGCAGCACTCTGACGGTTTTCTTTTTTTCCCATCTCTGGAGACGGGCTGAGGTTATCACCGAGGTCGAACTCATAGACCTCCGCTATTCAGGCAGCTCGGCAAAATTTTTAAGGGGATTTAAAGCTCTCTACCTTGCCATACCTATCTCCTCCATCACCTTTGGCTGGGTCACTCTGGCCATGGTCCAAATTTTTAAGGTTATATTCGGCATGAGCCAAACGAACGCCCTGGCGATCTGCATAACGATCACGGTTTTCTATACAACTCTTTCCGGACTCTGGGGAGTGGTGGCCACAGATGTTTTTCAATTTGCGATGGCCATGCTCGGAGCAATCGTGCTCTCTGTTGTCTCGGTGGAGAAAGTCGGCGGCATAAGCTCTTTCTTGCACTCTATAAAGAGCCTCTCCTCTCAAACAGGAATAAACTACCTCTCCACCCTCCCTTCCCTCAAAGAATCCCTCCCCCTTGCTTTTTTTGTTGCCCTGTTTATCCAATGGTGGGCTGTCTATTATCCTGGAGCAGAGCCAGGAGGCGGCGGCTGGGTGGCTCAGAGGATGCTTGCCGCCCGAAATCCAAAGCATTCGGTCACCGGGACACTCTGGTTCAACATCGCCCATTACGTGATTAGGCCCTGGCCGTGGATCATCACCGCGCTTTCAGCCATCATCCTCTTTCCCGAGCTTCTTTCATCTAAAACCGCCAATGTTGAATCCGCCTACCCGATGATGGTCAGGTTTCTTCCTTCGGGGATAAAGGGCCTGATGATTGCCTCCTTTCTGGCGGCCTATATGTCCACCATAGAATCCATCCTGAACCTCTCTGCTTCCTACTTGGTCAACGATTTTTATGCTCCTTTCATCAAAAAAAGGGCTCCGCAAAAACATTATGTGGCCGCTTCAAGGATATCGACCATCCTTGTCGCTCTTTGCGGCACTGCTTTCTCTTTAGTCCTTGGAAGCATCAAGACAGGATGGGGCCTGATCATGGAGCTTTCTGGAGGGATAGGCCTTGTCCTGATTCTCAGATGGTACTGGTGGCGGATCAATGCCTGGTCTGAAATCTCCGCTGTTCTCGCCTCGGCTTCCATGGCCATTTATTTAAAAATTTTCCCGAACTCTCCTCTTCCTTCCAGTTTCTCTTCTTTCTTTGAACGCCTCGGATTCAAAGTCAGCGCCTGGGGAATAAACATCATTCTCATCGTCTTCTTCACCACGATTGTCTGGGTCGCAGTCACTTTCCTTACTCCTCCTGACAAGCTTGAAAAACTTCGAGCCTTCTACGAAAAGGTAAAGCCGGGAGGCTTCTGGTCTCCGGTCTTAGCCGAAAAAGAAAGGGAGAACAAGCTTAGGTTTTATCCCTTTCTCGGCTGGTTTCTCTCCATCCTCCTCATCCTCTTCCTCCTCCAGGGAATAGGCAAACTCATCTTTTTGCGCTGGCAAGAAGGAATAATCTATCTGCTCGGCGGCAGCGTGGCTGGATTCTTTCTGGAAAAAATAATAAATAAAATCAACTGGGAGGTCAGATAAAAGTGAAAAAGATTTTTATAATTGTCATGCTTATTCTCTTTGTCATCCCGGGCCTGGCTCATGAGTTCGGCTACCCCCAGCAAGGGGAAGGCTGGTATTACGTGCTCGCCAGCTTTTCAAACAACGGGCGGCTTGAGAAAGGAAAATGGAATGTCGCCGAAGTCAGGGTGAACGGCGAAAGGGTGAGAGACTTCCTTGTTTTTCAGGCAAAAAAAGAAGTCTTCGATAAAAAAATTGACAGCCAATCTCCATTCGAGCTCAAAGTTCGCTTAAGCTGGGAAAGAGAGAAAGAATATGAAATAAAAGCCGAGCTCCAGAATGAAGAGACTGGAAAGTCAGCTTCTTTCCAGGAAAGAGTGAAATCTCCGGCGCAAAAGGGATACTGGGATTCCGGCTGGAAGAATTACCTCTCGCTTATTATCTCAGAGGAGAATGGATTCCAGAGGACGAATTATCCTGTTCAGGCCACAGTCGGAATCTTGAGCAAATACTTCAACTCTCCTGATGAGATTAGGGTGGTGAAAGCAGAGATGAAGGGAAATGACATCTCCTACACAGAAATCTTCTATCAGGTCTATGACCTCATCCGCTGGGAAGACAAAAAGCTCCTCTCCACCGAAGAAAGGGATGAAAAAACAGGAAAGCTCATCACCCGCTACCATCCAACCACGACTTTAAGCATCGCCTTCCTGGCTAACCTCAAGCCTTACGAGAAAGCAACTTACATTGTCTTTTACAACAACCCTGCGGCTAAGAAGGCTTCATTCAAGACTGACCTGCGAGTTAAAGGCAAAGGTCTGGCAAAGACCATCGAGAACTCTTTCTATAAAGTTACGCTCCACCCAAAGAGCGGGATGATTTATGAAATCTATGAAAAAGAGACTGGAATAAAGCTCGAGCACAAGCTGGAAACAAACGGAGCTGTCCACTGGAATCCTGATGCTTATTCCCCTCCCCATGCCTGGTCTCACTGCTCGGACTGGGAGAATCCTGCTTTTTCGGAAGAGGCGGGGCCGGTTTTCTACCGCCTGACACGCTCTGCCCCTCTCCCCCACCTCAAGGATGTTGTGGCCAGCATAACCTATTATTTTTACAAAGACTCGCCTTTGATCATCATCGAATCCATCATGGAGATAAAGAACGACTTTTTCCTCAAATCACTGAGGAGCGCAGAGGTTGTCTTCAACAAGAAGGTCTTTAATAAAGCAGCTTATAAAACCATGGAGGGAAAAGTCGAGGTCATTGATTTCGCTCATTCCAGGATGCATCCCAAGCACGTTATTACCCTCAGGCCTGAGACCCCCTGGATTTCCTTCTTCAGCCAGGAAAAAAACATCGCCTTTTCCAGCCTCTTCCTCGAGCTTTCAACCTCAAACCTCAACGGCGGCGAAGCATCTCTCCAGCAGCCTTATATCTACATCCAGCATGGCCCCTGGTATTATCTTTCGAGAGCCTTTGTCTACTCCTTCGGCTCCAACAATCAGACACGGATGCTTCCTGTGAGAAAAGGGAGCATCTATTATGATAAAAATGCCTGGATGGTTTTTTCGCTCAAAAAGGGCGATTATGCTTCGAAAAACGACAGCTACTTTAATATGCTGAAATATCCTCTCTCGATTTTTGAGGAAATCGAGACCTATCCTGAAAGCCCTGAAGGATGGCTGGTGCCAATCCTCACCGAGCCTTTTGAAGAAGGAGTCAAGGAGGCCATCGGAGGGAAAAAGAAAAAATGAAGCTCAAGGTCATAGAGGAAATCATAGAAAAAGCGAATCCTGAGGTTGAAAGGGGGCTCGAGGTCTCGAAAAAAGAATACAGAGAAAGATGGCAGAAGGTTCAGATAGCGATGAAGGAAAAGGGCTATGACCTTGCCTATGCCTGCGGAAGCGAGCTCGACCGCTCTGACATTGCTTGGCTGGCAGGCGTCTTTGACCCCATCATCGAGAGGTATGGAATTCTGATACCAGCCAGGGGCATTCCTGTTGTTGTTGCCGGGTCAGAGGGAGGCCATGTCATCGAAGACTGCCTCAAAGCCTCAGGAGCTCGAATGGCTCTTCTCAGGGAATATCAGATCTCTGATGAAGACTACAGGTTTGCCAGATTTGAAAGGCTCGAGGATGTCGTCTCCAGGATAGTTCTTCATAAGCCGGGAAAATCGACCAAGATTGCGATTTTCTCAAGCTCCCAGTTCATTCCTTACGACCACATCAACCTGTTTCAAGGAAAATTTGGCGCAGAAAACACGATTTACGACGTTAATCTGCTGCGGAGGATAAAATACGAGAAATCACTGACAGAGCTGAGAATCATCGGCATGGCCAATCGCATCGCTGATGCTTCGTTTCTGGGCATGCTCGCTGTGCTTGAGCCGGGCATAAGAGAGCTTGATGCGGCTGCGGTCGGAGATTACATCATGAGAAGGCTCGGGGCAAGGCGCGCAGGTTTTCCGACCATCGTCTCTTCCGGCACGAGAGGAAGGACTGTGCTCGGGCCTGCGACCAACCGGGTTATTAGAAAAGGAGAGTTTGTCTCTTTGGGAATAAGCCCGACCTTCAACGGCTATCATGGAATTATGAGGAGGACAGTTAAAGTTGGCATGGAACTGGCCGCTGATGAACAGGCGTTCATGGCAGGTTTGGAAGGGCTCTATCATGAGGTGATAAAAGCTTTTCGAGAAGCCTCTGAGAAAAACCTACCCTCGAATTTCATCGACAAGAGAGGTAAGGAATACATCGAGAGGACAAAGCTAAAGACAAGGCTGGGAAGGCTGCTCCATCCAAGAGAGCCCTATACTTTCATCCACAACACCGGCTGCTCCGAGTGCCAGGAAGGCTATGGAGCTGTCACTCCCTACAGCGATGAACTCCTCGCAAACCAGGCAGCGCTGATGGTCGATTGCGCCTTCGTGGGATTCGATGAAAAGGGAAACTTTGTCTTTCCAGTAGAGTACGCGGTGATCGAGGATTGCTTCTGGAAAAAAGGAAAAAGAATAGGCGCCTTCAACCGCCTGCCCTTGAACGTCCAGGAATTTGTGGGAAAGGAGATATCCTCGATGCCAGAGAGCAAAGTCAACCCTTACCATAGAGACGTGGAGGAGGAAAAATGAAAAAGACAATCTTTCTTGCGCTTCTGCTTCTGCTCGCAGGATGGCTCAAGGGAAACAGCGTCGAATTCCAATCCCCGAGCTTCGAAAAACCATGCTTTAGGATTATCTTTCAGTATGAGGTCAAAAACGAGAATATTCTCCTTAAACAAATCGAGCTCAACGGAAAAAAGTTCGAAAGCTTTTTTGTCTTCAAACAAGGAAAGGGAGTTGATTCATCGAAAGCCCTTGAGAAAGGAATCTACGACATCCATCTCGACTACGCCTGGGCTAACAGAGCCCTTTATACAATAAATTTTCTCTATCAGCAGGGAAGCTCCCTGAAAATCAGAAAAATCGAGATAAAAGGAATATCTCCAGAAAAAGGAGGAATTCGGGCAGGCGAGGAAGGCTTCTGCAGAGTCTTTGTGGCAGAAGAGAGCGCCGGGTTGGAGAGGAAAAGCGAAATCTCATACCTGACCCTTGCGGCTGCGAAGAAAGAGCTTGAGAACGAAAGCCTTATCATTCTCGACGGAAGCACTTTGATTGATTATCAAATTCTGGAGGTCAAAGAATCGACTCCTGATGAGAAGGCCGCAAAAGACCATCCTCCCACCCTGACCTATAAAATCGCCATGCCTCTCGACATAGGGCCTTATGAGAAGAAGCTCATCCTTGTTCTCAAAGGCAAGGCAGAGTCTGCCGGGGAAGAAGGCTTCGAGATAAGCGGCGAAGGAGTGGGAAAAGCCGTCAAGAGCAAAAGAATCTCTCTTGAACTTCATCCTGAAAGCGGACAGGTCAACATCATCGAATACCTCAAAGAGGGAATAAAGCTAAGCAACGAAGCAGGAGTCATCCACTGGAACCCGGATGTCTTCATTCCGGGGATTGCCTGGGACCATTCTTTCAACTGGAATCCTCCTCCTCATTTTGAGGAAAACATCGGAAAATTCCTCTACATCAATTCGAGGAAGGGGCCGATGCAATCTATCAAGGACGTCACTCTCGAAGTCAAGTATTTGCTCGAAGCCAATTCACCCTATTTTATCTCGGAAACAAAGATGACCGTGCATAAAGGCCTTGGAGTCATCGCCGTCAGGAACGATGAGATGGTCCTTGACAAGAAGCTTTTTGACTTTCTGGCCTACAAGAACAAAAAGAACGAAGCTATCCAGATGCCTCTCAAGGAGAAGCCTCTTTGCCCTGACGGACTTGTTCATGTTGCGCCGGAGGATGCGGACTGGGTCGGCCTTCTGAACACAGAGCAAAAATATGGCTTTTTCAGCTTGAGGATTAAGTCTGCGAACAGCAACCTTAGCTCCTCAGGAGACTGGCTGAACAAGCCTGGGACTTATTTTTATGCACCGTCAGACGGAAAATATGTCTACTGGGTCAGGCCTCTTCTCTACACCTGGTCTGAATACCCGACAAGAAACCTCCTGACTTTTGTTCCAGAAGGAAGCTTCTTCTATGAAAAAAACGCCTATATCCTGCTCAGCTTAACAAAGGATTTTCCAAATATACTGGACAATTTTCTCAAAAAGCTCAAAAACCCGGTAAGGATTTACTGATGGAGTTTATCGATTTCCGAAGTCTTCAAAGAAGCGAAAGCTTTGACCTCATCTTCCCTGGCTGGAAAAAGGGGGAGACCGTGGCTTTTCTCTCTCCCCATGACGACGATGTCCTGCTCGGCGCAGGCTATCTTTTGTTGGCCACGATCGAAAACAAAGGCAATCCTCTGCTCCTCATCTTCTGCAGCGGAGATGCCGGCTATTCTTCTGTTCAGGAAAAGGAGAGCATCACTCAAAAAAGGAAGGATGAAGCTTTTCAAGCATACGGAATGCTCGGCTTACAAAAGAAAAACGTCTTTTGCTTTGACATTTCAGACTTCTGCCTGATGCCCCATGTCACCAGAAAATTTCCAGCTAGCCGTGGAATTTTTGATGAGCAGGTCAGGCTCTTCAGAAAAGAGAAAGTGTCGAGAGTTGTTTTCTCGAGCGGGTATTTCGAGCACTGGGACCATACGGCTGTTTTCTTGATGGGAATCTATACTTCGCCTCAGGCCGGAGACCCGGTTCTGGCCGATATCGGCTCCCCTTTTAGGGCAAAATCTTACTATGTTTATTCTGTCTGGGCTCGTTTCGAGCCTCTGAAATCTGAATCAGATAAAATAACGGCAGAGAAAGGGATTCTGGCCGACGAGGAGGTTGAAAAGAAGATCAGAGAGTCTATAAAGCGCTTCAGCTCACAGCAAAAAATATTTAAAAGCATCATCGCTCACAGAGAGAAAAGGAGATTGGGCAAATCTTACCTTGAGCTCTACAAGGAAGTTGAGGTCAGAGCCCAGACTGATTTTAAGCCATATTTCAATCTGCTCAAAAAATGCAAAAAAATAAAATAGAAAAATAAGTTGAAGAACCAGGCTGGGTGATTGAGAAAACCGTGTGGAAGGCTGAGCGGGCACGGTTCCTTGCCTGAAAGGCAAGGAGAGCGAAGCCTGAAACCGAGCAGGCTTTGCCTCGCTGGGGCAAAGCCTGCGTGTTTTCGAAACACCCAGCCTGGTCCTTCAACAAGATAATGCTTCTGTAGGAGAAAAAATGTACGCGATTGGCGTCGATTCAGGAACGCAGGGGACAAAAGTCTTGGTCACGGATCTTGAGGGAAATATTCTGGGAAGAGGGTTCGCTGGCCATAGCCTCATCCGCGGCCTCCAGCCTGGAGAGAGCGAGCAGGACCCAAAGCTCTGGATGGAGGCTTTTGAGAAGGCTCTCTGGGAAGCGTTAAAAACCGGAAAGGTCGAGCCTTCAAAGATAGTTTGTCTGGGTGTTTCAGGCCAGCAGCACGGGTTTGTCCCTTTGAATGAGAAAGGCGAGCCGATAAGGCCGGCCAAGCTCTGGAATGACACTTCCACTGTGAAAGAAACAGAAATTATCGTCAAGAAGCTTGGCGGCACAAAGTCTTTTATCCGCAAGCTCGGAATCAACCTTGCTGTCGGATACACAGCGTCTAAAATTCTCTGGCTGAAGAGAAAAGAGCCAAAAAATTATCGCCTGCTCTCGACCGTCCTTCTTCCCCATAACTACATTAACTTCTGCCTGACAGGAAAAAGACACATGGAGTACGGCGATGCATCAGGAACAGGACTGATGGAGATAAGAAAGAGACATTGGCACAAAAAAGCTGTAGAAGCGATTGGCGTTGAGCTTGAAGAGAAACTTCCTCCTCTCTCCCATCCAGCCGAGCCAGTTGGATATGTTAAAGAAGAAATCGCCAAGCGCCTGGGAATGGGAAAGGTTTTGGTGGCGAGCGGAGGCGGCGACAACATGATGGCCGCCATCGGCACCGGGAATATCGAGCCCGGTGTCTGCACCTTAAGCCTCGGAACCTCAGGAACAATCTACTCCTATTTTTCCAGACCGTTCATCGACCCTCAAGGAGAGATCGCTGCCTTCTGCGACAGCACAGGAGGCTGGCTGCCGCTTCTGTGCACGATGAACGTCACCAACACCAGCGAGTATTTTAAGGCGCTCTTCAATATCTCTAACGAAGAGCTGGAAAGGCAGGCATCGTCTGCTCCCTGCGGCGTTGAGGGACTCATTTTCCTTCCCTTTATCGATGGTGAGAGAGTCCCTGTGCTTCCTTTCTCCAGCGGGGTCTTTTTCGGCCTGAACAGGAAGAATTTCAACCCGGCTTTCATGGCCAGGTCGATCATGGAAGGCACAATCCTCAACCTCGGCTATGGATTCTCGAGGATGAAAAAGCTGGGCCTCAAGCCCTCTGAAATCAGGGCCACAGGAGGAGGCTCGAGGAGCAGGCTCTGGCTCCAGATTGCAGCAGACATATTCAAGACTCCTGTCGTCATTTTAAAGGAGCAGGAGGCTGCCGCATTCGGAGCAGCGATTCAATCCATCTGGAACTATTTTCTGGCCAAGGGAGAAAAAGTCAAGATAGAAGAGATTTGTAGAAAAATGGTGAAGCGGGGAGAATGGAGAATTGAGCCTGAAGCCAGAAACTTTGCTCTTTATGACGCGCTCCAGGAAAGGTTCAACTCCCTCTGGCAAACTCTAAGCAAAGAGTTTAAAGAGCACAGGAAATATTTGAGTCAATAAATAAAAAAGCCCATAAAATATCATCAAAAGTCATTGCGAACCTAGATTGGTCTCATTTAAAGAAGCCGCGTTGACCTGGGCTGATGTCTCTCAAAGGATTGATAAAGCTTATCTGTCTAAAATTTGAATGCGCTTATGCTGGCTTAAAAAGTATTGTCCGCAACAAAAACAATAAAAATGAAGTTTTTATCAACATAAGGAGGCAGCTATGTTTATAATTTCCAAAAAATTTAAAGTGAATCGCATACGGCCGATTGTAACAGGCTCCATGCTTTTAGCCACGGCTTTCTTCGGTCTTACGGGATGCAGTTCTTTCAAATCGTATGTGGCAAAGAGCCTCTGGCCGGAGCGCCAGATCGTCATCGACGGAAAATCCGATGATTGGTCCGGGGCATTGTCTTTCATTGAAAAGGAGCAGCTTTCGCTCGGTTTTTTTAATGATCAGGACAGTCTTTATGTTTGCCTCGTCGCCGAGGGCAATTTCACAAGGGCTCAAATTCTAAGGGGAGGCTTGACCGTCTGGTTTGACCCCGAGGGAGGAAAAGAGAAGAAGTTCGGAATTCGATATCCTCTTGGAGCCTCTGCTCGCGAAATGCAGATGCCGCCCGAGATGGGAAATCCGCAAGAAATGAATGAAGGCTTTCTGGGAGAAGCCATGAAAGAGCTTGAAATCATTCGATCCAAAAAAGAGGAACCCGAAAGAATGGAAGTTGCCAAAGCCAAAGACAATGGCCTTGAGGTCTTGGCAGCTCCTTCAAGCGGTCTGGTTGTCTATGAACTCAAAATTCCTCTTCTGGCTAAAGAAGGCCAGCCATTGGCGGTTGGAGCAAAACCCGGGGCGACCATAGGCATCGGCTTTGAGACATCTAAACCTGATTTGAGCAGGATGCAGAGGGGAGGTCCGGGGGGGATGCCAGGAGGCGGGATGGGCAGGCCGGGCATGGGCGGCGGATATGGACGGCGCGGCAGGTTTGGCATGGGGTCCAATATGCTGGAACCTTTGAAAATCTGGACGACCGTCCAGCTTGCTTCAAGCGGTGCAGGTAGTGTTCCTGAAAAGGCGACTTTACTGTCCATATCAAATGACCAGAAATAGGGCCTGCGGAAAATCTAATTATGTAATTATGGGGCCAAAATACTTAATTCAATTAATTAATGTGTCCCCGTAATACCCGTAATAATCAATGCCTGTGCAAATTCTTATGCATAACTCTCCGCATCTCGCGCAGCCGGGCTTTCCCCGATAAGCTGGACAATTTCTTGCCCAGCCGCTCGTCGTCTTCAGCCCGCAGAAGCTTCGCCATGTATTCGATAATAGCCGGTGGGAATACTCCCTTTCTTTCGTAAAGGCCCCGCTTTTTTAAAAGGATTCGGCTGGAAAGAGCACAGCTTGCCGGCAACTGGGGAAATGCTTTGAGAAGCTTTTTACCTGCAAAGGCATCTCGCCTGGCATAGAACTTTTTTGCTATGCCTAAAGATTTTCTCTCTTTGACTCCCCATTCTGCTGCCATGACAATGCCGGCCAAGAGGAGATGGATGAGAGCACTTCCGTCAGGAATGCGGAGCTCAACGGTCTGCCGACTTTCCCAATCTCCGACCTCTGATTCCTCACCGGGATTGACTACGCTCGAAAGATTGCCCGACTTCGACCAGGCCAGGGGCACACGGATCGAAGCATTCCGGTTTAAATCGCTCCAGAAAATGCGGGTTGGAGCTTCCTGGCCTGGAACCAGGCGCAGGTAAGATGAGGAAACAGTGTTTCCGAATGCAGTCAAAGAATCAATATATTCTATCAAGCCGCCGATGAGGCGTAATGCCAACTCTGAAAGCTTTCCGTCTGAGCCAACCATGATGTTCTTGCTGCCTTTCCTCAACTCCAGGTGAAAATGAAGACCGTTTCCGGCTATTCCTTCTTCAAGCTTGGGAGTGAAGGTGGCGATACAGCTGTGCCGGAAAGCGACATTGCGAACGAGCCAGCGGGCAAGAACCAGAGCGTCGGCCATCTCCTCGACGGGTTTGGCCAGGAATTCCATCTCAAGCTGCTCGGCTCTTTTGCCCTCAATCTCTGCATTGTCGCTTTGAATTGTATCCATCGACCCATTCTCACTGTGGGCATATTTCACAGCTCCTGTGATTTGAGTAACGAGCCGGACAATCTCGTTAAGAATCTCGCCGCTTTTCATGAAGGGAGCGGATTCATGGTAGCCCTGCTGCTTGAGAAGGGGAAAAATATTCTTTTCTTTCTCGCTGATGAGGAAAAATTCGAGCTCGCCCAGAGCATATAACTCTAAGCCGGTGCTATCGCGGAAAAGCTCGACAGCTTTTTTCAGAATATTGTCCAGTGCAAAAGGAGCCCGCTCCCCATCCTTTGTCAAATAGCGGCAGATGAAATCAAGGCTGCCCTGGTCAAAGGGGTTCAAGAAGGCTGTTTTATACTCGGGCGCAACATACAGGTCAGAAAGTGAAGGGTCGACCATGCCTTTAAATAAAGAAGAGCCGTCCACCCTCTCCCCTTCGGCAAGAATAGATTCGGCTTGCTTGCGGCTGGCAAAAGGCAATCTCAATTCTTTGAGCTTTCCATCCAGAGCCGTGTAATGGAAAGTGATGCGCTCAATCTTTTTCTGCTCGATAATTTTTATGAAATCCGCTCGGTCGAAATCTTGCGGGGCTTTGTCGAGCAAAGCCAAAAGTGGGTTGCAAAGAGCATATGAAGAATTTTTATCAGACATGAGTCCTTTCTCCCTTTATGAATTCATATTATTAAGGGAAAGTAAGATTTTACGAAAAAAACATAAAAAGGAAAAGGGGACAGGCGACTTTTTCTTAAAAAAGTAGCCGGTCCCCTTTTTTCCCTTTTTTCCCTTTTTCAAATAATTTTATGGCTGACGAGGACACCTCGCTTTTTCAATTCATTCATGAAGGGATTATACAATTCTGCATGAAAGACATCTTCTGGAAAGAGGCTTCCTCTCCTCCGGATTCTTCCTGAAGCAATCATCTGAGCCGCAATCGAAGCAGGAAAGGTTGTGGTCTTTGCCATTGATGTATAGTTTTTCTTTGAATCAAAAAAATCTACCATCTCGAAGACGTGAGTGATGGGCTTCTTTAGCTTTTTCCCGGAGACGATGACTCTCAGCAGAGTCACATCTTTCTCCCTTCCCAGTTTCATCCTTGAATCTAAGAGCGCTTCCAAAAACTTTCGCGGAATGACTTCCTCTTGGCCGATGTGAATGGGCCTGCGCGAAAAAAGGCCGCACTCCTTCAGCGTCTTGACTCCTTGAGCATGGCCTTTATGGCGAACTGTCTTTTCAAAAAGCTCATCCTTGATTCTTCCCTTCATGGTGTAGAGAAGCGAATTTAAGCCGTCAGTGTAAAAGCACTCCATTTCAGGAAAAGAAGGAACAAAACTGACGGGCTCGATTCCTGAAAGGGGGCGAACCTTTTTTATCTTCCCCTTTCTAAGGATTTGAACTCTTCTCTGGTAAAAACTAAGAACGCTATCCACAGCATAGACAATCCTGTAGTTGAGAGGAGGCTTGGGACGAACGGGGTTTCCTCCGACATAAATCATGGCTTTCTCAGTCTCATCCAGAAGATGGACAGCTCGCCCGACACAGACATTGGTGATTCCTGGAGAAACACCGAGGCCGGAGATGAGAGTTATTCTCTTTTTTCTGGCTTCACGGTCATACCGAAGACGCTCCGCAGGCTTCTCTCCTACCACGTCAACAAAATGGATGCCTTTCCGAACCGAGGCATCAAGGGCCAGCAGGCTGTGCTTGTGGAGAAGAGCTGCGAGAGCCACATCGTGGCCGTCAAAAATCTCCTCGCGCTGCTTTTTGTCCTCAATGTCCATCTGAACCGTCTTGAGCCTGCGGCTTTTGATAAACTTTTCCGCCTTCTTGAGCTGCAACGAGCTGATATCAGCCAGGGTGACAATGTTCCTTGAACGGGATTCAATAAGGTCTTTAGCCAAAACCAACCCCATCTTCCCTGCTCCCAGAACAAGAAATCGACTCATCTTTCTCTCCTCTTCCAAATTTTTTCCATTCATACCAGCGCCATCGTTCTAATTATAAAATGTCATTGCGATGAGCGAAGCGAAGAAGCAATCCCGTAATTTTTATCAAGTGCATCCACAGCTCTCTCATGCTTTCGCAACGCTCAGATTATTTTATAGCCGGAGCGTAAAACATATTATATAATACATCTTCAAATCTTTTTGAAACAGATCTCTTCCAAGTTGTGCAGGTGAAGAATATGTGGCGAGCCATTAAAAACACCTATTAGGAATGGCCGTAGCGACCATTGAAGGTTTAGCCTTCCCGAGCCGCCCTTCGAGGGAACCCGGCCTTGCCGGGCGGCGAGGATGTTTGAGCGAAGCGAGTTCCGCAGCCGCCGAGAAGGGCGTTGAGGGAACGGCGTTAAAAACCTGATTGGGAGCTAGGCCATTCCGAACAGGATGTTCATAAACTCCACACAAAATAGAAGAGAACCTTTGAAATCAACCTTAATAGGATTCTCCGATGAAAGAAAAATTGTTTTTCACAAATAGCCGCGGCAACAAACTCTGCGCTATCCTTTCCAATCCGACTTCTGACAAGGGCAAGCCAGTCATAATGCTCTGCCACGGATTCGCCACAAGCAAAGACGGCTTCACTTGTACAAGATTGGAGGAAATTCTGAGCGATCAAGGAATCTCCACTTTCAGGTTCGATTTTTTTGGCCATGGAGAAAGCGAGGGAAAGTTGGAAGAAATAACAGCCTCTGAGGCCGTGGACGATATTCTGAAGGCGATAGAGTATTTGAAAAATAAAGGCTACGTCAAAATCGGCCTTGTCGGTTCAAGCTTCGGCGGTTTTGCCAGCCTCACCGCTGCCTCAAAAACTGCCGACCTCTATCTGCTGGCCCTGAAGTCGCCGGTTTCAGATTACAAGGGCTTTATTTCATCTCACCAGAACAGTGAAGAGATAGAAAAATGGAAAAAAAGAGGGTTCATGGATTATGCGGGCGTTGACGGGCAAAAAATCAAAATAAATTATGCCTTCTTTGAGGATGCGGAAAAAATTACCGGCTATGATGCGGCCAGAAAAATCAAGATTCCAGTCTTAATCGTCCATGGAGATAGCGATGAGGCTGTTCCCGTCGGGCAGAGCAAGAAATTAGCCACCTTAATCCGAAGCTGCAGCCTGAAGATTATCAAAGGCGCTGACCACAGATATTCAAAGCAAGAAGACTTTAAAAAGATGCTCTGCCTTGTCTCTGATTTTATTATTAAGAATTCTTAAAAACGGCTATTGTCTCAAGCTAAAACAAATAGCCCAGGCAGATTCCTGCTTCAGGCCCTCCAATATTCACGTTCCCGGAACCAAGCTTCAAGTAGCAATAAGAATAATTGACATGAAAGTCGACGATAAATCCCCACTTTATTTTCATGAAGCTCCCCAGCTTGGCGATGTAGCCGACTTCTCCCTTGCTCTCGCTCAGGCCAGGCCCTGATTCCTTGTACTTATAATAATTTGCGCCCACGCCGCCATAAAAATTGAACATTCCCAAGGATTTCCCGTATTTCACACCCGCACCCACCGGAAAGAGTTCAATCCGGCTCCCGCTCTGGCTCACGTAAAGATAGCTCGTCCCAAGCCAAGCTTGAAAGCCTTTCCAGAGCGAGATAGTGATCTCAGCTTCATAGTCGACGACATTTCCGTAGGTCCTCCGGCGCGACCCTGCGGTAAATTGAAAGTAATTTGACCCTGCCTTTAAGTAATTATTCCGGGCTTTGGGAGCTCTTAATTCTGGCGCAGGAGGAACGACCTGTTCTTTGGCCGCAGCTTTAGCGGCCTCTTCTTTGTGAAGGAGCTCGACAAAACTCTGATGAACATAGCCTATGACCACATTCCCTTGCTCGTCAGGAGGCAATGTGACTTTATACCATTCACCTTCCTTTGCTATCGAAAGAAGAGTCATTCCGACCTTAATTTGCTGCAAAACTTGAGACTCAAAATTCGGCTTGGCTCTGACATTGGCCTGCTCCAATATCACCTCGACCTCTCTGAGGAATTCAAAGGAAACCTCTTTGGCTTCAGCCTTCTCAGGAACCGCAGAAATTGCTTCCACGGATGAGTCCATGACAAAACCAGAGACGAGTATGTTTCTTCTCCCTGAAAAGAAAGAAACATAATACCAGGTGTTTTTTTGCTTATTCGGCGAAAGAAGAGTCAGGACATCCCCTTTCTGCGCTGTCTCGATCACAGGGCTGCTTGTATTAGAGTCGATATAGATATTGACTCTATCCCCAACCACCCTCAGCTTATTTTCCTGTGAGGCAAGCGGCGATTGAAGAAAAAATAAAAGAGATAATGAAAGTGTAAAAAGAGTCAAAAATACTTGTTTCTTCATTTTTCTCCCCTTTTATTCTTGGCTTCTTTTCTCAATTTTCGAGTCTAAGTATAACATAAAAAAAATCATAGTCAAATCTGTCGGCTCGAAACTCATAACACTTATTTAGTCGAAAAACACCCTATTTGTTCTCAAAAAGAGTGCTCAAAGACCAAGAAAACCTCGTCATTAAAAATGACAAAGCTGTGGTATTTCCAGCCCCTTCGACGATTCCAGTTGAACATGTAGGTCCATTTCTCGCTCGACGTCAATTTGTCCCACCAGTCTGCACCCAACTTTGTCCTTTCCGCATCACCCATATAATTCGCAAATTCCTGCTCAACGCTGGATACCTTATATTCAGGTCCAACTGCCGCATACGTTTTTGGAATCGTAACCAGGAACTTCAACAAAAGAGCTATCACCAGAATAAGCGCAAGGTTCAATAAAATCTTTGTTGATTTATCAAGCTTCATTTAAACCTCCCTTTGAAATCTGATTTGCAAGATAATTATATTTATTCATAATCGCTCTGTCATGTTCATTTCTTCCCGCATGACTTTCCAATTCTTATAAGATTATCATTTATCTGAGCGATGTTTGTATTATAACAGCAAACCTTTGCCTGGGGGATAAATTTAATTTTTTTGAGGTTAAACAGGTATTATTTATATATTATTGGCTTAGAAAACGTATGCCGAAGGAGGGAATCGAACCCACACGGGATTATGCATCCCACTGGATTTTGAGTCCAGCGCGTCTGCCAGTTCCGCCACTCCGGCACGTTACAAATGGGAATTAAATACTGGCAACTAATTGCCAGGACCCAATCCTTTAGGCCAGGAATTTTGGCAACTGGATTATATCATAGGCATTATGCATGGACAAGGTTCGGAGAGCGGACACGATAGCATCCTAAATTCCCTATAGCCAATGATCAGCATTGGGGTGGCACGGCTTGCTCCCCGCAACGCCCGCAGCTGCAGGGGTTCCCCACGGGGGGATGGGTGCAGCGAGGACGGACGGGGAGCATGCCGTGACAGGACCCCTCGCCTCAATTTTATGATTATCACGGAATTTAGGATGCTTCCTGCGGTCACAAGGTTCTTGACATTAACTCATAAAACGAATAAGAAATTAAAGTCAAATGCCTAATGTATTCATCACAGGCGCTAATGGATTCATAGGCTCAAACCTGAGCCGGTATTTTCTCGAAAAGAATTTCAGAGTCTATGGCCTTGTCAGAAAAACATCTAACCTGCATTTTCTCGACGGCTTTAACATCGAGCTCATTTACGGCGATTTAAACGATGTCGAGAAAATAGAGCTTCCGCCCGACCTTGATTACATCATTCACTGCGCTTCGGTTGTCTCTGATGCCGCCGACGAAAAAACCTGCGAAAAAAACATCTATCAGGGAACAGTCGATCTTGTCAATCATATCCTTGCCAGCAAAATTAAATTTCAGAGGTTCATCTACCTCTCCACTTCACTCGTGCTGGGATACAGGAAATTGAACATATCCGAGGAAAACCCAGGCAAATCCACGCTTTTTCTTCCTTACGTCAAGTATAAGTTAGAAGCAGAACGATACCTCCTCGACTTGCACAAAAAAAATGCCTTCCCTCTGGTCATCCTGAGACCGGCTGATGTCTACGGCCCGAATGACAGGGTCTCCTGTGTTCCTATTCTGAATGGAATAGATGACGGCGCTCCTCCAATCGTAGGCAGCGGCAAGTGGATTTTCCCGCTCTGTTATGTGGAAAATTTATGCCAAGCGATTTACCTTGCCTGTGTCACAAAAAATATCGAAGGCCGCGCATACACCATAACCAACGGCAGCGATATGACCTGGAAGGAGTTCTTTTCTGCCTTCCTGAAAAGGCTCAATAGGCGACAGCGGGTCCACATCCCTGTTTTTTTACCCTATGTCATTGCTTTTGTTATGAAAATCATCCATTTCTTGGTCCCTTCCTATGAGCCTCCTCTGACATTTTATAGAATCAAGAGGGTTACATCCCACACCAATTATGACATATCGAAGACAATCAAAGAGCTGAATTACAATCCTGACCAAGACACGGAAAAGCAACTCAACGCCATCATGGACTGGTATCTGGCCGAGAAGGCCTCAGGTTATATAAAATAAGCCTTATGGTATCTGATGCTCTCATTCTTTAAAGAAATCGCTCGAAGCTATATATCCTTGTATTCCTTGCTTTTTCTGATTTATGCTCTCAGTTTCACGCTGCTCTCTTCGCTTTTCAATTACAGGAAACTTCTTAAAAAATACGAGGACGACCTGAAGGCTTTCCTTCTTTATTTTGCCTATTTTTCGCTCTTTCTCCTGATAATCCCGGTCATCGCAATTCTTCTCTACTCTGCTCAGCCGCTCGAGGCGCTGGGAAAGCTGGGGTTCGAGCTCGGGGACTATCGATTGGGGTTGAAAATCATGTTAATCTCCATTCCGCTCTGCGCTCTTTTCGCCTTTCTCGGCTCGAATGACCCCAAGCTCAAGGATTATTACCCCTATTCAAAAAAAGCCTGTAAAAGCCCAACCATTTTTGTCATCTACGAGGCATCCTATTTATTTCTTTATTATGTGGCCTGGGAATTTGCCTTCAGGGGATTCTTTCTTTTTTCGATAGCCGGAATAGCCGCAGGCAGCAGGGCGGGGATATTGACCGCTATTCTGGTCCAGACGACAGTTTCAACCGTTTATCACCTCGGCCATCCTGACACTGAGATATTCTCCTCCTTTATCGGGGGCATAATCTTCGGAATCATTGCCTATGCGACAAAATCCTTCCTCTATACAATCTTCATCCATTCTCTCATCGGAATTTTGAACGATACGTTCATCTACCTCCGGCACTATCGAAAGACCGCGGCCACGCCATAGAACTCATCGATGAAAATTCTGGTCACAGGGGCAACAGGATTTGTGGGGAATGTCCTGCTGGAGGAACTGCCGAAAAGCTTTCCTGAGGCTGAAATCTCAGCCTTTGTCCTTCCCGATGATCCTCATAAGACAAAACTGCAGAAAGACAAAAGGCTTCGAACCATCGAGGGCGATATCACCAAAAGAAACGAGGTGGAGAATGGCGTAAAAGGCCAGACTCATATCATCCATCTTGCTGGCCTTATTTCCTACTGGAAGAAAGATGCAAAAAAGCTGATGGAGGTGAATAAGACAGGCGTTGAAAACATCGTCGAAGCTTGCATCAAACATAAAATTCAAAAGCTCGTCCATATCTCGAGCGTCGGCACATTCGGGTTTAAAAAGGATCGGAGCCTTTCTACAGAAGACGCTCCTTTTAACTGGCCCAAAAGCTTCTCTTATATGGTCTCAAAGTATGAAGGTCAGAAAATCGTTGAGCAGGCAACTCGAGAGAAAGGCTTGAGGGCTGTTATCCTCAATCCGGCATCCATCATGGGGCCAGGAGACCCCAACCTCTCCACTCCTCACAATCAGCTCTATAATCGGGTTTATAAAGGGACAGTTTTCGGATGTTTTCGCGGCGGACTGGCAGTTGTCGATGTCAGGGACCTGGTCAGCATCATCATCATAGCCTTGAGCTCGGAAAGGTATAGAGGGAAATACCTTGTCGTCGGCGCAAACGTCGAATATTCGCAGGTCTTAAAGACGATTGCCAGGTATGCAAAAAGGAAAATTTACCCTTTTCCTGTTCCGGCTTCTCTTCTGAGCGCAGCCGGCTTTTTCCTGGAGCTTGTAAGCTTTGTCACCAACAGAAAACCTCTTCTGACTCATGCCTACGGCAGGCTGAGCGGCTGGAAGACCTACTATTCCAGCCAGAAAAGCACAAAAGAATTCAACCACAGCTACATCCCTTTTGAAAAAACCATAAAGGATAGCTGCGAATATTTTGAAAAGAGTTTTCTGCCGAGAGGCAAGGTGAGGGAACGGCGTTAAAGCCTAATCTGGAGCGAGGTCATTCCGAACAGGATGTTCATAGAAGTCACACAGAAGGGAAGAGAACAATTTTTTAAGAAACTGTGGGCGGGTCTTCTCCCCTTTTTTTAATCAGCTTCAAAGCAACAAAGAAGCAGATCGCACCCCAGAGATAGCCGGTGATGGGGTCCACTGCATGATGAAGGTTCATATAGACTGTCGAGACTCCTATGGTCAAGACAATCGGGGCTGAAATAATCCCTACCTTCCTGGAATATCTCCAGCCGGCAAGCATCCAGACCAGAGCCCCGGCGACATGAGAGGAAGGAAAAGCAGCACCAGCCACGCCGCCGCTCGCCTGGATGATTCGGTTAAGGGCTGTAAACAAATAGCCAGTGTTCTGCTTGACCTGAAGCTGCTGAAGCATTGGGATAAAATTCGGGCTTAAAGCTGGGATCAAGAAAAAGAGGGCATAATTGGTGAAATAGGTGAAGGTGGCAAGGGAATAGATGGCACATGCCTCCTCGTTTCTTTTACGGGTATAAAAGTAGAGAGGGATGAGAAGGAAAAAAGTATAATAGGCAGCATAAATAAAATTCATGATTTCATCCAGCCAGGGCCGGTACAACCGCTGCATCCAGACCGTGGGATATACTCCAAAAATAAGCTTGTCCAGGCGGACAATGATGTCCGTTCCCCAGAAAGAATCAAAAAACATCAGCAAAAGTGGATTCAGCTCCAGCCAGGCGTAAAGCAAGACGGCGATGGGATAAAACGTCCGCAGCGCAGACGAAATCTTCCTCTCAGGATATTTTTCACCCAGGCGAATGATTTCCAGCACAACAACAACCCAGGCTACATGAATCAGGACATAGAGCGGCCAGCTCTTCACAGCCTTGTGGAAAAAAATTAAGAAAAACCCGATGAGCGTCATGTAAGCCAGGCAGTTGATATCCATGAGCTTGAATCGAACATGGCCGTAGCGGGACTTCCAGAAAAGGCTGAGCCTGCTATCCTTCATTATCTTCTCTCCTTTTCAGATTCCTGCATTCACCATGGTATTTTTAAAGGAGGCTATCTTTGACTGCAATAGCTTCCGCATGAGCAAATCCTGTATCTTCACCAGCCCAGCTATTTCCTGCAGTCTTCGATAAGGTCCAGAGCTTTAACCGCCAGGTCAAAAAGATGCCTGTGGGCTCTATTGCCGTTGGTCAGGATGGCGAATCCTGTTTCTTTATTGAGATTGCCGACGAGAAATGCCGTGAATCCGGGCACGCTTCCGCTGTGGGCAAAAAGAGTATCGCCTTTGCGCTGAGAAATCCACCAGGTCAGGCCATAGCCTGTGGTTTCGTTCAGCCAGCCCTCGCTGATTCGGCCAGCAAATTGGTCGAACTGGCGGGTCATGACCTGCTTGAATGTCTCCTCACTGATCAAACGATGTCCCTTATATACACCTCCATTGAGGTTGGCAATCAGCCAGTTCGCCTGGTTAGTCACAGTTCCGTAGACTATTCCTGCTGGCCAGACATTGGCTTTCAGCCGGACAGCCGGCACCAGGCTTCCTGTTTTGCTGTCGACAATGTAAGGGATAGCCAGCCTTTCTTCCATATCAGGCCTCGGAGAGAAGGCCGTGTCATTCATCTCCATCGGGTCAAAGATATGCTCCTGAATGTACTTCTTGTAGGGGACGGTTGAAAACTTTTCGACAAGATAGGCGACGAGCGTGTAGGCCATGTTGGAATACTCGACTTTGGTCAGAGGAGGATTCTTGAGTTTACAACACTTGCTCAGATAATCTTTTAAGGAAGGAGGGACTGTCTCGCCCCACACCTGGTGGGGGCCGAAATCAGCCGGAAGGCCGGAGGTGTGAGTCAGGAGATGGCGGAAAGTCACAGGATGAGCAGGTTCCTCGCCCTGGATCTTAAACTCCTCGAGGTAGTCGTTGACCCGGTCGTCGAGCTTGAATTTCCCTGCTTCCAGCTGCTGCAGCAGAGCAAAAGTGGACATAGTCTTGAAAGTCGAGCCGATGAGATAGACAGTGCTCGGAACTGAAAAAGTGCGGGCCCAGAGGTTGGAATAGCCGTAAGCACCTGTCCAGACGATTTCCTCGCCGCTGACAAGGGCTACTGTAGCCGATGGAATCTTCCCCTCGAGCATCATCTGATGAATCAGGGGTTCGAGTTTGATGACGAGTATGTCCAGGTCGACGGATTTGGATTGAGGCTGGGGCTGGGATTGAGTTTGGGATTGGGCAGCAGCGCCTATTATTGCAAGGAGAATCAAAGCTAGAGCCCAGAGCACTAACCGCACAGAAAATCTTTTATTTCGCATCACATAAAAAGGGGACAGTCCCCTTTTCTCCTTTTCCCAGAACAAAATCTTTTTCTTCGCATCATCCTCAACTCCTCATAAAAGCTATTCCAAGATTCTCACTGATAATTTTCACTTTTAAAATAAAAAAAGGGAAGCTTTTTTCCTGGTCAAAATTCTTGTCGCATTCTCATCGATAATTTGCTCCTTAGCTTAACACATAGTAAATGCCCGATGTCAAGAGCAAAACAAGAGCAAAAAAGGGCTGTTTTTTTTTGCTTATTTGGAAAATACACGATGATTTGCTAAACTTCTATCCAGAAATACGAATAGTGAAACGCTTGTGAAAAAAAGGGAAAAAAGGGGACTGTCCCTTTTTTCCGGGAATTGAAGATGCCTGGAGATAATAAGCTTTTTTCTTTAAGAGAACTCCACGGCCTGGGGTTGAAGGATTTTTCTCTTCAGCTCGGCGAGGTCAAGCAGCTCCGCTTCAGCGGCTGGAAAGGGTTTAAACTCTATCTTCAAAATGCCGCTGCCCGGCTCAGCACCCTTCCTGTGGTCAAAGGCATTTTTAGTGTTGGAGGCAAAGAAGGTGTTAAGCCATGGATGGACATTGAATACAGGGAGGAGCTTGAGTTTCCGGAAGCAGAAGGCCAACTCTTCAAAATCTCCATGAGTCAAAACGAGCAGGATAGAGCGCTCTTCAAACATCTTGGTGGGCTCATCCCCCCTGGCGGACATATCATGGTCTCTTATGAGGGAGACCAGAAAATTCATCTTGAAACAATAAAATCCCTGAGTATCAGCATCCCCCCTGCGGCGACTCCACTCGGCTATCTCATCTTCCTGGCCGGTTTTCAATACATCAAGGACTGGTATCTGGCTGAAGGAGGCTTCGAGGGGCCAAGAAAGCTCTGGGGAGAGAAGGCGCCAGACAAAACCTGGACTAAGAATTTTTGTGAAAAAACAGCGCAACAAATGAGGGATTATCTGCAAAGAAAGCCGACATCTTTTCATAACCTTGAAGAATCAGCGACGAGCCGAGCAAGGGAGGTATTAAAAATTGCAGAGAAGCATTTACAATTTTGAAATAACGGATTTCTAGATTTGAGTTAAATGTTTTGGGAAACAGCCTAGCGACCATAGAGGATTTAGATTTGACCTTTTATCCTGTTTCTGATAAAAATTCTTGCTTGCATGCCAGTGGATAAACAAAAGAAACATCTGCTTGAAGTCATTGAAAGGTTTTCCCGGAAGAAAATCGCCGTCTGGGGAGACTTCATCCTCGATGAATATGTCTTCGGCACGACCCGCCGCATCTCGAGGGAGGCTCCGGTCTTAATCCTGAGCTATAGAAACAAAGAATTCTCCCTCGGAGGAGCAGGAAACGCTGTCCTCAACCTCAAGGCTCTGGGAGCAAAGCCTCTTCCTATCGGCGTTTTAGGCTCAGACGATTTTGGCAACAAAATTATGCGCATCTTCAAGGATAAAAGCATTTCTACGGATTTCTTAATCCAGGAAGAAGGTTATCAAACTCCGGTCAAAACGAGAATTTTGGCCGGAGAAGAATCGACAAGAAAACAGCAGATTTTGAGAATCGACCAGGAAAGCCATGTCCCCGAGGATAGCGGCCTGAAAAGAAAAATTCAAAAATCTCTGGAAAACGTCCGCAAGCGGATAAGCGCCCTTCTCGTCTCAGACTATAATTATCTTACGGTCAAAGAGGATATTTTTAAGCGCATACTCCCTCTCTATAAGAAATCGAATATCCCCGTGACTCTTGATTCCCGCTTCAGGCCCCTGAAGTTCAAGGGAGTGACTGTCTTGACGCCCAACGAGCCTGAGGTTGAAGGAGCCATGGGAATCGAGCTAAAAGACTCCAGCCAGCTTCTTAAACATGCCGGAAGGTTTCTGTTGAATAAAACCCAAGCTGCTGCTGTGCTCATCACCAGAGGCTCAAAAGGAATGGCTCTTTTTGAGAGGAACAAGCCTCCTTTTCTTATCCCGATCATCGGCACAACTGATATCGTCGATGTCACTGGAGCCGGAGACACGGTCATAAGCGTCCTGACTCTAGCTCTGACCTGCGGCGCAACCTTCAGAGAGGCTGTCCTTCTTTCCAACTATGCCGGCTCGGTCGTGGTCATGAAAAAGGGCACAGCCACGCTGAGCACTCAAGAACTCAAGGAGGCCATCGTTTCTTAAAATTGAAAAAGCTATACTCTCTTTCTCAGCTAAAAAAAATCATAAGCGCGCATAAAAAAAGAGGCAAGAGAATTGTTCTGGCTAATGGCTGCTTCGACCTGATTCATGTCGGGCATATCCGATACTTAAGGGAAGCTAAGAAAAGAGGAGATATCCTGGTTGTGGCTTTGAACAGCGATGCCTCTGTCCACAAGCTCAAAGGAAAAGGGAGGCCAATTCTCAACCAGAAGGAAAGGGCGGAAATCATCTCCTCCTTTTCCTTTGTTGATTACGTCATCTTTTTCAACGAGACGAATGTGGCCAGGGTCCTTCTTGCTCTCAAACCCAATTTTCATGCCAAAGGCTCGGACTACACACTCGAGACAGTTCCTGAAAAGCAGACGGTCAAAAAATACGGAGGAAAGATTGTCATAACAGGAGGGCCTAAGATAAGATCGACATCTCAGCTTATCGAAGAAATGGCCTTGCGAAAAAGAAAAAAAGATTAGACTCTGTCTGCCATGAATAACTTCCTTATCATCCGCCTCAGCTCCTTGGGTGATATCATCCACACCCTTCCTGCCTTTTCTGCCTTGAGAAAAAATTTTCCTAAGGCAAAAATCTCCTGGGTCGTTGAAAAGAAGGGAAATGAAATTCTCGAATTCGTTCCAGGAATCGATAAAATCATCGTTGCCCAGCCGGGATGGCGGCCGAACAAAAAAAAATTCTGGAAAGAGCTCTTGCGGCTGAGAAAAGAGCTTAGAAACAAAGACCAGATTTCCCTTGACTTCCAGGGATTGGTCAAATCCGGGTTTCTGGCCTTTCTCTCCGGCGCTCAAAGAAGAATCGGCTTCCACCGCAAGAACCTCAGAGAGCCTCTGGCATCATTGTTCTACGCAGAAAGGCTTGAGCCTGTGCCGGAAACTATCCACGTCATCAGCAAAAACCTGAAGCTATTGACGAAGTTGGGAGTGGAGGAAGAAAAATATGATTTTCCCCTGGCTCTTCCTGAGGAGCTTCGAGAAGCAGTCAGAGGCAAGCTTCGAGAAATCGGCTACGACGGTCAGAAGAAACTGCTCCTCTACAATGTCGGAGCAGCCTGGCAGACAAAAAGATGGTCTGTGGAAGCCTGGGTGAGATTGGTCGAGATGCTGAAAAACAGGAATTTTATCTCACTCATCCTCTGGGGGAATGAGGAGGAAAAAGAGCTGGCCGCCGAAATCCGGGAGAAGACCGATATCCCTCTTTCTCCCTATTTATCGTTGAAGGAGGTCATGGCTCTCATCAAAGAATCTGCGCTTTTAATCAGCGGCGACACTTTTGCCCTTCAAGTGGCCTGCGCTTTTTCGAGGCCGGTCGTGGGAATTTTCGGGCCGACAAACCCGCGGAGGAACGGGCCTTTCAGAGCCGGGGATAGAGTCGCTTTTCATGAGATGGAATGCAGTTATTGCTACAGGAGGAAATGTCAGAGCCTTGAATGCCTCAAAAAAATAACTCCGGAGGAAGTTGCCAACCTTGCCCTTCAAATAATATAAGCGCAATGAATTTTTTTAAATTGTCATGGCGAGCGACCAGAGGGAGCGTGGCCATCTCTTTATTTTATGAGATTGCCGCGTCGCTTCGCTCCTCGCAACGACTACGTCGGATTGCTACGGCGCTTCGCGCCTCGCGATGACATATGGTTAATGGAGAAGAATGCCTAATCTAAGCTTGAAGGAAGTGATTTACAGATGGAGAGTGAGGACTTGCCTCGTCTGCTTGATCCTGGTCGTTCTCTTGGCCAGGCCCGTGCTTGCTTCGCTCCTTGCAGGCGTAATCCTCTGCTGCTTTGGGCTTGCAATCAGAGCCTGGGCTGCCGGCCATCTCAGAAAAGAGAAAGAGCTGACTGTGTCCGGACCATACAGCTTCACCAGAAACCCGCTCTACCTTGGAAATTTTGTCATCGGAATAAGCGTTGCCACCGCCTCCTGCTCGTGGTGGATTCTCAGTCTCTTCATAGTTTATTTCCTTCTCTTTTACCCTCTGGTCATCAAAAAAGAAGAGGAAAAGATGAGCTCTCTTTTTCCCGAAGAATTTGAGGAATACAGAGAAAAAGTTCCGCTTTTTTTCCCATCTTTTAAAAAGGCATCCCTTGCCCGAAAAAGCAAGTTCAGCTCGAAGCTTTATCGAAAAAACAGGGAATGGAGGGCTTTCGTCGGAGCTCTTTTTTTCTGGCTGATCTTAGCGGCAAAGATGATGATCAGCTGATGGGTGCAGCGAGGATGATACCGAAAAGGGGTCCCCTTTTCTTATCCAGGCCAGAGCTTTATAAAAGTATAAAGGTAATTGTGAAAGAATATTCTCAACAGCACAATAAAAATAAGGATAACAGAATGATAGACTGGCAAAAGACTTTTTTTCCTTTCAAGCCAATGCCTTAATTCCGTTTTGCCTTGAAAGAGGACAAAGACTCCAGCCAGAGCCAGGAAAATATAAGCAGCAAAGATATAGCGGTCTGCTTTGCGGTTAAAAAGCGAGAACCAGAGAATAATCGAAAATGCACTGCCCAGCGACAGCAGGAAAAACTTGGCTTTAAACAAAGACCTGTCTCTCTTTATCCATTTGAACAGGCCATAAAAGATAAAAAACACCCAAGGCACAGGAAACCAGATGGCTCTTCCAAGATACCAGATGAAGTTATAGATTTTCGCCAAAGGATTAAATCCTCCTGCCACTGCACTTCCCAGTTGAATGGAGAAATAATTTCGCCAGAAGGATATTCCTCCGGTCACCTGCTCATACCAGAGCTCGAACAAGACCATCGCAGCCAAGGCGATCAAATGGGCCAGAATAATGAAGAACAGAGTTCTTTTGCTTCTGAAGAGAATGACCCAGCAGATTAAAGCCACCAGAGAGATTATCAGCCCGCTCATTCCCTTTATCAAGAAACCAAAGACCAAGGAGAAGACAAAGATTGCTTTATATCTCCATGATTCCTGGCATCGAACAAATCCATAGATGCCGGCCACAACGGCCAGATTCAAGGGATGCTCCTGATTGGCGCGAACAAGATACTGCAAGAAAATCGGAGTGAAGGTGAAAGCAAAAACTGCACTCCAACCCAACATAGGCCCTCCAAAGTGGCTGGCTAAGAGGTAGATGAAATAGAAAGAGAGGAATATGTATAAAAAATTAGCGCACAATGCAGCCGAGGGCCCGGGAACTCCCAGCCGAACAAAAATTGCCGTCAACCATAGGATTCCGGGCGGATGGTCCTGAAAATAGCCGACATTGCCGCCATGGCCGCCCCACTCAGGCGCGCACCATCTGGTCAAGGGAAGAAAAGCGAGCTTCTGGCCGATAGAGCTATAAGCGCTTGAATCCGAATCATAATAGACATAAGGAAAGACAATGACAAATCCACAGAGGATAATATAAGTCGCCAGGAAAAGGATAAAAATTCTTATTGTCTTCTGCTTGGAAGAGGGCCTGTTCGCCTCGCTTGTTTGTGATGTCAATAAATATTCCTCACAACCTCGAAAATTTTTTTGCTAAATTACTTTTTGTGAACATAATATTTTTAATTGAGATACTCTTATTTGTAAAGACCAAAAAGGGGACAAGCAATTTTTTTAAAAAAAGTAGCCTGTCCCCTTTTCCTATTTGTAAAGACATAATCTTTCTCATGGCGATGACACTTTCGCAAAAAGGGCACTTTCCCCTTTTTGTTGAGACTTAGCCCGATTTCCATTATATTGAATTTATGCCGACAAAACAGAGAGTTGAAAAGGTTAGGCGAATTCTTTCCCTCAGGCAGCCTGACCTGAGAGTTGTCCTGGAAAAGGTCAAAAATACTCACAACGCCAGCGCTGTGGTCAGAACCTGTGATGCGGCTGGAATCCTTTATGTGGACATCATCCACTCAGGCGAGGAGTCCTTCCTCTTGAACGAAGCCATCTCCACCAGAGCCGAAAAATGGATTCAATTCCGATTCCATGCTTCAGCCAAAGAATGTCTTACGAAATTAAAGAAGAAAGGCTTCAAGATTGCTGGGACCTCGCTCGGCAAAGATTCTATTCCTTATACAGCTCTGGATTATACCCAGCCTCTGGCTATTGTCTTCGGCAATGAATCTGAAGGAATATCAGAAGAAGCCCTCTCCCTCTCTGATTACAGAATCAAAATTCCGATGCTGGGAATGGTCCAGAGCCTCAACCTTTCAGTCTCAGCCGGGATCATCCTCTACGAGGCGATGAGGCAAAGGCTTGAAAAGGGTTTCTATAAAAAAAGAAGCCTGCCTTCGAAAGAATTTGATGAATATATGCAAAAGTGGTTAAGCTCTTCATCAAAAATCCGTGAGAACGGCTGACAATAAAAAAGGGGAGGATTTATCTCCTCCCCTCCATTTATAATTGAAAAGCGGAGCAACTTAGACTTTTATCGCTTTACTTCTTATTTTTATGACAAGATTTTTTGAAGCCTCGTCCATCTTCTTCATCTGCTTTTTGAGCTCTTCCATCTGTCTTTGATAGGCTTTGGAATAGTCATCTGTCCAGTCTTTATACTGCCCTGTCGTGGCTTTATCCCAATAATCGAGGTAATCCTTCCATTCATTTGGAAAGCCAAATAACTCGGGTATCTGTCCGGCCTCTTCTTCTTCCACCTCGACATCAACGCTCATCTTCTTTTTGTCTCTGAGGAATTCAATTTTAACCTTATCTCCCTTCTTTTTATCCTGGACGAGCCTGCTCAGCTCTTCCCCTTCTTCAACCCGGACTCCATCAGCACTGATGATGACATCTCCAACTTTTAACCCAGCCTTTTCAGCAGGACTTCCTTCTCTAATTTTAGCAATGAGCACGCCTCTTCCCTTTTCCACACCAAAGTGCTCTGAAAGCTCCCGGTTCATATCTTGTGGAGAGACACCGATATATCTTCTCTTTTCCAGGCCCCAACGATATAACCTTGGCTCTGCAGGCGTTCGAGGCATGGGAGGTCTTAAGGGCTGGGGAGTTTTTTGAGGTCTGGGCATAAAGAGCTGCGGGAATTTATTTTCCATCTCTCGCATCGCCTCTTCTTCGCTGTATTCGCCCAATTTTGCCTTAACCTCTATCGTCTTCCCATCTCTATCCACTTTTAGAGTCACGTTATCCCCGGGCTTTCTCTTCCTGATCTCATCTTGAACCATCCTGGGGTTGGTCACAGCTTTTCCTTCGAACTCGAGGATGATGTCTCCAGTCTGCAGCTTGGCCAGCTCTGCCGGGCCATCTTTCTCAACCTCGACAACCTCCACTTTTCCTTCTTCATTCTCGCCCACTGAGATGCCGAGCCATCCCCTCTGGACTTTTCCCTTCTCCTTTATATCAGAGACAACACTCTTCACAACTTCAACCGGAATTGCCTGGGCCATGCTCGAGGCGGGCGCCTCGGCCTTGCTGAAAACAACGCCCGAGCCGACAACTTCTCTTTCTCTGAATTCAAACATGAATGGCTTTTCTTCGGAATAGACTCCCCTGAGCAGCCCGACCATGCGGCCATTCTTGTCAACAACCGGGCTTCCGCTCGAACCCTGGCCAACCCAGACGTTCAGGCGGAGCTTGTCCTGGGAAATCGAGCTGACAAGCCCCTGGGTGATGAACGGAGTATTCTCAGGAGAGATGCTGACAAGGGCAATCCAGGAGCCTGGAGAAAGCTCTTTTGTATTTCCCACATCTATCGGGGGCAGGTTTTTGTCCTCAGCTTGGAGCAAAGCGAGGTGTGTCTCCGGGTCCATTCCCAGAAATTTGGCAGCTATCCTCTTCCCTTCACTGGAAACCACCGAGATTTGCTCATCGCGAGGTGAAATGAGAGCCGTGGTGACAATATATCCATCCTTGTCGATGACGACTCCTGTGGCAAATTTTCTGATCAAGTTCCGGGCTTCAACTTTAACCACTGAGGGATAAACCTTTTTCACTATATCCTCAATCTTGGCTTCGTCACCGATGGCCAATCCAGACTCTGCTTTCAGGCTTGAAAAAATCGCTAATAAAAAAATTGCTATGGGGATGATGGCTTTAAATTTATTGGTCATTTTATAACCTCCTTAATATTTAATTACCGCTCTCTTTCCATCCGCAACATGCTCCAGGATGTATATCGTCCGTTGCTGAGAAGAAAGAGTCTGTATCTCCCCTTTATAATCCACGGTTTCAATAACAGGGATGCTTTCTCCTCCCAAACTCACTTCTTTCTGGGAAGCCGGGGAGATTCCTTTATTGAGTTCAGAAATTTGCTCGGGGCTTTTCCTGTGGAAAATGAAGACATTGACGAGAACAAAAATAACAAGCGCGGCGCTAAAAGCACCGGCCAAAGAAAAGCGAAGGCGCTTCAGCTTTAAATCTTTCTTTCTTCGCATATCGAGCTGAGCCAGAATTCTTTCCTCAAAATCAGGAGGGGCTTTAATCCTCTCTAATTTTTTCAAAAGATTGAACTCATCCATTTTGAAACTCCTTATTCTTTGAATAAGAATCTTTCCTGGATGAAGTTTTCTCCAGTTCTTTTTTCAAATACGCTCTCCCCCGACTGATCCTTGCCTTTATGGTCCCAATAGGCTTTTTCAGGATCTGGGCAATCTCTTCCTGGGAGAAGCCTTCGATATCCTTCAGAATGACCGGGATTCTGTAGCGCGGATGCAGAGAATCAAGCGCTTTTCTCAGCTTCCTTATCAGGCTGCTTTCAGAGGGATTGCTGTCCTCGCTCTTGCTCGGGAGGCTATTCTGAACTTCCTCGATGGAGACAAGGGGCACTCTTCGCGTCTTTTTCATCTCTGTCTTGGCCAGGTTTGAGGCGATGGTATAAATCCAAGAGGAGAACGGTGCTATCGGCCTGTATTTATGGGCCTTGAAATAGACTCTCATGAAAGTCTCTTGGGATAATTCCACGGCCTTCTGGTAATCGCCGGTGAGCTGCCAGAGGAAGTTCGTAATTTTATCCTTATAAATCCTGACAATCTCCTTGAAAGCCATCTCGTCGCCTTTCTGAACCTGGACTATCAGCTCTCGCTCATCCATGCTCATACCCTAAAACTTTCATCCTTTTAAAAAAGTTGCATCCTCTTTTTATTGAATAACTAACATTAGTAATAAGTTTAGCCCATTCCTTAATTTTAGACAAATATGACTAGAATAGGCTTTTTTTGAAGACTAACAAAAGCGATCGTTTTTAATTTTTACGTTTAGGCCCTCGGGGGAGGAAAAACCCTTCAGAGACTTCCGGCCAACGAAAACACTTTGTTACTTATTCTGCCAATACTTCTTCTATTTTAAGAACAAAATCTTTTGCGTCCTCAATAATCCATTCAGCATCATCGTTTGTAAGTATTTCCACGCCGTATTGATCGATGACTCTTTCTTCTTGTGCCTTTTCTAATGTCTCGGCGTATTCTTGTTCAAGCTGCTCTGCCTTTTTAATGAAGTTAATATATTCCGGTGCCACTTTTCCCCGTTCAACATAAAATTTTTTAAAAGCTGCTATAGCGCAATAATGCGCAGTGGCGCGGATGCCTATTTTGAATAATGCGGCTAACACCGAATGATACATTGCATAGTAACCGCAAATAATCGTCCAATCAAATAAATCATTATCAAACATTATTTTCATTGCCAGTAGATTTCGGCGCGCCTTATCGATATGCTGTCTTGCTCTTTCTATATTCACGGGTATCTTGAGAAGATTAGGCTTACCTTCTTTAGGATGAAAACATTCGCTCAAGGTTCTTTCAATATCTTTAGGCATATGGCCTGCCTCCTTCTCTGACTAATTGCCAAAATAGAAATTCATTATATAAAACCACCCTATCTTTCCATAATTCATAATAAAATTCGGTTCTCTTTTTGAACCCCTCTCTAAATTTCTCTGCAGTAGTGCTTATCGGCCTAATTTCTAAAAGAGGACTAACGTCTATTTTGGCATTATTTAATATTGACGTTACTTCATTTTCTCTTCCTGAAACAACTGCCAGTATATCTATATCACTACTCTTAGTCCATTCTCCCCTCGCTACTGAACCAAAGAGAATTACTAATTGAATTTTTTTATCTGAAAAAGCAACTATATCCTCAGTGTACTTCCGTATTAATCTAGCTATTTTTTTATTTTCATTATAGAATTCTTTTTTCTTTTCGAGTTCTAAATATTCGAACATTTTCAAAAGTTCTTCGTTTTCCAGGTTAGGTCTGAAGAAAACCATATTAGATACTTCTCGCCTTTTAAACACATCATCTTTAATGTATAGACGCAGTGAATTATCGACATTATTTACCGAAACTCCAGACAAGCGTGCAATTTCCCTCAGATGTATTTCTTTAAAGGGGTCTTTCAAAAAAACTTCTAAGATTTTCTTTCTTCTAATCGGTATCAGCATTTTTTATCTCCTGTTCTATCCTATGGGACAACTGTTCTATATTTTAGGACAGTAATCAGCACTTATCAACATAAATTTTTTTCTCAAAACCCAAAAATCTCAAATGCTGGCTGCCCGCACTAAAGCACAGCATTTTATGCTCTTTTGAAGATTTATTTATGTTTTGTTACTCGTTTTCCATTTTCATCGCTTCGACAATGGCCAAGGTTTGATTCTTCCTGACCTCTTCCTTATTTGTTTGTGATTTCATATTTGACTAGAGTTATAAGGTCGTTTTCATCGGGTTCTAGGGTGTAAAGAAAATTACCCTGGATTGCCATGGGTGCATAATATTGAATATTATCCCTCATGATTTTGAAGAGCGGAAGATAAAAATTATCCAAGTACTTCCCCTCAGGGCTAAAGACATCCACCAGGATTCCCTTGTTCTTTTCGAATGTTGAAGTTACAGCCCAAACCTTGTCTTTGTACCAAAGAAGTCGACAGAGGTCATTATGGTATTTTGGCATAGGTGGTAATTCAAATAGAGATTTTATTTGTGGTTTATAATCATATTTCACCCGTTTGTAATTCCTCCGAAAACTATGGGTTATCTCCCCTTTTTCAAGGTCGAGGACTTTGATGAGATATTCTGGCGTATGAAACAGGAAGACATACCGATCGCTCACTCTCAAGGGCATGAAACGAGAGATCTGTAAGATCAATCTCATTCTGCCGCCAACAGCTTCAGAAATGGTAAGTGGCAGTAAATATGGTGTAGGTTGAATATCTTCTTTTTCGGAAACGATCAGTATTCTTTGATTCTCCTCCTGGATGCCACTCTTCAAAGTATATTCTTGTCTTTCAACCTTCGCTAAGTAATACTTTTCATCATAATACCCGAGTAGAGCTCCAAATGGACCTTTTTTAAACTTCTTTTCCTCGATCAACTCGCCATCTAGATTTATCCTGACGAGCTTAATTACATTCGAAGAGTAGAGGATTATGTCATTTTCTCTAACAATAACGTCTGTTAAGTCACCGTTGAGCTCTCCAGGGCCTTCACCCCACTTCATTAAATTTTTCACAAATTTTCCATCAGCATCGAACTTTAAAAATTTCTTAGGTTCTTGAACATATATGGAGCCATCTTTTCCTATAAAAACTTCATACGGTTGTTCAAAGAAAAACTTGTTTCTTTGGTCGGAGATTCGCAGCATCTCTTTCAGATTAGCGTTTGCGCTTTGTGGTGCCTCTAAGTTTTCAATGATTTGCTGAGTAGTATCACTTGCAGCTAAAAATAAAAAGAATAAGACAATGCCAACGCCTTTCAAAAATATTTTAGCAAGCAATTTCACCAATGCATTCCTTCTCCAAAATGATGTTATTTAGATTTAAGGATAGAAGTTTAGTTTTAAAAGGACGGCAGTCCGCCTTGAGATTTTGCGATCATTATCCCTTTGTCCTATCATGGAAAATAATAAATTGGTCGAAAGGAACTGTCAACACATTTTTTTTAAGGCTAAGGTTGATGAGTGTAAAAAAAGGGGACTGTCCCCTTTTTACCTTTTTATTTCTTGAGGCTGAGCTCGATGAGGGGTCTCTCGGAATCGACAAGGTCGCCGGCAGAGACAAAAATCTTCTTCACATACCCTTCGATCGAAGATTTTATCTCGTTTTCCATCTTCATCGCCTCGACGATGGCCAAGGTCTGATTCTTCCTGACCTCTTCCTTTTCAGATACGTTGATTTTTATGACCTTGCCAGGCATGGGAGCCTTGATCAACAACTCAACGTCCTTTGTCTTCTCCTCCCCGGCCTGGAAGCTTTCCCTTTCTCGAGAAGGTTCCTGGACGATGAATTGCTGCCCGTCAAGATAAAAGTATTTCTTATCCTTTTCCCTGGCGATATAGACCAAGTGGGAGCGGCCCTCGATGAGAATGGAAACAGCGTTAGCAGAGATGAAGCGGATATCTGCCTCAAAGGTTTTTTCCCCGTCTGAAACGATAAAGACATTTTCTTTTTTCTCAAGGAATATCTTGTGCAGGGTGTTATCGACTAAAAATTCAAAGTCCACTCTATTTCCCTCCCAATCGCCATCTCCCCAGAGTCTGCCAGGGCGAAGAAACCTCTTTTTGCACTGCCGCCGCGCCTTTCCCTGCAGATGTTTGATTCAGGCTGTCAAAGGCTGAGGCGATAAGGGCCAGCCTCAAATTTTCTTCGGTTTTTTCCTTCCCCTCCCAGCCGTCAAAATATTGTTTGATGAAATGGGTCGTGGTTTTCCCTGCTTTGAACTGGGGATGGTTGACGACATCCTTGAGAAAATCGATAGTGGTCTTAATGCCCAGGATGACATAATCTTCAAGCGCCCTGAGCATCCTCTGACAAGCCATTCGCCTGTTCTCGGCCCAGACGATGAGCTTGGCCAGGATGGGGTCGTAGTAGATGGGCACGTCACAGCCGCTGTAAATTCCGCAATCATGACGAACTCCAGGGCCCTTTGGCTCCTTGATGAAGAGGACCTTCCCTGACGAAGGCAGGAAATTGCTTCGAGGGTCCTCGGCATAGATTCGGCATTCGATGGCATGACCTCGCTGCTTCAGGTCTTCCTGCTTGAAGGGAAGCTTTTCTCCTGAAGCAATCAAAATCTGCTGGTGGACAAGGTCAACACCTGTGGTCAGCTCGGTGACTGGATGCTCGACCTGAAGACGGGCATTGACCTCAAGGAAATAGAAATTCTTGTCTTTATCCAGAAGAAACTCGACTGTTCCGGCATTGTTATAGCCCGAGACCTGCAACACTTTTTTGGCTGTTTCACCCATGCGGAAGCGAAGCTCGGTGTCTAAAGCCTGAGAAGGAGTCTCTTCCACGATTTTCTGGTGCCTTCTCTGGATAGAGCATTCTCTCTCGAAAAGATGGACGATGTTTCCATGATTATCAGCCAAGCCCTGAAACTCGACATGCCTCGGCTCCTCGATGTACTTTTCGAGATACACGGACTCATCGCCAAAGGCCGACTTTGCTTCCCTCATGCCAGCTTCAAGGGAAGGCTTCAATTCTCCTGGGCTGGAGACAATCCTCATTCCCTTTCCGCCGCCGCCGCCTGAAGCCTTGATCATCACCGGATAGCCTATCTTCTTTGCCTCTGTCTCAAGCTCGGAAAAATCTTTGGCGATTCTCTTCATTCCAGGGATGATCAGAATCCCGGCTTTCTCCATCGTCTGGCGGGAGCGAACCTTGTCACCGACAAGCTCCAAAGCTCTGGAATTGGGACCGATGAAGACAATCTTCTCCTCTTCGCAGCGCCGGGAGAAATCAGAATTTTCCGCGAGAAAACCATAGCCGGGATGGATGGCCTCTGCGCCAGTCTGATGGGCAACCTGGATGATACGTTCCATATTGAGGTAGCTCTCGATGGCCGGAGCCGGGCCGATGCAGACTGCCTCATCAGCCATCTGGACATGAAGGCTGTTGCGGTCAACCTCGGAGTAAACGGCCACTGTCGGAATCGACATCTCCTGGCAGGCTTTGATGACGCGGACAGCAATCTCGCCCCGGTTGGCAACGAGTATTTTTTTAAACATAATTATTTGACCCACTTCGGCTTTCTCTTCTCCATAAAGGCTGCCATTCCTTCCTGTCCTTCTTCACTCACCCTCAGATCGGCAATCATCTTCGCTGTGTATTCTTTCGCTTCCTCGAAGCTCATCACAGGAATTCTCTGAATCAGCTCCTTGCAGCTTGCCATGGCTTTCGGGCCTGAGCTCAGGAGAAGCGCAACAATCTCCTCAACTTTTTTCCTCAGCTTTTCAAGAGGGACGACCTCGTTCACCAGCCCTATCTCAAGAGCTTCTTGAGCTGATATTCTTTTTCCTGTCAAGAAAAACTCTCTGGCCTTGCCTTCTCCTATCCTGCGGATAACATAAGGCGAGATGGCAGCAGGGACAAGGCCGATCTTGACCTCGCTCAGGCCAAATATTGCGCCCTCTGCGGCAACGGCAATATCGCAGGCAGAGAGGAAGCCGTTGCCTCCGCCGATGGCTGTTCCATTGACCATGGCCACTGTGGGTTTGGGAAGGGTGTAGATTTTGTGGAGAACCTCTGCCAGATGAAGCGACTCCTCCAGATTCTGCTCGTAAGTATAATGGATGACTTCCCGCAGCCAGTTGATATCAGCTCCGGCGCAAAAAGATTTTCCCTCGCCGCTTAAAACCACAACCCGAATGGATTGGTCGGCTTTTGCTTTTTCAAAGGCGTCGTCAAGCTCAGAGATCATCAAAGAATCGAAAGCGTTGTGGACATCAGGCCGGTTAAAGATAATGCGCGCAGCTCTATCCTCTTTGGAAAAAAGAATTGTTTTGTAAGCTTCCTCTGTCATCTTACATCCTGAATATCCCGACCTTGTAGTCAGGAATAGGAGCATTGAGGCTCATCGCTATGCCCAGAGCAAGAGCTTGCCTGGTCTCGAGCGGGTCAAGAATTCCGTCATCCCAGAGCCTGGCTGTGCTGTAATAAGGGCTTGCTTCCTGTTCGTATTTCTCGAGGATGGGCCTCATCAACTTTTCCCTCTCCGCCTCGGGCATCTTCTTCCCTTCTTCCTCCAGCCTCTTCAATTTGACGGTAAGCAGAACACTGGCAGCCTGTTCTCCACCCATGACACTGATCCGGCCATTGGCCCATATCCAGAGCAGCCTTGGAGCATAGGCCCGGCCGCACATGGCATAATTGCCGGCTCCATACGAGCCGCCGACAATCACTGTAAACTTGGGGACATCGGCATTTGCTACGGCATGCACCAGCTTAGCTCCATCCTTAGCGATTCCGCGGTGCTCATACTGTTTCCCGACGATAAAGCCTGTTATATTCTGAAGGAATATCAGGGGAATCTTGCGCAAGGAACAGAGCGAAACAAAATGAGCTCCTTTCAGCGAGCTTTCAGAAAAAAGGACTCCATTGTTGCCGAGAATGCCCACAGGATAGCCCATGATGCGGGCAAAGCCGCAGATTAGTGTCTGGCCGTAAAGCTCCTTGAATTCCTGGAAACGGCTGCCGTCAACGATGCGGGCAATAATCTCCTTGATATTGAAGGGCTTCCTCAGACCCTGGGGAACAATTCCATAAACCTCTTCCGGGTCGTAGTGAGGGTCTTCGGGCTCGGCGATATCTAGCTTGAATTTGTTCGGCGGGTCAAGTGTCTCGACGATGTTTCGGGCAATTTCCAGGGCGTGCTCGTCGTTGAGGGCATAATAATCGGAAACGCCAGATATTCGGCAGTGAACATCAGCTCCACCCAGGTCTTCGTCTGTCACTTCTTCGCCAGTGGCTGCCTTGACCAGAGGCGGGCCGCCGATAAATATCGTGCCCTGCCTGCGGACGATGACCGTCTCATCACTCATCGCCGGCACATAGGCTCCTCCGGCTGTGCAGGAGCCCATGACGATCGAAATCTGAGGGATGCCGAGAGCAGAAAGCCGAGCCTGGTTATAGAAGATCCTGCCGAAATATTCCTTATCGGCAAAAGTCCCTGACTGATGAGGCAGGAATATTCCTCCAGAATCAACCAGATAAATACAAGGAAGGCGGTTCTGCAGGGCAATTTCCTGAGCCCTGACATGCTTCTTGATGGTCATCGGGAAATAGGTGCCGCCTTTGACAGTGGCATCGTTGGCCACAACCAGGACTTCTCGGCCATGGACGACACCGATTCCAGTGATCATTCCTGCTCCAGGAGCTTCGTTCTCGTAGATATCGTAGGCAGCAAGAGGCGAAAGCTCCAGGAAAGCGCTGTTGCGGTCGAAAAGCTTCTCAAGTCTTTCTCTTGGCAGCAACTTTCCCCTTTCCTTGTGAAGCTTCCTGTACTTTGCCGGGCCTCCTTCCTGAACTTTGGAAAGCTTTTCCTTGTATTCGGCGACAATTCTCTTCATCGCCTCAAAATTCTCTTTATACTCTTTGCTCTTGATATCAACCTTGCTTTCGATTCGATACAT
>CAZYBE010000020.1:0-15848 GCA_964645765.1 uncultured Eubacteriales bacterium
CTCCATTATCAGAACGGCGGTGTTGAGATCAATGATCACTGCGAAACCAATATCCATGGCCTTTTTGTCGCTGGTGAAGCCTCAGGCGGAGTCCATGGCCGGAACCGCCTGATGGGAAACTCTGTGCTGGATTACAATGTCTTCGGCCGCCGCGCAGGGAAATATGCTGCTGAATATACGAAATCAGCGAAGCTCGGAAACCTGACTTTGAAGCATATCACTGGTTATGAGAATGAGCTGAAGAAAGCCAGGATCAAGACTGACCGCATCGCGCCTGTGCTTCTGCCTTCCTACACACCCGAAGACGTCCGCCGCCGCCAGCTCACCGCCCGCTACGAGGGCACGTTACGGTAAGAGCTGCTCTTTAAGTATCGCCTTTAGAGTACTTTATCCAAGCCTTTCTTCATTCTGTATTCTGCGACAAACCTGCGATAAACCTTGATTTTAAGTTTTTGCTGTGCTATAAGCTTATATAACTCAGCATTGGAGAGAAAGTTAAAAAGAGTGATGGAAATTTGTTATCAGCAGAAAAAGCAATTCTCAATTCTGGGGAAAGCAAGAATAAGAACAGAAATTCAAACTAAACTATCAAAGAAAGCGAGGTCGTCATGAAACAAATGGACCCTTTGATCAGACTTATCAAGGATCACGAGAAAGTTTCAGAATTCTTGGAAGATATGAGACAAGTAATGAACTTTCTGCATGATAAGGAAGCATGGAGTAAGGTCAAACCGATTGAGGACTTTTTCCAGCAATACATAATTGCCCACTTCGAATTCGAAGAAAAAATAGTTTTCCCGGCTATTTTGTCAAAGGCCGCCACACCTGAATCCATAAGATTGATTTTAGAATTGCAGAGGGAGCATGGGATTATATTAACAAAATTAGAAGAATTTCAAAGGATAGTCTCAAAAAGTGTTATTCCTCTCGACGAGGAAAAAAGCGCGGAGCTGAATTTTGTGGCCAGAAAAATAATAGATATCCTCTTAATGCATGCTTCGAAAGAGGACGACAATATGCTTCCAATCCTGGAGAAAAATAAGCAGATTTTTTAATTTTGCGGCCCACTGATTTATCCTTCGTTTTATGACCAAAACCGTCTGCCTTTGCTTTTGACATAAAATTTTATTTATGATAGTTATTTTTGTGCATTCATAGAGGAGATGGGGAAATTGGAAGATAAAAAAAAGGATAACTTTTCAATCCCAACCCCAGCTTCTGAGAAATTGGTGAACCTCATCGAACGCAATGCTGACGAGCTGACAACAAACTGGCTACAAGATGTCTGCAAGGATGAATGCACTCCGACTTACCACAATTTCGATAAGCTTAAGCTCTATGAGCGGGCATTCGAGGTCTTCAGCCAGCTCGGCAGATGGATCTCCCGTGAAACAACAAAGGAAGAAATCGCTCAGCATTACATAAGCCTTGGCGCCCAACGCCGAGAAGAGGGATTCTCGCTCTCGGAAATCATCCATGCACTTATCCTCGTCAGGCGACACTTGTGGCGGAAGGTTCTTGGGGAAGGCTTGCTCGATACAATGCTGGACTTATATCAAGCGATCGAGCTCAACAATCGTGTCATGCTTTTCTTTGATCGTGCTATCTATTTTATAACAATTGGCTACGAAAAGAAGGGCTGAAAAAATTTTGCTTATTACCCCCAGATTCCTTTTCTTTCAAAACTTTTCAAATTGTGCAATCGGATTAGAGCAGGTACCTATGGCTCAAGCTGTGACACTCAGCCCTTCGGGTTATTATGCCCATCACAAAGACACGCCTTGGATTTGATAAAAGCGGAAAAATAATTATGTCGATGTTTGCTGGGGGGGTGGCAAGGTTATGCCAGAAAAGTCGTTCTTGGGGTGAAAAAACGAGGGAAATTTCACCCTGTCAATCACCTGAAAAGGCGATTGACATCGGTCATCCCATATGTCAGATTCTTTTGAAAAGGGAAAAAAAGGAACGAGAAGATATCAAATGGTTTTGTCTTTGGATTGGTTAAGAATGAAAGAGCGGCAGAGCTGGCTGTCTGCCCAGGCTCCTGCAGATGTCAAAGGTCAGAAACCGAGCTTTAACGCCATGAAACAAGAAAAGATAAAAGTGCACAAGAGGCCGATCCTTCTTGTAGAGGACGACAGGGTTGACGTGCTGACAGTGAAACGCGCCTTCAGGGATATTCCCATTGCCCAAAAGCTGGATGTGGTCAACAACGGAGAGGAGGCACTGGAGTATTTGAGAAATTCTCAGAATGAAACGCCCTACTTGATTCTACTGGACCTGAACATGCCGAAGATGAACGGGATCGAGCTTCTCCAGGTGATAAAAAATGACGATGAGCTCAAACTGATTCCTGTAGTCGTCCTCACCTCTTCTAAGGAAAAAAAGGACAAGCTGGATAGTTACAATTGGGGAGTAGCAGGCTATGTGCTCAAGCCGGTTGGATATCAGGAGTTTATAGAGGTAATGAAGACAATTGACCATTACTGGAGTTTAAATGAACTCCCTGATTAAAACCTTCATAAAAAGAGCCAAACAAACCAGAATTATCTCTGAATAATCGCAACCCTTAAGAGTTAAGCTTAATGCTTCCTTTTGCCCTTAAGAAGGAGAAATCAAGAACCTTATGATTCTGAGCCGGAAGAGGATGAGCGAGGTGCAAAGCTTGATGAGAAAAAAAAGGCTGTTTCTTATTTCATTCTTTCTTTTTTTTGTTATCCCCGCTCAAGCCCTTGACCCGTCCAAATCCATCACCCAGTATGTTCACCAGATGTGGCAGACCGAGGATGGCCTTCCCCATGACTCCATCACTGCCATAGTCCAGACGCGCGATGGATATATCTGGCTCGGCACAGGAGGAGGCCTCGCCTTTTTTGATGGTGTCCATTTCACTGTTTTTGACAAGAGAAACACAGCAGAGATAAAAAATGATGAGATCACTGCACTCTTTGAGGACAGTCAGGGGAACCTCTGGATCGGCACAGGAGGGGGAGGTCTTATTCAGCTTAAAGACAAGAAATTCAGGACATTCACTACCCGAGACGGCCTGGTGCATGACTATGTGAATTCCCTCTACGGAAGCAGCGATGGCTGTCTCTGGATTGGCACAGAAAATGGGCTGAGCAGCTTAAAAAATGGAAAATTCACTTCCTATACCATGGAGAATGGTCTGTCGAGTGAAAATGTGAGGACAGTTTTTGTCGACAGGGAAAATGTCCTCTGGGTCGCCACTTATGGCGGAGGTCTGAACCGATTCCAGGATGGAAAGACCACCGTCTGCACTGACAGAGAAGGCTTATCGAATAATTTTTTGTTGTCCATCTGTGAAGACCGGGAAGGAAATATATGGGTGGGCACAGTAAACGGGCTCAACCGGTTCAAGAATGGAAAGTTTACTGTTTATACAACCAGAGAAGGCTTATCTCACAACGCAGTGAGGACAATCTACGAAGACAGTGAAGGCGTCCTTTGGGCCGGGACTTATGGCGGTGGTCTAAACCGCTTCAAAGACGGGAAGTTCACTTCATTCACCACAAAAGAGGGTCTGTCTAATGACTCTGTGAGAGTAATCTATGAAGACAGGGATAGTAGCCTGTGGATCGGCACTTATGGCGGCGGCCTCGACCGCTTGAAAGACGAGAAGTTCACAACTTTCACCACCAAAGAAGGTTTATCTCACAACTATGTCATGTCTGTATGTGAAGATAGAGAAGGAAGCTTGTGGGTCGGGACAGGCGGCGGAGGTCTAAACCGCTTGAAAGAAGGAAAATTCACAACTTACACCAAAAAGCACGGTCTTTCCCGGGATATGGTGATGTCTATCATCGAAGACAGGAAAGGGAATCTCTGGATCGGGACTGGCGGTGGAGGTTTGAGCTGCTTGAGAAACGGAAATTTCTTGACCTACACCACAAAAGATGGACTCTCCCATGATTTCGTGAGAGCATTATACGAACGAAGCGACGGCAGCCTGTGGATTGGCACACACGGAGGCGGTCTGAGCAGGCTTAAAGACGGCAGGTTTACTTCATACACCACAAGGGAGGGCCTGTCCAACGACCTGGTGATGGCTATCTGCGAGGATAAAGAAGGGAATCTTTGGGTCGGAACAGGTGGAGGTTTGAGCTGCTTGAGAAACGGAAATTTCACGACCTACACCACAAAAGATGGGCTCTCCAATGATTTTGTGAGAGCATTATACGAAGGAAGCGACGGCTGCCTCTGGATTGGCACACACGGAGGCGGTCTAAGTCGTTTAAAAAATGGCAAGTTTACTTCCTGTTCAATGAGAGAAGGGCTTTATGATGATACCATCTACCACATCCTCGAAGATGAAAGAGGTTATCTCTGGATGGGTTGCAGCAAAGGAGTATTCTGCGTGAGCATGAAGGAGCTTGATGACTTTGCTGAGGGAAGAATCAAATCTGTCACATCCGTCGCCTATGATAAGACTGACGGCATGAGAAGCAGCGAATGCACTTCCGGGACACAGCCTGGAGTCTGGAGGAGCAAGGATGGCAGACTCTGGTTTTCTACACTGAACGGGGTGGCCATGATTGACCCGGAAAAGATTAGGGTCAACACAAAACCTCCGGATGTCATAATCGAAAGAGTTATTATTGACAACAAGCCTGTTCCCACAGATAAGAAGGTCCGCTTGGGGCCGGGCTGGAGAAACTTTGAATTTCATTACACAGGGCTCAATTTTATTTCTCCAGAAAAAGTAAGATTCAAGTATAAACTGGAGGGTTACGATAAGGAATGGGTTGATGCGGGAACACGCCGGACAGCTTACTACACAAGCATCCCTCCAGGAAACTACAGGTTTCAAGTGATTGCTTGCAACAACGACGGCTTCTGGAATGAGAAAGGGGTGTCTTTCAATTTTTATCTGAAGCCCTATTTTTACCAGACTCTCTGGTTTTACCTTCTGTGTTCGCTCGGCATTGTTTCGACAGGAGTCGGAATTTTCCGGATACGGGTGAGGCAGTTGAGGAAGCACGAAGCCCAGCTCGAGGAACAAGTCAAGAAAAGGACAATAGAATTGAGAGCAGCAAACGAGGAGCTCCAGGAAGAGATTTCAGAGCGCAAAAAAGTTGAAGCAGAAATCAGGGAACTGAAAGAGTTAAACGAAGGAATAATCCAGAGCATGACTGAAGGGATCATCGTGGAAAATGAAAACGAAATCGTGACTTTTATCAATCCCGCAACAGAAAGGCTCCTGGGATACTCCTCTGAAGAGCTGCTTGGAAGCCATTGGAAGACTTTTATTCCTGCCGACCAGAATTCCATCATCGAAGAGGCCAACAACCTTAGGAAGCAGGGTAAAGCCAGCCGTTATGAAGTTGAGCTGCAACGCAAGGACGGAACAAGGATTCCGGTGCTTGTCAGCGGCAGCCCGAGCTTTGAAAACGGGAGCTTTTCTGGCACTGTAGCAGTCTTTACCGACATCACCGAGCTCAAGCAAGTCAAAGAGGAAATCGAAAAGCGTCAGCAGTACCTGGAATCTGTTCTCCATGATGCACCCGACGCAATCGTGACTGTGGATGCCTCCCACCGAATAACAGAATGGAATCCCGGTGCAGAGAGAGTTTTCGGCTACAAACACAGCGAGGTTATCGGAAAGAATATCGACGATATTGTCACCAGGGCTGATGTGCTGAAAGGAGCCCAACTTTTAACCCGGCAGACCCTATCAGGAGAAAAAGTGCTGCCTCATGAAGTTGTCCGCTACAGGAAAGATAAAACGCCCGTGAATGTCATCGTGGCCGGCTCACCCATAAAAATTGGAAATGAGCTGCACGGAGTTGTGGTTGTTTACACGGATATCAGCGAACGGAAGAAAGCAGAGAAGAAGATAGAAGAAGCCCTGAAGGAACTGGAGCGGTCCAACGCAGAGTTGGAAGAATTCGCTTACATTGTCTCCCATGATTTGAAAGCCCCTCTGCGGGCGATCAACCAGTTGGCCGGGTGGATATTAGAGGATTATGGTCATGCTCTTGGTGATGAGGGCAAAGATCATATAGGCCTTATGATCACTCGGGCCAAGCGAATGGACAATCTGATTGACGGCATCCTGCAGTATTCACGGGTGGGCCGCATCAGGGAAAAGAAAGAGAAAATCGACCTCAACAAAGCCGTCGAGGAAATTATTGAAAACATCGCCCCACCGGACAGCATCAGAGTGTCTGTAGGGAAAAAATTTCCCGTCATCCTGGCAGAAAAAGTCCGCATCCAGCAGGTTTTCCAGAATCTGATAGGAAATGCCGTTAAATGCATGGATAAGCCGCAAGGTGAAATCGAGGTGAGCTGTGCAGATGATGGAGGGTTCTGGCGGTTCAGCGTTTCGGATAACGGGCCGGGAATAGAGAAGAAGTATTACGAAAAGATTTTTCAGATTTTTCAGACCCTGGAATCACGCGACAAGAGAGAAAGCACTGGAGTAGGGCTTTCTGTCGTCAAGAAGATTGTGGAACTCTACGGCGGGAGGGTCTGGGTGGAATCAGAGGTTGGCAAGGGGAGCACCTTCTTCTTCACCTTGCCAAAGAAAAATATTGAAAGCGAACATGCATCACTAATCGAAAAAGGTTAAAAAAATGAACAGAAAAATTGAGAGGATACTCATAGTCGAGGATGATGTCGTCGACCAAATCGCGTTTGAGCGGTTTGCTCGAGCAGAAAAGCTTCCATATGACTACCTCTTCGCCAGCTCAGTGAAAGAGGCCTCAGAGATACTGGACAGAGAAAAATTCGATGTTGTGCTGTTGGATTATAAACTTGGAGACGGCACAGCTTTTGATTTATTCGAAAAAGTGAAAGGAACGCCATTTATCATCGTCACCGGAACCGGCCACGAAGAAATAGCTGTAAAAGCCATGAAAGCAGGAGCTTATGACTATATCACCAAGGATATGGATGGCTATTATCTGAAGACCTTACCGATAACAGTAGAGAATGCTCTGAAGCGGAAGCAAACAGAGGATGAGTTACTGAGGCATAGGATGCATCTTGAAGAACTGGTGAAGGCGCGGACGGTTGAGCTGCAAATGGAGATAGCCGAGCGCAAAAAGGCAGAAGAGGCTTTGAAGGAAGCCCACGCCAAGCTTGAGAAGCGGGTGGAAGAGCGAACGGCTGAGCTGAGAAAGACAAACCAGGAACTTCGGAAAGAAATCGATGAGAGAAAGCGTGCTGAGGCCAGGCTCAGCGAATCTCTAAAGGAGAAGGAGATCCTCCTGAAGGAAATTCATCATCGTGTCAAGAACAACATGCAGATAATTTCCAGCCTGCTCAGGCTTCAATCGAGAGCAATAAAGGACAAAGCTGTAAGGGATATGTTCGAGGCCAGCCAGAGCCGTATAAGGTCAATGGCACTCATCCATGAAAAATTATACCAGTCTGAGAGCCTGTCAAAGATTGACTTTTCTGATTACATCAAGAACTTGATCAGCTATTTGTTTTCCATGTACCAAGTGTCCAGCATGACAGTGAAACGCAACCTCGACCTTGAGGAACATTTTCTTGATATTAATACGGCTATTCCTCTGGCATTAATCATCAATGAGATTGTCTCGAACTCTCTGAAGCATGCTTTTCCTGATGGGAGGAAAGGGGAGTTATACGTGAAGATGAAGTGTGACGAGGGAGGAAAGCGCAGAATCTGTGTGGGTGATAATGGAGTCGGGCTGCCGGATAATTTTGACCTAAGGAATACAGAGACACTGGGAATGCGGTTGATTTCGGACCTGGTGGCCCAGGTTGATGGAAGGATCAAAATTAATAAAAAGAATGGAGTCATGTTCGATATCACCTTTTGAAATATTTATAGCTTGCTCGATGTGAATCACTTTCTATTCTTCTCCATCTTCGCCGTACTTTCTCTTAAATCAAAAAGAAGCCAGTGTTTGTTCGAAATCTTCTTCATGCTCTTCCATCCAGAGTCCGGTGAGAGCCATAGCCACAGGGACCGGCTTTTCGACTTGTCTATGCGAAAATTATTCTCTCTATTTTTTTGGCGCAGGCTTTTCCAATGATGGCTCGATGTGGATTGTCACCTCTGCTTTGAGCTGCTCCTTGAGAATAACTTCTGCCTTTGTGGCAATCTCATGGGCTTCATCCACGCTCATCTCCGGAGGAAGGTTGAGATGAGCAGTGATTTCGATATGGTCACCATAATTATGAACATGGAGGTGATGAAGGCTTTTGAGGGCTGGGTGGACGGAGCAGGCAGCATCAAGAATTTGCTTTTCCTCACGCCTTGTGAACGACTCGCCAAGGAGGTAGCTGGCAGCGGGGCGAATGATGGTGGAGGTGGCATAGAAAATCAAGACAGAAACCCCTATTCCCAGAACTCCATCAATCCACCAGAAAGTCTTTCCCAGAAGAGCTCCGATGACGATAAGAGCAGAAGCGATGGCATCGCTGCGGTGGTGCCAGCCATCAGCCAGCAGCGACTTGGAATCGATTTTCCTCCCGGCCCAGAACGAAAACTGAGCCAGCCCTTCTTTAATGAAGACCGAAACGAGAAAAATAACGATTCCAAATGTCTCAAAAGTTACTGCCCGGCGATTGATGAGACGGACGATGGATTCTCTGAGGAACGCGGCTCCAACCACAATCAGAAGAGTTCCAATGACCACAGAGGCAATAGATTCGGCCCGGCCGTGTCCAAAGCGATGTTTTTCATCCGCAGGCCGAGCTGCCATCCAGAAACCAAATATGAGCACAATAGATGTGAGTGTATCGGAGAGGGTGTGCCAGGCATCGGCGACCATCGACACCGAACCAATCCGACTTCCCACCCAAAACTTCAACCCGAATAAGGTCGTGTTGAGACCGACAGACAGCCAGCCTTCCAGGTAACCCAAGGACTTTTTCTGTTTGAAATTCATCTGAGTCAAAGCGCGAAGTCCTTCTTCATAAAATTAAGACTCGTATTATTTTAGTATTTTATCACTTTTCTCTAATTTCACGCAAAATTAGAGACAATTGAGAAAGCATCTCATGATCCGTGATAGCAATATGATGAAGAGGGTGAGGGTTGGGAGTGAGGAGTCCCCTATGAAGCCTGAGCAGGCACGGTTTCTCTCCGAAGGAGAGAAGAGCGAAGGCTGAATGGGAGCTGATTTTCCTCGCTGGGGAAAATCAGCGTGCTCCGAACCCCAACCCTCACCCATATCACGGAATTAAAGATGCCTCTGTCAATCTATTTCTTTTTAACGACAACAAATCCTATTTTCTCCAAGACCTTAATATAATTTTCAATGTCCTTGAGAGATATCGGCTCAAACTCGGCCGAGGCAGCGTTTCTTATCTCCAGGATGCTCTTCTTCCCGTCGATAAAGTTTCTCACCTCAGACTCAGCCGCCCTTAAATTGTAGGCCGGCAAATCCTTATACTTCGCTCTCTCCTCAGCAAACTTCATAAAGTCGAAAAATCCCCTCATCTTTTCTGTCCTGACCGGGACGAGCCGGCTCAAGCGGATTTCATCCTGAGTCAGCGCAAGCTTTTGAGCGCTTATCTTTTCTTTCAAGCAGCGATACTTATAAATTTCATCAATCTCGCCGAGCGAGGACAGCTTGCTCTCATTGAACCTCTTCATTCTCATCGCCAGATAGTTATCAAGATTGGGGTCGGCCTTTATGAAGAATTTGATGGAAGACAGAGCTCCATTCTCCCTGACAAAGGCCTGCTCGATGATATTCCTCGCCTCTTTATAGGCGGAATGAATGTCCTTTATCTCCGCCTTGATAATCGCTTTCTCTGCCCTTGATTTATCCTGCCCAATCCTCGAAAGAGCTCCGGCGGATGTCTCTCCAATCATCTTCTCCACTTCAGGCGAGCCGGCGTTGGCCAGGAAAACGGCTGCAGCCACCGAAAGAAAAACAGCTCTTTTGAGCTGGGTGGTATCTGACTTATCTGGAGTGTCGCCGCTTGAGTGATACCACATGTCAGGCCACACATTGAAAAAGTTAGCAGGGACTTTAACGCCTCCATCGACAAAGACGATGTGGTCACTCCCTCCAGAGTAAGGGTCAATCGAGTAATAGAACGGGTCGCTCGTTCCGGTTGGAGAGACAATCGGCTTGACCATCCTCTGGCCCGAAAGCTGCTGGGTCGTTCCCACCCATTCGACAAAAGCACTCAAGACATCAGTCAGACAGGTTGGAAGCGACCAGGGCGTAGTGATTAACCGAAAGTAACTATTGTTTTTTACAAGGCCCTCGCCGACCATATCCTCATTGATGTTGGCAAAGAAGCGCTTGGCAATCTCAGGAAATTTTTGAATATAAGCTGCAGTGCCTGAAATTTCCGGAACAAAAAGAAAGCGGATCGACCTCTTTAGAGGAGGAATCTTTCCCTCATCGACGAGCGTCTTGATCACTCTCGCCGTCTCCAGGATGGCGACGCAACCGCTGGCATTGTCATTGGCTCCCTGTTTTGCGAAGCCTTCGAAAAGATGGGCGGTAAAGACAAGCTCTTCTTCAGGATAATCTTTTCCTTTGAGCAGCGCAGCGACCATCTCCTCTTTGTAAGGAACCATCTGGGCCTTCGAGATAGCTCTAACCTCGACTTTTGTGCCTCTCTCTAACAAATCTCTGAGATCTTCTCCCGTTCGCTCTGAAACCACGAAGGCAAAAGTCTTCTTCTCTTTCTCAGAGGGCCGAATTGAGTTCCAGCCGACCTCATCTCTATCAAACTCAGGGTGGCTTGAAGAATAGCCGATTAAGCCCAGAGCCTCATATTTCTCCACAGCCAGCCTCCGGGCTCGCTCAGGGGAGCCGTTGACGAGAACGATCTTGCCTTTTATGTCCTTCCCTTCATAGAAGCTCAGTCTTTCTCCTGAACCAACATAAACAAGCTCTGCGGTGGTGTCAGTCGTCGAGCTTCCAGAACAAAGGGAAGCAGCAATATCTTTCAAATCAGCTATTTTCCCCTTTTCCGGCTTAACCAGCCACAGCTCCCCCATCTCTGCATCCCAGGTTTCTTTGGAGCGCGTGGGAAGCTCGACAATCTCTGCCTCCTCGATCCCATACTCTTTGAGTTTCTTCAGGATAAATTCTGTCTCAAAATATCCCTTAAGATATTCCTCAGGAAGTCTGTTTCTGTTGACTGCCGTAAGAAAAATCTCGTTCTGAAGAGCTAAATCTCCTGAAGCCTCGTTGATAATTTCCTCAAGGAGCTCGAGTGGAAGAAGAGTCTCAGGAACAGGATTTCTCTGCTGCGATAGAACGAGACAAAGAGGAAGGATAAGAATACAGAGGAAAACAGCTGTCTTTTTCATGGGTACCTCCTAAGCCGTATATTCTAGCCCTTTGTCTGCATAAGTAAAATAGAAAAAAATGCTTTCACTCAAAATTTCTGATTGAATTTTTCTTTCATCTGCTCTAGGTGGAGACGAATGGTTTCAAGAGTTTTTTGGTATTGGCCGGGAAACTCTTTGGCGAGCCGCACTGCAACATCCTCAAGCCGGCGGATGAAAGAGGCAGCCAAGGTCTGAGCGTCTGGCTCCTGGATTATTCTTTCGAATCTTTCAAGGACAGAGTTGAAATTTGTCCTGGGTTGACCGTAGATCAACATCCCAGGATACAGCTCCACCAAACCCTTGAGCACTTTCTGCTGCGCCGGCGTTTTTGCCAGATGGACGACCGCCTGCCCTATTGAAAGAAAAGGATCATAGGCCCAGGGATTAAAAGCATAGTCAGCAGACGTGAAGAGTGGGATGCGGTTGATATCATTCTGGGGAGAAAGCGGATTGCTCATGTAGCCATAAGCAACCTCGCACAAATCAGGGTCGCGGCCTGTCACTGGTCCCAGGTGCAAGGCAGGGTTCTGGTCGTTGACAGGATAATTGTCCCAGATGATAAGGCGCCGCTTGACGATGCTTTTGTACCTTTCTGCGCATTGGCGGGTGATCGAAGCTGTGACTACTCCATCTCCTGTCCAGAAGATGAAAACATCCTGAAAGAGAGCGCTCGATAGAGCTTCCAGATAGACTCGGGCTTCATCGCTATCGCCGCATCCTGCATAGAACACAGGGCAGAAAATTATCTGAGCCTCAGGGTCTTTCTCTCTCAATTTGGACAATATTTTATCGACCAGCCTGGCCTGGGCTTTAGCCAAATAGGCCATGTCTTGTCCCTGGACAGGAATGTCGTCGTAACTCACCATGAACCACTTCACTCCCAGGCCTTGCATCCAGTCATAATGCTGCCAGAGTTTGCTAAAATCGTCCTCGCTGTCATAGGCGAAGGGCCTCTCTGAAAAAAGCTGAGGATGGAGGGAAAAGCAGAAGATGATGCCGTTTTTCTGGCAGGCTCTGACCACCTGCTCATAGGCTTTCTTCTTTGGTTCGGGAATGGGCTCCCACCACCTATTGATGAATTTCTCCGGGTCGCTGAACATCGAAGCGTAGCAGTTCATCAGAAAGTTCATCTTGAATTTTTTGATGTAGGGTATCTCTGCAAGATACTGCTCTGGATACCAGGCCCAGCCTTTTGTCCCGCGGATGGCAAAAGCCGGCAAGCTCTTCCCCTTTGGATGAGAGTCAGGAGAAGGCCTTGTTTTCTTAGGAAGGAGAAAAGAATAATCGGTCATGAGGTCGTAAGGAGGGGAAAAGCGCGGGCCGGCGATGTAGCCTTCAGCAATCATAAACCAAGAACAAGGCTTGGAGCCTTTTGCTTCTTCATTAAGGATGAGGATTTGATTCGAGCCTGACTTGAGCTGGCCTTTTGGAATTGGATAACGATTTATTCCCAAAAAATCCTTTGGAAATTCTTCCCTCCCTCGAGAAATAGTCTTGCCATTCAAAGTGACTTTGAGGGAGCAGCCCTTAGAGCTTCCCACTCTGCCTTTGATGAACAAAAACACAGGCTCTTCAGGAATGTCCTTCAACTCAAAAACAGCCGTCATTTTTTCTTGAGAAGAGATGAGGTTGCTATTCTTAAAATCGCTTTCCAGGAGACGGGCTAAATATTCATTTGCCCTGAACAAATAACCGGCCATCTTCCCAGATAAGGCCAGAATAAAAGCCAAAGCAATTATTTTTTTCATCCCTTTCTTCTTATCAAGACTGCCTTTCAAACTAAGCAAATTTTTATTTTCTCCAACTTTATTCTTTAGTCCAGGAAAAGTAAATCATAAAAAGGGGACTGTCCCCTTTTCTCCTTTTCTGTTTTGCTAGCTCATGCATTTGTCAAAAAGGCTGTCCCCTTTTTTGACTCATTTGACTTTAATCTTTTGATAATATATAAAATTTTATGACTATTATTACCAACGCAAAAACATCAAATGCTTTTATATTGTAATTGCGAGTGCGAAAAAACCTATCAATCATTAGCTTGAAATTTGAAACAAGATAAAGCTCGAAATTCCATTCTCATTCTCATCTTAATTACGGTTAACCTTGCCGCATTCCTCCCCTCGATGAATGGAGATTTCCTCTGGGATGATAAGTATTTCATCAGCGAGAATCCCAATATCCTGAGCAAAGGTTTCTTGAAATCTTTTTTGATAACCCCGTTTGGCGGAACCATAGGCACCGACGAGAACAGCATTCGCCTCGAGCGATTGATGCAATTCTACAGGCCGCTGACCAGCCTTTCCTACTGGCTCGACTGCAAGATATGGGGCTTCAATCCGGCTGGATTTCATTTAACGAACATCCTGCTCCAAATCGCTAATACCTTAATTCTGTGTTTCATTCTCTTGAATCTCGGCCTGGGTAGAACCGTCTCCTTTTTCAGTTGCCTGCTTTTTTCCGTATTTCCTTTCCATTTTGAAAATGTCTCCTGGATTTCAGGAAGGACGGATTTGCTCTCTTTTCTTTTTGCCGCGCTTTCTCTGTTCTTCTTCATAGCGTTCTTGAAAAGAAAAAATTATCTCGTCTTAACCCTATCCTCTTTCTTCTACCTTTGCTCTTTGCTTTCAAAGGAAAATAACTTCTTTTTAATCGTTATCTATTTTTTCATTCTTTATTGGAAAGAGCCAAAATTAAAAAATTCTATTATCGGAATCATCCCTTTTGGAATAGGCTTTCTTGTCTGGGCAGGCTTAAGAAGCACGGCCCTGGGCTATCTAAGCCCTGGATATTCAGGAAGGACTCTGCTCGATTTCTTCTCGACGACTGGCTTTTATTTCATAAGGCTCTTTTTTCCTTTCAATTTAAGCTTCACTGTTGATTCCTACCGTATTTTTAAAAATATCCCCTATCTAATTCTTGGCATAATTGTGACTCTGCTCTTTATCCTTTCGGCGCTCTTGTTATTGAAAAAAAGGAAGAAAATCCCGACCCTTGCCTTTATTCATTTTTCTTTTTATCTCCTTCTTTTGCCTTCTGTCGTTCTCATCTTTTCAGCTACGACTTTCTCCTTTATCGCCTGGCGATTCCTGTATTTCGTCTCGGCTCTGTTTGTCTCCTGTCTAGCCTATCTGATTTTGAGAACGATGAAGCACAAATTTATCTCCATCGTTCTCCTCTTGCTTCTTTCCTTTCTTTATGCTTCTGAGATATATCCCAAGAATAAAATCTTCGGAAAAAGCGAAACGGATTTCTGGCTCAGCTTCAAGAATATCGAGAAAGAAGATGTACTGGCCAAATTCAATATTGGAGTCACCTGGCTTCCCAAGGATGAAAAGAAAGCCTTGGAAATATTTGATGACATCATTTCTCATAGAGAACACTATAGCCATCTTTTGTATGAAATTAGAATCTATGAAGAACTTGCTCAATACTATACTTTCAAAAAAAATTTCCCGCGTGCGGAGACGTATTTCAAGAAATTGTTGGGGCTTCAAAGCTTTCAATCTCAACATTTTCACTTCACCTATGCTTTCTTCCTAGCCTTCCAGGGAAAAATCTCGGAGGGAGAAAAAGTTGTCTTGGGGATGCTCAACATGTTCCCCTTGAACCATCTTGTTCTGCTCAATGCAGCCAGGTTTTACATCGTGATTGAGAACTATGAAAGGGCACAGGAATTGCTGACCAAGGACTATGACCACTTCCCCACCCGGGAGGGCCTTCTCCTTTTGAAGAAGCTGGAGCAAGAAAAAAAGTAAAATCATTCAATCAGGGAACAGAATAATTTGCTTTTTTAGGAGTAAAAGACCTTATTATTTTTAATTTTTACCTTAAAATAAAATAAAAAAAGACTTGACAAGACATAAAATAGTGCATATTTTATTTACATAATTAAATAAGTAACTTGTTATGTAATATTTTTAATATAAAAAGGAGGTCAATAAGGTGTCAAAATCAGACCAAAAAAGGATGAATTTCCTTATGTCAAATAATCAGCTTGACGAAATGACGCAGTTAAGAACGTCTTTAAATATAACTCAAAGTGATTTCATAAGAGAAGCATTAAAAAAGCACATTGAAAGGTTAAAAAAACAAAGACTTGAAGAGGAGTTAGCTGAAGGATATAAGGCCAAAGCTAAATTAAATCTTAAAATATCTAAAGATTTTAGATATGTTGACGGAGAAAATATTTAGTGATTTCTGAAATAAAACGAGGCGATATAATATTTGTTGATTTGAATCCAGTCGTAGGTTCTGAAAAAGAAAAAATCAGGCCTTGTGCTATAATCCAGAATGATGTCGGAAACAAATATTCACCTCTAACTATTGTTGCTGTCATAACAAGTCAAAAAGAAATTTCCCGACCCTATCCAACCGATGTTTGGATTGACAGAGGCGAGGGCGGGTTGGATTTTGCCAGTATTATTCAATGTGATCAAATAAGGACAATTGATAAAAAACGAATAAAAAAGAAGCAAGGAAGCTTAAGCAAGGCAATAATGAAAAAAGTTAACGAAGCCATAAAAATCAGTTTAGATTTAACAGAAGATTA
>CAZYBE010000020.1:15948-54143 GCA_964645765.1 uncultured Eubacteriales bacterium
TAATGAAAAAAGTTAACGAAGCCATAAAAATCAGTTTAGATTTAACAGAAGATTAATTATTTTAAAAATCTGTTTTTAAATTTGTTACCTTTTTTTCATGATGGAAAACCGCGTTATGGTTCAGGCTGAGTCTTTCATATCACGGATTTACGGATGTTTCCTTTAAATTTTCCAGCACAGAAAAAAATGATTTCGAAATAAAAACAAGTTTGACATTCATCATGCCCTGAGATATAGATCGGAAACTAAATGCATAGCCGACTAGCCTCTATCACCTCCCGGATGGACAGGCTCTATGAATTCGACCGGGAGGCGGTTTCAACAGCTAAACTTCAGTCGGGCGGAAAATTCGCAGGCCTATTCGCCGGCGAGCATGTAGCCGCAACTGAGTTTGTGATCGGCGCCTTTTTCGTCCTCCACGGCGTCAGCGCCAGAGACATACTGCTCGGTCTGCTCATCGGAAATATGCTCGCTGTCCTTTCCTGGACTTTCATCTGCGCGCCGATTGCCACCCGGACCCGCCTCACTCTCTACTGGTATCTTCGAAAAATAGCTGGCCCTGGCCTGACTTTTGTCTATAACCTTGCCAACGCCCTCCTTTACTGTGTCCTGGCTGGAGCGATGATTGCTGTCTCAGCCACTGCGGTTGGACTAGCCTTCGGCGTCAAGACCCCTTCTCTGAATGCCGTTTTCCCCAGCAGTCTGGGCTGGGTTCTAATTACTCTGGCCATCGGAATTTTGTTCATCACTCTGGCCATTCTTGGCTTTGAAAAGCTCAGCCGCTTTGCCGAGGTTTGTTCACCCTGGATATTCGTTGTCTTTATCGCCGGAGCCATCGCCATGCTTCCCCGGCTCGGTGTCCATCCCCGGCTCGATAACCTCTGGGAGATAGCCAGGACGAAGATATGGAACGGAATTCCTGCTTCTGGCCAGGATAAATTCAGCATCTGGCACATCATGCTCTTTGCCTGGTTCTGCAACCTGGCTATGCATGTCGGCCTTTCGGATATGGCTTTATTCCGCTATGCCAAGAAATGGACATACGGGCTCTATTCAGCCTTCGGCATGTATCCCGGCCATATGCTTGCCTGGATTTCGTCTGGAATTATGGTTGCGGCAGTCGGCAGGCAGATGGACCCCGGACTTATGGCTTTTGAGGCTGCGGGCTTTGCAGGCGCTGCTGGTGTTCTCTTTGCTGGCTGGACAACGGCAAATCCAACGCTTTATCGGGCAGGCCTTGCCCTCCAGGTCATCACTAACTGGCCCCGCTGGAAAATCACTTTGTTCGCCGGGTTGCTGACAACATTCCTCTCTTGCTTTCCTGTAGTCTTCATGAAGCTCCTCGATTACGTGGCCATATACGGGTTGACTTTGATGCCCATCGGAGCCATTGTCTTTGCCGAGCACTGGATATTTCCGCTTCTTAAAATAGAGCAGTATCAGGCTGAAAAACACAACTGGATTTTCAACTGGAGGGCCTTGATTTCCTGGGCAGGGACTCTGGCTGCCTGCTTCTTCATGCCCATTCACCTTTTTTTCCGCTGGCTTCCAGGCTATTTCATCGCTCTTGTTTCTTATGTTCTTCTTATGGCATTGAAGAGAAAGTAGAATGAGTAATATTATTTATGCCTTAGTCTCCCTCCTCAGCCTTGCAGTCTGTTTACTCGCCCCGGTCCTCTTTTTTCTGGGAAAATTTACAGAAGAGAATTATAAGCTTGTTTTCTTCTTAGCTTCCATAGCCTGGTTTATCTTTGCCACACTCTGGGCGCGAAAAAGAAAGAAGGCCTGAGAAGATGCTTTCCTAAATTATTCACCCTCAACTTCGAATAGATACTTTCCTGAGCCGATTTTGACGATAAAAGCTCCTGGCTTCTCCTCGACTCCCTTCACTCCCGGAATTCCTTGATGAAAGCCTTTTGAATCCCAGAGAATCTGGCCGCTCTCTTTAATCACGATATTCTTCAGATTGAACTTGGGCAGGACGACTTCAGCCTCGCTGCTGACCGGTATTCTCACCTCAAGGCTGACTTTTCGCTCGGAGTGCCACCACGAGCAAGAAACCATTCCTCTCAGCGTTAGCACAGAACCTGCTGCATAACGGAGGTCCCTGACCATCTGCGGCTGAATAAGGATTTTTTGAAAACCAACAGAGCCAGGGGCCAAGTTGATTCCGGCTAAGGCTTTGTAAAGCCAGGCTCCGACACTCCCGAACATGGGATGATTGTGGGAATTCATCGAAGGGCCTGTCCTCTGCTGCCAGAGCTCCCAGAGAGTTGTGGCTCCATTCTCGATCATGAATCCCCAGCTGGGATAAGTTGTTTGGACTGCAATCTCATAGGCCAAATCAGAAGCATTGAATCGAGTCAGCAGCTCCATCAAATATTTGGTGCCGATGATGCCTGTTGTTAGATGCGTGTTATGCTTGTAGACAATGTCTTGGAACAAGTTGCCAAAAACCGAGCCTCGCTCTGATTCGGGAGCGATATCGAGAAAAAGAGGAAGAGTGTTTGCTGTCTGAGTTCCGTTGGCGTAGTTCTTTGTCTGCATATCGAAGTATTGCTTGTTAAAGGCTTGCTTGACCTGTTCGCTAAGCTGGCTGTAAGCTTTTTCATCCTTATCTTTTCCGAGCACTCGAGCCATATCCGCCAGGATCTTGACGTCATAGTAATAATAAAATGAAGAGACGATGCTGCCTGGGGTGTTCTCCACAGCCACCCAGTCGCCGTAATAGCTGTACTTGACAAGCCCGCCTTCGGCGCGGCTTCGCAGGAATTCAACATACTTTTTTACGCCATCATAGTGTTCCTCCAGGATTCGCTTATCGCCGTAATATTGATACATGTACCAGCAGAGGAGCGGATAAGCCGTGCCCCAGGCAGGGTCAGCCGGGCGCTGTCCCCAGATATGAGGCACGGTATCAGTCACTCTCCCCGCCTCATCCTGAACATCTTTGATATCACGAATGAAGTTGGAATAGAAAGCTCCCATGTCAAAATTCATCATCGCCTCTTCGGCTGTGCCCTGGGCATCTCCCATCCATCCCATCCGCTCATCGCGCTGGCAGCAGTCGGTCGGAATGCTGTGAAGATTGCTCTGTTGTCCCCAAACGATGATTCGCTGGAGCTGGTTAAGGATAGGCTTAGAGCAGGAAAAGCTTCCGACCTGGCGCACGGCTGAATGAACGACCTTTCCCCTGATTGTGTCTGCGGCCGGAACTCCTGGAAAGCCTGTAAGCTCAACATAACGAAAGCCGTGATAAGTGAAATGCGGCTCAAAAACTTCCTCACCTTCCCCGCGCAGGATGCAAGTATCCTCGGCCCTGGCGCCGCGCAGGTTCTCCTGGCTGATCATTCCATTATCATAGAGAAGCTCGGCAAAGCGCATCCGGACTGCTGTCCCCCTCTCTCCCCGAACACGGAGCTGAGCCCAGCCGCTCGAATTCTGCCCCATGTCAAAGACATAGACGCCGGGCTCAGGATTGGTCATCTTCAAAGGAACGATGGTATCCACGACTCTGATCGGAGGCATCATCTGGGCCGAAAGCATTCCTTTTGGCCCCTGCACAGATTCAGCCTTGCCCCACTGGCTGTCATCATACCCAGGGAGGTCCCATCCCGGAGTCACAAGCCGGGCATCATAGACCTCGCCGTTGTAAATGCTGTCAGAGACGACCGGGCCATTCTTTCCTTTCCAGGAAGCATCGCTCGAGACCACAATCTTCTCGCCTGCTTCAAGCTCGATGGTCATCTGGAAAAGCAGAGCCTTTGAGCCATACCAACCTTTGCCCAACATGACGCCTACAGCATTGGCTCCAGAGCGGAGCATGTTCGTCACATCGTAGGTGGTGTATAGAGCGCGTTTATCATATGTGGTCCAGCCAGGGTCGAGCACGTTCGGGCCGACCTTCCGGCCATTCAGGCGCAGCTCATAATAGCCGAGGCCGCAGGTATAAGCCCTGCCTCGCTTGACCTTGCCGTTCAGATTAAACTCCTTTCGCAGCTCGCTCGTTCCTCCAATCCATTCGCCTTTCCACTCCTCCCGCGAAAAGAGGCCAGTATCAAAGCGGGCAACCCGGCTGTAGGGGCTGGTCGCGCCATTTCCATCCCAGTATCTCACTCTCCAATAGTAAGTTTGGTCGCTTTCCAATGGTTTGCCGCCGTAGATAACATGAATTGATTCTTCTGTACTCCCCTTTCCGCTATCCCACATATCTCCTTTTTCTGCGGATGGCTCTGTCGAAACGACTATCTGAAAGGCAGACTGCTTCTCGCCCCGCTCTGAGTGCTCAAGAACCCAGGAAAACCTGGGCTGCCTGACGTCAATCCCCACGGGGTTCGCTAAATACTCGCAGCGAAGCTCGGCTGGCGGAAAAGGGCCGCTCGATTGCTCAGAGCTTCCCACCAGGGAAAATCCTGCCATAAACACAAAAAGAATGAGCAGAATAAATTTTTTCATTCGAAGCATGGGAAACATGATTACCTCCATCAAAGGAATCTTATAATTTTTGCTTAAACATTTTACTTAAACAAATCTATTTTTGCTACTGGCCTTTTTCCTTTTGACTTCTCAAATGAAATTGATGTATTTTAGAGGCGCTGATGAAGTGAAAGACTGGCTATTAGCATGGCAATGGCTAAAGGGATGAAAAACATAAAGAAACCCTCGATTTGTTCTGGAATATTGGCTTTTGGCTGCTCAGCCTCAGCCTAGGAACAAAGGAGGCTATGCATGGATGATAAGAACCCGGAAAAAAGGGAGTGCAAGCGGTTTGCAATCCCTGGAGCTGCAGCCAGCATCAAGGCTAAGGAATATGCTGAAGAATTTTCGCCTGTCTTGGATATAAGCCGCGGCGGGGTTAAATTGCTGGTTAAAAGGGCTGTTAATATGGGCTCAGAATTAACCTTAAAAATTTCCATTCCGGCTGAAAGAATTCCTTTAACTCTTATAGGGGTTGTGAAATGGATTTCCTATGTTGAAGAGAAGAATAAATATAGCATTGGAGTTCAGTTCAATCCCTACGGAGTAAAGAAAGGTCAGAATTACCCCGGCGCTCTGGTCAAGATCATCGCCTTGGAGCAAAAATTTTCGACTCCGGGTAAAGCCGACGACGAGAAATATGAAATTGACTAGGGCGCCTGGGGAGCGTCCCTTATTTCTTATTTCAAAACTTCAAGCAGACGATCGATGTCAGCGAAATTGTTAAAGATGTTCACTGCGACTCTGATGTTTCCGTCTCTCTGGCTGACATAGATGTTTTTCTCCTTCCATTTTTTAATGTAAGCCTCATTTTTATCGCCGAGAGTGAAAGAGACGATTGCCGAGCGCTCGCCTTTATAAGCTACGGGAGAAATTATGGTGACCGTGCGTTTCCCTAGCCCTTGGATGAGATAATCTGTCAGCTCCATAATTCTGTCCTGAATGGTCCTGATGCCAATCTCATTGATGTAGTCCAATGCTTTTTGAAAAGCCAGAAGAGGCTGCAGGTTAAAGGTGCCGAGCACATACCTTTGTGCTGAGCGCTGAAGCCTGAAAGGAGCATTCTTTGCGGTGTGAATAAAACTTCCTCTCTCTGTCTCCACCGAGAGCCATCCAGCCAAAGGAGATGGGAATCTTTCTCGAAAGTCCGGTGTGGTGAAGAAGATGGCGCCGACATAGCCTGTCAGCCCCCATTTGTGGAGCGAAGCGGTGAGAACGTCGATATGAGAGGCCTTCACATCCGGAGAATAATAGGGAAAGGCCTGGGTTGAATTGACAATAAACAAGATTCCTCGCCCATGGAGCTCCTTGCCCAATGCCGAGAGGTCCTGGCGAAATCCTGTGGCGTATTGGACTTGGGAAGTGACCACAGCCAGAGTCTGTTTGTCTGTCATCTCAAGAATGGATTGAATCGGATACCGGGAATTCACAGGTTCAACATAGCGCATCTCGATGTTCTGGTATTCAAAGGCAATGGTCGATGCCGGGAACTCATCCTTCATGGAAACAATATTGAAAGGCCTCTGGACTTGATTCTCGAATGAAAGGGCAACAAGCGACATGGCGGTCGAGCTATTCTGGACAAAGGTCACATTTTCAGGCTCGGTGTTCAAAAATTCTGCCAAATTGGCGCAAAGGGTTTTAAATCTGGCCATGTCTTTGAGCCAATGGATATCTCCGTGGAGGTGAATCTTACGATATTCTTTGATCAGGGCATCCAGGACCGGTTTGGGCAAGGGCGACATGGCTGCGCTCAGGAAATAAACAATATTCTGAGTAATCGGAAAATCCTGTCGGACTCTATTCCAGTCTTTCATGGCCTCACCTCACTTTTCTGAAAGCCGAGATATCTGTTTTTGTTGTTTATGTTCTCGATCCCTATTTGTCTCCTCCCAGCGCGCGCCTCAGCGCTTGTTTGCGCTCAGGCGAGGCAACAAAGAGCTCTTGGGGAAACCTGTATTGGGCCAGCAGGTCCTCATGGATGCTCCAGCTCTCGTAGGAGTTCAATCCCAATCCTGCCAGGTACTGCAATCGCAGGTTTCGATCTCTATTGATTTCAGCGCCTTTCAGCCAGGCCCCCAAATCGGGCCCTTGCCCGGCATATGTTGAGAGCATATCCACCGCGGATTTAAACCCCACCTCACGGAGCGACTGCGCTGCTGGGCGAAGGTCATCGCCATCCAGCCGCTTCTGGAGTTCGTCAACGTTGATCCTCGTGGCCTCGGCCTGACCTAAGAGCAGGACGTCATAGCCAAGACCGATAAAGTCGTTGCTCCAAATTGTTCCATGAGGAAAGACATCGAAGAACGTGGCCAGCTCGCTCTTGACAGTGTCAAAAGTGCTCTCGTACAGAGGAACCCACTGTGCGACGACACCGCCCGGGTTCAGATGCCGCTTGCACAGCTCGAAGTATTCTTTCGTATAAAGAGCGGCCGAACCCTTTATCCAGGGATGAATCGGGTCAGAGGTGATAATATCGAACCTTTCTTGTGTGGTGAGGATAAAATGCCGCGCGTCGTCGATGACCACTGTGACGCGTGGATCGTCCAGAACATTGTAGTTCTCCTGCTTGAAGTAGCGGGCCACGACCCTCGAGATCAACGGCTCGATTTCGCAGATGACGATTCTCTTGATGTCAGGGTAGAGCACAAAGGAGCCGGCGGTCACGCCTGCTCCACAGCCCACAACCAGCACCGAACAGGGCTTGGAGTGAACAAGCGCTGGGAAGTGCCCAAGCATCCGTTCCATCCTCATATCCTGCGGGTCGCTCGATGCTTCAGTCCTGCCGCTGACATGGAAAATTCTAATCCCGCTTTCGAGCTCTGTCACGGCAACTGAAGCATTCATGCCTTCTCCCACGTAAAGAATTTTCTCTTCCTCAGTCTTAGTCGGAAGATAATGGCCATAAGCAACTAGTTTCCAAGGAACTCTGGGCACGCTCCAGGCCAGCAAAGCCGCAAGCCCGGCTGAGGTCGCCAAGGCGAGCGCTTTCGCCATCCTGAGCTTGGGGACTGCGGGCTTGGGGCGGGATAACACGTTTGCTCGGAATCGCCCGAGGAGCGGCGCAAACATCAGAAACGCGGCCAGAGCCGATAGTCCGATTAGCAGACGTTCGGACTGCTGTGTTCCTGCAAAAGGAACGAGAATCATGCTGAATCCGATCGCGCCAACGATTGCGCCGACCGTGTTGGCTGCATAGACTCCGCCGACCAGTCGTCCCTGGTCCTGACCGCCCGAAGCAACGGCCCGAAGCGCCAACGGAAAGCTCGCGCCCCAAAGGCATGCTGCCGGCAGGATGGCACAGAGGCAACGCACGAGGTCAAGCTCGAAGTTGAACCAGGGGTTCTTAGAAAGCGAGGGGTTGATCGGCCAAAAAGGCAGGGACTTAGCGACCATTAAGACAGTCCAAAAAATTGCTGCGGTAAGAAGCATCTGGCAGCAGCCCAGCGCGAACCGCGGCTGCGCAGTCTTGCGCGCCAGGGATGAGCCAACGGTGCTGCCGATCCCAAGCCCTGCCAGGAAAACAGCCAAAATGATAGAAAAGGTGTAGACTGTTGCGCCCAGCATCAGCGACAAAAGGCGTGTCCAAATCACCTCGGCGCCAAGCGCGCTCATCCCTGAGAGTGCAATGGCGACATAAACCGGCCAGGAGCCCGGTGCACGGACAGCGCGGCCTTGGGTTAGGCTGCCGGCTGGCATGCGGTATGGCGTCAGGACCGCCAAACCGAAACCGATGAGAGCGATGCTCCCGTTGGCCGCTGCAGCGACATAGGTTGCCATCCTCATGTCATGGACTCTCAATAGATAGAACCCTGCCAACAAACAGCCGAATACTGCCCCAACGGTGTTACCAGCATAAAAGAATCCTACCCACGAAACACCTTGCGGCGTCATCTCTATCCACCGCGCAATTGCCGGCAACGTCGCGCCCATCAGCATGGTGGGCAGCAACAAACATGCCGCGCTGACCGCAGCCCGCAGCAATATCGCCGGGAGAGCGTGCCCTACGTTTGCCGTGTAAAATCGAACGACAGACGGCATTCCGAACAAGATGACGATTCCGCTCATCCCGATTCCCAGTTCAAAAAGGGCATAAACGCGCAGTGGATGTCGGCGCCGGGAGATGATACGCGGCAGGGTAAAACTTCCCAGGCACATCCCGCCCATATAGGTTCCCAGCAATACGCCCAGCGAAACCGCAGACGACCCAATCACAAACTCCAGCAACTGGAGCCAGACGATTTCGTAAATTAATGCGGCACAGCCGCTGGCGATGAACAGCACCAGCACAGGAAGAAGAAATCGGCGTGATGGTAAAAGACTTGTTGCCTGGTTGAGACTTTGTTCAGTCATATTGTAATAGGCTACTCATTATACTAAATTCTTATTTGAGCAGATAGAAGTCATCTTCTAATTGACATCTGTCATCGCCAAGCGATATATTTTTGCAATGTTGATGACCCATCTTAAAAGAGATTGTCGAAAGAGACAAATAACAGCCTTTCGTTTTCTGTTTGCCCTTACATTCATCCTGGGCTTCTCAATCTGGATGAATCCACAAGAGAAGCCTGTTCAGATAACGCTGGCCAACTCCCTGGAAATCGGCAGAACCGACCTCCTCTTCAGTTCCATCGCCTCTGTCTGCGAGGACGACGAGCTCAATTTCTATGTGCTCGACCAGAAGGAGCAGCGGGTCTTCAAATTCTCGCCGCAGGGCCGGCTGCTGCTCGCATTCGGCCAGAAAGGCCAGGGTCCTGGCGATTTCCAATCCCCAGGACAAATTGTCTTCACATCCCAAGCAGAGCTGGCTGTGCTCGAGGACCTCTATTATGTTTATTTTCTCAAAACAGATGGAACTTTCATCAAACGCCTGGACCTTAACGGCAGGCTGGGATTGGGCTACATCGGGCCTGACCGTTTTTATTGTTGGGACTGGCGGCCAGAAGACCAACAGCAGATGATGGTGGACGCCGAGAACAATATCCTGAAGACATTCCATGCTGTGGAGAGGAACAAGTTCTCAGTCATCCTCCCTGACGAGAGCGGACGGGCTGTGATGTTCAACTACAGTCATGATGTTTATGTGCCCAGGTTTCTTTTTGCCCACTCCGGCGACCTCAGCGCCGTAGGCATCAGCGACCGGTACGAGATTGCACTTCTCGATAAAAGCGGCCAGACGCTCTTCACGATCAGTCGATATCTTAAGCCTCAGAAGTTCAAGGATAGAGAAAAAGAACATCTCGAGCAGGAACTCCGGGAGTTTGCCAAGTCCAAGGGTTGGCCAGACCGCGTCAGCCGCGAACTCGTCAAGAAGATACCTCCCTTTAAAAACCAGATCACTGCCATTAGGATATCACCGGACTACGTATTCGTCTTCAGGTTCGCCCCGGACATCACCGACAAAAACAGCCTGTCCTCTGTCGATGTCTTCAGCAGGAAGGGCGAATTCTTGGGAGCGGCTCAGCTCAAGGAAGTGCCGATTTTTATTTCCAAGAGAGCGATGTATTTTGCTCGGGCCGATGAAAGCGGAAACGTTTTCCTGGTACGGACAGAATATTCGCTGTTATTCTGATCGCTACAATTATCTATTCTATTCCTTTGAAGACGAAATCTGCCAGGCTCACGGGAAATTTCTGGTCCGGAGACCTTCATCAGTTCATCTGCACGGCCGAAATCTTTGTCCTGGCTTTAGACCTATGGCTCTTTCTTTCTTCTAACTTTCTGCACCAGGTCATCAAAGATGGAGTAGACGACAGGGACGATGACCAAGGTCAGTAGAGTGGAGCTCGTCAAACCCCCGATGATCGTGTAGCCGATTGCTGCGCGAAAGCTGGAGCTTGTCCCAAATCCAACAGCCACCGGGATCATGCCCAGGACCATAGCCATCGTGGTCATGAGAATGGGTCGCAGCCGAGTCGAGCCGGCTTCGATGATTGCCTCAAACCGCTTCATTCCTCTCCGCCTCAAAACATTGGTGTAATCAACGAGCAGGATGGAGTTCTTGGTGACCAAACCCATGAGCATGATCAGGCCGATAAATGCCACCATGTCGAATAGCTTGTTGGCCAGCAAAAGGCCCAGCACAGCGCCGATGATCGATAGAGGGAGCGCGAGCATGATGACAAACGGCTGGACGAGGGAGCCAAACTGGGAGGCGAGCACCATGTAGACGAAAATAACAGCCAGGAGCAGGGCAAGCAACAGCGAGGCGAACATTTCCCTGTTCATTTCGACCTGCCCGCCGAACTCATAGCTGACGTCAGAGGGGAAGTGAATAGCGGCCAGGGCGGCATTGACTTTCTGCGTGATCTCGTTGAGAGCCCGACCCCTGAGGATATTGGCGCCGATAACGATCTGTCTGGTGCGGTTGGCTCTTTTAATCTGCGTGGGACCATTGACAGCTTTAAGACTGCCGACCTGGTCGAGTGTGATTGAGCCGCCCCGCATCAAGGGCATATAAACGCGGCCGAGCCTATCGATATCAGAGCGGACATCCTCTGAGGCCCGAACCCGGATGTCGATGAGTTTGTCCCCCTCGCGGTATTTGGAGGTCGTGTCGCCATCAATGAACGAGCGCATCATGGAGGCAACCTGGAAAGTGCCCATGCCGAGCCGGGAGGCCCGCTCCCGGTCCATATGAATCTGGATCTCGGGCTTGGGCGGCCTGTTGTCGCTGTTGACGTCAGCCAGGCCGTTGATGTTCTGAAGGGCGAGCTTTACCTCCTCGCTTGCCTCTGTCAAGTTGGCCAAGTTCGTCCCCTTCAGGTTGATTTGAACGGGCAGCTGCTGCAAAGCGGCAAACGCTGCTCCTCCCATTGAGGTTGCCTCCTGGAAGGTGATCGAAACTCCCGGCACGCTGGCCAGTAAGGGCCGCAGTTTGTCCTGATAGTCCTGGACCTTTTTTGTTGGAATTTTCAGTTTCACGTTGATGGAGGCGACGTCAGAGGAACCGTCGGTCGAGCCTACGACCGATGCCACGTCTCCTATCTCTGGCTGTTGGTGGAGAATCTTTTCGATCGTTTTAACGATCTTGTCGGTCTGTCCAAGGGAACTGCCCGAGGCCGTCTGGAGCTGCAGGTTGAATTCCGGCCGTTCTCCATGGGGAGTTGTGCCGGTCCCGATCACAGTGAAGAGGTAAGCGCTTAGCAGGAAGATGACCGTTGTGATGCCCATAATGGTTTTCCGGTGGTTTAGAGCCCAGCGCAGCAAGGGACGGTAGTTATTCCCCAATATCTCATAGACCCTGGATACGAGCCTCTGGAAGCGTGAGGACAGCGTTTTCTTGCTGTTTCTCTCCACTTTCCTGAAGAAATGGGCGGAGAGCATGGGCGCGAAGGTAAAAGCCTCAAACAGCGAGATGAGGACTGCGGCCGCCACTGTCACGCCGAACTGGCGGAAAAATTTCCCAGCGATCCCTGTGGTGAAGGCGACCGGGAGAAAGACGGCCACGATGGTCATGGTCGTGGCCGTGACGGCCAAGCCCACTTCTGATGTCCCTTCGCTCGCGGCTTTGCGCGGATCCTGGCCCAGCTTTTCCATATGTCGGAAGATGTTCTCGCGAACGACTATGGCATCGTCGATGAGCAGCCCGACCGATAGGCTCAGCGACAGCAGGGTGATGATATTCACCGTATAGCCGAGCGCGCTCATGACGGCAAAGGCGGAGATGAGGCAAACTGGCAGGCCGGCCACAGTGATAAGCGTGTTGCGGAGGTCACCGAAGGAGAAGAGGACGACGAGCCCGGCGAGGAGGATGCCAAGAAGCAGGGTGCGGATGACATCATCGCGGGAGTCTTTAATCATCAAGGACGTATCCGTCGTGGTGCGGATATCCAGGTCAGGATTCGCGGCCTGGACAGCGGCCATCGTCTTGTGCACTTTGTCCGCCACTTTAACTGTGTTCGTTCCCGACTGCTTCTGGACGACAAGCGAGATGCATTCCTGATCATTAATGCGGGAGATCGTCCGTTTAGTCTTGAAATCGTCCTTGACCACGGCGATATCCTTCAGGTAAACGGGATCCCCCCCGACATTGGCCACGACAATGTTTGCCATCTCCTGCAGGCTCGTGAACTCGGCCTTGGTCCGGACCAGGAAATCCTGGGACTTCTCTGTCACGCGTCCTGCTGGCAGGTTGAGATTCTCGCTCCGGATGGCCTGCGTGACCTGGGCGATGGAGATGCCCTGGGCATTCATATCCTCCAGGTTGGTCTCGACCTGGATCTCCCGCTCCAATCCCCCGATGATATCGACGGCTCCGACCCCATCCACCTGTTGAACGAGAGGCTGGATTTTGTCCTCGACAAACGAGCGGACCTCCGGCAGGCTCATCTTGCCGCTTTTGCTCAGAATGCCAAAGGAAACGATGGGCACTGCTGTCGGGTCGAACTTATTGATAATGGGCTCGATGATCTCCCGAGGAAGGGTGTTCCGGATCGAGGCAACCTTTTCCCGGACTTCGGTCGAGGCCACCTGAGGGTCCTTCTCCAGGACGAATTGGGCGACGATTGTTGCGACTCCCTCGGCCGATGTCGAGCCGAGCTTATCGAGTCCATTGATGGTGCTGAGCACATCTTCGATCGGCTTGGTCACCTGGGATTCCATCTCCTCGGGTCCGACGCCGGGATTGGCAACGGTGACGGCGATGACCGGCAGCGAAATGTCGGGCATGAGGTCGACACCGAGCCGAGAATAGGAGAGGGCGCCGATGACCACCAGGGCGACGATGATCATGGTGACGAAAACGGGTTGTCGGATTGAAATGTCGGCTATTCTCATGGTATCAATATTCCTTCCCGCTCATTGGGCGGCTTTGGGCTTTATCGTTTTGATCTTGTCCTTGTCGTTGAGCTGGCCGGCTCCGGTTGTCACGATATTCTCGTCTCCCTTGAGTCCGGAGAGAATTTCGATGGAGTCGCCGACAACGGCGCCCAAGGTCACGGCGTTGAGGCGGGCCAGACCGCTTGCCGCGAGAAAGACATATTTCTGGCCGGCCCTTTCTACGACGGAGACAAGGGGTACGACCAGCGAGGACCGCCGGCTTTCCGTCCATTCGACCTCGGCGTACATGCCTGGCTTGAGGCGATGGCTTGCGTTGGGAATGCTGAGCTCGACATCGATCGTCCTGTTGACGGCATTGGCGACGGGGCTGATGTTCGTCACCCGGGCTGAAAAGACTTCCCCCGGATAGGCCTCGAGCGTCACCCGGGCCGGCTGGTCCATTTTGATGAAACGGATTTTCTTTTCATCGACCGCGGCCATGGCTTTGACGGTGTCGATATCGACCAGCGTCATCAGCGGCACGTTGGAATTGACGGCGGCACCCGGATTCTGGAGGAGCTTGGAGACCACGCCCTTGGCATCGCTCTTGACCTCGAACGGCCTGAACTCGTAACCAACTTCGTCGCGGTTGACAACGGCCACAACCTGGCCGGGCTGGACACTGCTCGCCATTTTCACCAGGTTCTGGGCGATCTTGCCGTTGACTTTGGAGTAGATGGTGACTTCGGAATCCGCCTGGACGTTGGCGGAAGCGTGGATGGTCTCGGTGATCTCCTGGCGCGCCGGCCGGGTCGTCTCGACCGGCACAATCTTTTCTTCGGCCGGCTGGCTCATCGCTTTTTTCTTGGCTTGGATGTTTTGGTTGACCCGGATGCCGATAAAAACGGCCAGGACGATGAGAATCAAGACGATGACAATTCTTCCGATTTTCATATTTTCCTCCCGCATGAGCGGAACAGGCTGTATTTGCTCAAGGTGTGATTGTAGATTAGCTGAAGATAGTTCAGTCGGGCGCTCTCGAGCGCATTCTGGGCATCGACAAGGTCGGTGGCACTGAGGAACCCATTCTGGTAGCGCTCCTCTGCGATCCGCAGGGCATCCTCGGCCTGCTTGATCTTCAGCTTTTCGATCTCGAGTTTTTGTTCGATCGTTTTCAGGTCAGACAGGGTCGACTGGACTTCCATGGCCACAGTCCTCTCAAGGTCGGTTTTTCGCATCTCGACGGCCTTAAGGTTGGACTGGGCCTGGGCCACCTGGGCGCCGACGCGGAAGCCGTCGAAGACCGGGTAGGACACTGATAGTGTAGCCATCCAGTTGCCACGGATCTTTTCCATATCGGGCATGTACCCATTGCGGAATTCATAATTGAACGAGGCAATCAAGGTCGGTTTATTGCCCGTTTTAGCCAGGTCGAGCGAAGCACGGCCCAGGTCAAACTGGTGCTCCACTTGTTGGAATTCAATACGGTTAGCCAGGGCTTCTTGGATAAGTTCGTCCTTGTTGAAATTGGCGGCTTCGAAGGAAAGTTCGGCGGATGGGTCGAAAGCCGCTTCTTCCTCCCGGCCCGCGAGGGCATTGAAGGCGATACGGAACTTGGCGATGTTATTCTCGAAGTCAAGCTTCTGGGCCTGGAGCGTGCTGATCTGAACCTGGATCAGAGTCATATCGAAGCTTGAGGCCAGGCCGGCCTGGTAGCGCCTGTTCATGATGTCCTGCTTCTTCTCGAAAGCCTGGATATTGTCATCGAGGACCTTGATAGCCTCTTTGAAAAAGATCGTCCCGTAGAAAAGCGGGACGACCTGATATGCCAGCATGTGCTTGGTCATGGCCACGCCATCCTGAGCTAGCTCAAGCCCGGCTTTACTCATTTCAACGGTCTTTGCCGTCCGCCCCCAGTTGAACACCTGTTCCATAACAGAGGCCCGCATGTCGTAATTGTTGGGAAGCCCGAACTTGACCTTGAATGTCTCGCCGCCGAACGCTATGGTCATCTCGCTAAAAAGGCTCATCCGGGTGTAGCTTCCCACGACGTTGGCCTGGGGCCAGTAGAGGCTCTTGCTTTCGTTGACCTTAAGCTCTGCTCCTGCGACGGATTCCGCGGCAATCTGGACTTGTTCACTGTTTTTGAGCAGGAGATCGATCGATTCGCGAAGCGAGAGCTTTTCCTGGGCCCATGCCGGAAGGACGCAGGCAAGACCGGCCGCGACGGCAACAATTTTATGCACAGTCCATTTCATTGTTTTCCCTCCATTACTTTTTTCATCAGGTCCAGAAAAAACCTGGCTGCGGCCTTGGCCTCGGCCTTGTTGCCTTCGAGCAGCTTCAGCCCGATCCCGATCTGCAGCGTCTTGAGGAACTTGAGCAGATCCTCCAGGCTCAGAGGCACGCCTTCGCGGATCATTTTCTTTTTCAACGCTTCCCGGACAAGTTTTCCGTGGTGTTCATAGTTCTTTGTCGATTTCCTCAGCGTCTTCTCATCCTCGAAGCGGATGAATCCGCACATGCAAGGCAAAAACATCTTCAAAAAACTCGGGTTCTTTTCGAAATATTCGAGGTAAAACTCCGTCGCTTCCTCCAGGGCCTCTAAAAACGTGGATTCATCGGAAATCCGCTTCAGGATTTCTTCGTGGACGCGCCTGGACTCTCGTTCGAGAAGGTGCATATAGATCTCGTCTTTGCTTTTGAAATAATAATAGAGAGTTCCCTTGGCCAGTTCGGCAGCCTCAGCGATGTCATCCATCCTGGCTTGGTAATAACCGTGCCTGGCAAAAGTGTTTTCGGCTGCGATCAGAATGGCCGCCAGGCGGGCTTCTCCTTCTCGCTGTCGCCGTTCCTTGACACCCATTTTCGACTCCTTTGAAGAAATATGACCATTAAGTCTAATTTCAACTAATGGGTCATATTAGCCGAAACGACAGGCGGTTGTCAAGGTCTGAGGGCATAAGATGAAAAATGAATTGATTGGAGAAGCTATTTCCCTTCGATGACAATCTGGGAGTAATCCGCGATCTGGATTAAGAGCTTGCTGATGGCTTGAAGCAGAGCCAGGCGATTCTGCTTGAGTTTTTTGTCCTCGGCCATCACCAGCACCTTGTCAAAGAAATTATCTATCGACGACCTCATCCTGAAAATTATCTTCTGAGCCTGGATAAAATCTCCCTTATTAATTAAAGGAAGAATATTCTGCTTGACGATGGAAAAAGTGGTGTAGAGCTCCCTCTCGTCCTTCTCTGAAAATAAATCCGCATTGATTTTAAACGGAGGCTGGTCGCGGAGAATATTGTTCACTCTTTTGGAAATAATGACCAAAGGCTCAAGACGAGCACCTTCCTTAAAACTGTCCAGAGCCTTCAGCCTTAAATAACAATGATAGATGTTGTCGATGCTGGCTGAAACAGCAGCGTTGACCAAATCATAACGGAATCCCTGCCTCTCAAAAATGTAACGAAGCCTGTTGGAGAAGAAGTCAAGGCAGTAGCTCTTTACAACATCCTTTGTTTTCAGCAGCACTTCTCCATAAATTTTCAGAACCTTATCCAAAAGCTGCGAGAAAGAAAGGCAGATCTTCTTATCTAGAATAATCTTGCAGACACCATGGGCATTGCGGCGAAGAGCAAACGGGTCTTTAGAACCAGTCGCCTCTATCCCGATTCCAACCACTCCCACGATGGAATCTATTTTATCAGCTAAAGAAACGATGGCTCCGGCCAAAGTAGAGGGACATTCATCCTCAAGGCTCAAGGGATGATAATGTTCATAAATTGCTTTCCAGACCTGGGATGGATATCCCTCACGGCTGGCGTAAAGGCCTCCTGCTTCGCCTTGAAGACCGGGGAACTCCCTGACCATCTCGGTGAGTAGGTCAACCTTCGACAGCTCAGCCGCTTGAACAATCTGTTGCTTATCCTTTTTATTAAATTCTATTTTATCAGAGAGGTAAGCCGCAATTTTTTCCATTCTCTGAATCTTATCTTCATAGCTTCCTAATTTTTCTTGAAAGATAACCTGGCTCAACCCCTTTGCTCTTTCCTTCAGAGAAACCTTCTGGTCCTTCTCCCAGAAAAACTTCGCATCTTCCAATCGAGCCCTGAGCACTCTCTCGTTTCCCTTCTGGATGAGAGACTTCGAATCCTGGAAAGAATCTGCAACTCCTAGAAAGTAAGGAAGCTGTTTCTTATCCTTGACAATCGAGAAAAGCCTCTGGTCTTCTCTCATGGCCGTGCTTAAAACCTCAAGAGGCAAATCCAGATACTTCTCCGAAAAAGAGCCGAGAAAGACATAGGGGTGCTCAACATCATAAGTGAGCCTTTGCAGAAGCTCATCGTCTGGATGGAGCTGGGCTTTAAGCGAGGTTAACTTTTTTCCCATCTTGTCCAGGATCATTTTCTTTCTTCTTTCCTGGTCAACGATAACTCCCAGCTTCTTCAGCCCTTCTCTATACTCAGAAAAAGACTTTACCCTTATTTTTCTTTGGGAAAAATAAATCTTATGGCCGTATGTTGTATCTCCGGAAGAAACTTCGCCGACTGAAAACGGGACTCTCTTCTCTTCGAAGAGGCAGAGGATGTTTCTTATCGGCCGGGAAAATCGTAGAGTGCTCTCGGTCCATCTCATCATTTTTGGAAAAGAAAGGGAGGAAATAATTGGAGGGAGAATCTCAGAAAGAACATCCCGGGTCGGCCTCCCCTTTTCAATCTTTCTTAATCCTAGATACTCCCCTTTTTCAGTCTTTATAACCACAAGCTCCTCGATTTTCACTCCCTGAGCTTTGGCAAATCCTTTGGCAGCCTCCGAAGGAGTCCCGTCCTTTTCGAAGGAAACAGCTTTAGGAGGACCGATCGTTTGTTCTTCCTTATCTTTCTGCCCTGCAGCAAAGTCGCCGACAACAACGAGACGACGGCATGTTCCGTAGGTCTCAATCTTTGCTATATCAATTTTCTGAGCAGAGAGCTCCCCTTTTATCTTTTCCTCGAGTTGCGCCAGCCCTGCCTTCAGGTGAGAAGGCGGCATCTCTTCAGTGTTGATCTCTAAAAGAAATTCCATCTGCCTCAGCTCTCCCTGGCAATGTATTTTTGAGCAATCTGGGTGGCAAGGTTTCTGATCTGGCCAATCAGCTTGACTCTCTCGGTCACAGAAATCGCTCCTCTCGAATCCAGAAGGTTGAAAAGATGGGAGCATTTCAGGCAATGGTCATAGCCCGGAAGGAGCAGGTTTCTGTCGATGAGCTGCTGAGCCTCTTTCTCGTTGGCAAGAAAAGATTTTCTCAGATTTTCGATGTTTGCCTGGCCAAAATTGAACTCTGAAAACTCTTTTTCCTCAGGAAATCGCAAATCCCTATAGCTCACATCCTCAGACCATTTCAGGTCATAGATATCATCCTTCCCTTCCAGGAACATCTCCAGCCTCTCCAGGCCGTAGGTGAGCTCAACAGGCACAGGCGAAAGGTCAATTCCTCCGGCTTGCTGGAAATAAGTGAACTGAGTGATCTCAAGGCCGTCGAGCATAACCTGCCAGCCCACTCCCCAGGCGCCGATTGTAGGAGATTCCCAGTCGTCTTCGGCGAAGCGGATGTCATGGTCCTTGAGGCGGATGCCGAGAGCCTTCAGGCTCTTGATATAAATTTGTTGAATCTCAGGCGGACCAGGCTTCACGATCACCTGGAATTGGAAATGCTTCTGGACACGGTGAGGATTTTCCCCATAACGCCCGTCTCTCGGCCTTCGAGAAGGCTGAACATAGGCCACTTTCCACGGCTTCTTGCCCAGAACTCTGAAAAAGGTATCGGGTGTCATCGTGCCCGCACCGACCTCTAAATCATAAGTTGGAGCGAGATAGCATCCCTGCTCGGCCCAGAACTTCTGGAGGTTCATGATAAGGCTTTGAATGCTCATTTTCTAAGGTTTTTCCTCCAATCCCCGTTCTTTATATTTATTAGCCTGCCTTTTTTTCCTCAATCCACCTTAAAACAGGATTGCGCGCCGCAGTCGTCTCATCCAGACGCCTGACATAAGAAATGTGCGGCGCAGATTTCAAGACCTCGGGATTTTCTTTCGCCTCTCTGGCAATCGTCTTCATGGCCTCGATAAATATCTCGAGGTCTCTCTTGCTTTCGGTTTCTGTGGGTTCGGTCATCAGGGCTCCAGGAACGATCAATGGAAAAGACATGGTCGGAGGGTGGACTCCAAAATCAATAAGCCTCTTGGCGATGTCAATGTTCTGGACACCATGCTCTTTTTGAAATTTATCAGAGAAAACACACTCGTGGAGAGTCGGGGTGGTATACTTCAGGTGATAGTCGTTCTCCAGGCTCTTGCGAATGTAGTTGGAATTCAAAACCGCAACCTCGGCAACCTCTTTTAATCCTTCAGCGCCCAAGGATAAAATATATGCTAAAGCTTTGACAATGACAAGATAATTTCCGTAAAAGCTCCGCACCCGGCCGATACTCTTCGGGCGATTGAAGTTGAGAAAATAATTAGGATAAGATTTATATTTAAAAAAATATTTAAGATCCTTTGGTTCGATAGAATAATCAGGAAGAAAATCTTCTCCATCCAATCTCCACTTTCTCTCGATAACAGGAACAGGAAGATAAGGCTCAAGCGTCTGCTTGACGCCGACAGGGCCTGCGCCAGGCCCTCCGCCGCCATGAGGAGTGGAGAAAGTCTTGTGCAGGTTAAGGTGGAGAACATCGACGTCCATATCGCCTGGCCGGCAGATTCCAACCAGGGCGTTTAAATTCGCACCGTCCATATAGACAAACCCGCCCTTGGAATGGACAATCTCAGCGACCTTTTTTATGTCAGCTTCGAAGACTCCCAGAGTGTTGGGATTGGTGATCATCAGCGCTGCCACATCCTCGGTCATGCCCTGGGCAAGATTCGACAAATCGATCGTTCCAGCCTGGTTGGATTTTATTTCCCGGACGCTGTAGCCGCAGATATGAGCGCTTGAGGGATTTGTTCCATGGGCTGAATCCGGGATGAGGACTATCTTTCTCGGATTCCCCTGCTCCTCAAGGCAAGCCCGGATGAGCATCATCCCCAAAAGCTCTCCTTGAGCTCCGGCAGAGGGCTGAAGGCTGAAAGCATCCATTCCTGTTATCTCAGCCAGAAGCTCTTCTGTTGTCTTTAGAATCTCGAGGTTGCCCTGGGCAAAGTGCGCAGGAGCAAAAGGATGAGCGCAGAGAAACTGGGAGAGAGAGGCAATCTTTTCGTTTATCTTGGGACTGTATTTCATGGTGCAGGAGCCCAAGGGATAGAAGCCCTCATCGACGCAAAAATTCGTGCGCGAGAGCCGCAGGAAATGCCTGACAACTTCCACCTCTGAGACCTGGGGAAAACCTTCGACCTCCCGCCTCAATTGAAGATTTTTCGCAGCTTCCTCTCTGACAGGAACATCAAGCTCGGGCAGTCGAAAGGCCCTTTTTCCCTTATCGCTGAGTTCAAAGATCAATGGCTCTCTAATCATCCGAGCTTCCTTTTAAAACCTCTTCCAGAGTTTCGGCAAGCTTATCGACCTCTTCTTTTCGATGCATCTCAGTCACACAGACCAGGAGGCAGTTTGAAAGCTCAGGATAGAGCTCTTCGAGGTTCAGGCCTGGAATGATTCCTTTCTTCCTGAGACTCTCTTCAATCTTTGAAAAACTTTTTGAGAATTCAAGAACAAACTCGTTAAAGACGCTTCCTTTGAATTTTCTTTTTATACCTTTTATCCGGCAGAGCCTTTCCAGGCCGTAATTTGCTTTCTGGATATTCTGCCAGGCAAGCTCCCTCAAACCCTCGCGGCCGAGAGTCTCAAGAAAGATGGTTGCCCTCAAGGCGCACCAGGCCTGGTTGGTGCAGATGTTCGAAGTCGCCTTCTCCCGCCTGATGTGCTGCTCTCTTGTGGATAGAGTCAGGACAAAGCCTCTTTTGCCCTCGTTGTCCTTTGTCTGGCCTGCAATCCGGCCTAGAAACTGGCGGATGAATTCCTTGGAGCAGGACATAAAGCCGAGATAAGGCCCGCCAAAGCTTAAGGGAATGCCGAAGGATTGCCCTTCTCCGCTAACAATGTCAGCGCCGAGCTTTCCTGGAGCCTCAAGGATTCCAAGGGAAGCAGCCTCGGCGACGACTGCTACGGACAAAGCCTGGGCAGAGTGAGCAAGGTCAGATATTTTTTTAAAATCCTCCACGACTCCAAAGAAATTTGGCGACTGGATAACGACCGCGGCTGTCTTGTTATCCAGCTTTCGCTTGAAGTCTTCAAAGTCAATTTCTCCTCTCTCCGAATAGCCGACCTCATGAAGCTCAATCCCCAGGTTTTTGACATAGGTCTCGATAACTCTCCTGTATTGAGGATGAACGGATCTGGCTACCAAAACCTTGGGCTTTCCTTTCAAGCGATGGGCCATCAGAACTGCCTCAGCCGCGCCAGAAGCTCCATCATAAAGGGAAGCATTGGCGACATCCATTCCAGTCAGCTGGCAGATGAGGGTTTGAAACTCAAAGATAACCTGAAGCGTTCCCTGGCTGATTTCAGGTTGATAGGGAGTGTAGGGGTTGACGAATTCACTCCTGGAGCTCAGATAATCAACAACATAGGGAACAACATGGGGATAGGCGCCTCCGCCCAAGAAAGAAAGATAGTCTGAGTATGTATTCTTCTGAGCTATTTTCTCGAAATGATGAATGAGCTCTGTCTCGGTCAATGGAGAGGGAAGGTTGAGCTTCTTCTCCAGCCTTATCTTATCAGGGATCGTTTGGAAAAGCTCTGCCATCGAGGAGATGCCGATTCGCTCGAGCATCTCTTTCTTGTCTTTATCGCTCAGAGATATGTAGCTCATTTATTTAAAGGGGACAGTCCCCTTTTTTCCCATTTTTCTAAGTCTCGTAAAAGGGGACTGTCCCCTTTTTATTTGATTTTTCCTGAAAAATGGCGATAGGCAACTTTTCACAAAAAAAATAGCCTCTCCCCATTTTCTGCATTTTCCTATTTTTTCTATGCTAAGTCTCAAGTCCTTCTAAAAATTTTTCATATTCGCCGGCTGACATCAACTTCTCCAGCTCTTTTTTATCTTTTATCTTCAGACGAATAATCCACCCTTGGCCATGAGGGTCATTGTTAACAAGCTCAGGAGAGTCATTCAATCCAGAATTAACTTCGATAACCTCCCCGGAAACAGGAGAATAGACATCAGAAACAGCTTTGACTGATTCAATAACTCCGATGGATTGATGAAAAGTCAATTGAGTTTTTATCTTAGGAAGCTCGACATAGACAACATCGCCCAGCTGCTTTTGAGCAAAATCTGTAATCCCTACAGTCGCCTCATCGCCTTTGACCTTAATCCACTCATGGTCTTTGGTGTAATAAAAGTCTGAAGGATACATTTTTTCCTCCTTAGTCTATAGAAGCTAAGACTTCTCGCTTCTCTTGTAAAAAGGGGTCGGAACAACCCGCGCCCTAACTTTTTTGTCTCTAATCCCGACCTCAAATTCAGTCCCTACCTCTGTGTATTCAAGCGGAAGATAGGTCAAGCCTATGCTTTTTCTCAAGTAAGGGGAGAAAATGCCTGAGCTGACATAAGACGCCTTTTCACCTTTAATATAAACAGGATAGTGAGATCGGGCAATCCCTCTATCCAATATCTCGAAGCCGACAATCTTTCTTTTTATCCCTTCTTCTTTCTGCTTAAGGAGCGCCTCCTTGCCCAGAAAATCTCCTTTCTGGAATTTGACCAGCCAGCCTAAATCCGCCTCGAGGACTGTGGTTGTCTCGTCGATGTCATTTCCATAGAGCATGAGCTTGGCTTCCAGGCGAAGTGTGTCCCGGGCACCCAGGCCAATCGGAAGAAGCCCGAGCGCTTTTCCCTTGTCCATAACGGCTTCCCATATTTTTTCCGGCTGATGGGAGAGGGTGTAGACTTCAAACCCGTCTTCTCCGGTGTAACCTGTGCGGGAAACAAAGACTTCTTCTCCGAGAATATTTGCCCATGTCGACTCGAAAGACTTCAATTCCTGGAGGTTGACCTCCATCAGGGGCTGGAGGATTTCAAGCGCTCTTGGACCCTGAAGAGCAAGCTGGGTGTAATCATCGCTCTTGTTTTCAACTTCGACTTCAAAGCTCTGCTTATGGCCGAGAATCCACTCGTAATCCTTGTCAGAGTTGGCGCAGTTGACACAAAGGAAGTATTTATCCTGATTAAGGCAGTAGACGAGGAGGTCATCGACAAAAGTCCCCTTGGGAGTTGTCAGGGCTGAATACTGGGCCTTGTTCGGGGTGAGGCGGGCAACATTGTTGGGAGTCAAATACTGGATGAAATCGAGCGCCTGTCTCCCTGAGATGATGATCTCCCCCATGTGGCTGACGTCAAAGAGACCAGCGTGCTTGCGGACAGCCAGATGCTCCTCAATAATTCCGCTGAATTCGACCGGCATCTCCCAGCCGAAAAATTCAATCATCTTAGCTCCAAGCTTTTTATGAATGGAATTAAGGCGAGTTTTTTTCACCGCATGACCTCCTCATGAAAATAATTTACTACCATAGAATTTTTCCTTATGCAAGAAAAATCCGAAATAAAGATGTCTTGTCCCTTCCTTTAAATTTGCTATAATTAAAAACTAACCATGCTCGAATTCAAAAAACAATTAAAAGAAAAAATTTATGAAAGGCTAAAGGGGAAATATCCGCTCGAGCCCTCAGAAGTTGATTTAGGCCGCGCTCCCCAGCAAAAAATGGGTGACCTGGCGTTAAATTTTCCTTTCCAGCTTGCAAAAAAGACCGAGAGAAAGCCGAGGGAGATTGCCTCGGAAATCTCCTGCCTCCTCTTCTCTCTCGAAGGGGTGGAAAAGGTTGAGGTCGCAGGCGGAGGCTACATCAACCTTTTCCTCGACCGAAAGAAATTCTTCCGCGACCAGCTCCGCTCACTCGGCCAGAGCTCTCTTTCGCCTGAGGAAAGAAAAATCATCATCGAGCACACCAACATCAACCCCAACAAGGCGGCCCATATCGGCCATCTCCGCAATGCCTGCCTTGGAGATACTCTCGGCCGCTGCCTGAGATACAAAGGCGAAAACGTCGAAATCCAGAACTATATCGATGACACTGGAGTCCAGGTCGCAGACGTCGTCTTTGGCTTCATGGACCTGGAGAAGCACAGCTTTGCTCAAATCAAGGAGGTTGACGGAAAATTTGACTATTACTGCTGGGAGCTTTATGCCAGAGTTTCTTCTTATTTAGAGAGCCATCCTGAGGCTCAGCCAAGGAAATCAGAAATTCTTAAAAAGATCGAGAAAGGGGAAAATCCTGAAGCAGAGATAGGCCATTACATCTCCCGCAGAATCCTCAAGGCTCACCTCCAGACCATGCGCAGAATCGGAGTCAGCTACGACCTCCTTCCCTGCGAAAGCAGCATCCTCCATCTCAAGTTCTGGGAAAAAGCCTTCGAGCTCTTGAAAGCAAGAAAGGCCATCACCTATGCCGAGAAAGGCCCAAACAAGGGCTGCTGGGTGATGGGGCTTGAGGATGAGTCAGAAAAGGAGAAAATCATCGTCCGCTCCGACGGGACAGTCACCTATGTCGGAAAGGATATTGCCTATCAGCTCTGGAAGTTCGGGCTCCTGGAAAAAGATTTTTTCTATGAGCCTTTCGTAACTGAAGGCAGCAGAACCAGTTGGATCACTTCATCCAAATCCGGCAAGCAATCTCCCTCTTTTGGCAGAGGAAGCAAAGTCTTTAATGTCATCGACATAAGACAGGCTTATCTCCAGAAAATTGTCGTCCAGGGCCTCAAGTCCCTGGAATATTTTGCCCAGGCTGAAAAATCCATCCATTTCTTCTACGAGATGGTCGCCCTGTCTCCAAAGAGCTTGAAGGAGCTTGGCCTCAGCATTTCTGAAGAGGATAAGGAAAAGAATTTCCTGGAGGTCTCAGGAAGAAAAGGGCTTGGGGTTAAAGCCGACGACCTCCTGGACAGGCTCGAAGAAAAAGCCTTAGCCGAGGTCGAGAAGAGAAATCCTCAATTGACTGCTGAGCTGCGAAAAGAAACGGCCCACAGAATAGCCTGCGGAGCACTCCGCTATTTCATGCTCAAGTTTGCTCGAAACTCGCTCATCGTTTTTGATTTTGAGGAGGCCCTGAGCTTCGAAGGAGAAACCGGCCCTTATCTTCAGTACACCCTAGTGAGAATCAACAGCATCTTTCGCAAGCTGAAGGAGAGGGAAGGCTTCGAGGAGAAAGATGTCCAGCCCCTTATCTCCTCAGAGAAGATTCAACTGGAATTGTTCCCTCCAGAAGAGCAGGCTGACTTCTGGGACCTTGTTCTCTATGCCTCGCAGTTTGAAGAGGAGGTTCTCCATTCCATCCATTCCCTTGAATTCTCCCATCTGGCCAAATTCTCCTTCAACCTCTGCCAGAAGTTTAACGCCTATTACCATCTCTATCCGATTCTGGCTGAGAAAGACAAAGAGATTAAACGCCTCCGCATCCTGACCATTCACTACACCAGAGAGGTCCTCAAGAGTGCTCTGTCGCTTATGGGAATACCGGAACCAGAATTGATGTAATGAAGTTTTTAACATAAACACAATATGTTATGCGTCATTGCGAGGAGCGAAGCGACGCGGCAATCTCAATCTATTAGATGAGATTGCTTCGTTATTGCGTTCCTCGCAATGACATTTTACTTAATGCGTTTGTATTAATATAAACGCAATAAATCTTGTTACAATGTCATGGCGAGCGACCGAAGGGAGCGTGGCCATCTCTTCAGATTAATTTTGTGAGATCGCCACATCGCTTCGCTCCTCACGATGACACTTTTATTATTGCGTTTGTATTTGTAATAAAAAAGCTATAGTCGAGAACACCAATAAAGGAGACAGAGAATGATTGAAGTCGAGCATCTGACCAAAAAATACGGCGACCTTGTGGCTGTCAAAGACTTAAGCTTCAAGGTCGAAGAAGGAAAAATATGGGGTCTTTTGGGGCCGAACGCAGCAGGAAAGACGACGACGATGAGAATTCTCACCGGCTATCTTCCTGCCAATGATGGCAAGGCAAGTGTCGCCGGCTTTGATGTCTTTGAGCAGCCCAATGAAGTCAAAAAAATCACCGGCTATCTTCCTGAAGCTCTTCCCCTTTACCCTGAGATGACTGTTCGCTCCTTTCTGAATTTCGTCTCAGAAATCAAGCAGCTCCCCTCTTCCAAGAGAAAAGAAGCTGTGGAGAAAAGTATCGAAATAAGCGGCCTGGACACGGTGAGGGGAAGGCTGATCAAGAACATCTCCAGGGGTTTCAAGCAGCGGGTAGGTATCGCCCAAGCCCTGATCCATGACCCACAGGTTCTCATCCTGGATGAGCCGACCATCGGCCTTGACCCGGCTCAGATCATCGAAATCCGCCAGCTCATCAAGTCACTCAAGGGAAAGAGGACGATCCTCATCTCGACCCATATCCTGGCTGAAGTGACTCAGACCTGCGAAGGTGTGGTCATTATCAACGACGGCCTGCTCATGGCTTCAGGCTCTCTCGAGGCCCTGACCGCTTCCTTCAGGGAAAAAGATGGGGTTGTGCTCAGGCTTAAAAAGTCAGGAGAAAGCGCGCGTTCACTCCTGAAAGAGATAAAGGGAGTGGACAGGATTAGCCGCGAAAACGACGAGCTCAAGATTGAATGGAGCAAGGGAAAAGATTTGAGGGATGAGGTCACAAGGCTCATCGTCGAGAAAGACCTGGGCCTGGTTGAGATGAGGCCTCTGGCGATGAATATCGAAGACCTCTATCTCAAGGTCATCTCAGGAGGAGTCAAGCAATGAAAAACATATGGGCGATATGCAAGAAAGAAATCAACACCTACTTCACCTCCCCGATTGCCTACGTGGTCATCACTGTCTTCCTGATTCTCAGTGGATTTTTCTTCTACAACGCCATCTGGTGGTTCAACACCCAGTCGATGCAGATGGCACAGAATCCATATTATTACCAGCAGCTCAACATCAATCAGATGGTCTTCTCTCCTCTCCTCAACAACACGAGCATCATCCTCCTGCTGATGATTCCCCTTCTCACCATGCGACTTTTTTCAGAGGAGAAGAAAAGGCAGACAGATGAACTCCTCTACACAAGCCCGCTCTCCGTCAACCAGATCATCCTCGGGAAATATTTCGCCTCTCTCTTTGTTCTCCTTATCATGCTGCTTCTCCTTGGAATCCTTATGGTTTTCACCTTTGTCTTCGGAAATCCGGAATTCACTCCCCTGCTCAACGGTTATCTTGGCCTTTTCCTGATGGGCGGCGCCTTTATGGCCGCAGGAATTTTCTTCTCCTCTCTGACTGAAAACCAGATTGTCTCTGCCATCCTGACCTTTGGCGCGCTCCTTCTCTTTTATATCTTCAACTGGGCTTCCTCTTCGGCCAGCGGAATTTGGAGGGATGTCATCAACTACCTTTCAATCTTCCAGCACTTTGACGGCATGACCCAGGGAATCCTGGATACGACAGATGTCGTCTATTACCTGAGCTTCATCTTCTTCAGCCTCTTTCTCACCCATTCTGTCATCCAATCCAGAAGGTGGAGGTGAAAAATGGAGAGCCTTATGGAAAGAATCAAGCAATATTTGAATTACATAGCTTTAGGGCTAATCTTCTTGGCCCTGGTCGCGTATATAATCTGGCCCTACAAAAAAGCGATAGCCCCCATTCTGGGGCTTGCTGGTCTGGCCTGCCTGGCTGTTTACATCGCCCTTAACCTCTCAACGCTCAAGCAGAGCTTCAAGAGAAAATCCTTCATCTACTCCAGCAACTTGATTGTCGTCGTTGCCCTGGTTCTGGCTATTCTGGTTTTAGTCAACTATTTCTTTGCCCGCCATCACTACCGCTTTGACTTCACCCAGGCCAAGCTCCACAGCCTCTCCGACCAGTCGATTATGGTCTTGAAGGGTTTAAAAGTCGATATCAATGTCAAATGTTTCTTCCTCGAAGGAAATCTGAGCCGCAGCAGGATGGAAAACCTGATGAAGATTTACGGCTATCATTCCAAGCGAATCAAATACGAATTCATCGACCCTGATAAGAATGTGGGACTGGTCAAAAGGTATGACATCAAAGAAGACGGAACGACAATCCTCGAATGCGGGGACAAAGAAAGCCGAATCACCTCAAGCAGCGAAGAAGATGTGACCAACGCTATCATTAAAGTCACGAGGGAAAAGAAAAAAGTTATTTATTTTCTTGAAGGCCACGGCGAAGCAAGCATCGAGGACAGTGAGGCAAAGGGTTATTCTCTGGCCAAACAAGATTTGGAAAAGCTGGCTTATGAAGTAAAAAAGCTGAGTGTTGCCCTTTCCGAGAATTTTCCCGGCGACTGTTCTGCTCTCATTATTCCTGGCGCTGAGAAAGACCTCCTTCCCAATGAGCTGGAGACAATCCGAAACTACATCAATAACGGCGGGAGAGTGTTTTTCATGGTCGACCCGGAAACTGCTCCAGGACTCAAGCCCTTCCTGGCTGAATATGGAGTTCGACTCGAAGACGACTTAATTGTCGATAGAGTCTCTCGATTGCTGGGTGGAGATTATTTCATGCCGATGGTCACGGTGTATGAATCCCACGAGATCACAAAGAACTTTAACTATATCACCTTTTATCCCTATGCCCGTTCGGTGAATGCAGCCGAAAAAAAGCCGGAAGGAGTTTCGGTCAGCATTCTGGGAAAAACAAGCTCAAACTCCTGGTCAGAAAGGCAGCTTGACCAGAAGCAGGTCACTTTTGATAAAAACAAAGACGCGGCCGGGCCAATCTCTGTGGCAGCAGTGGTCACGGTTGAACCGAAAAAAGAGGAAGCTATAGAAAAGAAACCGGAAGAAGCGAAAGAGGCAAAGCCAGAAGAGAAGAAAGAAGAGAGCGCGGCGAAAAAACAGGGAAGGCTTGCGGTTTTTGGCGATTCAGATTTTGCCTCGAACAGGTATTACAACACCCAGGGCAACGGAAATCTATTCCTAAACACTGTCAACTGGCTGACTGAAGAGGCAGACCTCATTTCCGTCCAGCCCAAGACATCCTCGCCGCGGACAATCCGCCTGACTCCCGCGCAGGGCAGGATGCTCTTTTTTGTCTCTCTTATTATTCTTCCGCTTATCGTTCTTGTCGCAGGAATATCGGTCTGGCTAAGGAGACGCTCGCTATGAAATTCAAAACAACCATCATCCTCTTTGCTCTCTTTTTGGTTCTCTTAGGTGCAGTCCTCTTGTTTGAATCCAGAGAAAAAGGCAAGAAAGAGAAAGAAGAAAAATTAGTCTCCTTGCCATCGGATAGCGTTCAGAAGATTTCTTTCAAAAAAGAAGACGGCACAATGACTTTCCAGAAGGACGAAAAGGGGGAATGGCTTATCACCGAGCCCCTTCAAGCCAAGGCAGATAAATACGAAGTCGACCGCATTGCTCAGGATTTTTCGGATTTAAAAATAGAGAGAGTTGTCGAAAGGCAGCCCAAAAGCCTTGAAAAATACGAGATTCCGAAGAAGGAGATAACGCTCTGGTTCAAAGGCCAGGAGAAGCCTGTCAAAATCCTGATCGGCCTGGAAAATCCCCTGGACAGCACCTTCTTTGCCAAAAAAGAGGAGGAAACAAGGGTCGTGCTCATCCCCAGCCATCTTAAAAGCCTGATGGAGAAAAAGCTTATTGATTTCCGCCAGAAGGATATCTTCAAATTCGAGACAAATGAGGTGAAAGGCGTAAAGTTGCGGGCAAAGAATACTCGATGGGAAGCAGAAAAAAAGGAAGAGGAATGGTTCTTGAAGAGCCCTGTCCAGGCTCTGGCCGAGTCGAGCAAAATCGAGGGAATAATATCTTCTCTATCCAATCTGAAAGCCAAGGATTTCGTCTCCGAAGAAAAAAAAGAAGAGGAGATAAAAAAATACGGACTCGACAAGGCTGAATATGAGATTGCGCTGGCGATGCCTTTAGCAAACAAAGAATTGACATTCCTCCTCCATAAGGAAGCTGATAAGCTCTACGCCACCACCTCCCAATCCTCGAAGATTATAACAGCCGAGGATTCTCTTCTCTCTGATTTGGAGAAAGAAGCAAAGGAATTAAGAGAAAAATCGGTAGCAAAATTCTATAGCTGGGAGGCAAACAAACTTCAGGTTAAGAAAGGAGAGATAGACTGGACTTTGGCCAAGGACAAGGATGAAAACTGGAGCTTCGAATCCCCGACAAAAGACCCGGCCGATAAAGACAAAGTCCAATCCTTCATCCGCAAGTTCGAAAGCCTTGAAGCCTCGGAATTCATCGACCCTCCTTTCAATCTCAAAGACTATGGCCTGGACAGCCCTCAAGCTGAAGTCAAGATTTGGACGAAGGAGAAGGGAGAAAAAGAGGAAAAAGTTAAAGAGATCACAGTCTTCATCGGCAAAGAAGACTTGGAAGCAAAGAAAGTCGTTGTGAAAAATGCCCGCTTCGATTATCTCTTCCGCGTGGATTCAGCCTTCCTCGAGGAATTCCCCAAGGAGCTCAAAGACTGGAAGAAGGAGCCTGAGAAGAAAGAGGAAGAGAAGAAATAACCGAGAAAATCCAGGGGGCCATCATTCTCACTCCTCTCCAACAAAGCCAAAATCTCATAATGATAGACACTCCTGTATTTTGGGTCTGTCTCAAAAGCTTTCTTGAAATACTCGACGGCTTTATCCTGATCGCCCAGCTTATAAAATGTAACGCCAATATTATAAAAAGCCGTAGCATAATGAGGTTCTAAGCCAGTGGCTTTTTCATAACATTCCAGAGCTACAGTAAATTTGCCTTGCTTTGCATAAGCAACTCCCAGATTGTTTAAAGGCGCAGCATAACCTGGATTCAATCTGATTGCTTTCTGAGAAAACTCAACGGCTTTTTCATAATCTCCTCTTTCGTACCAGGCCACGCCGAGATTACAAAACTGGACTGCCTCAAACTCTTTTTCACCTAAAATCTTTGGATAGCCGCAGTCTTCGGGAAGATTGAACAATCTTCTGTAAAAGCTGACATCTCTTTCTTCTCCAATCGTGGGCTCCCAATAAAAATGATGGACGTCGTCTAAATTGCACACCAGGAAAATATGGTTTGAGGCATAAACAGGCTTGAGAGATAAGCCAAGACCTTCGCCAGCAAGGAGGTAAAGGGAAGAATAATCATCACAATCGATGAACCTTCTTCCATTTTTTTGTTTTTTCAATCCCTCGATTAAAATATTATTTTTCCTGTATTCGAAATTTCCTTCTTCTTTCAAAACCTGTCCGATGACTTTCAATGCTTTTATGGCCTGTTCTTTATTGTACTTGGGTCTCGGCTTGGTCTTCTTTTTTATTCGGACGAATAAATTGTCGAGAGTTCGATGGGCTGAAGCAGGATTGCCAAAATCTTTTTGCATGTCCAAGAATTCATGAATCTTTATATCATACCTATGTTCCGGGGCAAACTTGATATTTCTTGCTAGGGTTTTCTCTTGATTATCTCCGGCAAAGGTAACTTGAGGCATGAACAAAGCAGCTGTGGCCAGAAAAGCAATGACAACCCCGATGATTGTAACTGATGCTTTTACAATAGGTTCCATCGATTTTCCCCTCTTTTCCCTTTTGTAAAAGCCTGAGTTCCTCATGTGAATGGGTTCCTCATTTCCCAATATACAATTTAATACGATTGCACTGGACGTAAATCGCCTGAAGGGATGATTTAGGGAATGATTTTTTTCTGATAAATTCTACCTGAAACGATGATTAACTCTCACCGCCTCAGGCAAATGGGAATGACTCCTGAGAGTAAGCCTTGCCAAAATGAATAAAAAAACGCATCTCTGATTCCATGATTAAAAAGGTCAATTTGACATCGATTTTTTCCTCTGCTATAAGTCATTTCAATATTAAAAATAATTACAGTTTCTTAGGAGGCCACATGATTAAAAAAAGGTCAATTCTCGTTTTTTCTAAGGCAGCAGTCATCGTGCTGGCATTTCTGTTCTTCTCCGCCTCAGCCAAAATCTGCCTTGCTCAGGAAACAGAAGCCCAGCACGAAGCGAGGATGAAGTGGTGGACTGAAGCCCGGTTCGGCATGTTCATTCACTGGGGGACCTATGCGCTTGCCGCCCGCCATGAATGGGTTAAGAATAATGAACACATCATCGACGAGGAGTATCAAAAATATTTCGAGCACTTCAATCCTGACCTCTATGACCCCAAGGAATGGGCGCGCATTGCCAGGAATGCAGGGATGAAATATTTTGTCATCACCACCAAGCATCATGAGGGCTTCTGCCTCTGGGATTCCAAATACACAGACTATAAAGCCACCAACACGCCTTATGGCAAAGACCTGATCAAGCCGCTGGTCAAGGCCATGCGCGATGAAGGGCTTCGCGTTGGATTCTACTATTCGCTCCTCGATTGGCATCATCCTGAATACTCCCTCGACAAATTCCATCCCATGTTCAACAACCCCGAGTTTCGAGAAAAGGCCAAAAACCGTGACATGAAAAAATATACTGAATATTTGCATAACCAAGTCCGGGAGCTGCTGACTGAATTTGGTCAGATTGACTGCCTTTTCATGGATTTCTCTTTTCCTGGAAAGGACGGAAAAGGAAGGGAGGATTGGCAATCGGAGAAGCTAATCAAAATGATCCGCCAGCTCCAGCCGAACATCATCGTTGACGACCGCCTTGACCTGCTCGATGTGCCTGGAGGCTGGGACTACAGGACTCCTGAGCAGTTCATGCCCCGCGAATGGGTCAAGATAAACGGAAAGAAAGTCCCCTGGGAAACCTGCCAGACTTTCTCCGGCTCCTGGGGCTATTATCGGGATGAGGCAACCTGGAAGAGCGTCCGTCAGCTCATTGTGATGCTGATTGAAACCGTGAGCAAGGGCGGGAATTTGCTTTTGAATGTCGGGCCCACTGCCCGTGGCACGTTCGACAGCCGCGCCGTTGAGAGGCTGAATGGAATTGGGGAATGGATGAGGCTCCACAGCCGCTCCATCTATGGCTGCACTGAAGCGCCAGAGGAATTCAAGACTCCTCAGAATTGCCTTTTGACTTACAATCCTCAGACAAAACGGTTATACGTGCATGTGCTCGAGTGGCCGATCGAAACTCTCTATCTCGATGGATTCGGAGGCAGGGTGAAATATGCCCAGCTCCTCAACGACGCCTCTGAGATAAGGTTCGTGGAGACAACCAAATCTTCTGAGGGAGGCTATCTTCCTGGAGAAAGGAAAGGAGCCGTCAGTCAAACTGTAATCCTCAGGCTTCCTGTGCAAAAGCCGGATGTCGCAGTCCCGGTCATCGAGCTTTATCTGAAGGATTAATCTTAAAAATATTTGGCCTATCAAATCACACGCTCCAAAATCATCACTTTCCCTTTTTGAAGGGAATCCCGTTGGCTGGTCAAGCTGGTATCAATCTTTCTCCGGGCTGAGATGGGAAGATTTGATGAAGAATCTCAAGATCGCAGGCAGTTGATAATAAAAACGCTTTAAGAAAGCTCTTTAATGAGCGCTTTTATATTTATTCTTCCAGAAGTAAAAGACAGGAACTCCAACAAGCAAGAAGCCTATCCCGGCCCAAGCCTGCGCAGGCTTCTCTATGAGTGTATTCAGCACAAACCAGACTGAAATGGCGATGAAAAAGAGTGGGGTCAAAGGATAGCCAAGGGTTCTGTAGGGCCTCTCAGCATCTGGAAGCCGGCTTCTGAGAACAAAGACGCTCGCTGCTGCTAAGGCGAAGAAGATCCAATCCGTAAAGACCACATAAGAAATTAAATTCTCGAACGTGCCCCAGAACAGAATGAGAAAGATTGCCCAGATGGATTGAAAAATAATGGCAAAGGCAGGGGTGTGATATTTTGGATGAATCTCAGCCACTTTGCGAAAGAAGAGTCCATCGCTTGCCATGGCGTAATATATTCGAGGAGCGGTTAAAGTGTAGATTCCCGTGGTTCCGAAGGCGGAGATAAAGATTGCCAAGGAAATGATTATTCCTCCAGCAGAACCGAGAACAACCTCGACGGCATCGGCAGCCACTCTTTCAGAAACAGCAATTCGTGAAGGCGAAAGGAGAAACATATAGGCAATGTTGGTCAGAAGATAGACAGCCGTGACAGTAATCGTTCCGATTATCATCGATGCCGGCAGAGTCCGTCGTGCATCTTTTGCTTCGCCCGCGGCGAACGTCGCATGCTGCCAGCCGCCGGTCGACCACAGCACTCCAACCATGGCCAGGGCCAGAGCGCTTCCCAGCCCATGAGGAAGACTGGGCAGGGGCGAAGAAAAATCTGTCGTTTTCGCTGTTCCCCATCCAAGACCGATGATGATGATGCCTGCAATCCCGAGAAGCTTGAGGACGGTGAAAAGGTCGGAGAAGATCGCGCCGGATTTTACACCGAGAACGTTGATGACCGTGACAAAGATAATTCCACAAACGGCAAAAATCTTTATTCCGGCAGGGCTCAAAGGAAGGAAATAAGCAGAGTAAGTTGAGAAGGCAACAGCGAGAGCTGCAATCCCTCCAGTGTTGACAACGAGAAAATATGCCCAGCCGTAGAGGAATCCAAAAAGCCCTCCGTAAGCCTTGGTCAGATAAACGTAGACGCCTCCTGCCTGGGGCATCATCGACCCGAGCTCAGAGAAGGTCAAGGCGCCTGAGAGCGACAAAAGCCCGCCGACAATCCAAACCAGAATTATCCACTTGGCCGAAGGCAGCGCTTTGGCGATGATTGAAGGCGTCAGGAAAATCCCGGAGCCGATTGTGGAACCGATGGCAATCATCGTCATGTCAAAGAGCGTGAGCTTTTGCTTGAGCTGCGGCTTCTGTTGAGAGTCTTTATTCATACTTACTCATTGATAATAGTAAAATTTGAGACTCGGAATTCCCACTGGCATGAGAATTTAACACAGGGGTTAGGGGGTGTCAAAAAGCTGAATGTGGGTACATCGTGACACCTATCTTACCCCAATGTGTCACTAATGTATCTGACCCAACACAACAACGAGAAGCAAGCTTCAAGAATACCGAATTAGCAACCTTTTTATGTTATGAGAAGGCTTTTATAGATTGATGAAATGCTGTCTTCAGGGTTTCCGCTTTATTGAGGAACCAGCTATCTTGACTTAGCTGACTTAATTACCAGTTATGGCCTCCCTTCCTTTTTCCCTGATCAATTACTTTTACTTTATCGCTGCCGCTAAATATCGTCCCATCCTTTAGCTGCCCGCTTACTGTCATGATAATATATCCTGTCCGGCCATCAAGCGCTGAAATCACAGCTTTGAGGCTAAACTTTACTATGCGGCCAGGAGCTCTATGATAGTAATGACCATCTTTCGAAGTATGAGTCATCAGAGCAGGCACCATCGTGTCCATGACATCCAGCTTTACTGTGGCTACATCAATATTTGCTTCATGATATCGCCTTGGAAGGTTTATATATGCTGTTATCGTGTCTTCATCACTCTCGCCCTTCAAATTCAGAGTATCAGGACGGATAACAACATCCGCTCTGACTGCGTCTGCGGCAAATCTGGCTTTAATTCTGTGATGCGTCTTAACATTAGTGAAAGTGTAGGAGGATAACGCCCCCTTCGACTTTCCATCAACGCTAACCTTAGCGATGTGATAACCTTTCATCGGAACGATAGCAAAAGTCTGGCTTCCACCATGTTTCACAGTGACTCTTCCCGCTGGATTAATAACTCCGCCTTCTTCCGCACTCGCAATTATTTGGCAAGTATTGACGGCAAATACAGCGCTGATTGAATGGTTAGAGGTAACATTATTGAAAGTGTAGCTGGGCACGGCTCCCACAGAATTTCCATCCACTATGACGTCAGTAATGTGATAGCCCTCAGTTGGAGAAATTTTAAAAGTGATCCTCTCACCATTTTTCACACTGATTGACCCTGACGGCGAGATAGTGCCGCCACCCCCTGCGCTCGCCTCTATGGTGTATTGCTTCAGCTTAAATGTCGCTGTCACAGTCTTGGGGCCGTCCATCGTGATCGTCGCCTGGCTGGCAGTTTCGGTCAGATCCCCGCTCCAGCCTGCAAACTCCGAGTTTGCCGCAGGATTGTCCGTCAGCGTCACCACTGTCCCCGCATCATATATCCCTGCAGGAGGATTCAAGCTAACGGTGCCACTTCCCGTGCCTGCGGTAGTCACGGTTAATGTGTAACGCTTCAGGTTAAACGTTGCTGTCACAGTCTTGGAACCGTCTATCGTGATCTCTGCCGGATTATCCGTACTCGAAAGTGCACCACTCCATCCAGCAAAGTCTGAAGTAGCCCCTGGATTGGCTGTCAGAGTTACCACTGTGCTGGAATCGTATGTTCCCCCCGGTGGATTCAAGCTCACTGTGCCGCTGCCTGTGCCTGCAGAGGCCACGGTTACGGTTAATGTATATTTCTTCAGCTTAAACGTCGCTATCACAGTCTTGTTGTCGTTCATGGTGATCGTCATCGAGTTCTCAGCCCCGCTCAGATCCCCGTTCCAGCCCGCAAACTCTGAATTCGCCGCAGGATTGGCCGTCAGTGTCACCACCGTACCATGATCATACGGCCCTGAAGACTGCGCTCGCCCCACAGTCTCTGCAACCGAACCTGTGCCTTGACCTGTTGTATTAATCGATAATATGTAAGTGTTAATCTCAAATGTCGCGGATATCGTATGGACCGCAGTCACGTTGGTGAATTTGTATGTCGGCTCCTTCCCTTCAGACGAACCATCAACCTTAACGTCGGCAATGTGGTAGCCTTCATCAGCGGCAATTGTGAAAACACAGTCTTTGCCATAATTCACAGTGACAGAAGGCGAAATTGTACCACCCTCACCCGCACTCGCCGTTATCGTGAAAGTCATCACATTAAGCGTCGCTATCACAGTCTTAGGACTATCCATCAAGATCGTCGTGGGGTTATCCATGCCCACAAGTGCACCACTCCAACCAGCAAACTCTGAAGTTACACCCGGATTGGCCGTAAGCGTAACCACCGTTCCATGATCATACGGCCCTGAAGACGGCTCTCCTCCTACAGACTCTGCAACCGAACCTGTGCCTGTCCCTGTTGTATTAATCGATAATATGTAAGTGTTAATCTCAAATGTCGCGGATATCGTGTGGACCGCAGTCACGTTGGTGAATTTGTATGTCGGCTCCGCTCCCACCGATGCACTATCAACCTTAACATCGGCAATATGGTAGCCTTCATCAGGCGTGATAGTAAAAACACAGTCTTTGCCATAATTCACAGTGACAGAAGGCGAAATTGTACCACCCGGACCCGCACTCGCCGTTATCGTGTAAGTTATCACATTAAACGTCGCTATCACAGTCTTAGGACTATCCATTAAGATCGTCGTGGGGTTATCCATGCCCACAAGTGCACCACTCCAAGCAGCAAACTCTGAAGTTACACCCGGATTGGCCGTAAGCGTAACCGCCGTTCCATGATCATACGGCCCTGAAGACGGCTCTCCTCCTACAGTCTCTGCAACCGAACCTGTGCCTTGACCTGTTGTATTAATCGATAATATGTAAGTGTTAATCTCAAATGTCGCGGATATCGTGTGGGCGGCGGTCACGTTGGTGAATTTGTATGTCGGCTCTGTTCCTACTGGCTTATCATCAACCTTAACGTCGGCAATGTGGTAACCTTCATCAGGCGTGATAGTAAAAACACTGTCTTCGCTATAGTTCATAGTGACAGACGGTGAAATTGTGCCACCCGAACCCGCACTGGCCGTAATAGTGAAAGTCAGCACGTTAAATGCCGCTGTCACGCTCTTATCACTGTTCATGGTGATCGTCGCCGGGTTTTCGGCTCCGCTCAGGTCTCCGCTCCAGCCTGCAAACACTGAATTCGCTGCAGGAGTGGCCAACAGCGTCACCACCGTTCCATGAGCATATGGCCCTGAAGACGACACTTCTCCTACAGATTCTGCAAC